>NZ_CP141799.1:1657385-2272270 GCF_035621475.1 Pseudomonas paeninsulae
TAAAGCTGTCGCTGTCATAGGGCTTGCTACTGAAAAAGAGGATTCGCATGCTGACTCCAGGTGGCCTGTACGGTTAGTTGGTTAGCTCAAATTCGCCGGTCTGAGCCGCATCTGTGGGTGGCCCGCCCTCGGTTGTCCTGCACCGCGCCAGTACCGCCTGGCAGTCCTGTGGGCTGGATTCGCCGCGGGGCGCACGAGCCACCCGGAGGTGGAAAATGCCGCAAGCGCCGCCGGCGCCCCCATGGGTGGGGAGGGTAGGAAAATGTCGGGTACATTTCGCGAGCGGTCACGGCCTCCCGCAAGGCTCTGGAACATGGATAAACGGATTAACCGATCAGGCGCCTAGGCACTGATCTGCGCCTCTTTGGCCAATCGTTCGATGGCGGCATCGAGCAGGTCCAGTGCGCTGGGCGCGACGGGGTCATTCTGTTTCAACAGGGTTTCGCTGCGCTGACAGGCGGCCCGCAGTTGTGGTACGCCGCAATAGCGGGTCGCGCCGTGCAGGCGGTGCACGCGTTCGATCAGGGCATTACGATCGCCCGCCCCGCGGGCCTGGCGGATGGCTTGGCGGTCGGCCGGCAGCCCGGCCAGCAGCATGCTCAGCATGTCGGCAGCCAGGTCGGCTTTGCCAGCTGCCAGGCGCAGGCCTTCTTCGCTGTCCAGTACCCGCAGGGCACGGTCTGCGTTGGCGCTTTCGCTGGTTTGCTCGGGGCCTTGGTTGCGCAGCGCCAGCCCGGTCCATTTGAGCACGACCTGGGCCAGTTGCCGTTCGCTGATGGGCTTGGTCAGGTAGTCATCCAGGCCGCTTTGCAATAGGGCGCGTTTTTCGTTGGCCAGGGCATGGGCCGTCAGGGCGACTATGGGGACGGGGGACTGGCCGTGTTCGCCCTCATGCTGGCGAATCGCTTCGGTGGTTTGGCGGCCATCCATGCCAGGCATCTGCACGTCCATGAGAATCAGGTCGAAGCTGTGCTGCTGGTATTTTTCCAGGGCTTCGTAACCGCTGTTGGCGGTGCTGACTTGAGCGCCCATGTCGTCCAGCAGGGTTTGTACCAGCAGCAGATTGGCCGGATTGTCGTCGACGCAGAGCACCCGCGGTGGGCGGCTGGCCCCGGGCGGACTGGTTTCCGCGCGTGCTTGGCGCGGGCTGACCAGTTCGGCCAGCGCGCGCTGCAGCTTGCGTGTGCAGGCGGGTTTGGCCTGCAACTGGTTGTGTCCGTCGGGCAGTACTTCGTGATAGAGCGCCTGTTCGGTGGTCGGGCAGAGCACCACGGTCTTGCAGGCGAGGCGCTCGAGATCCCAGATGCGCTGGCCCAGTCGCTCCGGCGGCAGGTGCTGGGCGGTGACGCCGAGCACGGCGATACTCATCGGTTGGCTGCTGTGGTGCGCGCTGGCGACCGCCTCGAGCAGGTTGTCGAGATTGTCGAAGGCGCTGACCAGCAGGCCGCAATCTTCCAGTTGATGCTGCAAGGCCTGGCGTGACAGCTCGTGGCTTTCCAGGATGGCCGCGCGGCGACCGAGCAGTGGCGGGCGGGGCAGGTCTTCGGCGTCATCCCGGGCTTTCGGCAGGCTCAGACTGATCCAGAACTCCGAGCCCTCGCCAGGCGTGCTGTCGACACCGATCTCGCCGCCCATTTGCTCGATCAGGCGCTTGGATATCACCAGGCCAAGGCCGGTGCCGCCGGCCTGGCGCGACAGTGAATTGTCGGCCTGACTGAAGGCCTGGAACAGTGCGCGCAGGTCTTCGTTGGACAGGCCGATACCGGTGTCGCGCACGCTGATGCGCAGTTGGGCGCGGTCGGCGTTGTCGTCTTCGAGCATGGCGCGCATGACGATGCTGCCTTCACGGGTGAACTTGATCGCGTTGCTGACCAGGTTGGTGAGGATCTGCTTGAGCCGCTGCGGGTCGCCGAGCAGCGTCAGTGGCGTGTCGCGGTAGACCAGGCTGAGCAGCTCCAGGCGTTTTTCATGGGCGGCTGGGGCGAGAATGGTCAGGGTGTCTTGCAGCAGGTCGCGCAGGTTGAAGGGGATGTTTTCCAGGATCAGCTTTCCGGCCTCGATCTTGGAGAAGTCGAGCACCTCATTGATGATTCCAAGCAGGCTATCGGCGGATTTTTCAATGGTGCCCAGGTAATCCTGTTGGCGTGGGGTCAGCTCGCTTTTCTGCAGCAGGTTGGTGAAGCCGAGAATGCCGTTGAGTGGGGTGCGGATTTCGTGGCTCATGTTGGCGAGGAATTCGGATTTGATCCGGCTGGCCTCCAGGGCTTCCCGGCGGGCGAAGTCCAACTCGATATTCTGGATCTCGATGGTCTCCAGATTCTGCCGTACGTCTTCGGTGGCTTGGTCGACGCTGTGCTGCAACTCTTCCTGGGCGTTGAGCAGGGATTCGGCCATGCGGTTGATGCCCGAGGCCAGTTCATCCAGTTCATGGCTGCCGAGTGGTGGCAGGCGGGTGTGCAGGTGACCATCCTTGAGCTGGGCGACGCTGTATTTGATCTGCCGCAAGGGTCCGTTGATGCTGCGGCTCATGCGCAGGGCGAGCAGGGCGGTGACAATCAGTCCGGTGCTGATCAGCAGCAGGCTGGCAAGCAGGCTGCGGTAGCCCTTGAGCAGGGTGCCGTGGTGTGACAGCTCCAACTCGACCCAGCCGAGCAAGTCGCTGTCAGGTTGTGTCAGCGGCTCGCCAGTAAGTGTTAGATGTTGTGCCAGCACTGGCAGGAGAAAGCGTGTGGCATCCGCACTGCTGCGCCGGACCATTTGGCTCGGCTCATCGCTGGGCGGTTGATCGAGCATGCTCGGGCCAGCATGGACCAGGCTCTCGCGCTCAACGCCGAGGAAGCTGACGGCTCTTACGTCCGGCTGCTCGAGTGTCTGCGTGGCAATGCGTTGCAGCAGGGCGGCGTCATGCTGTTGCAAGGCGGGCGCTGCCAGCGGCGCCAGTTGTTCGGCGATCATCTGCCCGCGTTGCAGCAGTTGCGCCTGCAGATCAGACAGTTGCACCCAGGTGAAATAACCACCCAGCACCAGTGCCAACAGGCTGGTGGGCAGCAGGGTGAGCATGAGCACACGGCCTTTAATGCCTAGATCCTTGAACACAAATTTCCTTCCTCGTTGCCTGTTGGCTGAACTCAAGCTGGCAGTGTAGCGGCTGGTCTTGACGGAACAACAGTGGCGTCGCCCTGGCAGCATGCTGCAACAAGGCGGCCCATCGGCGGTTATGGCCACTGCCCGTTTGCCGCTATCATAGGGACCCTTCCAGCTACCTGGACCTGATCGCCGCCATGACCTTGCAATACCCTACTATCGCCGATTGCGTCGGCAACACTCCGCTGGTGCGTTTGCAGCGCCTGCCCGGCAATACGTCCAATACCTTGCTGTTGAAGCTGGAAGGTAACAATCCTGCTGGCTCGGTGAAGGACCGGCCGGCGCTGTCGATGATTAACCGGGCCGAGTTGCGCGGCGATATCCACCCCGGCGATACCCTGATCGAGGCCACCTCCGGTAACACCGGTATTGCCCTGGCGATGGCCGCGGCGATCAAGGGTTACAAGATGATCCTGATCATGCCGGACAACTCCACCGCCGAGCGCAAGGCGGCGATGACCGCCTACGGTGCCGAGTTGGTGCTGGTGTCGCGCGAGGAGGGCATGGAAGGGGCTCGCGACCTGGCCGACAGTCTCGAGCGCGGGGGGCGCGGCAAGGTGCTCGATCAGTTCGCCAATGGCGACAACCCCGAGGCGCACTATCAAGGTACTGGCCCGGAAATCTGGCGCCAGACCCAGGGGCAGATCACCCACTTCATCAGTTCCATGGGTACCACCGGGACTATCATGGGGGTATCGCGCTACCTCAAGGAGCAGAACCCGCAGGTGCAGATCGTCGGTTTGCAGCCGATGGAAGGCGCGACCATTCCCGGTATCCGCCGCTGGCCCGAGGAGTATCTGCCGAAGATCTACCAGGCCAGCCGCGTTGACCGGATTATCGACATGGCCCAGCGCGAAGCCGAGGATGCGACGCGCCGTCTGGCGCGTGAAGAAGGCATCTTCTGCGGCGTGTCCTCCGGTGGGGCGGTGGCGGCGATGCTGCGCCTGTCGGCTGAAGTGGAAAACGCGGTGATGGTGGCGATCATCTGCGATCGCGGCGATCGCTACCTGTCGACGGGCGTGTACGACACGCCGGAGCTCTGATGGCCAAGAAAATCAGCGGTTTACGCTTCCAGCCCAGTGGCGGCGTGCGCGCGGCGCAAATACCGGTCGGCAAGAAGCAGAAGCTCAACATCGAACGGTTGGCCAACGATGGTCGCGGCATTGCCTTTGTCGAGGGGCGCACCTGGTTCGTCAGCGGCGCCCTGCCCGGCGAGCAGGTCGAAGCCCGGGTGCTGGGCGCACGCAGTCAGGTGGTCGAGGCCCGCAGCGAGCGGATTCTCAGCGCCAGCCCCGAGCGGCGGGTGGAACCTTGTGTCCATGCGCGCATCTGTGGCGGTTGCAGCGTCCAGCACATGAGCCATGCCGATCAGTTGGCCCTCAAGCAGCGCATGCTCAGCGAACAGTTCAGCCGGTTGGCTGACTTGCAACCGGATGAGTGGGCACCACCATTGGTCGGGCCGGAGTTCGCCTACCGTCGCCGCGCGCGCATCGCCGTGCGCTGGGACGTCAAACACAAACGACTGGACGTTGGCTTTCGCGCGGCGGCCAGCCAGGACATCGTCGCCATCGTCGATTGCCTGGTGCTGGTCCCGCCCTTGCAGCCGATTCTGCGCGCGTTGCCGGCGGTCTTGGCTGAGCTGGATAGCCCCCAGGCCATTGGCCATGTCGAGTTATTCCATGGCAGTGCCAGCGCTGTCTTGGTGCGTCACACTGCCGCCTTTGGCGAGGCCGATCTGGCGCGCTTGCAGGCGTTCTGCGTGGCCCATGATGCGCAACTCTGGCTGCATGGTATCGGTGAGCCGCAGCCGTTCGAGCCAGAGCAAAGCCTGGGCTACCGCCTGCAGCGCTGGGATTTGCAGTTGGCCTATCGGCCCGGCGACTTTGTTCAGGTCAATGCGCCGGTGAACGAGGCGATGATCGCCCAGGCGCTGGACTGGCTGGCTCCGCAGGCGGATGAACGGGTACTGGATCTGTTCTGCGGTCTGGGTAATTTCGCCTTGCCGCTGGCGCGCCTGACGCGTGAAGTAGTGGCGGTGGAGGGGGTGCAGGCGATGGTCGAGCGGGCGGCGCAGAATGCGGCGAGCAACGGCATCGACAACCTGCATTTTTTCCAGGCCGACCTGGCGAATCCGCTGATCGAGAGTGGCTGGGCGCGAGGCGGTTTTGCCGCCGTGCTGCTCGACCCGCCGCGTGATGGTGCGTTGCAGGTGGTCAGGCAGATTGGCGCACTGGGCGCCAAGCGCCTGGTCTATGTGTCGTGCAACCCGACTACGCTGGCGCGTGACAGCGCCGAGTTGCTGGCGCAGGGTTATCGGCTGGAAAAGGCCGGCATCCTCGATATGTTTCCGCAAACGGCGCATGTCGAGGCGATGGCGTTGTTTGTCAGGCAATAGGTTGAAAGAGCGTAGCTAGGGATGAACGGCCAGCCAAAGCACTTGGCTTTGGCGTCATCAGCCCTTATCTACGCTGTGCAGGGGCGCATAAGGATTGTGCCTTAAAGTGGTTAAACCGACCGGGTCGAAGAAATCCGGCGACTGTTTGGTGTGCGTGGCGCGCACCCTAGGGAAGGTAAGCAAGATGGTTCAGGTTAGAGCGCACCAGCCGATCAACGATGACGGCAGCATCAACCTAGAGGCCTGGCTGGCCCATGTACTCAGCGTCGACCCGGCGCTGGAGCACGATGCCTTGCTCGACGCCTGCGAGTTCGCCCGCGAGGCCGAGCAGCAGGCTAACGCCGCACAGAATCTATGGTCGGAAGGTGCTTCCAGCTTCCGCGCCGGCCTCGAGATCGCGGAGATTCTCGCCGACCTCAAGCTCGATCAGGACTCCCTGATTGCCGCGGTCATCTACCGTGGCGTACGTGAGGGCAAGGTGACCCTGGCCGCGGTGGAGCAGCGCTTCGGCCCCGTGGTGACCAAGCTGGTCGACGGCGTGCTGCGCATGGCGGCGATCAGCGCCAGCCTCAATCCGCGCGACTCGCTGGTACTCGGCTCCCAGGCCCAGGTGGAAAACCTGCGCAGGATGTTGGTGGCGATGGTCGATGACGTGCGCGTGGCGCTGATCAAGCTGGCCGAACGGACCTGTGCAATCCGCGCGGTCAAGCATGCCGACGACGAGAAACGTGAGCGTGTGGCCCGCGAAGTCTTCGATATTTATGCGCCGCTGGCGCACCGTCTAGGCATCGGCCATATCAAGTGGGAGCTGGAAGACCTGTCCTTCCGCTATCTGGAGCCCGAGCAGTACAAGCAGATCGCCAAGCTGCTGCATGAGCGTCGGCTGGATCGTGAGCAGTACATCAATGATGTGATGGGCCACCTGCGCCTGGAGCTGGAAGCCACCGGGGTCAAGGCCGATATCAGCGGGCGGGCCAAGCACATCTATTCGATCTGGCGGAAAATGCAGAAAAAGGGCCTGCAATTCAGCCAGATCTATGACGTGCGTGCGGTCCGCGTGCTGGTGCCAGAGGTGCGCGATTGCTACACCGCGCTGGGCATCGTGCACACCCTCTGGCGGCACATTCCCAGGGAGTTCGACGACTACATCGCCAACCCCAAGGAAAACGGCTATCGCTCGTTGCACACTGCGGTACTCGGTCCGGAAGGCAAGGTGCTGGAGGTACAGATCCGTACTCACGCCATGCACGAGGAGGCCGAGCTGGGTGTCTGTGCGCATTGGCGCTACAAGGGCACCGATGTCAAATCCGGCTCCAACCATTACGAAGAGAAGATTTCCTGGTTGCGTCAGGTGCTCGAGTGGCACGAGGAACTGGGTGATATCGGTGGGCTGGCCGATCAGTTGCGCGTCGATATCGAGCCGGACCGGGTCTATGTGTTCACCCCGGACGGTCACGCCATCGACCTGCCGAAAAACTCTACGCCGCTGGATTTCGCCTACCGGGTGCACACCGAGATCGGCCATAACTGCCGTGGCGCGAAGATCAATGGACGTATCGTGCCGCTCAGCTACAGTCTGCAAACCGGTGAGCAGGTAGAAATCATTACCAGCAAGCACGGCACGCCAAGCCGTGACTGGCTGAACTCCAACCTGGGTTATGTCACCACCTCGCGGGCGCGGGCAAAGATTGTCCACTGGTTCAAGTTGCAGGACCGCGACCAGAACGTCGCCGCCGGCAAGGCCATGCTCGAGCGCGAGCTGGGCCGTCTGGCGCTGCCGCATGTGGACTTCGAGAAACTGGCCGAGAAGGCCAACCTGAAAAATGCCGAAGACCTGTTCGCCAGCCTCGGTGCCGGCGACCTGCGCCTGGCCCACCTGATCAATCTGGCGCAGCAGTTGGTCGAGCCGGAGCGCGGCAGCGAGCAGCTCGAGCTGATCCCGCGCAAGGCCACGGGCTTCAAGCCGAGCAAGCGCGGCGATATCCAGATCCAGGGAGTCGGCAACCTGCTGACGCAGGTGGCCGGGTGTTGCAAGCCGTTGCCGGGCGACCCGATCGTCGGCTACATCACCCTCGGTCGCGGGGTGAGCATCCACCGCCAGGATTGCGCCTCGGTGCTGCAACTGGCCGGGCGCGAACCGGAGCGGATCATTCAGGTCAATTGGGGGCCGGTGCCAGTACAGACCTACCCGGTGGATGTGGTCATTCGTGCGTATGACCGTTCCGGACTGCTGCGCGACGTCACCCAGGTGCTACTCAACGAGAAGCTCAACGTGCTGGCGGTCAACACCCACTCGAACAAGGAAGACAACACCGCAACGATGTCGATCACCGTCGAGATCCCTGGGCTGGACGCTCTGGGACGCTTGCTCGGGCGCATCTCGCAGTTGCCGAATATTATCGAGGCCCGCCGTCACCGGGCTTCCTGAGCTGCTGCGCTCGGCCATACGGCGTTGAAGGCGAGATGAAAAATGCTCATTGGCAAAAGCCAACTCCGCTTTTTCATCTCGCCTTCGCCTTGTCTGGCCTTCGCTCGCGACGCTCAGGATCGATTGTTTATAGTCGCGCAGGCGGGACGAAGCGGCATCCCCTGCGATTGAATCGGAAATTTCCATGTACCAACTCAACGACCTGTTGCACCTGATGGCCCGCCTGCGCGACCCGCAACACGGCTGCCCGTGGGATCTCAAGCAGTCCTACGCGAGCATCGTGCCCTACACCATCGAAGAGGCCTACGAAGTGGCGGACGCCATCGAGCGCGGCGACTTCGAGCATTTGCCGGGCGAGTTGGGCGATCTGCTGTTTCAGGTGGTGTATTACAGCCAGTTGGCACGGGAGGAGGGGCGTTTCGAGTTTGCCGAGGTGGTCGATGGCATCACCCGCAAGTTGATTCGTCGTCACCCCCATGTGTTTGTCGATGGCGATCTGTATGGCGCCCCCGACACATCCAAGCTTAAAGAGGCGGCGGTCAAGCAGCGCTGGGAAGAGCTCAAGGCCGAAGAGCGCGCCGAGAAGGCTGCCGCGCCCGAGCAGCTGTCGTTGCTCGACGATGTACCCAATGCCTTGCCGGCCCTGAGCCGTGCGGTCAAATTGCAGAAGCGCGCGGCCCAGGTCGGTTTCGACTGGCCCGAGGCCTTGCCGGTGGTGGACAAGGTGCGTGAAGAGCTGGATGAAGTGCTCGAGGCCATGAGCGAAAATGACCCGCAGGCAATTGCCGAGGAGGTCGGTGATTTGCTGTTCGTAGTGACCAATCTTGCCCGTCACCTCAAGGTCGACCCTGAGTCGGCGCTGCGTGCCGCCAACGGCAAGTTCGAGCAGCGCTTTCGTTTTATCGAACAGGCATTGCGCGAAGCAGGGCGAGCCATGGAAGATTGCGACCTGGAAGAACTGGATGCGCTCTGGGGCGAAGCCAAGAAGTTGGAAAAGCAACAAGCAGCCGACTAATTGGCTGTTGTGGTTTCCAGCACCGTCTGGGATGTGGAGATTCTGGTGGGTTGCACCTTCGCGGTCCGATCCACCCTACATTTATCGTTTGTTGGGTATAGGTACGTTATGGCGATCTCACTACGCGATCAGTTGCTCAAAGCCGGACTGGTTAACGAAAAGCAGGCCAAGCAGGTTAGCAAGGATAAGCAGAAGCAGCAGCGACTGCAGCACAAGGGCCAGGTCGAGAAGGACGAGTCGCAAAAGCTCGCCGCTCAGCAGGCCATGGCCGAGAAGGCCGCGCGCGATCAGGAACTCAATCGTCAGCAACAGGAAAAGGTCGAGCAGAAGGCCCGTGCAGCGCAGATCAAGCAACTGATCGAAGTGTCTCGCCTGCCCAAACTGACCACCGAGGATTACTACAATTTCGTCGACGACAAGAAGGTCAAGCGCCTGTCGGTGAACAAGCTGATGCGCGACAAACTCAGTAGCGGCTCGCTGGCCATCGTGCGCAGCGGCGGCGGTTATGAAGTGATCCCGCGCGAGGCGGCCCTGAAAATTCAGGAACGTGATCCGCAGCGGGTGATCTTGCTCAATACCCCGACCGAAGCCGCGGATGCCGACGATCCATACGCCGCCTACCAGGTGCCGGATGATCTGATGTGGTAAACGCTGCCGTGCGCACCAGCGGTCTTCTGCCCGCGGTGCGCACATCCTGTGTGCTCATGCCGTCTAGCCCGTGCCGTAGCCGGCTGTAATCCGGGGCATGAAAAAGCCGGGCAATGCCCGGCTTGTTCGTTACCTGAACGTCAGTCGCGTCGGCCTTCGACCGCTTTGCCGTCGACCGTGCCTTCCTTGAGCATGATCTGGTATTCCTTGCCGTCTTTTTCGACCTGATGCAGGCGGACCAGCAGGTAGCTCCAGTCCTTGGCGAACCAGAGTATGGTTTTGCGGCTGCTTTGCGTCGGATCGCGCACACGCTCGACCTTGATCGCGTCAATCTGCCCGGCTTTGGTGCGCACGACTTCTTCGCCGAGGACGCGGAAGTCGTAGGTCTCGATTTCGTCGCCGTCGACCACCTGGTAACTCATGCTTTTCTTGCCGGCGGCAACGTCATGCTGCAGCGCCAGCTGATAGGTCGATTTGTCCTGCAGACCGCGATTGAGCGGAAAGCTCACCGGGTTGCCGCGGTCGCTGCCGGTCACGCGCTTGCCGGCCCAATCGAAGTCCTGTTCGATTTTCTTGCCTCTGCCCAGGCCATTGCGTTCGAAGCGATAGGTCAATGGCAGGAAGGCTGTCTTGTCCAGGCGGAAGGTGCTCTGTTCACTGAGGCCGGCGACCAGCATGGAGGCTTCGAAGCTGAGCTGCCAACGGTCGTTGTCCAGAGCTTTTAGGCTGCGCTCCGCAGTGCCACTGACTGGCAGTTGTTTCCAGTCGGCGGTATAGCTGGCGGAGAACGGCGTCAACTCGCTGGCCAGGGCCGGCAGGCTGAATAAGGCGAGGGCGAACAGTAAGGCGCGACGCATGGTATCTCCTAGGTGCGGATCAGGTGACCGGTGTTCGGCAGTGGCTGGCCATCCAGCATTGCGCCTTGCGCATCCAGACGCAAGCGGCCTTCGGCGAACCAGCGCACGGCCAGCGGGTAGATCAGGTGTTCCTGCTCGTGTACCCGTTGCATCAGGCTGGTGAGTGAGTCGTGCGACTCTACCGGGATCACTGCTTGTACGACCAGAGGGCCACCATCGAGTTCCTCGGTGACGAAGTGCACGCTGCAGCCATGCTCGCTGTCGCCCGCCTCGAGTGCCCGCTGGTGGGTATGCAGGCCCTTGTATTTGGGCAGCAGCGAGGGGTGGATGTTGAGCAGGCGTCCGCCGTAGTGGCGGACGAAGTCGCTGCTGAGGATGCGCATGAAACCGGCCAGCACCACCAGCTGCGGCTCGAAGGCGTCGATGGCCTCGATCAGTGCCGCATCGAAGGCTTCACGGCCGGCAAAGGCTTTGTGGTCGAGCACACAGGTATCGATACCGGCAGCCTTCGCGCGTTCCAGGCCATAGGCGTCGGCGCGGTTGGAAATCACCGCGCGGATGCGCAGCGGGCTGCTTTTGAAAGAGTCAGCGCCCGCCTGGCTGCTGTCGATCAGCGCCTGCAGGTTGCTGCCGGAGCCGGAGATCAGCACCACTACATTGCAGGCAGTCGGCATTAATGGCGCTTCAGGTTGTTCAGCACGACCCGCTCGGCGCCTTCGGCGGCAGCCGCAATCTGACCGATCAGCCATGGCTGCTCGCCGGCATCGCGCAGGGTCTTGAGGGTGAGTTCGACGTGATCCTGGGCCACGCAGATAACCATGCCGACGCCGCAGTTGAGCACGCGGTGCATCTCGGTTTCATCGACATTGCCTTGTTCCTGCAGCCAGTCGAATACCGCCGGGCGTGTCCAGCTGGCCACGTCGACCACGGCCTGGGCGCCGTCCGGCAGCACGCGCGGGATGTTGTCGAGCAAGCCGCCGCCCGTGATGTGGGCCATGGCCTTGACCGCGCCGGTGTCCTTGATCAGCTTGAGCAGCGGTTTGACGTAGATGCGCGTCGGTGCCATCAACAGGTCGGTCAGTGGCTTGCCGTCGAGCTGGATGGTTTCGATATCGGCGCCAGCGACTTCGATGATCTTGCGGATCAGCGAGTAGCCATTGGAGTGCGGGCCGGAGGACGGCAGGGCGATCAGGGCGTCGCCGTTGGCGACCTTGGAGCCGTCGATGATCTCGGCTTTTTCCACCACGCCGACACAGAAACCGGCCAGGTCGTAGTCTTCACCTTCGTACATGCCCGGCATTTCCGCGGTTTCGCCACCGACCAGCGAGCAGCCGGCCAGTTCGCAGCCGGCGCCGATGCCGGTGACCACGGTGGCGGCCACGTCGACATTGAGTTTGCCGGTGGCGTAGTAATCGAGGAAGAACAACGGCTCGGCGCCACACACCACCAGGTCGTTGACGCACATGGCGACCAGATCCTGGCCGATGCTGTCGTGTCGATTGAGGTTCAGCGCCAAGCGCAGTTTGGTGCCGACGCCGTCGGTGCCGGACACCAGAACCGGTTGCTTGTAACCCGCCGGGATCTCGCAAAGAGCGCCGAAGCCGCCCAGGCCCCCCATGACTTCTGGACGCGCAGTGCGTTTGGCCACGCTTTTGATGCGTTCGACCAGGGCTTCGCCTGCGTCGATGTCTACACCTGCGTCCTTGTAGCTGATGGAGGGTTGCTTGCTCATAGATCCAGGCCTTTAAGGGGAATATCGGATGTGCACCGGCGCTGCGGCGGTCGGTCTGCGAAGGCGCGCGATTTTATCAGGCTTGCCGGGCAGCGGCCACCCGCGCCGTGCGGTGGTTGCCGGGGCGCGGGCGGCTGTTTAAGGTATAAGGCTTGTACTACGGCCTGCCCGCCGCCTTCCGTCTGTCGAGAACCTACCCATGCGCCTGATCGCTCGTCTGTTAATCCTCAGCCTGCCACTGTTCAGCCTGTCCAGCGAGGCGGCAACGGTGAGTGACCTGTACCAGGTGCGCGAGCCGGTTGCCAGCCAGCAGCCGGAGGAGCGTGACGCTGCCCTGGGTCGCGCCCTGCAGACCCTGGTGCTGCGCTTGACTGGTGACCCTGAGGCGGTGAAGAGCCCGGCGCTGGCCGAGTTGCGCAAGGATCCACAGCAGATCATCAGCCAGTATGGCTATGCCGAGGACAGCTTGCTGGTGGATTTCGATCCCGTCAGCACCGACCGCAGTCTGCGCCAAGCCGGGTTGTCGCTGTGGGGGGCCAATCGTCCGGCGCTTCTAGCCTGGTGGTTGAATGATGCCAGCGACGGTTCGAGCCTGGTCGGTGATGGCCAGAGTAGCGCCGCGCCGTTGCGTCAGGCGGCGCAACACCGTGGGCTGCCGCTACGCTTGCCGATCGCCGACTTGAGCGAGCAATTGCTGGCAACCGCCGAGAACCTTGGCGCGGCCGAGCCAGAGGCGCTGCGTACGGCGTCCGAGCGTTATGCCGCCGATGCCCTGCTGGCCGTGCAGGCGCGTGAAGATAACGGTCAGTGGCAGGCCCAATGGCGTCTGTGGTTGGGCGATGTGCGCGAGCAAGGCAAGGCCAAGGGCGCCGATCAAGCGGCATTGGCCGATGCGGTGCTGTTGATGGTGAGCGAGCGGCTGGCACAACGCTATGTGGTTGCACCGGGCGCTGCATCCAGCCTGACCCTGGAAGTGCAGGGCGCCGACCTGGCGCGCTATGCCGAGCTGCAGCGCATTCTCGCGCCCTTGGCTGCGCAGTTGCTCAAGGTCGAGGGTGACCGCCTGATCTATCGCGTCAAGGCCAGTGCCGAGCAGTTGCGCGCGCAGCTGGCGCTGGTGCAGTTGCAGGAAGTGACGGATGCCCCCCAGCCAGTTGATGCCAGCCCGTCGCCGCAACAGCCGACCGGCGAGCCGGCGCCTCAGGTGTTACGGCGTGACGATGTGCTGCGTTTTCGCTGGTAGACTGCCGCCGGATACGGGGTAAGCCGCTGGAAATTTGCCGACGGATGCCGTGTGAAACGCCAGTTTGTACGTTCACTTGCAGGCTTTCATGGCCTGCAGATTGTCTGGTTGCACCATCGAGGGTTGAGCATGATTGATTCACGTCGCTGGCTATGGATAGCTGGGCTGCTCTTGCTCGGCTGGCTGCTGTATCAGTTGCAACCGATTCTCTCGCCGTTCCTGATTGGCGTGCTGTTGGCCTATCTGGGCGATCCGCTGGTCGATCGGCTCGAGCGCTGGAAGCTTTCGCGCACTTGGGGCGTGATCGTGGTCTTCGCTCTGTTCAGTCTGATCCTGGCGATTTTGCTGCTGGTGCTGGTGCCGATGCTCGGCAAACAATTGATGCGCCTCTACGAACTGGCCCCACAAATGCTCGACTGGACGCAGCACCAGGCGTTGCCTTGGGTGCAGGCCAAGTTGGGGCTACATAGCGGTTTCTGGCGTTTCGATCAGCTCAAGGCGGCATTTTCCGAGCACCTGGGTCAGACCACCGACATTCTCGGCATGCTGCTATCGAAGGCCACTGCCTCGGGCTTGGCCCTGCTGGCTTGGCTGGTCAATCTGCTGCTGATCCCGGTGGTCAGCTTTTATCTGCTGCGCGATTGGGACCTGATGGTCGCCAGATTGCGTGGCTTGTTGCCGCGCACCCGTGAAGGTCTGGTGGTGAAACTGGCCAGCGAGTGTCACGAAGTGCTCGGCGCCTTCCTGCGCGGGCAGCTGCTGGTGATGCTGGCGTTGGGGGTGATGTATGCCGTCGGCTTGATGCTGATCGGACTGGAACTGGGGCTGTTGATCGGTTTGTTGGCCGGCTTGGCCAGCATCGTGCCGTATCTGGGCGTGGTGGTGGGGATCGGCGCGGCATTGACCGCCGGCCTGTTCCAGTTCGGTGGCGATTTCTATCCATTGCTGGCGATTGCCGCCGTGTTCAGCGTCGGCCAGATGCTCGAAGGTATGTTGCTGACGCCCTGGCTGGTCGGCGACCGCATTGGCTTGCATCCAGTGGCGGTGATCTTCGCGATCATGGCCGGCGGACAGCTGTTCGGCTTCACTGGCGTGCTCCTGGCCCTGCCGGTGGCCGCGGTGATTATGGTTTTAGTGCGCCATGCACATGATTTGTATAAACTTTCCGATCTTTATGGGGAACCCCCCAGCGCTTCAGACGAGCCGCCCAGCCCTGCATGAGACCCATTCAACTACCTTTAGGCGTGCGTCTGCGTGATGACGCCACCTTTGCCAACTACTATCCCGGTGCCAATGCCGCGGCGCTTGGCTACGTCGAGCGCCTGTGCGAGGCGGATGCTGGCTGGGCGGAAAGCCTGATCTACCTCTGGGGCGGTGCGGGGGTGGGCCGTACCCACCTGCTCCAGGCGGCCTGTCTGCGTTTCGAGCAGCTCGGCGAGCCCGCGGTTTATCTGCCGCTGGCTGAGTTGGTAGAGCACGGCCCGAATATGCTGGACAACCTGGAACAGTTCGAACTGGTCTGCCTCGATGACCTGGATGCCGTTGCCGGGCTTAGCGAGTGGGAAGAAGCCCTGTTTCACCTGTTCAACCGCTTGCGCGACAGCGGCCGGCGTTTGCTTCTGGCCGCCAGTAGTTCGCCGCGCGAGCTGCCGGTCAAGCTGGCCGACCTGCAGTCGCGCCTGACCTTGGCGCTGGTCTTCCAGTTGCAGTCACTGTCCGATGAAGACAAGTTGCGCGCCCTGCAGCTGCGCGCATCGCGCCGCGGCCTGCACCTCAGTGATGAAGTCGGCCGCTTTATCCTGACGCGGGGCGAGCGCAGCATGAGCGCGTTGTTCGAGTTGCTCGAGCGATTGGATCAGGCCTCCCTGCAAGCCCAGCGCAAGCTGACCATTCCCTTTCTTAAAGAAATTCTGGGCTGGTAGGCATCCGCCGGCAAACCCCGTCTGGCATTGTGGGAAGCTGCCGCTGCGATGCTGGATTACGCGGCGCTCCGGGCCCGTATTGCCGCTACGCCGGTGGCAGGCGCCGCTAACCCAGCCTACGGGTCGCGATCTTGGCGCAACTCATCCGGCGAATCAGCCCAGGTTTCTCGGATCTATTGCGGGTCTCAATTCTCTCCGGCGAGCTTGCGGTCGTACTGGAAGCACCAGCGGGTATACATCAGCGCGGCGCAGAACAGGCAGACACTAAGCAGGGTTTGCGCCCAGCCAAACAGTGCCTTGGACGGATCGAAGGCGGCCAGTACCCCCTGAATGAAGTACAGATTGACCACGAAGCAGGTCCAGGCGTGGGCGCGGGCGTTGCCGAGGATCAGGCCAGGGGCGAGTAGTAGCAAAGGCGCCAGCTGGAAGGCCAGGATCACCCACAGCAGTTTGTCCGGTATCTCGGCGAACATCAGGTTCCATACCAGCAGCAACACCGCCAGGGCCATGAAACTCAGCAGGCTTATGGCGCGGCTGACGGCCATGCGCGGCTTTAGCCAGTCGAGTGACGGCAGGGGTTTGGGGGTTTTAGCCACGGGCTGTCTCCAGTTTCATCGCAGTCTGCGCCAGGCGCTGACCCAGTACGCGGCAGAGGGATATTTCATGTTCGTCGAGGGCGCGCTTGCCGTCGGCGCCAGCATGGTGGCTGGGGCCGTAAGGCGTGCCGCCGCCGCGGGTCTCGAGCAGCGCGGACTCACTGTAGGGCAGGCCGGTAATCAGCATGCCGTGGTGCAGCAATGGCAGCATCATCGACAGTAGGGTGGTTTCCTGGCCGCCGTGCAGGCTGGCAGTGGAGGTGAATACGCCCGCTGGTTTGTCGACCAGGCCGCCGCTCAGCCACAGGCTGCTGGTGCCGTCGAGGAAGTATTTCAGCGGCGCCGCCATATTGCCGAAACGTGTCGGGCTGCCCAGGGCCAGGCCCGCGCAATTCTTCAGGTCGTCGAGGCTGGCGTACAGCGCGCCTTCGGCGGGAATCTGCGGGGCTACCGCTTCACACTCGCTGGAGATTGCCGGTACCGTGCGCAGGCGCGCCTCCAGGCCGGCCATTTCCACGCCACGGGCAATCTGTCGGGCCATGTCGGCAGTGGCGCCGTGGCGGCTGTAATACAGCACCAGAATATAGGCTGCGTTCACGGCAGGATCTCCAGGACTTTCTCCGGCGGCCGGCCGATTATCGCTCTGCTGCCGACGATCAGGATCGGCCGCTCGATCAGTTTCGGGTGGGCGACCATGGCCTCGATCAATTGCGCCTCGCTCAGGCCGGGGTCGGCCAGGTTCAGCGTGCGGTATTCGTCTTCGCCGCTGCGCAGCAGTTGCCGGGCGCCGATCCCGAGTTTGCCGAGCAAGTCGTTTAATTGGGCGGCGCTGGGCGGGGTTTCCAGGTAACGCACGATGGTCGGCGTCAGGCCGCGCTCTTCGAGCAGTTGCAGGGCGCCACGGGATTTCGAGCAGCGAGGATTGTGATAGAGCGTCAGATCGGTCATATGCGGGTCGCATCTTGCGGCAGGTGGCGGCTATTCTAACCGCGTCGGCGTCCTAGTCTGAACAGGGCGGTGTGTTTGTGGTCTGCTATGGGGCCAGTTGGCTAATCGCTAAGGAGTGGGCATGCGTCAGCGCTTGAATGACTGGTTGGAATTCTGGCGCTTCCTACTGCAGCGCTTTCTCGCTGATCGCGGCGCCAACAATGCCGCCGCGTTGACCTACACCACGCTGTTCGCGGTGGTGCCGATGATGACCGTGACCTTCGCCATGCTCTCTGCCGTGCCGGCATTTCAGGGCACGGGCGAGCAGATCCAGACGTTTATTTTCCGAAACTTCGTCCCCTCGGCCGGGGAAATGGTCCAGGAGTACCTGCGCAATTTCACAGCCCAAGCCCGTCAGTTGACCTGGATTGGCGTGGTGGTGCTGGCGGTTACCGCCTTTCTGATGCTGGTAACCATTGAAAGGGCCTTCAATACGATCTGGCGGGTACGTCAGCCGCGCCGGGGCGCCTCGAGTTTTCTGCTGTATTGGGCGATTTTGAGTCTGGGGCCAATCCTGCTCGGCGCCGGCTTCGCGGTCAGTACCTATATCGCTTCGCTGTCGTTGCTCTCCGGGCCTGATGCGCTGATTGGCGCAAAAACCTTGTTGAGTTTCGCGCCACTGTTATTCAGCGTGGCGGCCTTTACCTTGCTCTATGCCACGGTACCCAATGCGCGAGTGCCGGTTCAGCATGCGCTGTTGGGCGGGTTGTTCACCGCCGTGTTGTTCGAGGTGGCTAAAGCGCTGTTCGGGCTCTATGTGCAGCGGTTTCCGGGTTATCAGTTGATTTACGGGGCCTTTGCCACGGTGCCGTTGTTCCTGTTGTGGATCTACCTGTCCTGGTTGATCGTTTTGTTTGGTGCTGAATTGGTCTGCAACCTGAGCTCATCGCATCAGTGGCGCAAGCTCGCCATACCGCGGTTGTTGGTGGTGATGGGGATCTTGCGGGTGTTTTATGCGCGTCAGCAGTCGGGCCTGAAAGTACGTCATCGCGATGTGCAGCGCCTGGGCTGGCAGTTGCCGGAGCATGAGTGGGAGGAGGTGCTCGAGTTCCTCGAACAGCAACAGTTGGTCGCGCCGACCACTGCGGGGGCCTGGGTGTTGATCCGTGATCTCGATCATTACAGCCTGAAGCTGCTGTTGAGCCGCAGTCCCTGGCCGCTGCCACAACTCAGCCAGTTGCCGGAGCAGCTCGATGAGCCCTGGTATCCAGCGCTGCGCCAGGCGCTGGAGCGGCTGCATGAGGAGCAGGCAGTGTTGTTCGATGGCAGTCTGGCAGACTGGTTGAACCCGGTTACCGAGTGACAAAAAGCGTCAGTTTGCGGCGTGGCGTCGGTATCCAGCTACAAGCATTGGTAACGGTAAGTCTTGCAGTAGGGCGCAAGGAGGCTGGCACGCTTTTGGCAATCGTTATGGCAGATTGCAATCAGGTTAGCGGAATTGATGGGAATTGAAGGCGTTGCATGACAATTGAACGTTTTAGCGAAGCCACTCATGGCAAGGTGATCCACTTGCATCAACGCGATCCGCAAGAAGCGCTGGAGCGACTGAATCGGATTACCGGGCTGCATTTTGCACGCTGGCCCGAGTCGCTGGTGCCTCATCCCCCAGAACCCGCAGCAGAACCGCCAGCCGAGCAAAGCAGCTGTGCAGTGCGCGTCGGTATCTGAGCAAGGTAAAAGCTTTGTAGTCGTTACGTGTGACGCGCAAACCTAGGGTGGGCTCAGACCACCAAGACGGCTTATTTAGCAGCAGTGGGTTAACAGCATGGCGCCGCTCTCCCCACAACAGCGAGTTGCAACAGTTAACGGGTACATAGCCAAAACAAAACCCTGCAGTTCGCCGCGGCGGCGATCTGCAGGCTCAGGCTGAAACTTGACGGCTGCCTTGGTGGGTTGCTTCGACCGCCTGTATGAACAACTCTTCGACCACCAGGGTCGTCGCCGGTACTGCAGAGCGCAGGCGTATCTGCATATCTTCGATCTTCTGTTTGACCGGGAGTCGGGCGACGCCAGACAACAGGATCTTGCTGTGTAGGCTGACCTTGCCGTGATCCACGCTGACCTCGCGGCGCTTGTCGCCATCACGGTAGCTGACCAGCAACGATACCGGCAGATTGGCCAGCCCCGGCAGTTGCAGCCAGGTGGCGATGTTGTATTCGGCTACACGTCCTTCGTAGGGCGTGACCAGTAGACGGGCAGCATCGACGATGCGTGATGGCGCAGGGCCGATCAACTTGTCGTGGGCGTTGGTCATTGTGCTGTTCCCTAGCTAATAGCGGAGCGTATCGAGACGATGGGCTGCGAATTATAAGCAGGGGTGTGCCGAGCAAACTGTGCGCTCGGCCGCCGCTCGCTGTGATCCGTCTCGCAGTTCCCGTTGTTTAGGTCAGAAACAGTGGGTGGCGTGTGACCGAGGCGGTGCTGAGGGTGGCCGGGGGGAGTGGCATGATCACCTGGTTATGCACGTTGGCATGCTGCAACCAGAGATTTTCCCCTTCGCCAAATTGCCCATTGGGCAGCCACAGACCATGATGCCAGCCATTGCCGGGTGCTGGTGTGCTCTGCAAAACGCCTTGGTGAGTTTGTGCGCTGGGGGTGCGGCGCAGCCAGACCGGTTTCGCCAGGCCTTTCAGGTAGTGCAGGCCCAGGTGCAGCCCCTCGATATTGAGATGACGCCAGCGCACCAGCGCCAGAAGTGGTATCGGGCTGCTGGTCAGCAAGAGCACCAATTGACCCACGGATATGTGCGCCGCTTGGTCGGGTTGGCACAGCAGACGAGCGCCACCTGCGCTGGCATCGAGCATCTGGGCTGCCAGAGGGGAAGGCCGCTGCTCCAGCAGTTGGGCGTGGATGGCTGGCAAGCCAACCAGCAGGTTGCAAGCCACGTCAAAGTCTTCGCGAGGGTAGCGACGTTGTTGCTGGCCCATCCAGTGATGCTGAACGCGCTCGAGCAGTTGGCGGTCGCTGGTGCTCTGCAGTGGGGCTGGATCATGCAGGGCGATCAGCAGGGCGCCCAGTTCGAAACGCCGCAGGTAGTCGCGGCTGCCATCGGGTTGTTGCGCGTAGCCGAGGCAAGGCTGCGACTCCGTCAGGTCGACGATAGGCGCTTCGCTGTCGCCCTCGTCATCCCAAGACCGCAAACGAGCCAGGCCTGCCAGGGGGGCGAGGGCACCAAACAACTGCGGGCTTTCGCCCTCGGCAAGGTGAAAGGGGTTGCTCAAGGCGAGCAGCAGCATCTGCTGGTACAGGCCGCGCAAGGTGCTCGCTGGAGTTGGCTGGAAGGCTGCCGCGACCGGTTCATCCAGGCACTCCTGATGTTCACCAATCCAGTACAACAGATGGCTGTCGCGCCACAGGCTGGGCGGGGAATCCTGATACAGTTGGTAGTGACGTAACAGGCTCTGCGCGAGGAAATGCAGGGCCATATACAGGCACCAGGCCGAATGTGGGCGCGAGGGTTGCCGGCCTTTGAGGATTTGCAGCAACAGGCGTTTGAAACCGATAGCCAGCTCGTTACACAGGCGCACGAATAGCGGCGATGGCGGCTTGCCTTTAAGGTAAGCCGCGGCATAGTGGCGATATTCATCGCTGCAGTTTTGCAGCGCACGTTGCCTTTCGAGTAAGGTCATGGCACTACGGTTGAGCCTGAACAGCAGGCTAAGCACCTGTTGTAGCGCATCCTCGTGCTGCAGCGAGCGAGCTTGGGCTAACCGCTCTGTGAGGTCGGCCAAAGGCGCCGCGTCTTCTTCGCGGATGTCCGGCACTTCAAGGCGCAAGGCATCAAGCGTCATATCAACCCAATGTGGACGAGGAGCGAATGCATGGGAACGCGACTCCAGGTTGTTATTCGTACGGTAATGGGAGTTTGCGCCGGCTTGATTCTGGCTGGTTGCGCCGAAGATGTTGGCGTCGACCAGCATGGACGAAAGGTACCGGCTGAGCGTCTGGAAGGCCAGTGGTTGGTGATTAATTACTGGGCCGAGTGGTGCGCGCCCTGCCGTAGTGAAATTCCCGAACTGAATGCCCTGGCCGTAGAGCTTGAAGCGCAGTCGGTAAGTGTCTTGGGGGTGAACTTTGACGGCTTGCAGGGCGCGGAATTGGCCAAGGCGGCAGATGCGATGGGGATTGAGTTCACCGTGCTCGAGCAAGACCCGGCCGCGCGTTATGGGTTGCCACCCAATGCCGTGCTGCCAGTCACCTATATCGTCGATGATCGGGGGCAGATGCGCGAACACTTGCTTGGCGAGCAGACGGCGGCTGGGCTAGCGGCGCGGGTGCAGGCTTTGCGTAATGGAGACTAGTGGCATGCAGCGCATTTGTTTACACGGTTATGTCAGCGGTCGGGTGCAGGGGGTGAGTTTTCGCCAAAATACCGCCATGCAAGCCGAGCGCCTGGAGCTGGATGGCTGGGTGCGCAACCTGAGTGATGGCCGGGTCGAGGTGTTGTTCGAGGGCGAGGAGGTGGCCGTGCGTGAGCTGGCTCTGTGGCTCGAAGCGGGGCCATGCACTGCCAAGGTCGTTGCACTTGAACTGGCAGAGCAACCCTTGCAGGGGATTGCCGGGTTTGTGGTGCGCGGCTGATCGGCTGTACGGCTTGTAGGGTCAGGGATTGTGCTTGCGTGTTGGGCGCTGCGGCGCTCGGCTCGCTTAGGGTTTGACGTACCAGAAGTCGTGCCAGAAACCGATGACCTTGGCGGGGTAGGTCTGCTTGCCGAGGCTGCCGTTGTAGCGGGCCAGGGCGCGGCTCAGGTTGCCGTTCTCTTTGCGCAAATAGAAGCTGAGGATGGTGCAGCCGTAGCGCAGATTGGTGGCGTTATCGGTGAGGTTGTCCTGCGGACGACCGAGTTCGGCTTTCCAGAAGGGCATAACCTGCATCATGCCCTGGGCGCCGGCCGAGGAAATGGCGAAGCGGTCGAAATGGCTTTCGGTGTGGATCAGGGCCAGGACCAGATCGGGACGCAGGCCGGCCTTGCTGGCTTCGCGATGCACCAGCCTGAGCAGGGTCAGGCGTTCTTTGGCGGCAGGGATATAGCGAGTCATGCGGGTCGACATGTCCAGCAGCCAGACTTGCGCATCGAAGCGGTCCTGAAAGCTATCGGCTTCGGCCACTGTGCGCTGCAGCAGATCCCGCAGTTCCGGCTCGGGCGCCTGACGTAGGTTGGCATGGCTGGGCAGGCACAGCAGCGCGATCACAAATGTCAGGTACAGGCGCACTGCCATGCTCCGGTTCAGTCGTTGCCAGGATCGGCGACCAGGCGCCCGGCGTCCTGCGTCAGCGCCTGGAGAAAGCTCTCCTGCAGTTCGGGATCGTTGCGGGTCAGCTCGATCAGGCTCTGTTCCAGTTCACTGGCTTCTTCTTCCAGGCCCAGCTCGGACAAGCGCTTGACCCGATGCACCCACTGTTCGACATCATCGCCTTCCAAGTCGTCGAAGATCAGCGTGTGCGCTTCCTGCAGCTTACCGCGCAGGGTGAGGCTGACCAATAAGGAGGCATCCGCTCGGGTCGAGCCTTGCGGGTCTGCGACGCTCAGCTGCAAGGTGCCAATACGGCTGACATCCTGCTCGGCAAAGGGGCTGTCGAGCAGGTTGAGGTGCAGTACACCATTGCGGTCGGTCAGCAGCTCATGGGTTTGCTCGCCGGCTTTGACCAGGACCGAGCGCTCGGCCCAGGGCAGGCTGGAGTATTCCATGCGGGCGTCCTGGCGCTGCTCGTCGAGGCTGGCGAGGTTCTGCTGCGAGCGGCCGTTGGACTCGACGTTGATGAACGGGTTAAGCCCGGCAAAGCCATAGTTGATCCAGCCTTTGGTGGCGCTGTCCGGCAGGCTGCCGAGCAATACCACGTTGAGGGCGTTGGCGCCGATGCCGGCGACTACGGCAACGGCGCCCAGCGGAATTTCGTAGAGTTCGCGCCAGGGTTGGTAAGGCGTGTAGCGGTCGTAGCGACGGCTGACCTCGAATGCGCTCACCTCGAAGGTTTTCTGTTCGTGCACCCGCACCCGCCGCTGCGGTAGTTCCAGTACGCGCGGCTCGCCAACGTCTATTTGCAGGCTGTGATCCAGCAGTTTTCGCTCGACACGCTCCTCATGCTCGCTGCGTTGCGGTAACTGGTTGGCGCAGCCATTCAAAAAGAGGGCGCCGCAGAGTGCGGCGCCGACGCGGCCTAAGGTGCTTCGTGTGTACATGACGGCTCTTATGAAAAGGCTGAAATCAGCGGCGGATACGTGCTTGGATGAAGGGCAGGATGTCGGTGACGGCAACCACTTGAGCTTCGGTTTCCTGGCGGCTCTTGTATTCCAGATTGCCTTCGGCCAGGCCGCGATCGCTGATCACGATGCGATGCGGGATGCCAATCAACTCCATGTCAGCGAATTTGATGCCCGGACTGGTCTTTTTGTCACGGTCATCGAGCAAAACTTCAAAACCGGCAGCGGTCAGGTCGGCATAGAGCTGATCGGTGGTTTCGCGCACAGCCTCGGTTTCATAACGCAACGGCACCAGGGCGACCTGGAAGGGCGCCAGCGTGTCGTTCCAGAGAATGCCGCGCTCGTCGTTGTTCTGCTCGATGGCAGCGGCCACCACGCGCGTTACGCCGATGCCGTAGCAGCCCATGGTCAGGGTCGCCGGCTTGCCGTTTTCACCCATCACGGTGCAGTTCATCGCCTCGCTGTATTTACTGCCCAGCTGGAAGATGTGCCCGACTTCGATGCCGCGCTTGATCTCCAGGGTTCCCTGGCCATCCGGGCTCGGGTCGCCAGCGACGACGTTACGCAGGTCGGCGACGATCGGCAGTGGCAGATCGCGCTCCCAGTTCACGCCAAAGTAGTGCTTGTCGTCGATATTGGCGCCGATGGCGAAATCGCTCATCAGGGCGACCGAGCGATCGACAATGCACGGCAGTGGCAGGTTCAGTGGGCCCAGCGAGCCGGCACCAGCGCCGATGGCGTCGCGCAGCTCGGCTTCCGAGGCCATTACCAGCGGGCTGGCCACTTGTTCCAGGTTGGCAGCCTTGATCTCGTTCAGCTCGTGGTCACCGCGAATGATCAGGGCGATCAGCTTGCCGTCTTCGGCGCCATGCACCACCAGGGTCTTGATGGTTTTTTCGATGGTCAGGTTGAAGCCTACGACCAGGTCGTTGATGGTCTTGGTGTTCAGGGTCTCAACCAGGCGCATTTCTTCGCTTGCTAGGCCACGGGCGGTTTCGCGCGGAACGGCTTCGGCTTTCTCGATATTGGCGGCGTAATCGGAGCTGTCACTGAAGGCGATATCGTCTTCACCGGATTCGGCCAGGACGTGGAACTCATGGGAGCCGGTGCCGCCGATCGAGCCGGTATCGGCCTGTACCGGGCGGAAGTTCAGGCCCAAACGGGTGAATATGTTGCAGTAGGCCTGGTGCATGCGGTCGTAGGTTTGCTGCAGCGAGGCCTGATCCACATGGAAGGAGTAGGCGTCCTTCATGATGAACTCACGGCCACGCATCAAGCCGAAACGCGGGCGGATCTCGTCGCGAAACTTGGTCTGGATCTGGTACAGATTAAGCGGCAGTTGCTTGTAGCTGCTCAATTCATTGCGAACGAGGTCGGTGATCACCTCTTCGTGGGTCGGGCCAACGCAGAACTCGCGGCCGTGACGATCCTTCACGCGCAGCAACTCTGGGCCGTATTGCTCCCAGCGGCCTGACTCCTGCCACAACTCGGCAGGCTGAATCGCCGGCATCAGCACCTCCAGGGCGCCCGCAGCGTTCATTTCCTCGCGGACGATGGCTTCCACCTTGCGCATGACGCGCAGGCCCATTGGTAGCCAGGTATACAGGCCCGAGGCGAGTTTGCGGATCATGCCGGCGCGCAGCATGAGCTGGTGGCTGATTACCACGGCATCGGAAGGAGTTTCTTTGAGTGTCGAGAGCAGGAACTGACTGGTGCGCATAGTTGGCCGTTCTGTCGGTTGCAAGGGCTTTTAATAGGTCGGCATTGTACGGTGCCTGTACTGTTGCGTACAGGATGCAGGTAGGTGGTTCAAGAGGAGGCAAGAGTGACGGTATTGACGGCGGAACAGGTTCAGGCGCTGATTCGGGCTGGGTTGCCGATCGCGGAAGACATCGAGCTGTGCATTGATCGGCTGGATGCGCAGGGGGTGCTGGCACGGGTGCCTTTCCACGCCAAGCTGATACGCCCGGGCGGCACGTTGTCGGGGCCGACCATCATGGCGCTGGCGGATGCGGCCATGTATGCGGTGGTGCTGGGGCGGTTGGGCCGGGTGGAAATGGCGGTAACGTCGAACCTGAATATCAACTTCCTGGTCAAGCCGAAACCGGTGGACTTGTTGGCCGAGGCGCGGATTTTGCGGTTAAGTCGGCGGCAGGCAGTTTGTGAAGTGTCGCTGTATTCTTTGGGTAATGCAGAAGAGTTGGTGGCGCATGTAACGGGGACTTACGCGTTGCCGCTGTAAGCGAACCAGGTTTCACTGTTAATTATGGTTTGATCGGTGGAAAGAAAAAGCCCGGCAGAAGCCGGGCTTTTCATGTTGCTCGCTAACTAATGCTGGATTACAGCACGGACAGCGGGTACTCAACGATGATGCGGAAGTCGTTGGTGTCACGGGAGAAGTTGGTGCGCTGAATAGCGTTGCGTAGGCGGAGGGACAGGTCCTTGGCGGGACCTTCCTGGATCACGTACTTGGCTTCCATATCCAATTCGTGTTCCTTGCCTTCGCTGAGGCCTACACCACGGTCAACATTGTCGCCTGTAATGTAGCGGGTCATGAAGCTCAAGCCCGGTACGCCGTAGGTGGCCATGTTCAGGTCATAACGAGCCTGCCAGGAGCGCTCGTCTTCGCTGTTGAAATCGGATACTTGGACGGAGTTAGACAGCCAGATCGTGCCGCCGCCGTCGATGCCGTAGTTGTAGCCATTGTCACCGGAGGAGCGCTGGTGGGCTAGGGTGAGGGTGTGGGCGCCCATGGAGTAGGCTGCTGCCAGGCTCCAGATCTTGTTGTCGGATGCACCGGACAGAGCACGACCGTCGTCCGTGGTTTTGTAGCCGTTGAAGTCGAAGTTCAGAGCCTGCTCGTCAGTGATAGGCAGGTTGTAGTTCAAATTGACATAGGTCTTTTTGAAGTGATCTTCGATGTCGGAGCGGTGGATGGCGCCGCTGAAGTTATCGGTGAAGCTGTAGCTGGCGCCGAGGATATTGGCAGATTTTAGGCCAAAGTCGTCACGAGTTGTCTGAGTCTGGCTGCTCATGGCAGTGAAGCGACCGGCGGTCAGTTCCAGGCCTTCGATTTCGTTGCTGGTCAGCAGGGTGCCGGTAGCGACTTCCGGCAGGATGCGGCTGTCGTCGGTGCTGAACACCGGGCTGCCAGTCATCTGGTTGCCGTACTTCAGTACGGTGTCGGAGACGCGAAACTTGATGGCGCCGCCTACTTCAGTTTGGGTGTCTTCAGGACGCCCTTCGCCGTCTGCTGCGAACTGGTCGAAACCGCGAGTGCGGCCGCGACCAGTGTCCAGCTTGATGCTGCTCAAGCTGTGTGCGTCGACGCCCACACCGACGGTGCCCTGGGTAAAGCCGGACTCAGCCAGCAGGCGAATGCCCAGGCCGAATTCTTCAAAATAGCCAGTTTGTTTGCCGTTTGGAGTCGCGTTCGAGGCACCATGGCGGTAGTCACGGTTGTGATACAGCGCACGGTTGAAGATATTGAAAGTGCTGTCTTCAAGAAAACCCTTGGACTCGGATTGACTAGAGGCCACGGCCATTTGGGTACTGCCCGCTGCTACTGCGAGGGCGATTACGCTCCACTTCATCACTTGCATCGTGATTGCTCCTTTGGTTTAGAAGAGTTGCGCTGTCCAAGTAATTGTTATACGGACAGCTCTTTCTTTTTGTGTCGGCGCTAACTTATAGCACGCAGCCAAAGTTGGCGATAGTTGCAATCTATTCCTTGCGCTTTGTTCACGGTCATGTCGCAAAAGACGATGAAGCATGTCGCAATTCTGTAGATTTCCGCGTGTATTTTGCAGCGCTGACGAATTCTGCCATTTCGGTTACTTGCACTCGGGTCTTTTGTTGTGTTGCAGCGTATCTCGAGCGGCGGGAAAGCTTAAAGCAAAAGTCGTGCTCAAATTCTGAATTTTCATCATTGGTTGAGCTATTGCGGGGCTAGGCTTGTTCTGGCGAGCCTTGTAAAGACTTTGTCGCCAGGTTTCATAGGGGTTGCAGGCACTCCTTGTCGCTTGTGCACGCGGCGAAGGGATGGCTGGTCTGGCGTCTGTCGCTGTGTGTTTGGCAGCATTCTGCTGGGAAGGGTGAGTTGCAGCGGTAACGCCTGCAGGGCTTTCCATTACGGTAGGAAACAAACTGTGCGCAATAATGGTGCGTGCTCTGGTGGCGTGTGCTGCTGTATGGCGAGCTGTGGCGCCTTTGCCGTGATCGAGTGGGCAGGTGAATCTACTGCGGCTCCCGCGTATCCTGCTGGCCCGTCGCGTAGCATGTCGGGTTTGTGCTTATGGCGCTAAGCTTTGTCTATTCAATGGTCTGGCAGGAGGGTGGCCTATGTTCGTTTTGGATCCGCGTTTGCAGCAGGACACTCTGCCGGTAGGCGATTTCGCGCTGTGCCGTTTATTGTTGATGAATGACGCGCATTACCCCTGGTTTGTCCTAGTGCCCAGGCGCGAAGAGGTGAGCGAACTGTTTCAGCTCGACGCATTGGATCAACAAGCCTTGTGGCAAGAAGCCACGATGTTGGCAGAAACGCTGAAGGATGCCTTTGGCGCCGACAAAATGAATGTCGCAACCCTGGGTAATATGGTCAGCCAGCTGCACATGCATGTGATTGTTCGGCGTCGTGATGATGCAGCCTGGCCAGCGCCGGTGTGGGGTAAGCTGCCTGCGCAGCCGTATAACGATGAACAGGCGCTGGTGATCAAGGACAGGTTGCGTCTGGTGTTGGCTGATAATTTCTGTTTTATCGAGGGCTGAGGGATGGACGCGGAACAGCGAATTACCGATCTGGAAAGCCGGCTGGCTTTTCAGGATGACACCATTCAAACACTCAATGATGTGCTGGTGGCGCAGCAGCGGGAAATGGAGCGCTTGCAGTTGCAGGTTGCGGCCTTGGCCAGGCGTCAGGAGGAAGTCGGCGGGCAGCTCGACTCGGCTGAAGAGGAGGCGCCACCGCCTCACTATTAATTAGTGGTCTGTACGGTTAGTGGGTTAACTCAAAATCGCCGGCTTGAGTCTTGGCTCTGGGAGGCCCGGCCTCCTGCAAGGTTCCAGACAGGCTTGAGCCGTTGGATAAATGGATTACCCGATCAGGTCACTAGAACCGTCTTATAAACAGAAAAGCCCGCATTTTGCGGGCTTTTTGCTTTGCGCCGGGATTAGCGGCGGGCGGGGGTGGCGGCAATCACATCTTCCGCTTGCAGGCCCTTGTCGCGTTGCATGACGGAGAACTCGACGCGCTGGCCTTCGACCAGTACCCGATGCCCTTCGCCACGAATTGCGCGGAAGTGCACGAAGATGTCGTCACCCGAGTCGCGGGAAATGAAGCCGAAACCTTTGGATGTATTGAACCACTTAACTGTGCCGGTTTCCCGATCGGTCATGTTATGCGTTGTGGCGGCGGCGTTGTCGCGGACTTTCAGGCGCAGGTTGGTCGCCAGGTGCAGCAGCACTGCGGCGAGCACGGTGAGTAGGCTGAATAGGGTGGCGGGCAGATCGACAATCGTTGGTAGAGGAGCCAGTAGGATCAAGGCTTGCAACAATGTGCCCAATACCAGCAAGGCAGAAACCAGGTTTTGCAGTTGATGGCGCAGGTCGGCATGCCAGATAGGCAGTTGGGGTGCCAGGATCAGGTTAAGTAAGCCGAACAAGGCAAGGCTCAGGGCCTCTGGCTGTTGCAGGAATGGCAGGGTGTCATTGCTGAGGCTTGGCACAAATGACAGCAGCAGGGCGGTGAAGCCCGCTAGCAGGTGGACGATTTTCAACATATTCAATGAGCTCATTTATTAAAAGGATCGCTAGGAAGAGCCGATTGCACAGGCATTGCCTTGAGTTGAGGGCGTGGTGGATGCGCACGTAGTCGGCCTATGCGCTGATCCAATGGCTCGGAGCAGCGGCACGGGACGTATTTAACAGCAAAGAGGTGAGCTACTCAAATCAAGCGCTTAGGGCGCTTTCGCAGCGCTCGGGGTGTACCAGGTTGCGACCGTTGTGTTTGGCTTGGTAAAGCGCGTCATCGGCGCGGGTAAGCAGGCTTTCCAGATCATCGCCGGGTTTGGCCAGGGCGAAACCGAAGGAGGCGCTGATGCTGTCGAGTACCTGGTCGGAGCGGCGTACTTTTATACGCAGTGACTGGATTTTCATGCGCAGGCCTTCGGCGAAGGCGTATGCGCTCTGGGTATCGAAGCATTCGCGAAGAATCACGCAGAACTCTTCGCCGCCGTAGCGTGCAGCGGTGGCGCGCGGTGGCAGTGCGTCGCGCAGCAGTTGGCCGACATGCTGCAGAACCCGATCACCGAGGGGGTGACCATATTGATCGTTAAACTGTTTGAAATGGTCTATATCCAGCATCACCAGGGCCACGCCTTGATGTTCACCGGTGAGTGCCTGTTCCATCAGGCGGGTAAAGGCGTGCCGGTTGAATACCTGGGTCAGGCTGTCGAGAGTTGCCGCGACGTGGGCGCGTTCCAGTTGGCCGCGCAGGTGCTGGATCTCGCTCTGCGCTGCACGTATGCGGTAGAGAAACTTCTCTTGCTGCTCCTGCATCAGTTGGGTGCTTTGTTGCAGGTCGTTCAATACGTTGGGCAGGTCATCGATGATCGGTTCTTGCAGTGCGGCGAGGCCCTGTTCTAGGCTGGCTTGATAGTTGTGACTACCAACCACGCTGCGTGAGACGTCGTCTTCGATGCCATCAACCAGTTCGATGACTTGTTGTTGGCCGGCGCGGGCTTCTTCGAGTTCGTGGCGAATGATGTAGTCGTGGAACAGTTTGACGGCTGCTTCCGCTGGAACGCTGTCGAAGTCTGTGACGATCTTGTCCAAGCGACGATTGAGTTCCGGCTCCTGGCCTTGGCTGTAGGTATACCAAAGGGCGTAGTGCAGCGGATTGGGTGGTATGCCATGACTCATCATCAACGGTACGGCCTGCTTCAGCAGGGCGGCCGCCGCGCGCGTGTCTTCGGGGTAACGCTCAAGAATGCTGGGGGTTTTGTTTGGCTTGCTCATGCACGTCACTGTGGCAAGTTGCGGATGGCTGAAGCATAGAACAAGCACCTGTCTTGCGCCTAGCAGCCTGTCGGACTTAATCGCTGTATTCCAGGATAATCCCGGCACCGCCCAGCCGATGCCCCCGTATGAACCGCTTTCGCCCGATCGACCGCAAGACTGACTACCTGCTCCCGCCATCGCTGGATGACTGGCTGCCAGAAGATCACCTGGCTCGCTTCATTCTCGAAGCCATCGAACGGCTCGACCTGAGCGCGCTCACCCGCGCCTACGGCGGACGCGGCAGCGCCGCCTACCACCCCGAGGTGCTGCTCAGCCTGCTGGTCTATGGCTATGCCAGCGGCACCTTTTCCAGCCGTAAGATTGAGCGCGCCACTTACGACTCGCTCGCCTTTCGCTACCTCGCAGCCGGCAGCCACCCCGATCACGACACCCTGGCGAGCTTCCGCCGGCGCTTCCTCGACGAGTTGGCCGACATCTTCCTCCAGGTGCTGGCGCTGGCGGGGGAAATGAAGCTGCTCAAGCTCGGCACCATCAGCCTCGACGGCACCAAGTTGCATGCCAACGCCTCACGCCATAGCGCACTTTCCTATGGCCATATCCAGGCACTCGAACGCCAGCTCAAGACCGAAGTGCAGGAGCTCCTGGCGCTGGCAGAAAGCGCCGACCAGACAGAACGCCCCGATGGCATCGACCTGCCGGACGAGATTAAACGCCGGCAAGATCGATTGGTCGCCATGGACGCGGCGAAGGCCAAGATCGAGGCGCGCGCCCGCGTGCGCTTCGAGCAGGATCAGGCCGTCTACCAGGAAAAACTCGCCAAGCGTGCGGCACGCACGGCAGAAACTGGCAAGAAGCCCGGCGGCAAGCCGCCAAAAGCACCGGTGGAAGGGCCTGCGGCGCACGACCAAATCAACCTCACCGACGAAGACTCGCGCATCATGCGGGTGGCCGGCGGCGGCTTCGAACAGTGCTACAACGCCCAGGCGGCGGTGGATACCGACACGCTGCTGGTGGTGGCGCAGGGCCTCACCCAGTCGGGCAACGACAAGCAACAAGTTGTCCCCATGCTGGCCGAGCTCAAGGCACTGCCGGCCTCGTTGGGCCAGGTGCAGGCGCTGCTCGGGGACTGTGGCTACAGCAGCGAAAGCAACATCGCCGCCTGCGAAGCGGCCGAAATCGAACCCTACCTGGCGGTGGCGCGCGAAGACCACCACCCCGGCTGGCGAGCGCGCTTCGCGGAACCGGCACCGCTCGACATCGACGCCACGGCCCAGCAACGCATGGCGCACAAGCTCAAGGCTCAGCCGGGGCGCCGCCTCTATGCGCTGCGCAAACAGACGGTGGAGCCGGTGTTCGGCATCATCAAGTCGGTGATGGGTTTTCGTCAGTTTCTGCTGCGAGGCAAGGGCAAGGTGAGCGGGGAATGGCGCCTGGTTTGTCTGGCCTGGAATTTGAAACGCATGGCCGTTTTGCGCCACAAATCCGTCCACTGCGGGTAAGAATGGACTAAACCCGTTCGATCCCAGGAAGTCCGGGGCAAGAATGCCTGAAAATACCTAAATACTGAGGCAAGTTTCTTCGCCTCACTATTGATGCCCCGCTCATGAATTCAAGTCCGACAGGCTGCTAGGCGCATTTCGGCCCAGGGCGATCCTGTTGCAAGTTCCAGGCAAAGACCGAGAGTGGTCTTTACCTGTTTGTTGTTTCAATCAGTAAAGGCGCTTTGGATCCGGAGGCCGTCAGGCGTCGAGCAGGCTGCGCAGCATCCAGGCGGTTTTTTCATGCACTTGCATGCGCTGGGTCAGCACGTCTGCGGTAGGTTCGTCGCTGACCTTGTCGAGCAAAGGGAAGATCCCGCGAGCCGTACGGATCACGGCCTCCTGGCCTTGAACCAGTTGTTTGATCATGTCGGTAGCGCTTGGTACGCCTTCCTCTTCCTTGATTGAGGACAGGCGCGCATAGGCGGCGTAGGTGCCGGGTGCTGGGAAACCCAGAGCGCGGATCCGCTCGGCGATCTGATCGACGGCCAGTGCCAGTTCGGTGTATTGCCCTTCGAACATCAGGTGAAGGGTGTTGAACATCGGGCCGGTGACGTTCCAGTGGAAGTTGTGGGTTTTCAAATACAGGGTGTAAGTGTCGGCGAGTAGGCGAGACAGGCCTTCAGCGATGGCGGCGCGATCCTGCTCAGCGATTCCGATATTGATTTCCATACCATTTCTCCTTTCAGGTGGCTCGGAGCTTGTCTGGCTCCGCGATGGGGCAGAGCCTAGCATGGGCTCTGCAGGCTTGATCTTGGCTTATGTCAATAAGCGCCATTGTCTGAGGCTATGGGGCGTGTGGGGTTCAACGCTTGCGTATTAGCCTGGCCAGCAGCCTGGGGTAGGCGCTCGGCAGCAGGCGTTGAATCCAGTCGAGGAGGCGGGCGTCGTTGCCGATGAGGATGCGTGGGCGTTTGCCTTTGATTCCTTCGACGATGACTCTGGCGGCCTGTTCCGCGGTGGTGTGGGCCAGCGTGTCGAAGTCTGCAGCTGCCCGACTGGCGTCGCATTGGCCGTTGATGCCCTGGTAAAAGCGCGCCGAGCGGGCGATGTCGGTTTTGATCCCGCCAGGGTGAACGCAACTGACCTGCACGTTGCTGCTGTGCAGTTCCTGGCGCAAGGCTTCGGTAAAGCCGCGGACGGCAAACTTGCTGGCGTTATATGCCCCCTGTGAGGGCATGCTGACGATGCCGAATATGCTGGAAACATTGACGATGTGGCCTGCGTTGTTTTTCAGCAGGTGCGGCAGAAAGGCTTTGGTGCCGTGCACGACGCCCCAGAAATTGATGCCCATTATCCATTCGAAGTCCTCATAGCTCAGGTTCGCAATGGTTTGTGACACGGCCACGCCGGCGTTGTTGATGATCAGGTGGGCGTTGCCGTGGTGGGCCAGTACGGCGTCGGCAAAGGCGAAGACGGATGCGCGATCGGCTACATCGAGGACGTGGCTGCTGACCTGGCGGTCTTGCTGGCGCAAGGTGCTAGCGATGCTTTCCAGGTTGGCGGCATTTATGTCGGCCAGTGCCAGATGGCAGCCTTGCTTGGCCAGTAGTTCGGCGAGGGCGCGGCCAATACCTGAACCTGCGCCGGTTATTACGGCTACCTTGCCTGCAAGCGATTGCATATAACTCCCTGAGTCGAGCTTGCGCTCTGCTATCTGTGTGAGTGGTGCAGTGACTGTGCTGGCGAGCTTAGGCAGGCGTACTGGTCTGGCGCAAGGGACTCAGCAATGCGCGAGGGCTGGGAGTTGCTGCAGGGTACGGTTGAATACGTCGACCCAGTGCGGGCTGAATTGCTGGCCTGCCAGGCCGTTGATTTCGAGGATGGCGCGCAGTAGCGGGCGCTTGCTCAAGGTTTGGTGGGCGCGCTCATGGGTGCGTGCATCGAAGGTGTCGACGATATTGAGGATCAGGGCGCCGGGGCGGATATCACGCTCCTGCAGGCCTTCGGGGTAGCCGCTGCCGTCGGCATGCTCGTGGTGTTGCCGGACGATGTCGGCGGCTGCATCCCAGCAGGGCATCCGTTTCAACAAGTCGTAAGTCAAGTGTGGGTGTGATTGCATCTGCTGGCGTTCCTCGTCATTGAGGCGGGCTTCCTTGTGCAGCGTGTCCAGCGGTAGAAAGGCCATGCCCAGGTCATGCAGGCATACCGCCGCCGCCAGTTGTGCGGGGTGTTCCGGTGTATTGCCAAGCTGGTTGATGGCCAAGGCCAGATCCAGTTGGCGTAGGCCTCGACCCTGCCAGTAGTGCGAGCGATGCTCGCTGGCCTGCATCAGTTCGATGAAAAACAGCAGGTCTGGATCCATCGCAATACCATGCTGTTTGAGTAGTTCCGTCGCCTGCGGGTCGTTCCTGGCTGTAGGGGTGGGCAGGTGGCTGCTGGGGTCGAGTTGTTGCAACAGCGAGCGACGAACCTCGGCCTGTCGGGAGGCGGGTGCAGCCGCCAGTTCGCGCAAAGCTTGGCTGAGTGCATGGAGCTGCGCGTGATCGAGGCGGGCAGTGGTGCCGCCAAGGCCTTGGGCTATCAGCTCTTTGAGGTGATCCAGGGACACCAGCAGGATGTCGCCGAGCAAGCTGTCAAAGTTCAAGCGCGCCTCGCGCAGGCAATCCAGAACATCCTCCATAGCCTGTGGCAGGGGCATCAGGGCGTTCAGGCCGATGTAGCCCAAGTTACCCTTGAGGGTATGTACCTGGCGGAACAGATCGCGCAGCTTCTCTTTATCATCGGGGCAGTGATCCAGTTCGATAAGCAGTTGTTCGCAGCGCTGAAACTGTTCCGCGGCTTCCTGGCGAAAATCTTCCAGCACATCATTGGACAGTTCGCTGGAACTGGATTTGATCATGGGTGCTCTCCGTAGGGGTTGGGTGAGTATAGACGGCTCGGTAAACGTGCTTGGGCTGGCGGCTGCAAGTGACGGCTTAACCATATATAATCCCGCGCTTTGCCGCGAAATGCGGGTTGAGGGCGGTCTGGCGCAAGTGCGCCGTTGGTCGATTGCTGGCCCCGTCCAATACAGTAATTGCAGAAAATACCGTGTGAATCTGCCGCCAGGCATGACCTCGGACAAGCGCCGCGCTCCACGCGGCCCAACGAATTCAAGACTCAAGAGAAGCGACTACCACCATGATGCGTAGCCATTATTGCGGCCAACTGAACGAGAGCCTGGACGGTCAGGAAATCACCCTTTGCGGTTGGGTGCACCGCCGCCGTGACCATGGCGGGGTGATCTTCCTCGACATCCGTGACCGCGAAGGCCTGGCTCAGGTGGTGTTCGACCCGGATCGTGCCGAGACCTTTGCCGCCGCGGATAAAGTGCGCAGCGAGTATGTGGTGAAAATCACCGGCAAGGTACGCCTGCGTCCCGCCGGTGCCGGCAATGCCAACATGGCCAGCGGCGCCATCGAAGTGCTCGGTTATGAATTGGAAGTGCTGAACGAGGCGGAAACCCCGCCGTTCCCGCTCAATGAATACACCGATGTCGGCGAAGAAACCCGCCTGCGTTACCGCTTTATCGACCTGCGCCGTCCGGAAATGGCGGCCAAGTTGAAGCTGCGCTCGAGTATCACCACCAGCATCCGTCGCTACCTGGACGAGAACGGCTTCCTCGATGTGGAAACGCCGATCCTCACTCGCGCCACCCCTGAAGGCGCGCGTGACTACCTGGTGCCGAGTCGCACCCACGCCGGCAGTTTCTTCGCTCTGCCGCAGTCGCCGCAGCTGTTCAAGCAGCTGTTGATGGTCGCCGGCTTCGATCGCTACTACCAGATCGCCAAGTGCTTCCGCGACGAAGACCTGCGCGCCGATCGTCAACCTGAATTCACCCAGATCGACATCGAGACCAGCTTTCTCGATGAAGCCGACATCATGGGCATTACCGAGAAGATGATCCGCCAGCTGTTCAAGGCGGTGCTGGACGTCGAGTTCGCCGACTTCCCGCACATGACCTTCGCAGAAGCCATGCGCCGCTATGGCTCGGACAAGCCGGACCTGCGTATTCCGCTGGAGCTGGTGGATGTCGCCGATCAGCTCAAGGACGTCGATTTCAAGGTGTTCAGCGGTCCGGCCAACGACCCGAAATGCCGGGTTGCAGCGTTGCGCGTGCCAGGCGGGGCGAGCACGCCGCGCAAGCAGATCGACGACTACACCAAGTTCGTCGGCATCTACGGCGCCCGCGGGTTGGCCTATATCAAGGTCAACGAGCGTGCCAAGGGTGTCGAAGGTCTGCAGTCGCCGATCGTCAAGAACATCCCGCTGGACAATCTCAATGTGATCCTCGATCGCGTCGGTGCGGTCGATGGCGATATCGTGTTCTTCGGTGCCGATAAGGCCAAGATCGTCAGCGAAGCTCTGGGTGCGCTGCGGATCAAACTGGGTCACGACCTCAATTTGTTCACGTGCGAGTGGGCACCGCTGTGGGTGATCGACTTCCCGATGTTCGAGGAGAGCGACGACGGCAGCTTGAACGCACTGCACCACCCGTTCACGGCGCCGAAGTGCAGCCCAGAAGAGCTGGCGGCTAATCCTGCCACCGCGCTGTCGCGTGCCTACGACATGGTGCTCAATGGCACCGAGCTGGGTGGCGGTTCGATCCGTATCCATCGCAAGGAAATGCAGCAGGCGGTGTTCCGCTTGCTCGGCATCGGCGAGGAGGAGCAGCAGGAGAAGTTCGGCTTCCTCCTCGATGCTCTCAAGTTCGGTGCGCCGCCGCACGGTGGCCTGGCCTTCGGTCTGGATCGTCTGGTGATGCTGATGACCGGCGCGCAGTCGATCCGCGAAGTGATCGCCTTCCCGAAAACCCAGAGCGCGGCCTGCGTCATGACTCAGGCGCCGGGTGTGGTGGATGCCAAGGCGTTGAGCGAATTGCACATTCGCCTGCGCGAGAAACCCAAGGCCGAGTGAGCCTTGCCGACGACAAGGAGCCTGGATTTTCCAGGCTTCTTCGTTATGGTTTTTACGAAACCTGATTTAAGTGATGACGGAGTGAGTTATGGCTGGTCATTCCAAATGGGCCAACATCAAGCACCGCAAAGGGCGTCAAGACGCCAAGCGCGGCAAGATCTTCACCAAGCTCATTCGTGAGCTTACCGTCGCCGCCAAGGGCGGTGGTCTGCCGGCAGACAATCCGCGTCTGCGCCTGGCCATGGAGAAGGCGCTGACCGCCAATATGACCCGCGACACCATCGACCGGGCGATCGCTCGCGGCGTCGGCTCGGACGAAGCCGACAACATGGCCGAGCTGAGCTACGAAGGTTATGCGCCGAGTGGCGTGGCAATCTTCGTCGAAGCCATGACCGATAACCGCAATCGCACCGCAGCCGAGGTGCGGCATGCCTTTACCAAGTGTGGCGGTAATCTGGGCACCGATGGCTCGGTGGCCTATATGTTCGAGCGCAAAGGGCAGATCAGCTACGCCCCAGGGGTCGATGAAGATGCCTTGATGGAAGCAGCGCTGGAAGCCGGTGCCGACGATATCGTCAGTGCCGAGGATGGTTCGGTCGAGGTCTATACCGCGTTTGCCGACTTCCACACGGTAAACGAAGCGCTGGGCAATGCCGGGTTCAGGGGTGACGAGGCCGAGGTGGCGATGATCCCGTCGGTCAGTGCGCCTGTCACCGACCTGGAAACAGCGCAGAAAGTGATCAAGCTGATCGACATGCTGGAAGACCTCGACGACGTGCAGAGCGTCTATCACAACGCCGAGATTCCCGACGAGATCATGGAGCAGCTTGGCTGATTGTTGCTTGAGCGCAAGGGCCGGAAGCTGCTGGGGTGTTGTTGTCCAGGGGCTTCCGGTTTTTTTATGGCTGCTATGTGGGTGACTGCATCGAAGGCTGCCCCTATACTCGCCAACTGGATAGATAAACAGTATGGTTGTCGGCTTTGGTCGACAGCTCGGGTGGATGGTAGGGCATGACGTTGATCCTCGGTATCGACCCCGGTTCGCGCATCACCGGTTATGGTGTGGTGCGTGATACCGGGCGCAGCTGTGAATATGTCGCCTCGGGCTGTATTCGTACCGGTAGCGGCTCGATGCCTGAGCGTTTGCAAATCGTTTTTCGCGGCGTGCGCGAGGTGATCGAGACCTACGGGCCAGTGACCATGGGTATCGAGCAGGTATTTATGGCGCGCAACCCTGACTCGGCGCTCAAGCTCGGCCAGGCCCGCGGCGTGGCTATCGTGGCGGGGATCGAGGCGGGGCTGGATATTGCCGAGTACACCGCGACCCAGGTCAAGCAGGCGATTGCCGGCACCGGTGGCGCGGATAAGGAGCAGGTGCAGATGATGGTCATGCATTTGCTCAAGTTGGTGCAGAAACCGCAGATCGATGCCTCGGATGCCCTGGCGATTGCGCTGTGTCATGCCCATCACCGGCAAAGCCTGATTCCACACGGTCTGGTCGCTGCCAAGCGGCGCGGCGGCCGCCTTCGTTTATAGCGTTACTCAAGGAAAGCAGCGGTGATTGGACGTTTGTGCGGCACCCTGGCGGAGAAACAGCCGCCACATTTGATTCTGGATGTGAATGGTCTGGGCTATGAGCTGGAAGTGCCCATGACAACCTTGTACCGTTTGCCCGCGATCGGCGAGCCGTTAACCCTGCACACACACCTGGTGGTGCGTGAAGATGCGCACCTGCTCTACGGCTTCTTCGAGAAGCGCGAGCGTCAGCTGTTTCGCGAGTTGATCCGGCTTAACGGCGTCGGCCCGAAACTGGCACTGGCCTTGATGTCCGGGCTGGAGGTCGATGAGCTGGTGCGTTGCGTGCAGGCGCAAGACACCTCGGTGCTGGTGAAGATCCCCGGGGTCGGTAAGAAGACTGCCGAACGCCTGCTGGTTGAATTGAAGGATCGCTTCAAGGCTTGGGAGGCAGTGCCGGGCATGGCGACCCTGGTCGTTGAACCTCACGCCGCTGGCACAGTCCCACATGCGGAGAATGATGCAGTCAGTGCGCTTATTTCCCTGGGTTACAAGCCACAAGAAGCCAGTCGCGCCGTCTCCGCGATCAAGGAAGATGGGCTGAGCAGTGAAGATATGATCCGTCGTGCCCTGAAGGGAATGGTGTAACTCTCGATGTTAGAAGCAGATCGCCTGATTACCGCCACTACCCGCGACCGCGATGAGCAGGTAGATCGTGCCATTCGGCCGTTGAAGCTGGCCGAATACATCGGTCAGCCGAGCGTGCGCGAGCAGATGGAACTGTTTATCCAGGCTGCCAGGGGGCGCAGTGAAGCCCTCGATCACACCCTGATCTTCGGCCCGCCGGGGCTTGGCAAGACCACCCTGGCCAATATCATTGCCCAGGAAATGGGCGTGTCGATCAAGAGCACCTCCGGGCCGGTACTGGAGCGGCCGGGCGATCTGGCCGCGCTGCTGACCAATCTTGAACCGGGTGATGTGCTGTTCATCGATGAAATCCATCGTCTATCGCCGATCGTTGAGGAAGTGCTGTACCCGGCGATGGAAGATTTTCAGTTGGATATCATGATCGGCGAAGGCCCGGCCGCACGTTCGATCAAGCTCGACTTGCCGGCATTCACCCTGGTTGGCGCCACCACGCGCGCGGGCATGCTGACCAATCCGTTGCGCGATCGTTTCGGTATCGTCCAGCGCCTGGAGTTCTACAACACCGAGGACCTGACCACCATTGTCACGCGTTCGGCGGGCATTCTCGGTTTGCCGATCGAGGCGCAGGGCGCCTTCGAAATCGCCCGGCGTGCTCGCGGTACGCCGCGCATCGCCAACCGCCTGCTGCGCCGTGTGCGCGATTTCGCCCAGGTGCGTGGCCAGGGCGACATCACCCGGCAGATTGCCGATGCGGCACTGAACCTGCTGAATGTCGACGAGCGCGGTTTCGATCACCAGGATCGCCGGCTGTTGCTGACCATGATCGAGAAATTCGATGGCGGCCCCGTGGGGGTCGACAGCCTGGCGGCGGCGATCAGTGAAGAGCGCCACACCATCGAAGATGTCTTGGAGCCCTACCTGATTCAGCAGGGCTATATCATGCGTACCCCGCGCGGGCGCGTGGTAACCCGCCATGCCTACCTGCATTTTGGCCTGAACATGCCGAAACGCATGGGCGATTTGCCGGCCGTCGACTTGTCTGCTGTTGATGACGATTAAGTAAAAATACTTTCTGCCAGTGATTGGCAAGTTCAGGAGCTAGCACTAAAGTATGCACGCGCAAAACGGAGTTCTACCTTTCGCCCATCGTTGTCGGGTTTATTTCGAAGACACCGATGCAGGCGGCATCGTCTACTACGTCAATTATCTCAAATTCATGGAACGGGCTCGCACCGAGCGGCTGCGTGACCTGGGCTTTGCCCAGTCGACGCTGGCGGGTGAGGGCCTGTTGTTCGTCGTGCACTCCAGTGAGGCGCGCTATCACGCGCCGGCACGCCTGGATGATGAGTTGTTGGTAAGTGCGCAAGTAATGGAATTAAACCGTGCCAGCCTGCGTTTTCGTCAGCAGGTCAGGCGGGCCACGGATGATGCGCTGCTCTGTGAAGGGCAGTTCCTGGTGGCCTGTGTGCGCGCCGATAATTTGAAACCCCGGGCTATTCCCGAAGCTCTGCGTGCGGCCTTTGCCGGCCTCAGCGACGCGGTTATAGCCAAAGCAGGAGAGTAAGCGTGGAAGCCAACGCCGTTGACCACATGTCGATGTGGAGTTTGATCAGCAATGCCAGTCTGGTGGTGCAACTGGTGATGTTGACGCTGGTGGCCGCCTCGGTCACCTCGTGGGTCATGATTTTTCAGCGCAGCACCTTGCTGCGTGCCGCCAAGCGCGCTCTGGACAACTTCGAGGAGCGTTTCTGGTCCGGTATCGATTTGTCCAAGCTGTATCGTCAGGCGGGTAGCAATCCGGACCCTGACTCGGGGCTGGAGCAGATCTTCCGTGCCGGTTTCAAGGAGTTCTCCCGTCTGCGTCAGCAGCAGGGCGTCGATCCCGATGCGGTGATGGACGGTGTAGCGCGCGGCATGCGCGTGGCTATTTCGCGTGAAGAAGAGAAGCTCGAGCAGAGCCTGCCGTTCCTCGCCACCGTGGGTTCTACCAGTCCCTATATCGGTCTGTTCGGCACCGTGTGGGGAATCATGAACGCTTTTCGCGGCTTGGCCCAGGTGCAGCAAGCGACTCTGGCTACCGTGGCGCCGGGTATTGCCGAGGCTCTGATTGCCACCGCTATCGGTCTGTTTGCGGCGATTCCCGCAGTCATCGCCTACAACCGCTTCACTTCGCGTGGCGAGATGTTGATCGGTCGCTACTACACCTTCGCCGATGAGTTTCAGGCGATCCTGCACCGCAAGGTACACACCCGCGACGACTAAGCCTTAGGCTCTCTCAAGATAGGTTTCAAGCCATGGCCAGAATTCGCAACAGACGCAAGCCGGTTTCCGAGATGAATGTGGTGCCCTACATCGATGTGATGTTGGTGCTGATGGTTATCTTCATGGTCACCGCACCGATGCTCAACCAGGGGGTCAAGGTCGATCTGCCGCAAGTCAGCAGTGAGGTCTTGCCTCAGGATAATAACGCTCAGGTACTGACGATTTCGATCAAGTCAGACAAGTCCTACTTCTGGAATATGGGCACGGAAGTCGATGTCGATACCGTGCAGGATCGAGCCATGAGCCTGGAAGAAATGACCGCGGCAGTCACTGCGATCATCCGTCAGAGTCGTGCTCAGGGTAAGCAGGTGCAGGTGTTCGTGCGCGGCGATAAAGCTGTCGATTACGGTACCGTCATGGCTGCAATGAGTGGCTTGCAGCAAGCCGACGTGGGTAACGTCGGGCTGATTACCGAGGCCCCCTGATGCGCGAGCAACGCGAGCCGTCACCGGCGGAAAGCCTGTTTTGGCCAGTGGTCTGGGCTGTGACGCTGCATACCTTGATGTTTGCGATGCTGTTCGTCAGTTTTGCTTTCGCACCTGACTTGCCGCCACCTCGTCCGATCGTCCAGGCAACCCTGTATCAGCTGAAGTCGCAGAGTCAGGCGACCACCCAGACCAATCAGAAAATTGCCGGTGAGACCAAGAAAACCACCGCGCCGATTTATGAGACCGAACAGCTGGAGCAGAAAAAGGCTGATAAGGAAAAACAAGCAGTAGCGGCTAAAGCGGCGGAACAAAAGAAGGCCGAGGATGCTCGAAAGGCCGAAGCGACGAAGAAAGCCGATGCTGCGAAGAAACAGTCGGAAGCAGAAAAGAAAGCGACCGAGCAGAAGAAGCTAGCTGATATCGCCAAGAAAAAGGCGGCGGATGAAGCGGCGAAGAAGAAAGCTGCCGAAGACGCCAAGAAGAAAGCGACAGAAGACGCCAAGAAGAAAGCCGCCGAAGAGGCGAAGAAAAAAGCCGCAGCCGAGGACGCCAAGAAAAAAACCGCGGATGATGCCAAGAAAAAGGCCGCCGAGGCGGCCCAGCGCAAGGCCACTGAAGACAAGAAGGCCGCAGCCTTGGCTGAACTGTTGTCCGAGGATGTCGGTCGTCAGCAAGCGCTGGCCGATGAAGTAGGCGATCAGGTTGCCGGCAGCTTTGATGACTTGATCAGAATGCGTGCGGCCGAGGGCTGGAGTAGGCCGCCAGGTGCTAGTGCTAGTATGCGTGTGGTGTTGCAGATCACCATGTTGCCAGATGGCACTATTACTAGTGTCAGTGTGGCGAGTTCAAGTGGGAATACGCCATTCGATAGTTCGGCTGTTGCCGCGGTCAAGAACATCGGTAGGCTCACAGAGATGCAGGGGTTGAGTTCGGCAGATTTCAACCCGTATCGTTCATTCAAAATGACATTCACGCCCGAGGACTTAGCCTTGTGATTAGTATTTTTAGAGGGATTCTCTTTGCGTTGCTCTGCGTGGCGGGCGCAGCGGTAGCTGAGGAAAAAAATATTCTGGTGACATCAGGGGCCGACCGGGCTATCCCTATCGCCGTCGTGCCATTCGGCTGGCAAGGTGGCACCGTGCTGCCGGAGGATATGGCCAAGATTATTGGCGATGATCTGCGTAACTCGGGGGTATTCGAGCCTATCCCGCCGCAGAACATGATCAGCCGGCCGAGCCAGGCCAGTGAAATCATCTACCGCGACTGGAAAGCCCTGGGCGCGCAATATGTCTTGGTTGGCAGCATGGTGCCCAGTGGTGGTCGTTTACAGGTGCAGTTCGCCCTGTTCAATGTGGCCACCGAGCAGCAGGTGCTGACCGGTAGCGTAGGCGGCGGAACCGATCAGTTGCGTGATATGGCGCACCATATCGCCGATCTGTCGTTCGAGAAGCTGACCGGGGTCAAGGGCGCATTTTCTACGCGTATGCTCTATGTCACTGCCGAGCGCTTCTCGGTCAACAACACCCGTTACACGCTGCAGCGTTCCGACTATGACGGTGCGCGTGCGGTGACCTTGCTGCAATCGCGCGAGCCGATCCTGTCGCCGTCGTTTGCTCCGGATGGCCGTCGTATCGCCTATGTGTCGTTCGAGCAGAAGCGTCCGCGCATCTTCGTTCAGCACATCGACACCGGCCGGCGTGAGCAGGTCACCAACTTCGAGGGGCTCAACGGCGCGCCGGCCTGGTCGCCGGATGGCAGCCGTCTGGCATTCGTTCTGTCAAAGGATGGCAACCCGGAAATCTATGTGATGGACATGGGCTCGCGACAGTTGCGTCGGGTGACCAATCAGGGTGCGATCGATACCGAGCCGTTCTGGGGTAAAGACGGCAATACCATCTACTTCACCTCGGATCGATCCGGTAAGCCGCAGATCTATAAGACCAATATCAACAGCGGGGCGGTGGAGCGGGTGACCTTCGTCGGTAACTACAATGCCAACCCGAAGCTCTCTGCGGATGAGAAGACCCTGGTGATGATCCATCGCCAGGAGGGTTACACCGTGTTCAAGGTAGCGGCCCAGGATCTGCAACGTGGGAATTTGCGCATTCTTTCCGACACAAGTTTGGATGAATCACCTACTGTTGCGCCCAATGGCACCATGCTAATCTACGCGACCCGCCAGCAGGGTCGGGGAGTCTTGATGTTAGCGTCCATTAATGGGCGTGTCAGGCTCCCTCTTCCTACCGCTCAAGGCGAAGTTCGAGAGCCTTCCTGGTCCCCCTACCTGAACTGATGCGGCGCTACACCGTTGTACTGCTAAGAAATACTGCTTAACACACTGGGGTTCATTAGGAGTTACATGATGGAAATGCTGAAATTTGGCAAATTTGCTTTACTGGGTCTGGCTCTGGCTGTTGCTGTTGGTTGTTCGTCCAAAGGCGGTGATGCCGCTGGTCAAGGCGACGCTGTAGATCCGAACGCTGGTTACGGTGCTGATACTGGTTCCGTAGATGGCAGCATGAGCGAAGAAGCTGCTCTGCGCGCTATCACCACGTTCTACTTCGAATACGATAGCGCCGACCTGAAAGCCGAAGCTATGCGCGCACTCGACGTTCACGCTAAAGACCTGAAAGGCAATGGCGCTCGCGTCGTTCTGGAAGGCCACGCTGACGAGCGCGGTACTCGTGAATACAACATGGCTCTGGGCGAGCGTCGCTCGAAAGCCGTTCAGCGTTACCTGGTGCTGCAGGGTGTTTCCCCGGCCCAGCTGGAACTGGTTTCCTACGGTGAAGAGCGTGCGATTGCCACTGGCAACGACGAGCAATCCTGGGCTCAGAACCGTCGCGTAGAACTGCGTAAGTAATAGCCATGCATACCTGCCGCCGTGCTTTGACTATTTTGGCCCTCTGCCTGCCGTTTACGGCTTGGGCCGAGGTTCCTGTGGTGGATAACAATGCCGATTATGGCAGTAGTAGTTATCCGCCTTCTGGTTATGGCACGTCCGGCGCCTACGTCGGGGGAGGGGTTGATGAGGCCCCAACCTCGGCGCAAGGCATGGTGTTTACCCAGCTGCAACAGATGCAGCAAGAAATCGCGCAACTGCGCGGCCTGCTCGAAGAGCAGCAGAATGAAATTCAACGTTTGAAGCAAGAAGGCCTGGAGCGTTACCAGGATCTTGATCGGCGTTTGAGCAGTGGAGCAGCAGGTGCTGCGGCCACCCAGAATTCCCCTGCCGTTGGTGCTGCAGGCACCAATGGCAATTCAGCCGCTGCTGCTGGTCAGGCGCCAGCCCCAGCCAATAGTGATCCGGCTGATCCAGAGAAGGAAAAGCTGTTTTATGACGCTGCCTTCGATCTGATCAAAGCCAAGGATTTTGACAAGGCCAGTCAGGCATTTGCTGCCTTTGTGCGTAAATACCCGAACAGCCAATATGCCGGCAATGCCCAGTATTGGCTGGGCGAGGTGAACCTGGCCCAAGGCGATCTGCAGGGTGCCGGCAAGGCCTTTGCTCTGGTCAGTCAGTCCTATCCGCAGCATGCGAAGGTGCCAGACTCATTGTTCAAACTTGCTGACGTCGAAATGCGTCTGGGCAACGCAGACAAGGCCAAAGGCATTCTGCAGCAGGTAATTGCGAAGTACCCGGGTAGTTCTGCGGCGCAACTGGCGCAGCGGGATTTGCAGCGGATACCATAAAGAATCAGCTGCACGCCTCGAGCTGAAGTGATAAACCCGCGCCTGTCGCGGGTTTTTTCGTTACAATCCGCGCCCCTTTTCCCGCAACGGAGGCGGATGGCCTGTTTAGCCGTCACGCCCGTGGCTGATATGCAAGATACCCTGCGAATTACCGAGATTTTCTACTCGCTGCAGGGCGAGACGCGCACCGCCGGCTTGCCGACCGTGTTCGTTCGCCTGACCGGCTGCCCCCTGCGCTGCCAGTACTGCGATACCGCCTACGCTTTCAGCGGCGGCGAAGTCGTGTCTCTGGACACCATCGTTGAACAGATCGCCAGCTACAAGCCGCGCTATATCTGTGTGACCGGTGGCGAGCCGTTGGCGCAACCCAACTGTATTCCTCTGCTCAAGCGCTTGTGTGATGCCGGCTACCTGGTATCGCTGGAAACCAGTGGCGCGTTGGATGTGTCGGCGGTCGACCCGCGGGTGAGCAAGGTGCTCGACCTGAAGACCCCGGGCTCGGCAGAAGTGGCGCGCAACCGCTATGAGAATATCGAGCTGTTGACGGCAAACGATCAGGTCAAGTTTGTGATTTGCTCGCGCGAAGACTATGACTGGGCGGTGACCAAGCTGATCCAGTACCGTTTGCATGAGCGCGCGGGTGAGGTGTTGTTCTCACCGAGCCACCAGGAGTTGAGCGCGCGTTCGCTGGCTGACTGGATCGTCGCCGATAACCTGCCCGTGCGTCTGCAAATGCAGTTGCACAAGATTCTCTGGAACGACGAGCCGGGACATTGATATGAGCGACAAGAAAGCGGTAATTCTTCTCTCTGGTGGCCTCGATTCGGCCACCGTGGTGGCTCTGGCCAAGGCCGAGGGCTACAGCTGCTACAGCATGAGCTTTGACTATGGCCAGCGCCATCGCGCCGAATTGCAGGCGGCCGAGCGGGTGGCCAGACACCTGGGGGTGGTCGAGCACAAGGTGATTGGCCTGAGTCTCGATGGCATCGGTGGTTCGGCACTGACCGACAGCAGCATTGCGGTGCCGGAAAGCCCGAGCGAAGGCATCCCGGTCACCTATGTGCCAGCGCGCAATACCGTGTTTCTCTCCCTGGCCTTGGGCTGGGCCGAGGTGCTGGGCGCGCGCGATATCTTCATCGGGGTCAATGCGGTGGATTATTCCGGCTACCCGGATTGCCGTCCCGAGTTCATTGCAGCATTCGAGCGCATGGCCAACCTGGCGACCAAGGCCGGGGTCGAAGGCAAGGGTTTCCGTATCCAGGCGCCGCTGCAGAACATGAGCAAGGCCGAGATCGTTGAGGCGGGTATGCGCCATGGCGTGGATTATGCTCTGACGGTGTCCTGCTACCAGGCCGATGAGCAAGGTCGTGCCTGCGGCAAGTGCGACAGCTGTCGCCTACGTGCGGCCGGTTTTGCCGCGGCGGCTGTGGCTGATCCGACCCGTTACCGTTAAAAGTTTGCTGCTTGGTGTTGATTTTCTGAATTAAATCAGTATCATGCGCCCTGCATTGGGTCGTTAGCTCAGTTGGTAGAGCAGTTGGCTTTTAACCAATTGGTCGTAGGTTCGAATCCCACACGACCCACCATATATCCTTCCTCGGAAGGTAAAAGAAAGCCCGGATGTCCTTATCGCAAAGGCATTCGGGCTTTTTTGTGTCTGCTGTTTTTTGCCCGCAGCCACTGCCATCCGACTGGCCTCAGTCAGCACGGCGCCCTCTGTGGTCTTTTTCTAAAACTGCACCCATCCGGGGCCTGTTCCCTGGATTGCGTCTCGGCTATGCAGTGCTGTCCGCTCGCGCGAATACAACCCGGATCCTTGGTAGGTTGGTCGCTGGCAGGTCATCGGGGCTGCCTGATGACCTGAAGTCTGACTAAGTAGTAGCGAACCCCGGCCCTTATCGTGGCTATTAGCGCGATTATCGGGGGGAGAGCGCTGCCGCAGAAGCCGGTGCGGGGTCCCGCTGGCAGGCGCTGGACCATGCCCAAATGGCGATGGATGCCTGAGCATAACGGGCGCTGGCTGAGCGTCGGCAGGTTACCTGTTGCGCCGGCTGGAGGAATTGCGATTATCGAATTACCGTTCGATAATCGCATCATTGTTGCTCCCGCCTGCTAAGGAGGTTGTATGACCGAGGCGCGTCCGCCACTGTCCGGCCTAGTGCCGCCGGTGTATGTTTCACCGGCCAAACGCATCGCCGATCTGAGCGGTGATCCGAACTTCATGACCTCGCTGGCGCGCGGCCTGGCAGTGGTCAATGCCTTCCAGGAACGCAAGCGCCACCTGACCATCGCGCAGATCAGCCATCGCACCGAGATCCCTCGCGCGGCTGTGCGCCGTTGTCTGTATACCCTGATGAAGCTGGGCTACGCGACCACCGACGGACGTACCTATTCGCTGCTGCCCAAGGTGCTGACCCTCGGCCATGCTTACCTGTCGTCGACGCCCCTGGCAGTGTCGGCGCAGCCCTTCCTGGACCGGATTAGCGAGCAGCTGCACGAGGCCTGCAACCTGGCCACTCTGGAAGGCGAGCAGGTGCTCTACATCGCCCGTTCGGCGATTCCGCAGCGACTGATCTCGGTAGACCTCAGCGTCGGCAGCCGCTTGCCGGCCTACTGCACCTCAATGGGTCGTATCCTGCTGGCGGCGCTGGATGACGACAGCCTGCGCGACTACCTCAATCACGCCGACCTGCAGGTCAAGACCAGCCGCACCCTGCATACCCCGCAAGCACTCTGGGAATGCCTGCAGCAGGTGCGTCAGCAGGGCTGGTGCCTGGTCGATCAGGAGCTGGAGCAAGGGCTGCGTTCGCTGGCCGTGCCGGTGTACGACTCGTCCGGCCATGTGCTGGCGGCGATGAACGTCAGCACCCATGCCGGACGGGTACCTGCCCGTGAGCTGGAGCAGCGCTTCCTGCCGATCATGCTCAACGCCAGCCGCGAGTTGAGCGGCCAGTTGTTCAAGTCATTGTGAGCCAGGCGGGGGGACTACAGTCTTGAGCGAATGTGTGCGGTTATCGCGCACTGACCATCCTTCTATTGTTCGAATTCACTAAGCTGTCGCAATCGCCATCATTGACACCCGCGAGTCGGTCGATGTGGCTTATGGGTGTTGACCGTTGACCGTTGACCGTTGATCGGTGCTGGCTGCTGTATGGCTGTTTTGCCTGTATCAATATAAGACGTGAGGGCGGATGCCTTGCTTGTGCCGACCCTCAGCGCCATAAAATTATAAGAGCACGTGAGTTATGGACTGTCGTCTACTTAACGAGAGAAGTCGGATATTCCACAATGCCGATCCCTATGCAGTCTCCGACTATGTGAATCAGCATGTTGGCGCGCATTGCATTCGTTTACCCCAAAGCGGGCGGCCCGAGGCCAGTCTTAACCACCGCACCTTCGGTAGCCTGGATCTGTGCCGGATCAGTTACGGTGGCAGCGTGCGGGTCACCTCGCCGGCACTGGAAACCATCTATCACCTGCAGATCCTCCTGCAGGGGCACTGCCTGTGGCGCGGGCGCGGCGAGGAGCACTATTTCACCCCTGGCGAGTTGTTGCTGATCAACCCGGACGATCCGGTCGACCTGACCTACTCGGATGACTGCGAAAAATTCATCGTCAAGTTGCCCACGACCTTTCTCGATCGCGCGTGCAGCGAGAACCACTGGCGCCGGCCGGCCGAAGGCATACGCTTCGCCCCACGGCACAACCTCCAGCAGCTTGATGGGTTCGTCAATCTGCTCGGGCTGGTCTGCGACGAAGCCGAAAGCGCGCAGCCGATGACCCAGGTACAAGAGCACTTCACCCGGATCATCGCCACCAAGCTGCTTGGCCTGCTGGCCAACAACGTCGGCCGTGAGGAGCTCGAGAGCTGCCCATCGTTCGAGCGTATCGCCCAGTACATCGAGGACAATCTCAAGCAGGATATCGGCCTGGAGCAGCTGGCCGAGGTGGTGCGCATGAGCCCGCGCTCGCTCTACGCGCTGTTCGAGCGCAACGCTGGAACCACGCCGAAGCACTATATCCGCAACAAGAAACTGGAGAAGGTGCATGCCTGCCTGATCGACCCGACCGCCAAGGTGCGTAACGTCACCGAGGTGGCGCTGGATTACGGCTTCCTGCACCTCGGGCGTTTCTCCGAGAGCTACAAGAGTGCCTTCGGCGAGCTGCCTTCCGACACCCTGCGCCGCCGCGACTAAGCCGTATGGCCCTTGATGTGCTGCCTGGCGTACGTTCTGGGCACTGATCTTCTCTCCCCGCGGGCGCGCTAGCGTCCTCCCGCTGCCTGTTTCCCGTTCCCCCACGCATGCCGTTTATCCGTTTTCGCCGCCCTGCAGAAAACGGATAGAGGTCGTGTACAAAGTGGATATTGTCGGACAGTCCTGGGTCGTAGCCTTGATTCCGTTGAAACAATAATAACGGAGCCATGGCGATGACCCTGCGACTCGATTACCTGAACGGCCTGCTGCAAGAAGATAAAGAGAAGGGCATTTTTCGCTGCAAGCGCGAGATGTTCACCGACCCTCGCTTGTTCGATTTGGAGATGCAGCACATCTTCGAGGGCAACTGGTTGTATCTGGCCCATGAAAGCCAGATCCCCGAGAACAACGATTACTACACCACCTCCATGGGGCGTCAGCCGATTTTCATCGCGCGCAACAAGGCCGGTGAGCTCAACGCCTTTATCAACGCTTGCAGCCATCGCGGCGCCATGCTCTGCCGCTTCAAGAGCGGGAACAAGGCTACCTACACTTGCCCGTTCCACGGCTGGACCTTCAATAACTCGGGCAAGCTACTCAAGGTCAAGGACCCCAAGGAAGCGGGTTACCCGGACAGCTTCGACTGCGACGGCTCGCATGACCTGAAGAAGGTTGCGCGCTTCGAGTCCTACCGCGGCTTCCTGTTCGGCAGCCTGCGCGATGACGTCGCGCCGCTGGAAGACTTTCTCGGCGAGTCGAAGAAGATCATCGACATGATTGTCGACCAGTCCGCCGATGGCCTGGAAGTGCTGCGCGGCTCCAGCACTTATGTCTATGAGGGCAACTGGAAGCTGCAGGCCGAGAACGGTGCCGATGGCTACCACGTGACTGCCGTGCACTGGAACTACGCCGCCACCCAGCAGCAGCGCAAGCTGAAAGAAGCCGGTGACGATATCCGCGCCATGAGCGCCGGTGGCTGGGGCAAGAAGGGTGGTGGTTTCTACTCCTTCGACAACGGCCACCTGCTGCTCTGGACCCGTTGGGATAACCCGGAAGACCGGCCGATGTTCGCCGAGCGTGATCGTCTCGCCAGCGAGTTCGGCGAAGCGCGTGCCGACTGGATGATCGGCAACTCACGCAACCTCTGCCTGTACCCCAACCTGTACCTGATGGACCAGTTCGGCTCGCAGCTGCGCATCGCCCGGCCACTGGCGGTGGACAAGACCGAAGTGACCATCTATTGCATCGCGCCGAAAGGCGAGGGCGCCGAGGCCCGCGCCCGGCGTATCCGGCAGTACGAAGACTTCTTCAATGTCAGCGGCATGGCGACTCCAGACGATCTGGAAGAGTTCCGTGCCTGCCAGCAGGGCTTCGCCGGTCGCGCCATGGAGTGGAACGACATGTCCCGTGGCTGCGAGCACTGGGTCGAGGGCGCCGACGAGTCGGCCAAGGAAATCGATCTGCATCCGCTGATGAGCGGCGTGCGCACCGAAGACGAGGGTCTGTTCGTGCTGCAGCATCATTACTGGCAGCAGCAGATGATCAAGGCCCTGCAGGAACAGCAGGATCAATTGATTCACGTGGAGGGCGCGTAAATGAGCCTGACATACGAAGCCGCGCGTGACTTCCTCTACCGTGAAGCGCGCTACCTCGACGACAAGCAGTGGGATGAGTGGCTGGAGCTGTATGCCAGCGACGCGACCTTCTGGATGCCGGCCTGGGATGACCGCGACCAGCTGGTGGAGAACCCGCAGACCGAAATCTCGCTGATCTGGTACGGCAACCGCAGCGGTCTGGAAGACCGCGTGTTCCGCATCCGCACCGAACGCTCCAGTGCCACCATTCCGGATACACGCACCTCGCACAACATCAGCAACATCGAGCTAATCGAGCAGGCCGATGGCGTGTGCAAGCTGCGTTTCAACTGGCACACCATGAGCTTTCGCTACAAGGTCGTCGACCACTTCTACGGCACCAGCTTCTACAGCCTCGACACCAGCGGGCCGAACCCGCTGATCAAGGCCAAGAAGGTGGTTCTGAAGAACGACTACGTGCGGCAGATCATCGACGTCTATCACCTATAAGACCCGGTTCGGAGCCTGCGCTGGCACGGATCATGGGCGGGGAGAGCACTGGCTCTCCTGGCCTCGGGTGCCCCTGCACGAATGATGCTCCGCCTGCGGTTTGACAACTGACTTTGTTAAAGCGAGGTGCGCCATGAGCCACAAGATCGCATTGAATTTCGAAGACGGGGTCACCCGTTTCATTGACGCCACTGTTGGCGAGACCGTCGCCGATGCGGCATATCGCCAGGGCATCAATATCCCGCTGGATTGCCGCGACGGCGCCTGTGGTGCCTGCAAGTGTTTCGCCGAAGCCGGTCAGTACGACCTCGGCGAGGAATACGTCGAAGACGCCCTCAGCGAAGAAGAAGCCGAGCAGGGTTATGTGCTGACCTGTCAGATGCGCGCCGAAAGCGATTGTGTGGTGCGCGTGCCGGCCTCCAGCGAGGTGTGCAAGACCCAGCAGGCCAGCTACAAGGCGGCGATCAGCGCGGTGCGTCAGCTCTCCGACAGCACCATCGCCCTGTCGATCAAGGGCGAGGCGCTGAGCAAGCTGGCGTTCCTCCCAGGCCAGTACGTCAACCTGCAGGTGCCGGGCAGCGAGCAGAGCCGCGCCTATTCGTTCAGCACCCTGCAGAAGGACGGCGAAGTCAGCTTCCTGATCCGCAACGTGCCGGGCGGCTTGATGAGCAGCTTCCTCACTGGCCTGGCCAAGGCCGGCGACAGCATGACCCTGGCGGGTCCCTTGGGCAGCTTCTACCTGCGCGAAATCAAGCGGCCGCTGTTGCTGCTGGCCGGCGGCACCGGCCTGGCGCCGTTTACCGCGATGCTCGAGAAGGTTGCCGAGCAGGGCAGTGCGCATCCGCTGCACCTGATCTACGGGGTGACCAACGATTTCGACCTGGTCGAGATGGACAAGCTCGAGGCCCTGGCCGCGCGCATTGCCAACTTCACCTACAGCGCCTGCGTGGCCAGCCCGGACAGCAGCTATCCACTCAAGGGCTACGTCACTCAGCACATCGCGCCCAAGCATCTCAACGACGGCGATGTGGATGTCTACCTGTGCGGTCCGCCGCCGATGGTCGAGGCGGTCAGCAGCTACATCCGCGAACAAGGCGTGCAGCCGGCCAACTTCTATTACGAGAAGTTCGCCGCCAGCGCCTAGGGGCTCCTTTGGTCCGCTTACTAGTTAGGCGGGCCTGTTTTATTCGCGGCGCGGGCCGGAGCCCGCGGCCACTGGTCGGCGATGCGCCGCCAGCCTTCATCGAGGTCGGGACTATGAGTATGCGTTTTCAACACAAGGTCGCCGTGGTCACCGGCGCCGCCCAGGGCATCGGTCGCCGCGTGGCCGAACGCATGGCCGAGGAGGGCGCGCGGCTGCTGCTGGTCGATCGTTCCGAGTTGGTGCATGAACTGGCCGATGAGCTGGCTGGCGTCGCTGAAGTGCTGACCCTGACCGCCGATCTCGAGCAGTTCGCCGAGTGTCAGCGCGTGATGGCCGCGGCGCTCGAACGTTTCGGTCGCCTGGACATCCTGATCAATAACGTCGGCGGCACCATCTGGGCCAAACCGTTCGAGCACTACCAGGCGCATGAGATCGAGGCCGAAGTGCGGCGCTCGTTGTTCCCCACCCTGTGGTGCTGCCACGCCGCACTGCCGCAGATGCTCGAGCAAGGCAGCGGCGCCATCGTCAACGTCTCCTCGATCGCCACCCGTGGGGTCAATCGCGTGCCTTACGGCGCTGCCAAGGGCGGGGTCAACGCCCTGACCGCATGTCTGGCGTTCGAGACTGCCGAGCGCGGCATCCGGGTCAACGCCACCGCACCGGGCGGCACCGAAGCACCGCCACGGCGGATTCCGCGCAACGGCGCCGAGCAGAGCGAGCAGGAAAAGCTCTGGTACCAGCAGATCGTCGACCAGACCGTCAGCAGCAGCCTGATGAAGCGCTACGGCAGCATCGACGATCAGGCCGGGGCGATTCTGTTCCTCGCCTCCGACGACGCCGCCTACATCACCGGGGTGACCTTGCCCGTGGGTGGTGGCGACCAGGGCTAGGCGTCTTCAGCTAATTGCCCGCCAGCGATGCAAGCGGGTTTACACAACAAAAATAAAATAGAGAACCGATGCCATGCGCAATATTGACGTACACGAGGTAATAGATAACGCGCGCTTCAATCGCTATCACTGGATGGTGATGTTGTGGTGCGCCTTGCTGTTGATTTTCGACGGTTACGACCTGTTCATCTACGGAGTGGTCCTGCCGGTAATCATGCAGGAGTGGGGGCTGACCCCGCTGCAAGCCGGCGCGTTGGGCAGCTATGCGCTGTTCGGCATGATGTTCGGTGCCCTGGCCTTCGGCACCCTGGCCGACAAGATCGGGCGCAAGAAGGGCATCGCCCTGTGCTTTTTACTGTTCAGCGGCGCGACTCTGGTCAACGGTTTTGCCAGCAATCCCACCGAGTTCGGCATCTGCCGCTTTATCGCCGGTCTCGGCTGTGGCGGCCTGATGCCCAACGTGGTGGCGCTGATGAGCGAGTACGCGCCGAAGAAACTGCGCAGCACCCTGGTGGCCATCATGTTCAGCGGCTACTCGGTCGGCGGCATGCTCTCGGCGGGCGTCGGCATGTACATGCTGCCGCGTTTTGGCTGGGAGTCGATGTTCTTCGTCGCCGCCGTACCCCTGCTGCTGCTGCCATTGATTCTCTGCTTCCTGCCTGAATCGGTCGGTTTCCTGGTGCGCCAGGGGCGTACCGAACAAGCCCGCGCGATCCTGCGGCGGGTCGACCCGAACCGGGCCATCGCGGCTGACGACAGCTTGAACCTGGCAGCGGTGAAAGGCGGCTCGGCCTCCGTGCTCGAGCTGTTTCGCGAGGGTCGACTGCTGCGCACGCTGTGCCTCTGGGTGGCGTTTTTCTGCTGCCTGCTGATGGTCTACGCGCTCAGCTCCTGGCTACCGAAACTGATGGCCAACGCCGGCTACAGCCTGGGTTCCAGCCTTTCGTTCCTGTTGGCGCTGAACTTCGGCGGCATGGCCGGCGCCATCCTCGGCGGCTGGCTGGGTGACCGCTTCAAACTGGCCAAGGTGATGGTGGTGTTCTTTGTCGCCGCCGCGTTGTCGATCAGCCTGCTCGGCTTCAACAGCCCGACGCCGTTGCTCTACCTGCTGATTGCTGTGGCCGGCGCGACCACCATCGGCACGCAGATCCTGCTGTACGCCTGTGCAGCGCAGTTCTACGGCCTGTCGATCCGTTCGACCGGCCTCGGCTGGGCCTCGGGCATCGGCCGCAATGGCGCCATCGTCGGCCCGCTACTCGGTGGCGCGCTGCTGGGCATCAACCTGCCGCTGCAGCTCAATTTTCTGGCGTTCGCCATTCCCGGTGCCATCGCCGCCATTGCCATGAGCGTGTTCGCCATCAGCAGCCAGCGCAGCAGTGCCGCGCCGCTGCCGGCGGCCACGGCTTCCTGACCCCAACTAGCGGAACCTACCGGAGCCTGAATGAGCCAAGTCCTGATTGAAAGTATCGAGGCGATCATCGTCGATCTGCCGACCATCCGCCCGCACAAGCTGGCGATGCATACCATGCAGCAGCAGACCCTGGTGGTTATCCGCCTGCGCTGCGCCGACGGCATCGAAGGCCTGGGCGAGTCGACCACCATCGGTGGTCTGGCCTATGGCAACGAAAGCCCGGAAAGCATCAAGCAGAACATCGACAGCCACCTGGCGCCGCTGCTGATCGGCCAGGACGCGGCCAATATCAACGCCTGCATACAGCGTCTGGACAAGGCCGCCAAGGGCAACACCTTCGCCAAGTCCGGCCTGGAAAGCGCGCTGCTCGATGCTCAGGGCAAACGCCTGGGCCTGCCGGTCAGCGAGCTGCTCGGTGGCCGCGTGCGCGACAGCCTGGAAGTGGCCTGGACCTTGGCCTCAGGCGACACCGCCAAGGACATCGCCGAAGCCCAGCAGATGCTGGAAATTCGCCGTCACCGCATCTTCAAGCTGAAGATAGGTGCGGGCGAGGTCGCTGAGGATCTCAAGCACGTGATTGCCATCAAGCGCGCCCTGGGCGACAGCGCCAGCGTGCGCGTCGACGTCAATCAGGCCTGGGACGAGTCGGTGGCCCTGCGTGCCTGCCAGGTGCTCGGCGACAACGGCATCGACCTGATCGAGCAGCCGATCGCGCGGATCAACCGCAGCGGCCAGGTGCGCCTCAATCAACGCAGCCCGGCACCGATCATGGCCGACGAATCGATCGAAAGCGTGGAAGACGCCTTCAGCCTGGCCGCCGACGGCGCCGCCAGCATCTTCGCCCTGAAGATTGCCAAGAACGGCGGTCCGCGCGCTGTGCTGCGTACCGCGGCGATCGCCGAGGCGGCCGGTATCGCCCTGTACGGCGGGACCATGCTGGAGGGCTCGATCGGCACCCTGGCCTCGGCCCACGCCTTCCTCACCCTCAAGCAGCTGACCTGGCACACCGAACTGTTCGGCCCCTTGCTGCTGACCGAGGAAATCGTCAACGAGGCGCCGTTGTATCGCGACTTCCAGCTGCATGTGCCGCGTACGCCGGGCCTCGGCCTGAGCCTGAATGAAGAACGCCTGGCGTTCTTCCGTCGCCCCTAACCCACTGGCAAACAAGCTGTCAGCAGAGGAGATGTACCCATGCTGTTCCACGTGAAGATGACCGTAAAACTGCCGGTGGACATGGACCCGGCCAAGGCCGCCCAGATCAAGGCCGACGAGAAGGAGCTGGCCCAGCGCCTGATGCGCGAAGGCAAGTGGCGCCACCTGTGGCGCATCGCCGGGCAGTACGCCAACTACAGCGTATTCGACTTGGATAGCGTGCAGGAACTGCACGACACCCTGATGCAGCTGCCGCTGTTTCCCTACATGGACATCGAGGTTACGCCGCTGTGCCGGCACCCCTCATCGATCCGTGAAGACGACCTTTGATTAGCCCTAGAACAAAAAAACGAGGACACTATCATGACCGTTAAAGTCAGCCACACTGCCGAAATCCAGAACCTGTTCAACGAGGCTGCGGGCCTCAACAACGACCAGGGCAGCCCACGGGTCAAGCAGATCATGCTGCGCATCATCAACGACGCGGCGAAGATCATCGAAGACCTGGAAATCACCGATGACGAGTTCTGGCACACGGTGGATTACCTCAACCGCCTGGGCGGCCGCAATGAAGCCGGCCTGCTGGTTCCGGGCCTGGGCCTGGAGCACTTCCTCGACATCCTGCAAGACGCCAAGGATGCCCAGGTTGGCCTGACCGGCGGCACCCCGCGCACCATCGAAGGCCCGCTGTATGTCGCCGGTGCGCCCATGGCCGAAGGCGAAGTGCGGATGGATGACGGCAGCGAACTGGACCGCGCCACCGTGATGTTCCTCGAAGGCGTGGTGCGCGACACCCAGGGCCAGCCGGTGGCCGGCGCGGTGGTCGATCTGTGGCACGCCAACACCCAGGGCAACTACTCCTACTTTGACCAGAGCCAGTCCGATTACAACCTGCGTCGGCGCATCGTCACCGATGCCGACGGCCGTTACCGCGCCCGCAGCACCGTGCCCAGCGGCTACGGCTGCGCGCCGGACGGGCCGACCCAGGAGTGCCTGAACCTGCTCGGCCGCCACGGCCAGCGCCCTGCGCACATCCACTTCTTCATCTCCGCCCCTGGCCATCGCCACCTGACCACCCAGATCAACCTGGCGGGCGAGCAGTACCTGTGGGACGACTTCGCCTACGCCACCCGCGACGGCCTGGTCGGCGACCTCACCTTCGTCGAGGACGCCGCCGTCGCCCGTGACCGTGGTGTGCAGGGCAGCCGCTTCGCCGAACTGCAATTCGACTTCCAGCTGCAGAAGGCCCCGGTCGCCGGAGCCGAGCAGCGCAGCACGCGTCCACGCGCCCTGCAACAAGCCTGATGTGACGATCGTAGGGTGCGCTGCGCGCACCGGGATCCATCTGCGCGAGTGAGGCGGGCGTGCATTTTGTAGGAGCGGGCCATGGCCGCGATCGCGGCCATGGCCCGCTCCTACGGGGCTGCCTGCGCACCCTAGGGTTACAACAAGAGCATCCCCCAAGGGACGCCATCCATACCTTGCGAGGCCCCATGAAAGCCTTGATCAACGATTTCTCTTTGTCCGCCGTGGTGGCCGGTTTCATTGCCACCGTGATTTCCTACGCCGGCCCCCTGGTGATCATCTTCCAGGCGGCCGAGAGCGCGGGCCTGTCGCATGCCGTGCTGTCGTCCTGGGTCTGGGCGATCTCGATTGGTAGCGCGGTGCTCGGCATCGGCCTCAGCCTGCGTTACCGCGTGCCGATCATCATTGCCTGGTCGGCGCCGGGCTCGGCGTTGCTGGTCGCGCTACTGCCGCAGATCAGCCTCAACCAAGCGGTCGGCGCCTATATCGTCGCCAGCCTGATCATCTTCCTGGTCGGCATCAGCGGCGCCTTCGACCGCATCATCAGCAAGCTGCCCGCCGCAATTGGCGCCGGCATGCTGGCCGGCATCCTGTTCAGTTTCGGCACCGGTCTGTTCGTCTCGCTACAAACCAAGCCGGTCCTGGTGTTGGCGATGTTCGCCAGCTACCTGCTGGTCAAGCGTCTACTGCCGCGCTATGCAGTGATGGCGGTGTTGCTGGTCGGCTGCACGATCGCGTTTGCCACCGGCGACCTGCGCCAGGAGGCACTGGTCATCGGCCTGGCCACGCCGGTGTGGATCAGCCCCGAGTTCAGCCTGGCGGCCAGCCTAAATATTGCCCTGCCGCTGGTGATGGTGGCACTCACCGGCCAGTTCGTCCCAGGCATGGCGGTGCTGCGCAACGCCGGCTACCAGACCCCGGCCAGCCCGATCATTAGCAGCAGTGCCCTGGGTTCGCTGTTGCTGGCGCCCTTTGCCTGCCACGGCCTCAACCTGGCGGCCATCACTGCGGCGATCTGCACCGGCCGCGAAGCCCATGAAGATCCTTCCAGACGCTATGTCGCCGGGGTGGTTGGCGGCCTGGCCTACCTGCTGCTGGGCCTGTTCGGCGCCACCCTGGTGTCGCTGTTCACCGCCTTTCCCAAGGAGCTGATCGCCGCCCTGGCCGGACTGGCGCTGTTCGGCGCGATAGGCGGCGCGCTGGCGGGCGCCATGGCCCAGCCGGACGACCGCGAAGCGGCGCTGATCACCTTTCTGGTGACGGCCTCGGGCATGTCTTTTCTCGGCCTGTCGGCGGCTTTCTGGGGGCTGATGTTCGGCCTCGTCGCCCACCTGCTGCTGAGCGTCCGGCGTAAAGCCGCGCCCGCCGCAGCGCCGCTGCCGAGCACCCATTTGGCCAACGAGGAGGCAAGCGGTTAGGCGCCTTCGGCCCATGAGCATTGCCGCCGCTCGACGCGGCGGTAGTCACACCACCCACTTGCGTTGCCGGGTTCGCCCCCGGCAAGGGTGGCGCAACAGCACACTTTCAATAACAACAAAGAGCACAACGATGAATCACTATCCCCATGCAAAGCCGGTCCTGTTGTCCCTCGCCGTCGCCCTCAGTCTGCCAGCCCTGGTGCAGGCGGGCGGTTTTATCGAAGACACCAGCGTGACCTTGCAAGCGCGTAACTACTACTTCAGCCGTGACTACGCCGACATCGTCGGGCCCAACCAGCAGTCCAAGGCCGAGGAATGGGCGCAGGGCTTCATCCTCAACGTCAAATCCGGCTACACCCCGGGCACCGTGGGTTTCGGCGTGGATGCCGTGGGCCTGCTTGGTCTCAAGCTCGACAGCAGCCGCGACCGGGTCAACAGCGGCCTGTTGCCGGTAACCGACGAGGGCAAGGCGGCCGATGAGTACAGCCGCCTGGGCGCGGCCGTGAAGGTCAAACTGTCGAATACCGAGTTGAAGGTTGGCGAGTTGCAACCTATGTTGCCGGTGCTCTACTTCGGCGATATTCGCCTGCTGCCACCGACCTACCAGGGTGCGAGTATTGTCTCCAACGAGATCGCCGGGCTGACCCTGCAGGCCGGCCAACTGCGTTCCACCAGCCTGCGCAACGAGGCTGGTGACGAAGAAATGGGTGTTCTCGTCGGTTATGCGCCGCGGCGCAGTGCCGGCCAGCTGATCACCAGCGACCGCTTCAACTACACAGGGGCCGACTACGCCTTCAACGGCAACCGCACCTCGGTTGGCGCCTGGTATGCCCAGCTGGAAGACCTCTACAACCAGCGTTACTTCAGCCTCAAGCACAGCCAGCCGGTCGGCGACTGGGTGCTCGGTGCCAGCCTCGGTTACTTCGACTCGGCCGAGGACGGCGAACAGCTGCTCGGCAAGCTGGACAACCAGGCGGCGTTCTCCCTGCTGTCGGCCAAGTACGGCGGCCACACCGTCTACCTCGGTTACCAGGCGATGTTCGGCGCTGACGGCTTGCCGCGGGTGTTCGCCAACGTCAGCCCGCTGGGCAACGAGGTGCCGACCTACGAGTTCGCCTCGGCCGACGAACGCTCCTGGCAGGTCCGTTACGACTACGACTTCGCCGCTCTGGGCGCGCCGGGCCTGATCGCCGGGGTGCGTTACCTCAAGGGTGACAACGTCGACACCGGCCGCGGCTTCGAGGGCAAGGACCGTGAGCGCGATCTGGATATCGGCTACGTGGTGCAGAGCGGCTCGCTCAAGGGCCTGAACGTCAAGGTGCGCAACGTCGCCGCGCGTTCCAACTACCGCACCGACGTCGACGAGAACCGCCTGATCGTCAATTACACCTGGAAACTGCTCTAAGCACGGGCGGCCTACCGACCCTGGCGTCGGTGGGCCGCAGCCACAACGGCAACCCATGATGGTTTTCCTTGCACGCTGCGCCGCAGAGCGCCGCTGGAGATAACAATGCACAACAATAACAAGATGCTTTGCTCGTTCCGTTCCACCTTCACCGCCAGCGCCCTGGCGTTGGCCCTCAGTGCCTCCATGAGCAGCCTAGCCCTGGCGGCCGAGCCGGTAAAAGTCGGCTTGCTGCTGCCCTACACCGGCACCTTCGCCGCCCTCGGCGAGGCCACGACCAACGGCATGAAACTGGCCATCGAGCAGCAGGGCGGCAGCCTCGGCGGTCGGCCGGTCGAATACATGGTGGTAGACAGCGAGGCCAACCCCGGTAAGGCCGTGCCGAATATGCAGAAGCTGATTGCCGGCTCCCAGGTCGACGTAGTGGTCGGCCCGGTGCACTCCGGTGTCGGCATGGGCGCGGTCAAGGTCGCCCGCGAAACCGGCGTGCCGTTGATCATCCCCAACGCCGGCTTCAACGCTGCCACCGGCCCGTTGTGCGCGTCGAACATCTTCCGCACCTCTTTCACCTCCTGGCAGACCGCTTACCCGATGGGCCAGGTGGCGGCGGACAAGGGCTACAAGAACATCGTCACTGTGGCCTGGCGTTATGGCTTTGGCACCGAGTCGGTGGAGGGCTTCAAGGAAGGTTTCGAGAAGGCCGGCGGCACGGTCAGCAAGGAAATCTACGTGCCGTTTCCTGACGTGGAATTCCAGTCGCAACTGACCGAAATCGCCGCGCTCAAGCCTGATGCGGTATTCGTGTTCTTCGCCGGCGGTGGCGCGGCCAAGTTCGTTCAGGACTACGCCGCGGCCGGCCTGCAGGGCAAGATCCCGCTGCTCGGCTCGGGCTTTCTCACCGAGGGTACCTTAGAGGCCCAAGGCGCAGCGGCCACCGGCGTGCTGACCACCCTGCATTACGCCGACAGCCTGGATACCCCGCAGAACAACAAGTTTCGCGCCGACTACCGGCAGAAATTCGGTAAAGAGGCCGACATCTACGCGGTGCAGGGCTACGACACTGGCCTGCTGCTGGCCCAGTCGCTGACCAAGGTGAATGGCAATACCCAGGACCGAGCTGCCTGGAATGCAGCCATGGCCGACGCCAGGATCGACAGCCCGCGAGGCGAGTGGAGTTTCTCCAAGGCGCACAACCCGGTGCAGAACATCTACCTGCGCGAGGTGCGTGACGGCGCCAATGTGGTGGTCAGCACCGCCGCGACGGCGCTGGCCGATCCTGCGCGTGGCTGCAAGCTCTAGCTCACAGCGTTGTCCCCGCGCCCTGGCCGCCAGCGGCTGGCCGGTGGAGCGGGTTGGCTGCATCGAGTTTGCTTGCCGAACTCTGGATACCGCGTTGTCGCACCTGGTCATAGCCGGCTATGGCCCGTCGCAGCGCCTGCTCTGGAGTCTTCGGCTGGTTTAGCCCGAAGCAATCGGCCCGCTGTGCCGGCCAACCGTGGCCAGGGGGCGGGCCTGCCTCATTCCTGACCTTGGTATGCACGATGGAAGTTTCCACCATTCTCATCCAGACCATGAACGGTCTGCAGTACGGCCTGTTGCTATTTCTCATCGCCAGTGGCCTGACCCTGATCTTTGGCATCATGCACATCATCAACCTGGCCCACGGCGCGCTCTACATGGTCGGCGCCTACCTGGTGTACTGGTTGACCGGACTGGTTGGCGATCTGTTTCTCGCCATCCTCATCGGCGTGCCCCTGGCGGCGCTGCTTGGGGTGCTGATCGAGCGCTTCCTGATCCAGGCGCTGTACCGACGTGACCACCTCGACCAGGTGCTGATGACGTTCGGCCTGATCATGGTGATCGACTCGCTACGCAGCATCATCTGGGGCAATGACGTGCACAGCGTAGCCATCCCCGAACTGCTCAGCGGCTCGATCCAGCTGACCGCAACCCTCGACTACCCGGTGTACCGCCTGTTCATTTCCGCGGTCTGCGCGGTGATCGCCCTGGCCATGTACCTGGTCCTGCAACGCACCCGGCTGGGCATGATCATTCGCGGCGGCTCGAGTAACCGCGAGATGGTCCAGTGCCTGGGCATCGATATCCGCCTGATCTACACCCTGGTGTTCGCCGCTGGCGCGGCGCTGACGGCGTTCGCCGGGATGATCGCCGCGCCGGTGTCGTCGGTCTATCCCGGCATGGGCAACCAGATCCTGATCATCGCCTTCGTGGTGGTGGTCATCGGCGGCCTGGGCTCGATTCGCGGGGCCTTTCTCGGCGCCTTGCTGGTGGGCCTGACCGCCACCTGGGGCGCGGTGCTGGTGCCGCAATACGCCGGCATGGCCGTGTATGTGCTGATGGCCGTGGTGCTGTTGTTCAAGCCGCGCGGGCTGTTCGCCTAATTACCATTTCGGGGAATTTCTTATGCACGCATTACCTCGCCCGATCCAGTTACTGCTTATGGCGTTGCTGCTGCTGATGGCCGCCTATCCGCTGTTCGGTGCCGGCCTGGCCGGTGAAAAGCACGACTTCTTCCTCCAGCAACTGACCAGCATCATGATCCTGGCCATTGTCGCCTTGGGCCTCGACCTGCTGGTCGGCGTCAGCGGCATGGTCAGCCTGGCCTCGGCGGCATTCTTCGGCATGGCCGGTTATGCCCTGGTGCTGTTCGCCCCTGAGTATGAGGCGGTGAGCATCTGGGTCGCCTTGCCGGTGTGCCTGGGCATCACCGCTCTGGCTGCACTGCTGATGGGCGTACTGATCATCCGCACCTCGGGGATCTTCTTCATCATGGTGACTATCGCCTTCTCGCAGATGCTCTATTACCTGTTCCACGATGCGTCCTTCGCCGGCGGCTCGGACGGTGCCTATCTGTTTATGAAACCGGTGGTCGCCATCGGCGGGGTGCAGCTGCTCGACCTGGATAATCGCACCACCTTGTTCTATGTGGTGCTGGCCTCGCTGGGGCTGTTGTTCGTGCTGCTGCGCACCTTCCTGCGTGCGCCGTTCGGTCGGGTCCTGCTGGGCATCAAGGAGAACGAGCAACGGGTCCGCGCCATGGGCTACAACCCGTTGTTCTACAAGCTGGCGGCGTTCGTCATCGCCGGCACCATCGCCGGTTATGCCGGCATGTTGTCGGCCACCCAGTATGGCTTCGTCAGCCCCGGCCAACTGAGCTGGCAGATGTCGGCGCATATCCTGGTGATGGTGATTCTCGGCGGCATGGGCACCTTGTTCGGACCAATTCTCGGCGCCTTCGCCTTCGAGGGTCTGCATCACTGGTTTGCCAGCCTGACCCCGCATTGGGAGTTGCCGATGGGCGTGGTGGTGATCTGCATGGTGCTGTTGCTGCCGCGCGGGATCGCCGGCCTGTTGCTGCAATTGGCCGCGCGCAAACGCAGCAAAACCGCCGAGGTGAAACTGCCCCGCGTGAGCAAACAGGAGGCCGAGCAATGAGCGGATTGATTTTGGAAACCCGTGGCCTGAGCAAAACTTTCGGTGGTTTACGCGCCGTCAGCGACATCAGCCTGCAAGTGGCGCCCCGCGAGATTCACGCGATCATCGGCCCCAACGGCGCCGGCAAGAGCACCATGGTCAACCTGCTCTCCGGTCACCTGCGTCCCAGCAGCGGTCAGGTGATCTTCAATGGTCAGGACATCACCGGCCTGGCACCGAACAAGGTGTCGCACCTGGGGGTCGGGCGTAGCTTCCAGCGCACCAATATCTTCCCCAGCTTCAGTTGCCTGGAAAACTGCATGCTCGCCGCGCAGTCGCGGATGAAGAACTCGTTCCGCTTCTTCCGTCGCAGCGACCACTACCCGCTGGTGCGCGTGCGCGCCGAGCAGGCGCTGGAGGCTTGCGGCCTGAGCAGCAAGGGGCACAGCACTGCCAGTTCCATGAGCTATGGCGAGCAGCGCCAACTGGAAATCGGCATGGTGCTGGCCACCGAGCCGAGCTTTTTATTGCTGGATGAACCGATGGCCGGGATGGGCAAGGAAGAGTCGAGTCGAGTGGTCGAGTTGCTCGCCGAGTTGTCGCGCGAGTACTCGCTGGTGCTGGTCGAGCACGATATGGAGGCGGTGTTCAGCATCGCCAAGACCCTGACCGTGATGGTCAACGGGCAGATGTTGGCCAGCGGTCCGCTGGATCAGGTGCGTAACGACCCTGCGGTGCAGGAAGCCTATCTGGGCGATGGCGAGGAGCAGTTCTGATGAACACTACAACAGCAACAACCCCGCTGGTCGAGGTGCGCGGCCTGCACACCTTCTACGGCAACAGCCATGTGCTGCATGGCGTCGACCTGCAGATCGCACCGGGAGAAACCCTGGCCCTGCTCGGGCGCAATGGCGTGGGCAAGAGCACCACCATTCGCTCGCTACTCGGCCTGACTCCGCCGCGCAGTGGCGAGGTACGGATCAGGGGCGAGAACCTCACCGGCAGCGCCGCGCACAAGGTGATCCGTCGCGGCATCGGCTATGTGCCGGAAGGCCGTGGCATGTTCCCCAACCTGACGGTGCGCGAAAGCCTGGTGATGGCGGCGCGTCCCGGTCTCGACGGTCGCCGCGACTGGGATCTTGACCGGGTGCTGGCGACCTTCCCGCGCCTGGCCGAGCGCTTCAGCCACCTCACCGGCAACCTCTCCGGCGGCGAGCAGCAGATGGTCGCCATAGGCCGCGCGCTGATGACCAACCCCGAGCTGATGATCCTCGACGAGGCCACCGAGGGCCTGGCACCGCTGATCCGCAAGGAGATCTGGGACGTGATCCGCCTGATCAAAGCCAGCGGCATCGCCACTCTGGTGGTCGACAAGCACGTCAACGTGCTGCTCGACCTCACCGACCGCAGCATGGTCATGGTCAAGGGCCGGGTGCTGTATGACGGCCCCAGCCAGGAATTGAAGGGCCAGCCGGAGATCCTGCAGACCCATATCGGTCTGTAGTTTCGGGGCAGGGTGCCCAGGCGGCCGGCCTGGCTACGCCGCACATCACAAGTAGGAGCGGCCCATGGCCGCGAAATTGCCAGCTCCGCCACCGTTCGCGGGCAGGGAACTGGGCGTCCCCCCGCTCCTGCAGCGCGGCGGCGTAGACGCGCGAAGTACCTTCCCTCATGCAGCGCATATCGGGGGATGGCCTTATTTTGGTTTGACGAGAGAAGAGAACATCCATGAAGCGCGATCAAGCAATGGGCCGCAGCACCTGGCGCAAGCATCTGGCCAGCGCGCTGCTGACCGGCAACCTGCTGGGTGCAGTGGCCCTGGTCTTTTTGACCAGTGGCAGCTGGGAGTCCGGCGTGGCAGCAGGCGTGGTCATCCTCGGGCTGCTGGCCGGCTTCTTCTATCTGACCCAGCCGCCGCAGGTGATCGAGCGGGTGCTGCAGGACTGGTCGCAGCCGCCTGTGCGCCTGGAGGCGCCGGTGGAAGTAGTGTCCGCGCCGTTGCCCAGTCCACTGCCCGTGCCGGTTTTTGATCCGGCGCTGCGCCAGCATCAGAGCGAGCTACTGCGCGCCATCGAACAGAGTCAGGCCGACATGCACTTCGCCACCGAGTTGGCGCAGCAGTCCGGCGAAAAGGTCAGCAGCAGTGCCGAGAGCATCCAGGCCACCAGTCAGTCGATCAGCGAGCTGGCCGATTATCTACGCCGTACCGGCGAGGTGTTCAACACCCTCGGCGAGCAGTCGCGGCGTATCGGTGCGATTGTTGGCAGCATCCAGGACATTGCCCGGCAGACCAACCTGTTGGCACTGAATGCGGCCATCGAAGCGGCGCGGGCCGGCGAGCACGGTCGCGGCTTTGCCGTGGTGGCCGACGAGGTGCGCAGCCTGGCGGTGCGCGCCAACGACTCCAGCGAGCAGATCATGCAGATCGCCAAGGGCCTGAAAAGCGCCGCCGATGAAGCCAGCAACGGCCTGGGTCAGGTCGATCAGTCGGCGCGCAGTGGCCTGAGCACCTCGGCAGCGGCCCACGAAGCCATGCACGCGCTGCGCACCGGTGCCCGCGAGCGCATGGAGATCGTCGGCCGGGTGATGCAGGGCTTGCAGCGCCAGCGCGAACTGGCCGAAGGGCTGGGGTGTCTGCTCGAGCGAGCTGAGTAAAGCAGTGTTCGATAATCGAACAGTAAGTCGATTATCGGATTGTTTGCCGGCGCCGCTGAGCCTACTGTTGACTCACCCGCCACCTTGACCGGTGGCATCGTCAACCGAGAGAGAGCAACTTCGATGGCCGAAATAATTTCCCTTGGCGAAGCAATCCAGCGCTTCGTCAACGACGGCGACACCGTCGCCCTCGAAGGCTTCACCCACCTGATCCCGACTGCCGCCAGCCACGAGATCATTCGCCAGAATAAGCGCGAGCTGACCCTGGTGCGCATGACTCCGGACCTGGTCTATGACCTGTTGATCGGCGCCGGTTGCGCCAAGAAACTGGTGTTCTCCTGGGGCGGCAACCCCGGCGTCGGCTCGCTGCACCGCTTGCGTGATGCGGTGGAGAAGGGCTGGCCCAAGCCGCTGGAGATCGAGGAACATAGCCACGCCGACATGGCCAACGCCTATGTCGCCGGTGCCTCGGGCTTGCCGTTCGCGGTGTTGCGCGCCTACGCCGGCTCCGATCTGCCCAAGGTCAACCCGCTGATCAAGACCGTCACCTGCCCGTTCACCGGCGAAGTGCTGGCGGCGGTGCCCTCGGTACGCCCGGACGTCACCGTGATCCACGCGCAGAAGGCCGATCGCAAGGGCAACGTGCTGCTCTGGGGCATTCTCGGCGTGCAGAAGGAAGCCGCCCTGGCGGCCAAGCGTTGCATCGTCACGGTAGAGGAGATCGTCGACGATCTGCATGCGCCGATGAACGCCTGCGTGCTGCCGAGCTGGGCGCTGACCGCGGTCTGCCATGTGCCCGGCGGCGCCCATCCGTCCTATGCCCTCGGTTACTCCGAGCGGGATAACCGTTTCTACCAGGCCTGGGACCCGATCGCCCGCGATCGCGAGACCTTCAGCGCCTGGATCGACGAGTACATCCGCGGCACTGCCGACTTTGCCGGCTTCCAGGAAAAACTAGCCCAGGCCAAGCTGGCCGCGCAGCAGGAGGCCCACTAAATGAGCGCCTACAACACCAATGAAATGATGACCGTGGCCGCCGCGCGTCGCCTGAACAACGGCGCGGTGTGCTTCGTCGGCATCGGCCTGCCGTCCAAGGCCGCCAATCTGGCGCGCCTGACCTCCTCGCCGGACGTGGTGCTGATTTATGAATCCGGCCCGATCGGCGCCAAGCCCAGCGTACTGCCGCTGTCGATCGGTGACGGCGAACTGGCCGAGACCGCCGACACCGTGGTGCCGACCGGCGAGATCTTCCGCTACTGGCTGCAGGGCGGGCGCATCGACGTCGGTTTCCTCGGCGCCGCCCAGGTCGACAAGTTCGGCAACATCAACACCACGGTGATCGGTGATTACCACAAGCCGAAAGTGCGCCTGCCCGGCGCCGGTGGCGCGCCGGAAATTGCCGGCAGCGCCAAGCAGGTGCTGATCATTCTCAAGCAGTCGCACCGCACCTTCGTCGACAAACTGGCCTTCATCACCTCGGTGGGCCATGGCGAGGGCGGCGATCACCGCAAGCAGCTGGGCCTGCCGGGCGCCGGACCGGTGGGAATCATCACCGACCTGTGCATCATGGAGCCGGAGGAGGGTACCCGCGAATTCATCGTCACCTCGCTGCATCCGGGGGTGAGCCGCGAGCAGGTGCTCGATGCCACCGGCTGGCAGATTCGCTTCGCCGACAACGTCAGCGTCAACGCCGCGCCGACCGAGGTGGAACTGACTGCCCTGCGTGCCCTGGAAGCCAGGACCGCCGCGGCCCATGGCCAGGCCGGGGGTGAAGAATGAGCCGCGACGTCTTTATCTGTGATGCCGTGCGCACGCCCATCGGCCGCTTCGGCGGTAGCTTGGCAAACGTGCGCGCCGACGACCTGGCGGCGGTGCCGCTCAAGGCGCTGATCGAGCGCAACCCGCAACTCGACCTGAGCCAGGTCGATGAAGTGTTCATGGGTTGCGCCAACCAGGCCGGCGAAGACAACCGCAACGTCGCGCGCATGGCCTCGCTGCTGGCCGGCCTGCCGGACAGCGTGCCGGGGGTGACCCTCAATCGCCTTTGCGCCTCGGGCATGGATGCGGTTGGTACCGCTTTTCGCGCCATCGCCTGCGGCGAGATGGAGCTGGCGATTGCCGGCGGGGTCGAGTCGATGTCGCGTGCACCCTATGTGATGGGCAAGGCGGACACGGCCTACGGCCGCGGCCAGAAGATCGAAGACACCACCATCGGCTGGCGCTTTATCAACCCACTGATGAAGGCCCAGTTCGGCGTCGACGCCATGCCGCAGACCGCCGACAACGTTGCTGACGACTACCAGATCAGTCGCGCCGACCAGGACGCTTTCGCTGTGCGCAGCCAGCAGCGCGCAGCCGCCGCCCAGCAGGCGGGTTTCTTCGCCGAAGAAATCGTTCCGGTCACCATCAAGGGCCGCAAGGGCGACACAGTGGTCGAGCAGGACGAGCATCTGCGTCCGGAAACCAGCCTGGAAACCCTGGGCAAACTCAAACCGGTCAACGGTGAAGGCAAGACGGTTACTGCCGGCAACGCCTCGGGGGTCAACGACGGCGCCGCCGCATTGATTCTGGCCAGTGCCGAAGCGGTTAAAAAGCACGGCCTGACCCCGCGTGCTCGGGTCCTGGGCATGGCCAGCGCTGGCGTGGCGCCACGCATCATGGGCTACGGCCCGGTACCGGCGGTGCGCAAGCTGCTGCAGCGCCTGGATCTGCAGATCACTGATTTCGACGTGATCGAACTCAACGAAGCCTTCGCCAGCCAAGGCTTGGCGGTGCTGCGCGACCTCGGCCTGGCCGACGACGCGGCGCAGGTCAACCCCAACGGCGGCGCCATCGCCCTCGGTCATCCACTGGGCATGAGCGGCGCGCGGCTGGTGCTGACCGCGCTGCATCAGCTGGAAAAATCCGGCGGCAAGCGCGGCCTGGCGACTATGTGCGTCGGCGTCGGCCAGGGTTTGGCGCTGGCCATCGAACGGGTATAGCGCGCCACGCGTCGGTTCGGGCCATCGGCAACAATATTTCCATGGTCCGGGCCAGCCTTGAGTAGTTCATTCAGGCGCCAGCTTGCTGGCGCTCCTCGACGGCCGCAGTCTGTCGGGAATCGGTTACGTGTTCGACTGACTCATCCTGCGCGGCTTTGCCGTCAGGTTGCATGTGGTCTGGTCGAACATCGAACCCTAGCCATTTGAAGGAGTTTTTCCGTGCCAGTTGTCCACCTCGCCGACGGCGACCTGCATTACCAGCTGGATGGCCCGAGCGATGCCCCGGTGCTGCTGTTGAGCAATTCCCTGGGTACCGACCTGGGCATGTGGGATACCCAGATGACCGCCTTCACCGAGCATTTTCGGGTGCTTCGCTACGACACCCGCGGCCACGGCCAATCGCTGGTCGGCGAGGGCTTCTACAGCATCGAACAACTGGGCCGCGATGTGCTGGCGCTGCTCGATCAGCTGAATATCCGTCAGGCATCATTCTGTGGCCTGTCCATGGGCGGCCTGATCGGCCAGTGGCTGGGCATTCATGCCGGCGAGCGGCTGGACAAGCTGGTGCTGAGCAACACAGCAGCGAGGATTGCCAGCGACGAAGTGTGGAATAGCCGCATCGACACCGTGCTGCAAGGCGGCCAGCAGGCCATGAGTGACCTGCGCGATGCGTCCATTGCGCGCTGGTTCACTGCCGAGTTCGCCGCGGCCCAGGCCGCGCAGGCCAACCGCATCACCGCGATGCTGGCGGCTACCACGGCCCAGGGCTACGCCGCCAACTGCGCCGCGGTGCGCGATGCCGATTTCCGCGAGCAACTCGGTGCGATCAAGGTGCCGACGTTGATCGTCTGTGGCACTGCCGATGCGGTGACCACGCCCGAGCATGGTCGCTTCATGCAGCAGCACATCGCGGGCGCGCAGTTGATCGAGCTGCATGCCGCGCACCTGTCCAATGTCGAAGCCGGCGAAGCCTTCACCCAGGCCGTAGTAGATTTCCTACAGCAGTGATGCCTCGGCGCACCCTGCGGTTCGTCTGGTAGGGTGCGCCCTGGATCTGCTCTGGATACCCAGGCAACGCCTGGGGGCCTGTTTGCAAAGTCCTTTAATATCAAATTATTATGAAAATCTTGCGGCTCTCCAGAGGCGCAGGATTTTCTTTGTTGCACCGCGTTTTACTCTCCGTATGCCTGTCCAGTCTGCTCTCGCATAGTCAATCTGGCGGGTATACTCGAGCCTCCGCTGATCGACCTGTACAAGAGCCTGATGATATGACGCAGATTTCCGAACGCCTTCTGGTCCAGGCTCATCTGGACGCCAAGCAGCCCAAGCCGCTGACGCCCGAGCAGGAGGCCTTCTACCGCGCCGAGATCGCCGCCGAGCTGAAAAAGCAGAATGCGGTGCTGGTTGCCCACTATTACTGCGACCCGGTGTTGCAGGCTTTGGCCGAAGAGACCGGCGGTTGCGTCTCCGACTCGCTGGAAATGGCCCGGTTCGGCAATCAGCACTCGGCGCAGACCGTACTGGTGGCCGGGGTCAAGTTCATGGGCGAAACGGCGAAGATCCTCAACCCGGAAAAGCGTGTGCTGATGCCGACCCTGGAGGCGACCTGTTCGCTGGATCTGGGTTGCCCGGTGGAAGAGTTCGCCGCGTTTTGCGATCATCACCCGCAGCGTACCGTGGTGGTGTATGCCAATACCTCGGCGGCGGTGAAGGCGCGGGCCGACTGGGTGGTGACCTCCAGTTGCGCGGTGGAGATCGTCGAGCATCTGATGGACAACGGCGAAAGCATCATCTGGGCGCCGGACCAGCATCTGGGGCGTTACATCCAGAACAAGACCGGTGCCGACATGCTGCTATGGGACGGCGCCTGCATCGTCCATGAAGAGTTCAAGGCCAAGCAACTCGAGGATATGAAAGCCCTCTACCCGGACGCGGCGGTGCTGGTGCATCCGGAGTCACCGACTGCGGTGATCGACCTGGCCGATGCGGTCGGCTCGACCAGTCAACTGATCGCGGCGGCGCAGCGGCTGCCGAACAAGACCTTCATCGTCGCCACCGACCGCGGCATCTTCTACAAGATGCAGCAGTTGTGTCCAGACAAGGAATTCATCGAGGCGCCGACCGCCGGTAACGGCGCCGCCTGCCGCAGTTGTGCGCACTGCCCGTGGATGGCGATGAACACCCTGCAGCGCACCCTGCAGAGCCTGCGTGAAGGCAGCAACGAGATATTCGTCGACCCCGCGCTGATCCCCAAGGCAATCAAGCCGCTCAAGCGCATGCTGGATTTCACCCAGGCGGCGCGGCTCAAACTGTCGGGCAACGCCTAAGCCGCAAGTGTGTCTGTCGCCGGGCAATGATGGGCTACGTCGCGTCTGAAAGGCACTCTTGCTTATCGCTATGCAGGCGGCTCAGCCATTCTGCGGACTACCTTGCATTGGGTCAGGCATTAGCCTGTCCAGCGTTGACCTGAGTGGCGAGAAGGGCAATAGCCGTTATCTATTGATAAACACGCTGTACCGATGCTAAAGGGCCGATATAATGCGGCCCTTTGCCGGCTTTGCCGTGGCCGCCTGTTTCCGTGGATGATCCTATGAAAAGCGCTGAAATCCGTGAAGCTTTCCTCAGCTTCTTCGAAGAAAAGGGGCACACCCGTGTCGCTTCCAGCTCCCTGATTCCGGGCAACGACCCGACGCTGCTGTTCACCAACGCGGGGATGAACCAGTTCAAGGACTGCTTCCTCGGCCTGGAAAAACGCGCCTACACCCGCGCAGCCACCAGCCAGAAGTGCGTGCGCGCCGGCGGTAAGCACAACGATCTGGAAAACGTCGGTTACACCGCGCGCCACCACACCTTCTTCGAAATGCTGGGTAACTTCAGCTTCGGCGACTATTTCAAGCGCGACGCCATTCACTTCGCCTGGGAATTTCTCACCGGCGACAACTGGCTCAAGCTACCCAAAGACAAACTGTGGGTCACCGTCTACGCCACCGATGACGAAGCCTTCGACATCTGGACCAAAGAAGTCGGCGTGCCGGCCGAGCGGATGATCCGTATCGGCGACAATAAAGGCGCACCTTACGCCTCCGACAACTTCTGGACGATGGGCGATACCGGCCCGTGCGGCCCCTGCACCGAGATCTTCTTCGACCACGGCGAGCATATCTGGGGCGGCCCGCCAGGCTCGCCGGAAGAAGATGGTGACCGCTATATCGAGATCTGGAACAACGTGTTCATGCAGTTCAACCGCACTGCGGACGGCGTACTGCACCCGCTGCCGGCGCCGAGCGTGGACACCGGCATGGGCCTTGAGCGCATCAGTGCGGTGCTGCAGCACGTCAACTCGAACTACGAGATCGACCTGTTCCAGAGCCTGCTCAACGCCTCGGCTCAGGCCATCGGCTGCGCCAACCAAGGCGAGGCATCGCTGAAAGTGGTGGCTGACCATATCCGTTCCTGCGGCTTCCTGATTGCCGACGGCGTCACCCCGTCCAACGAAGGCCGTGGCTATGTGCTGCGCCGCATCGTCCGTCGCGCCTGCCGTCACGGTAACAAGTTGGGCGCCAAGGGCAGCTTCTTCTACCAGATCGTCGCTGCCCTGGTAGCCGAGATGGGCGAAGCCTTCCCCGAGCTGAAGCAGCAGCAGGCGCATATCGAACGCGTGTTGAAAACCGAAGAGGAGCAGTTCGCCAAGACCCTGGAACAGGGCCTGAAAATCCTCGAGCAGGATCTGGCTGAGCTGAAAGGCACTGTGATTCCGGGCGATGTGATCTTCAAACTGTATGACACCTTTGGTTTTCCGATGGACCTCACCGGTGACATTGCCCGTGAGCGTGAGCTGACCCTGGACGAGGAAGGCTTCGAGCGTGAAATGCAGGCGCAGCGTGAGCGCGCCCGTTCCGCCAGCTCGTTCGGCATGGATTACAACGCGCTGGTCAAGGTCGATAGCGACACCCTGTTCCTTGGCTATCAGGGCACCAGCGGCAGTGGCAAGATCATTGCGCTGTTCCAGGCGGGGCAGGCTGTGGACCGCTTGAACGAAGGCGAGGAGGGCGTGGTGGTGCTCGATCAGACGCCGTTCTATGCCGAATCCGGTGGCCAGGTCGGTGACTGCGGTTTTCTTATGGACGGTGCGGGCTCAAGTGCTGGTGTGCGTTTTGATGTGCGCGACACCACCAAGGTCGGCGGGGCTTTCCTGCACCACGGCATCGTCGCCCAGGGCAGCCTCAGCGTAGGCGTCTCGATCAAGGCCGAAGTGGACGCCAGCGTGCGTCAGGCCACCGCGCTCAACCATTCGGCGACTCACCTGCTGCACGCCGCGTTGCGTCAGGTGGTCGGCGAGCATGTGCAGCAGAAAGGTTCGCTGGTCGATAGCCAGCGCCTGCGTTTCGACTTCAGTCACTTCGAGGCGATCACGGCTGAGCAACTGAAGACCCTGGAATATATCGTCAACACCCAGGTGCGCAGCAACAGCGAGGTCGAAACTGTCGAGACCGACATTGAAACCGCCAAGCAAAAAGGCGCTATGGCGCTGTTTGGTGAGAAGTACGGTGATCAGGTGCGCGTGCTGAGCATGGGCGGTGACTTTTCCGTCGAGCTCTGTGGTGGCACTCACGTATCCCGTACCGGCGACATCGGCCTGTTCAAGATCACCAGCGAAGGCGGTGTCGCGGCGGGTGTGCGGCGTATCGAAGCAGTCACCGGTGCAGCTGCTTTTGCTTACCTGGATGGCGCGGAAGAGCAGTTGAAAGAAGCCGCTGCGCTGGTCAAGGGCAGTCGCGACAACCTATTGGACAAGCTGACTGCCGTGCTGGAGCGTAATCGTCAGCTGGAAAAAGAGCTGGAGCAGTTCAAGGCCAAGGCCGCCAGTGCGGCCGGTAATGATCTGGCTGGCTCTGCCGTGGACGTCAAGGGCGTCAAGGTGCTCAGCGCGCGGGTTGACGGCCTGGATGGCAAGGCCTTGCTGGCCATGGTCGACCAGTTGAAGAACAAGCTCGGTAGCGCGGTGATCCTGCTCGGCGGCGTGCAGGACGACAAGGTCGTGCTGGTGGCCGGTGTGACCCAGGACCTGACCAGTAAGCTCAAGGCCGGCGAGCTGATGAAGCAAGCTGCAGCGGCAGTCGGTGGCAAGGGCGGTGGTCGTCCAGATATGGCGCAGGGCGGCGGCACCGATGCCGGCGCGCTGGATGGCGCGTTGGCGCTGGCTGTGACCTTTGCCGAGCAAGGTCTATAAGCAGCAGTAGTTGTCATTCAGCAGGCGATTGAAAACCTAGCGAGCCAAGGTCGGATTTCAACGAAGCATGGCCGAGTGCAGTTGCTTTTCAACGTCTGTTAGGGCCAGGGTCCGCATTACGCCCGGTGGGCCTTGGCAGCATATTGAGTTGAATGTTTAATGGGCGCCCTTCACGGGCTGAGGCGGCTTTGAAATGGCTTTGATCGTACAGAAATTTGGCGGCACCTCCGTAGGCACTGTTGAGCGAATTCAGCAGGTGGCCGAGAAGGTGAAGAAATTCCGCGAAAATGGCGATGACATTGTGGTCGTGGTTTCCGCCATGAGCGGTGAAACCAACCGGTTGGTCGAGCTGGCCAAACAGGCGAGCGATGATCAGCCGGTGCCGCGTGAGCTCGACGTAATGTTGTCCACCGGTGAGCAGGTGACCATTGCCCTGTTGACTATGGCGTTGATTCGCCGTGGTGTGCCGGCAGTGTCTTACACCGGTAATCAGGTGCGTATTCTCACCGACAGCGCGCACAACAAGGCGCGTATCCTGCAGATTGACGATCAGAAACTGCGTGCCGACCTCAAGGCCGGGCGTGTGGTGGTGGTCGCCGGTTTCCAGGGCGTCGACGAGCACGGCAATATCACCACGCTGGGGCGTGGTGGCTCCGACACCACGGGTGTGGCCCTGGCGGCGGCGCTGAAGGCCGACGAGTGCCAGATCTACACTGACGTCGATGGTGTCTACACCACTGACCCGCGTGTGGTGCCCCAGGCGCAGCGCCTGGAGAAGATCACCTTCGAAGAAATGCTGGAAATGGCCAGCCTGGGTTCCAAGGTGCTGCAAATCCGCTCGGTGGAGTTCGCCGGCAAATACAACGTCCCGCTGCGCGTATTGCACAGCTTCAAAGAGGGTCCGGGCACCCTCATTACGATTGATGAAGAGGAATCCATGGAACAGCCGATCATCTCCGGCATCGCGTTCAACCGCGACGAAGCCAAGCTGACTATCCGTGGCGTACCGGACATCCCGGGCGTGGCGTTCAAGATTCTCGGTCCTGTCAGTGCCGCCAATATCGAAGTCGACATGATCGTGCAGAACGTGGCGCACGATAACACCACCGATTTCACCTTCACCGTGCACCGCAACGACTATCAGGCGGCGCAGCAGGTATTGGAAAATACCGCGCGTGAGCTGGGCGCTCGCGAAGTGATTGGCGACATCAAGATTACCAAGGTGTCGATCGTCGGCGTTGGCATGCGCTCCCACGCCGGGGTTGCCAGCCGCATGTTCGAGGCTCTGGCCAAGGAAAATATCAATATCCAGATGATCTCCACCTCGGAAATCAAGGTGTCCGTGGTGATCGAGGAGAAATATCTGGAGTTGGCTGTACGTGCTCTGCACACCGCCTTTGAACTGGATGCCCCGGCCCGACAGGGCGACTGAGGCATCGCCCGAAAGGCGCGCACTATTGCGCGCCTTTCGTCTTTTTGGTTGGCGTGGATGGACTTTCTTTCTGCCCACACTAGTCAATACTTGGGTGAAGGCCTCGCTTGAGATTCATGGGGGCTGCCACCATTTTATTTTTTGCAGACTGTTGTATTGGATTTAAATCCGTGAGGAGAAAGGAATGCTGATTCTAACTCGCCGGGTCGGTGAGACCCTGATGGTGGGTGACGAGGTCACTGTCACCGTGTTGGGCGTTAAGGGCAATCAGGTGCGCATTGGCGTTAACGCGCCGAAGGAAGTAGCCGTGCACCGTGAGGAGATTTACCAGCGCATCCAGAAAGAGAAGGACGAAGAACCAAGCCACTAATTTTTATCTAATTTTTGGCTTTGCAAGCGGGGCAAAGATGGTTATCATGCGCCCCGTGTTGCGGAGAGGTGGCCGAGTGGCCGAAGGCGCTCCCCTGCTAAGGGAGTACATCTCAAAAGGGTGTCGGGGGTTCGAATCCCCCCCTCTCCGCCATTATTTAGTGTTCTAGGGTGTTGGTCCTGCTTTGATCAGTAAGTTGTTGAAATTAATCTGATTTAGGCTTGATTGAGAAATTTGAACCCCTATAATGCGCACGGTTAGTGCACTCATAGCTCAGCTGGATAGAGTACTCGGCTACGAACCGAGCGGTCGGAGGTTCGAATCCTCCTGAGTGCACCATATTGAAGATGATCGGCAGTGATGCGGGTCGTATTTAAAGCCAGCGGTGATCTGGTTAAAAAGCGCCATTTGCACTCATAGCTCAGCTGGATAGAGTACTCGGCTACGAACCGAGCGGTCGGAGGTTCGAATCCTCCTGAGTGCACCAAATAGAAGGGCCTGCAGCGATGCAGGCCCTTTTTCTTTGTCTGCTGTTTTTGTTCGGTGTCCTGTCGCTGCCCGGTCTGGCTGCGGCTCGCTTGTCTGCCGAAGTCGATGCTGGTGCGCTGCGTTCAGCCGCTGGTTTGTCGATGTGCATCCGGCAGGCCCTTAACGTTTGCCTTTGACGCAGCCGGATGCATCGAAGCTGACCTGGCGACTGTTGCCCTGCTGGTCGCGATAGTGATAGCGCGTCTGGCCGTTCTGGCTGCTGACTTTGTCCGGTGTGCCCAGGCTGCTTTGCACGTCGCTGCGGTTCATGCCGCTACGGATCTGCTGCTTGATGATGGCTGTGCGGCGCTCGCTGCCGGTAACCAGGTTACCGCAGCCGTCCTGTGGTTCACCCACTACCACCAGCTCGCGGGTCTTTGCCACTGCCTTGCTGCGTGATGGTTTGGCGGGCTTGGCCAGTGGTGTGGGTTTGCCGCTGCCTGGTGTGGCGTTGTAGGCATCCTGCAGGTATAGCGCTTGTTCGGCGGGGCAGCCTTGTAGGGTGAAGGAGACGTGGCCGTTGGCGTCTTCACAGCGGAATACGGTTGAGGCCAGCAGGGGTGGTGGGCATAACAGAAGGGCGCAGAAAGCTGCGCGGCGCAGTCCATGCATAGTGACGTCCTCCTTGACGGTCGTGTGGCAAGCCTAGTCGCTCAGCTCGGCTTTACCAGGGGTGCCTTGTGCGGTGTCTCCGGCGTCGCAACTATGGGTTGTAAAAAAACGCTGAAGTTTGCGCTGCAAAGGCTTGTTCTAGCCTGCTTTTTGTAACGTGCAAAGCCTCCGGGCGGTGTTATTATTTTGCCCGTCAGCCCCGTCGGGGCTTGTGGACCACCACCATGGACTTACCCAGTAGTTACTCTGAATCTCGATTGTGCAATCGCGTACTGATTGATTGACCCTCTTTGGCGTGCGCCGCCGCTGGGGGTGGAGCGTGCCATGACTGAAGTAGAAGCCAAGAAGCCGCAAGAAAGCCTGCAGGATCGCCTCGCCCAGGTGGTTGAGTTGCTGCATCGGCACAAGCTGGTCGAAGACCTGACGCATCGTCAGGAAGGCCCGCATCACGACCGGGTGGAAAACCTGGTGCACCGGCAGAACCTGGCCGAGCTGCAGCGCAAGCTCGACGAACTGCACTCCGCCGACGTCGCCCATATCCTCGAAGCACTGCCGTTGGACGAGCGCCTGACCGTCTGGCAGTTGGTCAAGGTCGAGCGCGACGGCGATATCCTCCTCGAAGTGTCCGATGCGGTGCGCGAAACGCTGCTCGCCGACATGGACGATCAGGAGATCCTCGCGGCGGCCAAGGACATGGATGCCGACGAACTGGCGGACCTGGCCTCCGAGCTGCCGCGCGATGTCGTCCATGAATTGATGGAAACCCTCGATGCGCAGCAGCGTGAGCGGGTTCGTTCGGCGTTGTCCTATGAAGAGGACCAGGTTGGTGCGCTGATGGACTTCGAGATGGTCACCATCCGCGAAGACGTCACCCTGGAAGTGGTCTTGCGTTACCTGCGGCGCCTGAAAGAGCTGCCAGGACATACCGACAAGTTGTTCGTGGTCGATTACGACGGCGCGCTCAAGGGTGTGCTGCCAGTCAAGCGCTTGCTGGTCAACGATCCGGACAAACTGGTCAGTGAGGTGATGGCGACCGATCCGGTGAGCTTCCATCCGGATGAAGATGCCTACGATGCCGCTCAGGCGTTCGAGCGTTACGACCTGATCTCAACGCCAGTGGTCGACAAGAACGGCAAGCTGATTGGCCGTCTGACCATCGACGAGATGGTCGATCTGATTCGTGAAGAAAGCGAAAGCGAAGTGCTGAACATGGCCGGTCTGCGCGAGGAGGAAGACATCTTCGCCTCGGTCTGGAAGTCCTTGCGCAACCGTTGGGCCTGGCTGGCCCTCAACCTGATCACGGCGTTCATTGCCTCGCGGGTCATAGGCCAGTTCGAAGGCTCTATCGAGAAGCTGGTGGCGTTGGCTGCCTTGATGCCGATCGTTGCCGGTATCGGCGGTAACTCGGGCAATCAGACCATTACCATGATCGTGCGCGCCATGGCGCTGGATCAGGTCAGTACCGGCAATACCGCACGGCTGATTCGCAAGGAGTTGAGTGTTGCCTTGATCAATGGCTTGGTCTGGGGTGGGGTGATTGGTGTGGTGGCTTATATGCTGTACGACAGCTGGTCGCTGGGTGTGGTGATGACTGCGGCCATGACCCTGAACCTGCTGCTTGCGGCATTGATGGGGGTGCTCATTCCCATGACCCTGGTGCGCTTGGGGCGCGACCCGGCGCTGGGGGCCAGTGTGATGATTACCGCAGTGACCGATAGTGGCGGCTTCTTCCTCTTCCTCGGGTTGGCCACGGTGTTTCTGCTGTAGCGGGGTGCCCTTATTTACGGGGTGAATGGGTGGCGCTTTTTTGTCCGTATTTGTCGCAAAATTCAGCCTGGAGTTTGCTCAAACGACCGTTTCAAGCTAAGGTGCGCCAGCTTTGCCCGGCAGTTTTCGGGTACCTCCTCCGTCCAAGAATATGCGACTGCCGAGTCGCGCCAATAAGGAGTCATCATGACCTCCAGCCAACTCCTGCATGAGGGCGTCGAACTCATGCTGATGGGCATGGGTTCAGTATTTTTCTTTCTGGCTCTATTGATTCTCTGCATCCGTCTGATGGCTCGTGTGATCGAGCGTTTCGTGCCAGCCCCGCATGCGCGTGAGGCCAACGCACCGGTTTCGGCCAAGTTAGTGGGCCATGAGCCTGGGCCAGACGTTCTTGCTGCCATTCAGTTGGCCCTTCATCAACACCGCGCGCGTCGCGGCTGATTCTGGTTTGTCAGGGAGTTTCCGTATGACCGCTACGAAAAATGCACTCGGTATCACCGATGTGGTTCTGCGCGATGCGCATCAATCCATTCTGGCAACCCGAGTGCGTCTTGAGGACATGTTGCCGATCGCGCCCAAGCTTGATCAGGTGGGCTTCTGGTCGGTCGAATCCTGGGGCGGCGCGACTTTCGATTCCTGCATTCGTTACCTGGGCGAAGACCCTTGGGAGCGTATCCGCGCGTTGAAGCAGGCGATGCCCAATACCCGTCAGCAGATGCTCTTGCGTGGGCAGAACCTGCTCGGCTATCGGCATTACGCCGATGACGTGGTGGAAAAATTCGTCGAGCGTGCGGCGGTCAACGGCGTCGATGTGTTCCGCGTGTTCGACGCGATGAACGATCCGCGTAACCTGCAGACCGCGCTGCGGGCGGTCAAAGAGCAGGGCAAGCATGCTCAGGGCACCATCTCCTATACCACCAGTCCGGTGCATACCCTGGAGATGTGGGTTGATCTGGCCAAGCAGATCGAAGACATGGGCGCCGACTCGATAGCGATCAAGGACATGGCGGGTATTCTCAACCCGTACATCGCCTTCGAGCTGGTGACGCGGCTGAAGGCCACTCTGTCGATCCCGATCCACATGCAGTGCCATGCCACCGCGGGTCTGTCGACTGCAGCCATCGTCAAGGCGGTAGAAGCCGGTATCGACAACGTCGATACGGCAATTTCCTCGCTGTCGATGACCTACGGTCATTCGCCAACCGAGTCGGTGGTGGCGATCTTCCAGGGTTCCGAGCGCGATACGGGCTTGAACCTGGAACTGCTCGAAGAAATTGCCGCGTACTTCCGTGAAGTGCGGAAGAAGTACGCGAAGTTTGAAGGCACCCTCAAGGGTGTCGATTCGCGCATCCTCGTGGCTCAGGTGCCGGGTGGCATGCTGACCAACATGGAAAGTCAGCTGAAAGAGCAGGGCGCCCAGGACAAGTTCGATGAAGTGTTGGCCGAGATTCCGCGGGTGCGCGAGGATCTGGGCTTTATCCCGCTGGTGACGCCGACCTCGCAGATCGTTGGCACCCAGGCGGTGATCAACGTATTGACCGGTGAGCGCTACAAGTCGATCACCAAGGAAACCGCCGGCGTGTTGAAGGGCGAATACGGCGCAGCGCCGGCCCCCTTCAATAAAGAGCTGCAGCTGCGGGTGCTGGATGGCGCCGAAGCAATCACCTGCCGCCCGGCGGACATGCTCGCTGCGGAAATGGACAAGCTGACGGCCGAACTCAAGGGCATTGCCCAGGAGAAGGGCATCAAGCTGGCCAAAGATGAAATCGACGACGTGCTGACCTATGCCCTGTTCCCGCAGATCGGCCTGAAATTTCTGGAGAATCGCGGCAATCCGGCAGCCTTCGAGCCGGCGCCGAACGGTAACGAGTTGCCGGCGCGTGAAGCCGGCAAGCCCGAGGTCTACACCGTTGAAGTCAACGGCAAGTCCTTTGTGGTCCAGGTTAATGAAGGTGGCGACATCGAAGGCCTCAAGCCTGTCGGTGGCGCCGCTGTCACGGCCTCTGCTGTTGCGGAGCCTGTCGGTGCGGGCGATCCGCAGTCGGCGCCTCTGGCGGGCAATATCTTCAAGGTGCTGGTGCAGCCGGGGGCCACGGTCGAAGAAGGGCAGTTGGTGATCATTCTTGAAGCGATGAAGATGGAAACCGAGATTCGTGCGTTCAAGGCCGGCACCATCGGTGCGGTTAACGTCAAGGTGGGCGACGCGGTGGCAGTGGGCGAAAGCCTGTTGACCATCGGTTGAGGGGCATCTAATGGAAAAGCTTCTCAAACTTTGGCAAAGCACAGGCCTGTACCATTTGGAGCCTGGTCAGGCCTTGATGATCGCCATCTGTGTGGGGTTGATCTACCTGGCGATCAAAAAAGGTTTCGAGCCGTTGTTGCTGATCCCGATCGGCTTTGGTGGTCTGCTGGCCAACATTCCCGTGGCCGGCATGGCTGAAGGCTCGGGGATCTTGCACCTGTTCTATGAAGTCGGCTTGCCGACCAGTGTGTTCCCGCTATTGATCTTCATGGGTGTCGGCGCAATGACCGACTTCGGGCCGATGCTGGCCAATCCGAAGACCTTGTTCCTGGGTGCGGCGGCGCAGTTCGGTATTTTTGCCACCTTGATCGGCGCGCTGGCGATTGCTTCCCTGGGGATTCCTGGCTTGGAGTTCACCCTGCGTGAGGCGGCCTCTATCGCGATTATCGGTGGTGCCGATGGCCCGACCTCAATCTTTGTGACGGCCAAACTGGCGCCTCATTTGCTTGGTCCGATTGCCGTGGCGGCGTATTCATACATGGCTCTGGTTCCGCTGATCCAGCCGCCGATCATGCGTGCGCTGACGACCAAGGAAGAGCGTGCGATCGTCATGCAGCAGCTGCGGCATGTCGGTCAGGTCGAGAAGATCATCTTCCCGTTGGTGCTTTGCTTGTTGGTGGGCATGCTACTACCGGACGCGGCGCCATTGGTGGGCATGTTCGCCTTTGGCAACTTGTTGCGTGAGGCGGGCGCGGTCGAGCGTCTGGCCGATACTTCGCGTAACGCGTTGATCAACATCGTGACCATTTTTCTGGGGTTGACTGTGGGTTCCAAGCTTTCTGCTGAGTCATTCCTGCAAATGAAGACTCTCGGCATTCTGCTGCTGGGCCTGATCGCCTTCAGTGGCGGCACTGCCGCTGGCATATTGATGGCCAAGGGAATGAACCTGTTCAGCAAGAACAAAATCAATCCGTTGATCGGCTCGGCCGGGGTATCGGCGGTGCCAATGGCCGCACGGGTATCGAACAAGGTCGGCCTGGAGGCCAATCCGCAGAACTTCCTGCTGATGCACGCCATGGGGCCGAACGTGGCCGGGGTGATCGGCTCGGCAGTGGCGGCCGGTGTGCTGCTTAACTTTGTTGGATAACGGCAAGGGCGTGTAGGCGCTGTAAACGAAGAAAAGCCGCCTGTTCGGGCGGCTTTTCTTTGGCAAACAATAAAACCGGCCCGGGAGCCGGTTTTTTTATCGGCGTTATTTACGCTTCTTCAGCGGCCATCTCGGCGTCATGGGCAATCAATGCCACCAGGGCATTTTGCTGACGACGTGACAGTTGGCGGAAGCGCTGCAGTAACTCGCGTTCGTGCAAGGACAGCTCGGGGCTGTCCAGCGTCACGTTGAGTTCATCACCCAGGCTACTTTCCTGAAGCATGCTCTGCTCGAGGCGGGCGATGATTTCCGAGTTCATGCTGCGATGATGATTGCGTGCGACATCAGCGATGCGCTCGCGCATGCCATCGGGCAAGCGAACGACGAATTTGTCAGCCGTGCGGCTGGAATAAATAGCCTGTTTCATTGGGCGCATACATTTAACCGATTAGTCAGGGGAGCAATGCTGGCAGTGAGCCACGTGATTGTCACTGGTTTGACCGTCTTTAGCACGAGCTGTTCACTCTGGATCGCCATTTGCATTGATGGGGTTGTGCAATCCATGCAAATAATTGACGCCAATTACGTGTCGCATTGTGTTGGGTGTAAAGGCTCATGGCCAGCACCTGCTATCAGAAATGCGAGTTGCTGGGCAAAAAACAGGCATTTACTCACCCGATATAAGAAATAAAACAACCGTCACTGAAGTGTCATGGCCTGTTAACGGGGCTGACACAGGGTTTGCTTACCTTGGTCTACACCAGGCGGCGACTCTGATCCGTCAAACCGTTAACAAGAGGCAAATCCATGAACGCAGCGATCCGGGTTGAGAGCCTGAACAAAACGTTCGCCGGTAAACAGGCGCTCTACTCTCTTGCTTTGTCCGTCCAGCCAGGTGAAATGGTTGCACTGATCGGCGCGTCGGGTTCCGGTAAATCCACGTTGCTGCGCCATCTAGCCGGGCTGGCCTGCGGTGACCGTACTGCAGACAGCTGTATCCAAGTGCTTGGTCGTCAAGTGCAGGCGCAAGGGCGCTTGAATGGACAAGTGCGTCGCCTGCGCGCTGACATTGGCTACATCTTCCAGCAGTTCAACCTGGTTGCTCGTTTAAGCGTAGTGCAAAACGTCCTGCTTGGTGGTCTCGGGCGCATGCCGCGCTGGCGTGGCACTCTCGGCCTGTTCAGTGCCGAAGAAAAGCAGCGCGCCATGCAGGCGTTGGCGCGGGTTGGTCTGGCCGACCTGGCCCTGCAGCGGGCTTCGACGCTGTCCGGTGGCCAGCAGCAGCGTGTGGCCATTGCTCGGGCTTTGTGCCAGCGCGCCGAGGTGATTCTTGCTGACGAACCGATTGCCTCTCTCGACCCCGAGTCGGCACGCAAGGTCATGCAGATTCTCACCGATATCAACCGTGAAGACGGCACCACCGTGGTGGTCACCTTGCATCAGGTCGACTACGCCATGCGTTATTGCCAGCGTGCGGTGGCGCTGAAGGCCGGGCGTATCAATTTCGACGGGCCAACCGCAGGCCTTATTCCGAGTTTTCTCAATGACCTGTACGGCGCCGAGTTGCCTGTCGATGCGCTGCCGGCTGGCAAGCCGCGCCGGCAGGGGGCGCAACAAGCACCGCTGAGCCTCGCCAGCGCCTGAACCGTTCAATCAATTAGCCGATCCGTGATTAGGAGTGCTCCGCATGTTCAAACACATCAGTCGTGTTCTTGCTGCATCGATACTGCTTAGTAGCGCCACCCTAGGTGTCGCCCAGGCCGCCGAGCAGGAAATCAACTTCGGCATCATTTCCACCGAGTCCTCGCAAAACCTCAAGACCACGTGGGACCCCTTCCTGGCGGACATGGGCGCGCAGACCGGCCTGAAGATCAACGCCTTCTTCGCTCCCGACTATGCAGGGATCATCCAGGGCATGCGTTTCGACAAGGTCGATGTGGCCTGGTACGGCAATAAGGCGGCCATGGAGGCGGTGGATCGCGCCGGTGGCGAGATTTTCGCTCAGACCGTCGCCGCCAATGGCGCCCAGGGTTATTACAGCCTGATGGTGGCGCATCAGGATAGCCCGCTGAATTCGATCGAAGACATGCTGAAGAATGCCAAGAACCTGACCTTCGCCAATGGCGACCCGAATTCCACCTCGGGCTATCTGGTACCGGGCTATTACGTGTTCGCGCAGAACAATGTCGATGCCCACAAGATCTTCAAGCGTGCGCTCAACGGCAGTCATGAGGTCAATGCCCTGTCGGTGGCCAACAAGCAGATCGATGTCGGTACCTTCAACAGCGAAGGCATGGAGCGACTGCAGGTCACCGCGCCGGATAAGGCTGCGCAATTGAAGGTGATCTGGACTTCACCGCTGATCCCGTCTGACCCGATGGTCTGGCGCAAGAACCTCGATGAGGCGACCAAGAACAAACTGCGCGAATTCTTTATGACTTACGGCGACAAGCCGGCTGAGCAGAACGTCCTGGAAAGCCTGCAATGGGCCAAGTTCAAGTCCTCGGATGACGATCAACTGCTGCCGATCCGTCAGCTTGATCTGTTCAAGAAGCGCACCGAAGTGGTCAACAACGACAAGTTGTCGGACAGCGACAAGCAGGCGCGGCTCAAGGCACTGGATGCCGAGTTGGCCAAGCTGGCAAAGCGCCTGGCTGAAATCGCCCAGAAGAACCCCACCAGCGCAGGTTGATTGCAATTGTCGGTTCGCCTGCAAGGGCGAGCCGATCGCTTTTGCCGCACCAATCGAGAAGTCGTTATGACCACGTTTACCACCGTCCCTACGCCTGAATTGACCGCTAAACGCTCCTGGACGCAGCTGATCGGCTGGGGGCTATTCTTTGCTGTACTGGCCTGGTCCTGGCAGGGCGCGGAGATGAATCCGCTGGCCCTGATCCGCGACTCCAGCAACATGGCGACCTTTGCCGCGGACTTTTTCCCACCGGATTTCAGCAACTGGGAGCTGTACCTCAAGGAGATGATCGTCACCGTGCAGATCGCCCTGTGGGGCACGGTACTGGCGATTGTCTGCGCCATTCCGCTGGGCATTCTTTGCTCTGAAAATATTGTGCCCTGGTGGGTCTACCAGCCGATTCGGCGGGTGATGGATGCCTGCCGTTCGATCAACGAAATGGTGTTCGCCATGCTCTTCGTGGTCGCTGTCGGGCTGGGGCCGTTTGCCGGGGTACTGGCGCTATTTATCGGCACCACCGGGGTGTTGGCCAAGCTGTTCGCTGAAGCCGTGGAGGCCATCGATCCCGGCCCGGTGGAAGGGGTGCGCGCCACCGGTGCCAGCGCGTTGCAGGAGGTGATCTACGGGGTAATTCCGCAGGTCCTGCCGTTGTGGATTTCCTATGCGCTGTATCGCTTCGAGTCCAACGTGCGCTCAGCCACGGTGGTCGGCATGGTCGGGGCGGGCGGTATCGGGGTGATCCTCTGGGAGGCGATTCGCGGCTTCCAGTTCGCTCAGACCTGCGCCCTGCTGATTGTGATCATTCTGGTAGTGAGCGTGCTCGACATTATTTCGCAGCGCCTGCGCAAGCAATTTATCTGACGGAGATTGGGCATCTGCGGATGCCCTCTATTAGCCATGTACTTGTCTAGACAACCTGAGCCGTTGTACCGCGAACTGGCCGCCGTGCTGCGCGATGAAGTGCAGCGCCTGGCGCCCGGTGACTACCTGCCGGCCGAGGTGAAGCTGGCTGCGCGGTTTGCCGTCAATCGCCACACGTTGCGCCGCGCCGTGGATGAACTGGTGCTCGAAGGTCGCCTGCTGCGTCAGCAGGGCAAGGGCACTCGGGTGCTGGCCAGGCCGCTGATCTATCCGATGCAAGCGGGTAGCGCCTTCACCGCCTCGTTATCGGCCCTCGGGCATCAGGTCGAAGCGCAGCTGCTGGGGAGCCGCGTGCGCCCGGCCAGCCAGGACGATCTCGCTTACCTGCAACTTCCAGAGGCCACGCAACTGCTGGAGTTGACCACCCTGCGCCTGATCGAGGGGCAGCCGGTCAGTCTGATTCGACATGCCTTCAGCCTGGCCCATGCGCCGTTGTTGGCCGACTACCAGGGCGGCTCACTGCGCCAGTACCTGGAACAGCGCGATCTGCCTTTGACCCGCACCTTCAGCCTGATTGGCGCCCGTTTGCCCAGTCGCGAGGAAGCAACGCGGCTGTTGATGCCCAGGCACGCACCCTTGCTCAGCGTCCTGACCCTTTCCCGCGATCTGGCTGGCCAGCCGGTGGAACTGTCGTTATCGACCAGCCGCGCCGACCGTTTCCAGTACCAGCCCGCCCTCTGATGGAGACTTGTTGATGAGCCGTAACCTGCTGCACAGCGACCCGCACATCGCTACACGTCAGCGCTGGATGGGCGTTCTCGCCCGCGCCGGCGCTGGCCTGGCGGCCTATGAGTCAGCGTTGAAGGCGGGCCAATACAGCCTGATTCGCGCGCCTGAAATCGGCATGACCCTGGTGCGGGGGCGCATGGGCGGCACCGGCAGCCCCTTCAACCTCGGCGAGATGAGCGTGACCCGCTGCGTGGTGCGCCTGGCCGATGGCCGCACTGGCTACAGCTACGTGGCCGGTCGCGACAAGCAGCATGCCGAGCTGGCAGCCCTGGCCGATGCGCACCTGCAGGGCGCGCAGCAGCAGGACTGGCTGAGCCGGATGATCGATCCCCTGGCCGCCGCTCACAGTGTCAAGCAGGCGACCAAGGCCGCGGAAACCGCAACCACCCAGGTGGAATTTTTCACCCTGGTCAGAGGAGAAGATTGATGAGCGCGGCAAATAGCTCGCACTGGCTGCAACCTGCCTTCAACGATCCGGTGCTGGATGCCCAGGCCAGTTTCCGTGCCGCGCTCAAGGCGTTGGCCGAACCGGGTCTGGTGCAAGGCATGGACCGTGCCCTGGCTCTGGAGGGTCTACAGCCGGCCACTTATGCCCTGTGCCTGGCCTTTCTCGATGGCGATACGCCGTTGTGGCTGGCCCCGTGCTTCGATACGCCGGTGATTCGCGCCAACCTGTCGTTTCATTGTGGCTGCCCGATCGTCGCTGAGCGCGAGCTGGCACTGTTCGCCCTGCTTGATGAGCGCGAACTGGGCGACCTCTCGGCGTTCGATAACGGCAGCGAACGCTACCCGGATCAGTCCTGTACCTTGCTGATTCAACTGGATGCCTTGAGCGGAGGTCCGGCGCTGCGCTGGCGCGGACCCGGGATCAAGGACGTGCGCAGTGTCGATCTGCCACTGACCCCGGCGTTCTGGCGAGAGCGCAGCGCACGTAGCGCTTTTCCGCGGGGGCTGGATGCTTTCTTCGCCGCCAAGCGCCAGATCATTGGCCTGCCGCGCAGCACCCACATGTTTGAAGACTTCAAGAGTACAGAGGAGGCCGCCTGATGTACGTAGCCGTCAAAGGTGGCGAGCGCGCCATCGACAATGCCCACCTGCTGCTGGCGAAAAAACGCCGTGGCGATACCGCCATTCCCGAGCTGAGCGTCGATCAGGTTCGTGAGCAGATGCCCCTGGCTGTGGCCCGGGTAATGAGTGAAGGCTCGTTGTATGACCCGCAACTGGCCGCGCTGGCGATCAAGCAGGCCGCCGGTGACCTGATGGAAGCCATCTTCCTGCTGCGCGCCTACCGCACCACGTTGCCACGCTTCGCCGCGAGTGCGCCGCTGGAAACCTCGCAGATGCAGCTAAGCCGCCGCATCTCGGCGACCTTCAAGGATCTGCCCGGCGGCCAGTTGCTCGGCCCGACCTTCGACTACAGTCATCGCCTGCTGGACTTTGCCCTCTTGGCCGAGGGCGAACATCCCGGCCCGCAGCTGGTCGCCAGCGCCGAACCGGCAGCCTGTCCGCAGGTGCTGGACTTTCTCGCCGAGGAAGGCCTGATGGCCCGCGAAGTGGACGATGGCGCCGCGGTAGCGGATATCACCCGCGAGCCCTTGGGCTTTCCCGCCAGTCGTGCTCAGCGCCTGCAGGCCCTGGCCCGTGGCGATGAAGGGTTTCTCCTGGCGCTGGGCTACTCGACCCAGCGCGGTTACGGGCGCAACCACCCGTTCGCCGGGGAAATTCGCATCGGTGAGGCCGAAGTCTGGCTGGAGCCGGAGGAGCTGGGTTTTGCTGTACCGCTCGGTGCTATCGAGGTGACCGAATGCGAGATGGTCAACCAGTTCGTCGGTGGCAAGGGCATCGATCCGCAATTCACCCGCGGCTATGGCCTGGCCTTCGGTTACGCCGAACGCAAGGCCATGGGCATGGCCCTGGTCGACCGCTCATTGCGCGCTGCCGAATACGCTGAGGAGATCGAGGGCCCGGCGCAGCAAGAGGAGTTCGTGCTGATGCACTGCGACAACGTCGAGGCCGGCGGTTTCGTCTCCCACCTGAAATTGCCGCACTACGTAGACTTCCAGTCCGAGCTGGAGCTGATCCGCAAGCTGCGCCAGCCCAGTTGCGAGCAGCCAGCCGCCGAGGAGCAATGCGCATGAATGCCCAGGCTCAAACCAACTGCGCTACCGAGACTGGTTATAACTTTGCCTACCTCGATGAGCAGACCAAACGCATGATCCGCCGTGGCCTGCTCAAGGCCGTGGCTGTTCCTGGTTATCAGGTGCCTTTCGCCGGCCGCGAAATGCCCTTGCCCTACGGCTGGGGCACCGGTGGCATGCAGTTGACCGCGGCGATTCTCGGCGCCGATGACGTTCTCAAGGTGATCGATCAGGGCGCGGACGACACCACCAATGCGGTGTCGATACGGCGTTTCTTCGCCCGTACAACCGGGGTCGAAACCACTACCCGCACCCCCGAGGCGACGGTGATCCAGACTCGTCACCGGATTCCGGAAACGCCGCTGACGGGTGACCAGATCGTGGTTTATCAGGTGCCGATTCCCGAGCCGCTGCGTTTTATCGAACCCTCGGAAACCGAGACCCGCACCATGCACGCGCTGGAGGATTACGGGGTGATGCACGTCAAGCTGTACGAGGACATCGCGACCTTCGGCCATATCGCCACCAGCTATGCCTACCCGGTAACGGTGGACGAGCGCTATGTGATGGATCCCTCGCCGATCCCCAAATTCGACAATCCCAAGTTGCATATGAGCCCGGCGCTGATGCTGTTCGGCGCGGGCCGCGAGAAGCGTCTGTATGCCGTGCCGCCCTACACCCGGGTGGTCAGCCTGGACTTCGAAGATCACCCCTTCGCGATTCAAAGCTGGGACGACTGCTGTGCGTTCTGTGGCAGCCGCGAGTCCTACCTCGACGAGCTGATCGTCGACGACGCGGGCAGCAAGCGCTTCGTCTGCTCCGATACGGATTACTGCATGCAACGCCGTGATGCCATTGAGATGACCGAGGAGGCCGCGCAATGAGTGCTGCCGAGAAATTACAGCCGTACAGCGAGACGGCTCAGCCGCTGTTCAGTGTGCGCGACCTGACTCTCTTGTACGGCCCGGAGAAAGGTTGCCAAGGTGTGTCCTTCGACCTCTATCCCGGTGAAGTGTTGGGCATTGTTGGTGAGTCGGGCTCGGGTAAATCGACCCTGCTCAGCCTGTTGTCCGGGCGCTGCCCGCCGGATCGCGGCAGCGTCAGCTACCGCAATAGCGATGGCAGCCTGGTTGATCTGTACAGCGCCAGCGAGGCGCAGCGCCGCACGCTGTTGCGTACCGAGTGGGGCTTTGTCGAACAGAACCCGCGTGACGGCCTGCGCATGGCGGTATCGGCTGGCGCCAATATCGGTGAGCGGCTGATGGCCCAGGGCGTGCGCCATTACGGCGAACTGCGCGCCGCCGGTATCGACTGGCTGAGCCAGGTGGAAATCGACCCGCTGCGGATCGACGACTTGCCACGGACCTTCTCCGGCGGCATGCAGCAGCGCTTGCAGATCGCCCGCAACCTGGTTTCCAGCCCGCGCCTGGTGTTTATGGATGAGCCGACAGGAGGGTTGGACGTGTCGGTGCAGGCGCGCCTGCTCGACCTGTTGCGCGGCCTGGTACGCGAGTTGGACCTGGCGGTGGTGATCGTCACCCACGACCTGGCGGTGGCGCGCTTGCTCGCCGACCGACTGATGGTGATGCGCCGCTCCCATGTGGTTGAAGCCGGGCTGACCGATCAGATTCTTGATGATCCGCAGCATCCCTATTCGCAGCTGCTGGTGTCGTCGGTCTTGCAGCCCTGAAGTGGTTCGTAGCCTGGATGAAATCCGGGCTACGGGTCTAATTTCGTTATGTGGGAGGTGGCTTAGCCGCGACCAGCGTTATCGCGGCTAAAGCCTCTCCCACGGCACCGAGGTTTGTATGAATACGCTTATCGAGGTCTCCGACCTCAGCAAGACCTTCACCCTGCACCAGCAACATGGGGTGGTCCTGAATGTATTGAACGGCCTGAGCTTCAGCGTGCGCGCCGGCGAGTGCCTGGTGCTGCACGGGCAATCCGGCGCCGGCAAATCGACCCTGCTGCGCACCCTGTACGGTAACTACCTGGCAGCAGGCGGCAGCATCCGCATGCTGCACGACGGTGCTTGGGTTGATTTGGTCGGCGCCGAGCCGCGCCAGGTGCTGGAGGTACGCCGGCAGACCCTGGGCTATGTCAGCCAATTTTTGCGGGTGATCCCGCGCGTGGCGACCCTGGACGTGGTGATGGAACCGGCCCTGGCCCGTGGCTGGAGCCGCGTGGATGCCGAGGCGCGGGCCAAGCAACTGCTGGGCCGCCTGAATATCCCGCAAGCCTTGTGGCAGTTGGCCCCTGGCACCTTCTCTGGTGGTGAGCAGCAGCGGGTGAATATCGCCCGCGGCTTCATGGTCAGCTGGCCATTGATGCTGCTGGATGAGCCGACTGCGTCGCTGGACGAGGCCAATCGTCAGGTGGTACTGGAACTGGTCAATGAAGCCAAGGCCGCCGGTTCGGCGCTGATCGGTATTTTCCATGACCGCGCCGCCCGCGAGGCGGTGGCGGATCGTATTCTCGACATGACCCCGGATGCCGCGCTCAGGCAGGAGTGTGTGTATGCCGGCTGAACAGATTTTGACCAATGCGCGGGTGGTGACGGCCGAGCAGGCGTTTGTTGGCACCCTGGTACTACGTGACGGTTTGATTGCGCAGGTGGACGAGGGGGTCAGTGGTTTGCCCCAAGCGCTCGATCTCGGCGGCGATTACCTGCTGCCGGGATTGGTCGAGTTGCACACCGACAACCTGGAGAAATACATGAGCCCGCGGCCGGGAGTGGACTGGCCGTCGACTTCGGCGGTGCTGACCCATGATGCGCAGATCGTCTCGGCCGGCATCACTACGGTGTTCGATGCCCTGGCCATTGGCGACATCAACCCGCGTGGCAAGCGAATGCAGCAGTTGCCCGCCATGCTTGCAGCCATTGCCCAGGCCTCGGCGGCCGGCCACATGCGCGCCGACCACCTGTTGCACCTGCGCTGCGAGTTGTGCCACCCGGATAGCCTGGCGGTTTTCCGCGATCTGGTAGAGCACCCGCTGGTACAACTGGTGTCGGTGATGGATCACTCGCCGGGCCAGCGTCAGTTCGCCAAGGAAGATAAGTACCGCGAGTACTACATGGGCAAGTACCACTTGAGCAGCGCCGAGATGGACGCCTTTATCAAGGAACAGGTGGCCAACTCCATCGAGTTCAGCGACTTTCATCGCCGCGCCATCGTCGAGGATTGCCATGCCCGTGGCCTGTCAGTGGCCAGCCACGATGATGCGACCCTGGCCCATGTGCAGGAGTCGGCCGGCTTTGGCATGTCCATCGCCGAGTTCCCCACCACCCTGGAAGCCGCCAAGGCCAGCCACGAGCTGGGGCTCAAGGTGTTGATGGGCGCGCCGAATATCGTCCGTGGCGGTTCGCACTCGGGCAATATTGCCGCGGCCGAACTGGCCCGTCATGAGGTGCTGGATATCCTCTCTAGTGACTATTATCCGGCCAGCCTGCTTCAGGCAGCTTTTATGCTGGCCGAACAGGACAACGGGTATGATTTGCCGCGGGCGATTGCCACGGTCAGCCGTTCGCCCGCGCAAGCGGCGGGGCTGCATGACCGTGGCGAAATTCGCGTCGGGTTGCGTGCGGACTTGATCCACGCCCAGGTACATGACGGCCAGGCGGTGATCCAGCAGGTCTGGCGACAAGCGAACAGGGTGTTTTGATGAGCGGCAGGTTGATCTATTTGATGGGGCCCTCGGGCTCGGGCAAGGACAGCCTGTTGAATGCGGCGCGTGAGCGTCTGGCCGAGCGCGGCTGCCAGATTGCCCGTCGGATCATCACCCGTTCGGCAGAGGCGGTGGGGGAGGACGCGATTGGCGTCACTCCTGCCGAGTTTGATCAATTGGAGGCCAAGGGCGCTTTTGCCTTGAGTTGGCGTGCCAATGGCTTGGCCTATGGCATTTCACGGCAGATTGATGAGTGGCTGAAGGCAGGGCAGGACGTGCTGGTCAATGGTTCACGCGGTTATCTGCTGCAAGCACGGCGGCGTTTTCCCGAGCTGATGGGGGTGTTGCTGACAGTGGATCATGCGGTCCTGAGCAGGCGTTTGCACGCACGAGGACGTGAAACCTCAGCGCAAATTGAACAGCGCCTGGCCCGCAATGGCCAGTTCGACAGCAGTGCTGCGGCTGCCGCTGAAGGGCTACACCTGCTGGATAACTCCAGCGATCTCGAACACTCGGTGGGCAAGTTGCTGGCGCTGGTCGGAGCCAGCGGCATATGTTCCTGACTCTGCTGGGCACCGGCGATGTCCGTCAGGTACCGGTGTACAACTGTGCGTGTGCGGCCTGCGACAGCGCACGGCTCGACCGGTCACGACGGCGTGGCCCCTGCTGCGCCCTGATCGAATGCGGCTCTCAGCGCTGGTTGATCGACTCCGGTCTGACTGATCTGAGCGAACGCTTTGCGCCCCATAGCCTGAGCGGCATCTTGCAGACCCATTATCACGCCGATCACGCCCAGGGCTTGCTGCAGCTGCGTTGGGGCCAAGGCTTGAGCATTCCGGTGCATGGACCGGATGATCCAGAGGGCCTGGCGGACCTGTACAAGCACCCTGGTATTCTTGATTTCAGCCAGCCCTTTGCCGCTTTCGAGCGGCGTCAGTGGGGCGCCCTAGCGGTCACCGCGTTGCCGCTCAATCACTCCAAACCGACCTTCGGCTATTTGTTGGAAGCCGAAGGCCGGCGCATCGCCTACCTGACCGATACCCTCGGCGTGCCGGAAGACAGTTGCCAGGTCTTGCTGCAATCGTCGCTGGATCTGCTGGTGCTGGATTGCTCAAGTGCGCCGCAGCCGCAGGCGCCGCGCAACCACAACGACCTGACACGGGCGCTGGAGGTGATCGAGCGGCTACAGCCGGGCGAGACGGTGCTGACCCATATCGGTCACAGCTTCGACGCTTGGCTGCTGGACAACCCCGATGCATTGCCGGCGGGCGTCAGCCTGGCCCATGACGGTCGGCTGCTGTGATTTAGGCCTGCACCGAAAGTGCCGGAGGAACTGCTTCTCGGCGCCTTTTCCGGCCGTTGGCGTTGCCCGTGATCCTCGGAACGAAAACCCGCTGGGCCTGATGCCATCCCTGCTCTGCAGGGCGCGGCTCAATCCAGGGGCAATTCGGTGGTGCGCTTGACCTCGCTCATGGCGATGTTCGAATGCGCTTCTTGCACGTGCGGGCGTTGCAGCAGGTGGTCGCGCAGGAAGCGCTCGTAGCTGGCGATGTCCTTGGCCACTACCTTGAGCAGGTAGTCCGAGCCGCCGGCCATGGTGTAGCACTCCAGCACCTCGGCGTAGCCGACCACCGCCTGTTCGAATTCCTCGAGGTTCTTGCGGCCGTGAGCCGACAGCTTGATGTCGACGAATACGGTCATGCCCAGGCCCAACAACTTGGGATTGAGCAGGGCAACCTTGCGCTCGATCAGGCCTTCTTCCTGCATGCGGTGAATCCGCCGCCAGCAGGGCGATTGTGACAGTTCGACCTTCTCGGCAATCTCGGCGGCGGAGAGGTCGGCGTTGTGCTGCAGCAGGCGGAGAATCTTGCGATCGATAGGGCCGAGCTTTTCTTGCATGATTTATCCCGATTTTTTGTAATTGTTGCAATCGTCATGCGCAGTATTGGCTTTTCTTCCCATAATTAGAAAGAAAATCTCCGTACCGCTCAGTCATATTCTTAGCCAGTCGTTTAGCCCGGTGATCCCGGACGAAACAGAACCCGGTTGGCATTCACCGTTGCCAGCCTAGCTCTCCATAAAAATAAAAGGAGCGTGCGCATGTCTCTGGCCGAGATCCGCCTGGATGACAAGTATCGCCTTGCCACTGGTCACCTATACCTCACCGGCACCCAGGCGCTAACCCGCCTGCCGATGCTGCAAAAACAGCGTGACACGGCCCATGGCCTGAATACCGCCTGCTTTATCTCCGGCTACCGGGGCTCGCCGCTGGGCAACCTAGACAAGAGCCTGTGGGAAGCCAAGGGCTTTCTCCAGGAAAACGCCATCCACTTCCAGCCCGGGGTCAACGAAGAGTTGGCCGCCACCTCGGTGTGGGGCAGCCAGCAGACCAACCTGTTCCCCGGCGCCCGCTACGACGGGGTGTTTGCCATGTGGTACGGCAAGGGCCCAGGTGTCGATCGCTGCGGTGACGTGTTCAAGCACGGCAACTCGGCCGGCGTCTCCGCGCATGGCGGCGTGCTGCTTCTGGCCGGCGACGACCATGGCTGCAAATCGTCGAGCATCGCCAACCAGAGCGAGCATGCGTTTATTGCCGCTTCGATCCCGGTGTTGAATCCGGCCAACGTCCAGGAAATTCTCGACTACGGCATCATCGGCTGGGAGCTGTCGCGCTACAGCGGTTGCTGGGTAGCATTGAAGACCATCGCCGAGAACGTCGATTCCTCGGCGGTGGTGGATGTCGATCCGCTGCGCATCGAGGTGAGGATTCCCGAGGACTTCGAGCTACCGGAAGACGGCGTGTATATCCGCTGGCCGGACCCGCCCCTGGCCCAGGAAAAACGCCTCAATACCTACAAGATCTACGCCGCTCGGGCCTTTGCCCGGGCCAACAACCTGAATCCGTTGATGCTCGATTCACCGAATCCGCGCCTGGGCATCGTCACCACCGGCAAGTCCTACCTGGACGTGCGTCAGGCCTTGGAAGATCTCGGCCTGGATGATGAATTGTGCGCCCAGGTCGGCCTGCGCGTACTCAAGATCGGCATGAGCTGGCCACTGGAGCCGGTATCGGTGCACGAGTTCGCCGAGGGCCTGGACGAGATCCTGGTGATCGAGGAGAAGCGCAGCATCATCGAGGATCAGCTGACCGGTCAGCTGTACAACTGGCCGCTGGGCAAACGTCCGCGGGTAGTCGGCGAGTTCGATGAAACCGGCGTTTCGCTGCTGCCGAATCTGTCCGAACTGACCCCGGCGATGATCGCCCGGGCCATCGCCAAGCGCCTGGCACCGATCTACAGCAGTGCCAGCATCGACGAGCGCCTGGCCTTTCTTGCGGCCAAGGAAGCCTCCCTGGCGGCGCCCAAGCACCACACCCTGCGCACCCCGCATTTCTGCTCCGGTTGCCCGCATAACACCTCGACCAAACTGCCGGAAGGCAGTCGCGCCCAGGGCGGCATCGGTTGCCACTACATGACCCAGTGGATGGACCGCAACACCGATACCTTCACCCAGATGGGCGGCGAGGGCGCGACCTGGATCGGCCAGGCGCCGTTCACCGACACCGCGCACATCTTCCAGAATCTCGGCGACGGCACCTACTTCCATTCCGGCCAGCTGGCGCTGCGTGCGGCGGTAGCTGCTGGGGTCAACATCACCTACAAGATCCTCTACAACGACGCGGTAGCGATGACTGGCGGTCAGCCGATCGACGGCGAGCTGCGCGTCGACCAGCTCAGCCAGCAGGTGTTCGCCGAGGGCGTCAAACGCATCGCCCTGGTCAGCGACGAGCCGGACAAATACCCGAGCCGCGCCGGCTTCGCGCCTATCGTGAGCTTCCATCACCGCAACGATCTGGACGCGGTGCAGCGCGAGCTGCGCGAGTTCAAGGGCACCTCGGTGATCATCTATGACCAGACCTGCGCCACCGAGAAGCGCCGCCGGCGCAAGCGCGGCAAGCTGGTCGACCCGGCCAAGCGGGCCTTCATCAACCCGGCGGTGTGCGAGGGCTGCGGCGATTGCAGCGTCAAGTCCAACTGCCTGTCGGTGCTGCCGCTTGAAACCGAGCTGGGGCGCAAGCGCGAGATCGACCAGAATTCCTGCAACAAGGATTTCAGCTGCGTCGATGGCTTCTGCCCGAGCTTCGTCACCGTGCACGGCGGCAGTTTGCGCAAGCCGGAAGCGGTGGGCCTGAGTGCGCTGTTCATCGCCTTGCCGGAGCCCAAACAGCCGAGCCTGGAACGGCCCTGGAATATTCTCCTGCCCGGTGTCGGCGGCAGCGGCGTGACCACCGTCGGCGCCCTGCTGGGCATGGCCGCGCATTTGGAGGGCAAGGGTTGCAGCGTGCTCGACCAGGCCGGTCTGGCGCAGAAATTCGGTCCGGTAATCACCCATATCCGCGTCGCCGCCAAGCAGGACGATATCTTTGCCGTGCGCATCGCCGCTGGCGAGACCGACTTGCTGCTCGGGTGTGATCTGGTGGTCGCCGCCAGCGAGGACGCCCTGGCCAAGCTCAACGACAAGATTGCCCATGCGGTGATCAACAGCCATGAAGCGGCCACCGCCGAGTTCACCCGTAACCCCGATGCCCAGGTGCCGGGCGCGGCCATGCGCGAGGCGCTGGTCGAGGCGGTGGGCGCGGGCAAGACCCACTTTGTCGATGCCACCCGCCTGGCCACCCGCCTGCTCGGCGATAGCATCGCCAGCAACCTGTTCATGCTCGGCTATGCCTATCAGAAAGGCCTGGTGCCGGTGTCCGCCGAAGCCATCGCCAAGGCTATCGAACTCAATGGCGTGGCCGTGCAGCTCAACCAGCAGGCGTTCCTCTGGGGCCGCCGTGCGGCGCACGATGTCGCCGCGGTGGAGAAGCTGGCCAGTCCCAAGGTGGTCGAGGCGCCGCGCTGCGAAACCCTGGACCAGGTCGTGCAGTTCCGCGTCGACTTCCTCACGGCCTACCAGAACGCCGCCTATGCCGAGCGCTACCGCGCGTTGGTGCAGCGCGTGCGCCTGGCCGATCAGGGTGCCGATCAGGCCCTGAGCCGTGCGGTGGCACGCGCCTACTCCAAGCTGCTGGCCTACAAGGACGAGTACGAGGTGGCGCGGCTGTACAGCGACGGCAACTTTATCCAGCAGCTCGAGGCGCAATTTCAGGGTGACTACCGTCTGGAGTTCCACCTGGCACCGTCCTGGCTGGCCAAGCCCGATCCAAGTACCGGTCAGCCGCGCAAGCGCCAGTTCGGGCCCTGGATGCTCAAGGCCTTCGGCCTGCTGGCCAAGTTCAAGAGCCTGCGCGGTACGCCGCTCGACCTGTTCGGTTACAGCGCCGAACGCAAGTTGGAGCTGCAGCTGATCGAGGACTACGAGCACAGCATCGACTTCCTGCTCAAGCAGCTGAATGCCGACAACTACCGCAGCGCCGTGGCGCTGGCCGAACTGCCGGAGCAGATCCGCGGTTATGGCCACGTCAAGGAGCAGAGCCTGGTCAAGGTGCGCGAGCAGGAGCGCCAACTCAAGGCGCGCCTGCTGGTCAGCGAGATCCAGGCGGTGCGGCTGTTCGAGCCGGCGGCCTGATAAGCGCTTGCTAAATTTAGGCGTCAGCTTGCTGGCGATCATTGGCGCTCAGTACAGGCCAAGAGATCGCCAGCAAGCCGGCTCCTACAGGTCGATGCAAAGACCCCGACCCCCAAACAAGTACTTCCCAAGGAATTCCCATGTCCGTATTTTCCCATATCGACTTCGATCACCACGAGCAGGTGGTCTACGGCCACGATCAGGCCAGTGGTTTGAAGGCCATCATCGCCATCCATAACCGCAATCTAGGGCCGGCCCTTGGCGGTTGCCGCATGTGGCCCTATGTCTCCGATGAGGCAGCGTTGCGCGATGTGCTGCGCCTGTCGCGGGGCATGAGTTACAAGTCGGCGCTGGCCAGGCTGCCACTGGGTGGCGGCAAGGCGGTGATCATCGGCAACCCACACACCGGCAAGAGCGAGGCGCTGTTTCAGGCCATGGGCGATTTCGTCGACAGCCTGGGCGGGCGCTACATCACCGCCGCCGACTCCGGTACTGGCGTCGGGGAAATGCAGATCATGGCCGAACGCACCCGCCATGTCGCCGGCGCCGGCCAGCGCGAGGCTTTCGGCGGCGGCATGCGCAATGGCGACCCGTCGCCGTCCACCGCCTACGGGGTATTCATCGGCCTGCAGGCGGCAGTCAAGCACCGCCTCGGTCGTGACGATCTCAAAGGTCTGCGGGTGGCGATCCAGGGCGTTGGTCAGGTCGGTTTCGGCCTGGCGCAGCAGCTCAAGGAGGCGGGCGCCGAATTGTGGGTGACCGACATCGTCGAGGCCAATGTGCGCCGCGCAGTGGAGCAACTGGGCGCCACTGCCGTGGGCCAGAACGACATCTACGGCCTGGAGGTGGATGTGTTTGCCCCCTGCGCCATGGGCGCCATCATCAACCCGCAGACCCTCGAAGCGCTGCGCGCCCCAGTGATCGCCGGGGCGGCCAACAACCAGCTGGCCGATGCCGGGCTGGCCGAGGAACTGCGCCGGCGTGGCTACCTGTATGCCCCGGATTACGCGATCAATGCTGGCGGCATCATCGATGTCTGCTACGAGCGCAACGGCGGCAGCACCGCCGACCTCAAGGCGCATATCGAAGGCATCGGCGCCACCCTGGCGGAGATTTTCCAGCGTGCCGAGCACGAAGGCAGCACCACCACGGCGGTGGCTGATCGCATGGCCCAGGAGCGCCTGCACGCCGGCGTCTAATCTCGCACGCCTGCGTAGGGTGGGCTGGGCGGCGATCCGCTTCAGCTCCCCAGGCTCCGAGTTAGACGTAGGGTGGATGACGCACTTTTCATCCACCACCAGCCGGCAATGGTCGATGGGTGAAGCGTCGTCCACCCTGTTTTTTCACAACAACAAGAGGGCAATCCCCAATGAGTCAAGACAGCATCGTCGCCGGCGCCAGTGCCGGTCCCAGCAGCAGTGCAGCAGCACGCGGCCTCTGGTCGTCGCGCTGGGTTTTCTTCCTCGCCGCCACCGGTTCGGCGGTGGGCCTGGGTAACATCTGGAAGTTCCCCTATATCACCGGGCAGAACGGTGGTGGCGCCTTCGTCCTGGTCTACCTGGCCTGCATCCTGGCCATTGGCATACCGCTGTTGATGGCCGAGGTGATGATCGGTCGTCGTGGCCGGGCCAACCCTGAGGGGGCCTTCGCCGCCGTGGCCAGGCAGGCGGGTGCCAGTCGCCATTGGCGCTGGTTGGGCACGCTGGCCGTGCTCACCGGCTTTCTTATCCTCAGTTTCTACGCGGTGGTAGCCGGCTGGGCCTTGGCCTATGCGCCGGCGGCGGCCATGGGCAGCTTTGCCGGGTTGGACGGCGAAAGCAGCGGCGCATTGTTCGGCGCCATGCTCGGCGATCCCTGGAAGCTGGCCGGTTACGCCACCCTGGTGTTGCTGCTGACCCTGGGCATCGTCGCCCTGGGCGTGCGCGAGGGTCTGGAGCGCGCGCTGCGTTTCATGATGCCGGGGCTGTTCGCGCTGCTGCTGATCCTGGTGGGCTATGCCGCCACCACCGGGCATTTCCTCGAGGCCGTGCACTTTCTGTTCGACGCCGACTTCAGCAAACTGACCGGTCAGGGCGTGCTGGTAGCCCTGGGACACGCCTTCTTCACCCTCAGTTTGGCCAGCGGCGCGATGATGGTATACGGCTCCTACCTGCCGGCCGGCACTTCCATCGTCAAGACCTCGTTGATGGTGGCCCTGGCGGATACCGGGGTGGCCTTGCTGGCCGGTCTGGCGATCTTCCCGCTGGTGTTCGCCAACGGCCTGGAGCCGGGCGCGGGTCCTGGGTTGATCTTCGTCACCCTGCCTATCGCCTTCGGCCAGATGCCCTTTGGTCAGGTGGTCGGCGGACTGTTCTTCATCATGCTGGCCCTCGCCGCGCTGACCTCGGCGATCTCCCTGAGTGAGCCGACCATCGCCTGGCTCGGCGAGAAATTCGGCATCGGTCGGTTCAAGGCGGTGCTGTTGAGTGGCCTGGCACTCTGGGTGCTCAGTCTGGGTACGGTGTTTTCGTTCAACGCTTGGGCGGAATTCACCCTGTTCGGCAAGACCTTCTTCGACAGCCTGGACTACCTGACCACCAACCTGATGATGCCCCTCGGCGGGCTGGGGACGGTGCTGTTCACCGGGTGGGCGTTGAGCCGCACAACCGTGCAGGAAGCCTTGGGCGTCGGCCATGCGCCGTTGTTCAAACTATGGTGGCAGCTGCTGCGCTGGGTCACGCCGGTAGGCATCCTGGTGGTGTTCCTGCATACCCTGGGGCTGTTCGCATAGGTAAGCGTCAGCCATCCTGGGTTGCGTCTGGCATAGGGTGGACAATGCGAAGCTTGTCCACCTTGCGCATATCGAGATGCCCGTCGCGGCGTGTAGGGTGTACTCAGGAGCGTAGCGAACAGTACACCAGGCGGCGTACTGCTTCGCGAGTACGCCCTGCGTCTGTCCCTTCGCCCCGCCTCAGAGGTTGTGAAAATATCGAGCGCCGTCGCGAGAGCGGCTCCAGGCGTTCGCGGCAAGGCGCGCTACGTGAAAAACTGGGGAGTTTAGTGAGCTAAATGACCCCGTTTTTTACGTAGCGCAACGGCAGCAGCGGGCGCGTGGAGGCGGTCGCAGGAGGCGGGAGTTTTTTCACACCCTCTCAGTCGAGTGCAAGGGCCAGGCTGATGCCGTGCGGCTTGAAGCCTAGGCCTTGGTAGAAACGATGGGCTTGCTCGCGGCTCTGGTTGCTCGATAGCGCCAGCTTGTAGCAGCCCCAGGCGCGGGCGCGTTCGATGGCCTTGTCGATCAAGGCCTGGCCGATACCCAGGCCTCGTGCGTCGGCATCCACTACCACGTCTTCGAGAATCGCCGAGCGGGCGAAGTTGTGCGCCAGGTGTTCAATCAGGTGAAGCGTGCAGGTGCCGAGCAGTTTGCCGTCGCGCTCAGCCACCAGCACGATGCGGTTGGCCGTCAGTTCACTCAGGCGCAGGGCCAGTAGTTTTGGGTCGGCGCGTGCTTCATTCGGGGCCAGTTGCTGCAGCAACGCGCTCAGTGCCCGGGCGTCGCCGGAGCAGGCGGCGCGCAGGGTCAAGTGAGTAAATGGGGAATCTGGCACATGCCTGGAAGCTGGCTGGGTCATGGCGATCTCCTGGGTGGTCGATCTAGAGTATGGCCGCGGGTTGATGGCAGCGACATGACAAATCCGTCGCGGCTGGTTAACATGCGGCCCGGTCGGCAACATTGCCGATCAGAGTTACCGAGTCCCCTTAGTTCAATGGATAGAATAAGCCCCTCCTAAGGGCTAGATGCTGGTTCGACTCCAGCAGGGGATACCATCTGAAAAAGGCTTACGCATTGCGTAAGCTTTTTTTTTGCAGCCGGCCACTAATCGCTCTCGTCAACCGGCTGCACGCGTATGCGGGGCTGCAGTTGGTGCGCGTGCTAATAATTGCGGATCGCCAGGCTGTAGCCGTTCTCGAAAATGTTCCCGAGATTTTGGCTGCCTCTCCGTCTAGCGGTTCGCCTACTGCGCCGTTCTCACCTTCGTATCGGTCACAAGCTGGCTCCTGCGAAGAGCATCGACGTACTAACGCCGATTGCCCGGCTCCAGCCATGTCAACCCGGCGCTAGTCGAGCTAGGCTAGGAGGCTGAACGAGCCATAGAGAATTGTCATGACCAGCGAAACCACAACTGCGCCCATCGATGTGCCGCTGACACCTGCCGAAGCTCGAATTCTGGGCTGCCTGATCGAGAAGCAGGCGACCACCCCTGAGGTTTACCCGCTAACCCTGAATGCCCTGGTGCTGGCCTGCAACCAGAAAACCAGCCGCGAGCCCTTGATGAATCTCAATCCTGGTCAGGTCGGCCAGGGGTTGCGCAGTCTGGAAGGGCGAAGCCTGGCGCGTCTGGTGATGGGCAGTCGCGCCGATCGCTGGGAACATCGTGCAGATAAGGCTCTGGAGTTGGTGGCGGCCCAGGTCGTGTTGATCGGTCTGCTGCTGTTGCGTGGGCCGCAAACGGTCAACGAGTTGCTGGCGCGCAGCAGTCGCATGTACGCCTTCGAGGATGCCGAGCAGTTGCAGCACAATCTGGAGCGCTTGATCACCCGTGGTTTGCTCTGCCAATTGCCGCGCCAGACCGGGCAGCGAGAGGATCGTTATATGCACCTCCTGGGCGATCCAGCCGACCTTCAAGCCATCATGGAAGCCCGCGCGAGCCACGTCGAGCGTCCGGCAGCCAGTGCATACGATGAGAGTCGCCTGGATGCCCTGGAAGCACGGGTGGCCGAATTGGAGGAGCGTCTGGCGCGCCTGGAGTAGGGCAGGCGGGGGGCTAGATACAGCAAAGGCGCCGGGTAGGGCGATTTTTTGTTTTTGCATGCACGGATTGAGATTGTCAGCCCGTTCAGCCGTGAGTTTTAGCTTATGCGGTTGACCCCGCTGCGGTCGGCACCGTCTTCGGCAATGCGGTTGCTGCCAGTGCGGTCGAAGCCGTCTTCGGCGACGCGGTTGCTGCCAGTGCGGTCGAAGCCGTCTTCGGCAATGCGGTTGCCGCCGGTGCGGTCGTAGCCGTCCTCGACGATAGTGCTGCCGGCATTGGCGCCGTCGAACTGGGATTGCGCAGCGCTTTGCGGCAGGGCGAATGCGCTTACGGACAAGCTGGCCAGGATCAGGCTGGCAAGAATTTGCTTTTTCATCTTCAGGCTCCTCGTGGGGGCGGTAAGTGGCTACGGGGCCCATGTTACTGATGAAAAATAGATGAAGAAGTGCAGTTCAGGCATGGTGATAATCGATGCTGTCGATAGTAGGCTTTAAGCTCTCTATTTAAGGTGTTCTATGGGTTTTGTTGGGCTCTTTTAAGCGCTTTTTAAGCTGATGTTCTATTGGTTTATATAATCGATATATTAGATGTTTTTTCTGTGGTCTTGCTTTGCAAGGAGTAACAGGTGGAAGGCCTGCTTGAAATTATGAACGGGTGATGCGTATTTTGTACGAGCCGCTGTTTCACTACGGCTTTTGCGCAATAAGGACAGGAACAGATGAGCACCGCTAGCCGTACTGCATTGGAAGAAATATTGCGCGGAGTCGATGAGGTCGCATGCGTGACCCCGGACCTCAATGGTGTGCCGCGCGGCAAGCTGATGACCGCCGCGGGCTTCCTCGAAGGTCGGCGCTTGCAGATGGCTCGTGGGGTGCTCTTGCAATGCATCATGGGCGGCTACCCTGCGCCACGTTTTTACGGCAGCGATGATGGCGATCTGGCGCTGAATGCCGTCCCGACCCAGATTCACCGTCTGCCCTGGAGTGATACGCCGTGCGCCCTGGCCATCTGTGATGCGGATGAGTTGGATGGCAGTAGCTCAGGCCTGTCCACCCGCGGCTTGCTCAAGCAGGTGGTGGCGAACTATTCCGCTCATGGTTGGCTGCCGGTGGTGGCGACCGAGTTGGAGTTCTTCGTATTTGCGCCGAACCCTGATCCACAGCAAGCGTTTCAGCCGCCAGCAGGCCTGGATGGTCGGCGCGAGGATGGCAGCAGTGCCTTCAGCGCCAGCTCGAATAACGGTCTGCGGCCGTTCTTCAGCGAGGTGTATCGGTGCATGGCCGCGTTAGGGTTGCCGCGCGATACCTGTATGCATGAGATGGGTGTCAGTCAGTTCGAGATCAATCTGCTGCATGGCGACCCGCTATTGCTGGCCGACCAAACCTTTTTGTTCAAGCACCTGCTCAAGGAGGTCGCACTCAAGCATGGACTGACAGTGGTGTGTATGGCCAAGCCGTTGGCGCATACCCCAGGCAGCTCCATGCACATCCACCAGAGCGTGGTCGAGCAGAGGAGCGGCAGGAATATCTTCAGCGCCGCGGATGGCCAGGCGACGCCAGCTTTCTATCACTTCATCGCTGGTCAGCAAGCGGCGCTGGCGGATTTCACCCTGCTGTTCGCACCGCATGTGAATTCCTACCAGCGGCTCTGCCATCCTTATGCCTCGCCGAACAATGCCTGCTGGTCGCAAGACAACCGCGCCGCGGGTCTGCGCATTCCGGCCAGTGCGCCGGTGGCACGGCGAGTGGAAAATCGCCTGCCAGGCGCTGATGCCAACCCCTATCTGGCGCTGGCGGCCAGCCTGGCTGCCGGCCTACATGGTCTTGAGCAGCAGTTGCAGCCGAGTGCGCCGATCCAGGGTGCATTCGAGGTGCCGGATAATTTAACGCTGCCTTGTACCCTGCATGCTGCCATCGAGCGTCTGAAAAATAGTCAATTGGCCGTCGAACTGTTCGGCAAGGAATTCATCGAAGGCTACATCGCCAGCAAGACCATGGAATTGAGCAGTTATCTCGACGAGATCTCGCCGTGGGAGCGCCGCATTCTCGCCGCCCAGGCTTAACCGGACGTTGAAAAGCCACCTGCGTTGCTGATGTTTCGGTGCTACCAGGTGAGGCGATCTGCGCGCAAAAAAATCAAGGGCCGACCCGCGAGTTCCGTTGTTGCGAGGCATGCACGTGCTTGTGTGCATCCGTGCATTGCGCTTCGGCTCTACGTCCTGTGCACTACGCTTCACTCATTTGTTCATTAGTTGCGGCCATCGCGGCCGCGCCGCTCGCATTGAGCGGTTCAGTCGTCAACCAAGGAGTTATTCGCAGAGTCATGCGCATTATCTGGAAGTCTTTTCGTTCGCTGTATTTCGCCACTCTGTTGATGTTGCTGGGGTCGGGTTTGTTGAGTACCTACCTGGCGTTGCGCTTGGCTGAAACGGTGGATGGTCTATGGGTGGGTGCCTTGATGGCGGCCAACTATATCGGCCTGGTACTGGGCGGCAAGCTGGGGCACCGGCTGATCGGCCGGGTCGGGCATATTCGCGCTTATGTCGCTTGTGCCGGGGTTGTCACTGCAGCGGTGTTGGGCCACGGCCTGACCGACTGGCTGCCGGCCTGGCTGCTACTGCGCATGCTGGTGGGCCTGGCCATGATGTGCCAATACATGGTGATCGAAAGCTGGCTCAACGAGCAGGCGGAAACCAGTCAACGCGGCCAGGTGTTTTCCGGGTATATGGGCGCGTCCTATCTGGGGTTAATCCTCGGTCAATTGGTCTTGGTGGTGCATCCGACTCTCGGCCTTGAACTGCTGATGCTGGTCGCGCTGTGCTTTGCCCTGTGCCTGGTGCCGGTGGCATTGACCCATCGACTGCACCCGGCGCCCATGCATCCGGCACCGCTGGAGTTGCACTTCTTCATCAAGCGGGTGCCCTTGTCGCTGACCACTATTGGCGTTGCCGGCCTGATAATTGGTGCGTTCTACGGTTTGGCGCCGCTGTATGCGACCCGCATGGGTTTGTCTACCGAGCAGGTCGGTCTATTCATGGGTAGCTGCATTTTTGCCGGCCTGCTGGTGCAATGGCCGCTCGGCTGGTTGTCGGATCGTTGCGATCGGGCCTCGTTGATCCGTGGCTGTGCGGTGTTGTTGGCTTTGGCGGCGTTGCCTCTGGCGTTGATGCCCGAGGCGGACTTGAGGGTATTGCTCGGTGTCGGTTTCGTCATCGGCGTGTTGCAGTTCAGTCTCTACCCCCTGGCCGTGGCTTTTGCCAACGACCACGTCGAGGGCGAACGGCGCGTCTCGCTGACCGCCATGTTGCTGGTGACCTTTGGTGTCGGTGCCAGTATCGGCCCACTGTTGGCCGGTGTGTTGATGCGCTTTTGGGGCGCCAATATGCTCTATGCCTTCGTCAGTTGCTCGGCCTTGATCCTGATCTGGCGGGTGCGCCCGGATAACATCACCCACCTGCACCAGGTCGACGATGCCCCGCTGCACCACATCGCGATGCCGGACAACATGACCAGTTCGCCCCTGGTTGCCGCCCTTGACCCGCGGGTCGACGAGCAGGTCGTGCAGGATCAGATGCTCGATGGCAGCGCCGCCGATATGGCCGCCGCCGGAGCGGTTGATCCGGCTGAGCAGATGCCGCGGCCGTGACGCCTTTACTCAGCGTGATCATCCCGGCTCGCAATGAGGCTGCGGCTCTACCCTGGCTGCTGGCGGATCTGGCTCCGTTGCGCGCGGCGGGAGCGGAGCTGATTGTGGTGGATGGCGGCAGCCGCGACGCGACAGCTGAGTTGGCGGTGGCGCAGGCCGATAAGGTGCTCGAGACGAGCGCGGGGCGCGCCCTGCAACTGAATGCTGGCGCCGCTGTCGCACGGGCGGATTATCTGTGGTTCGTGCATGCCGATACCCGGGTCAGTGCTGCGTCCATCCAGCGATTGCTTGCCGTGTTGGCTGAGCGGCCGATCTGGGGGCGTTTTGATGTGCGTTTGTCGGGCAGTGGCCTGGCACTACGTTTGATCGGTACGATGATCAACCTGCGTTCGCGCTTGACCGGTGTGGCGACGGGCGACCAGGGAATCTTCGTCGCCCGTGAGTCGTTTGAGGCGCTGGGCGGTTACGCGGAGATCCCGCTGATGGAAGATATCGAGCTCAGCGGGCGCTTGAAACGGCGGGTGCGCCCGCGCTGCTTGCGTCCTGCGCTGTCAACTTCTAGCAGGCGCTGGGAGCGCGATGGTATTTGGCGTACCGTGTTGCTCATGTGGCGCTTGCGGCTGGCCTACTCTTGTGGCGCCAGCCCGGATCAGTTGGCGCGGCGGTATCACCGAGGGCCACCGCTATGAATCTGTCGATTTCTTTGCACATGCTGGCGCGTGCACCTGTGCCGGGGCGGGTGAAAACCCGGCTGATTCCTGTTCTGGGTGAAGAAGGCGCGTGTGACCTGCAGCGGTTATTACTCGAACGGGCCTTGCAGCTTCCGGCGGAAGGGTTCACTCAGCGGTTCTTGTGGCTGGACGACAGTCCGGATGCGCAGCTGCAGGTACTCGCCGAGCAGTTGAACTGGACGCTGGTTGAGCAGCCCGCCGGCGATCTGGGTGAGCGCATGCGATGCATAGCGACCTTGGGGCTGGCGGAAAGCGATGCCGTGGTGTTGATCGGCAACGATTGCCCGGCGCTGGATGGCGAGTACCTCAGTGGTGCTTGCGAGGCATTGCACGGGCAGCCAGTCGTGCTGGGGCCGGCCGAGGATGGAGGTTACGTCCTGCTCGGCTTGCGCCGCGTCGATCCCTTGCTGTTTCACGCCATGCCCTGGGGAACCGATCAGGTCTTGAGCATGACCTGCGAGCGCCTGCAGCAGTTGGACTGGCGTCATCAGCTGTTGCCGGCGTTGTGGGATGTCGATCGCCCGGAAGACCTGCCACGGCTGGCGGCGCTGGGGATCCGGGTCGACGTCTGACAACTGTCCGACGGCTTATTGCTCAGCCTGGCAATTGGCGTCGGAGGTCTTGAGCCCGTGCCCGGGAACCCGACTTGCGGCGCGGCTTCGGCGAAGACGGCGGGTAATCCCCGATAAGACCCTGACAGCCTCTCCGGGAGTAGCCGTTTGTCGGCTGGAGCGGGCCGCGTAGGTCGGGCCGCACAGATTGAATTCCGCCAGGCCCGGCAGTTCGTCCCTCGGCACAACCTACGGGTCAATTGCGCTTGCTCGGCAGGCTGCTAGAACAAGCCATCGCTGTCGAAGCGGCGTGCATCACGCTGCAGTTGGTAGACGAAGCGCTCGACCTGGCGTTGCTCCAGGCCGTTCAGGCGATGAAAGCGCACGCCGGCAAAGGTCGTGTCGAGTGTCTCTTCATACTGCACATGGCGCAGTTCCACGGCAATGGTCAGCGCGCCGAAGGGCAGTTGAGCAGTAAAGCTTTCATAAACCTGGCCAGAGTGCAGGCTGCTGGCGATATTGCCCGGCAAGCGTACTTTGCAGCCGGTGGCGGAAATATCCAGCAGTTGTCCCGTTATGGGGCTGCGCAACTTGGCGCCGGCCAGTTCGATCTTGACCGGTTCTATTTGCTTGAGTGGCACTCTGTAAGCATTGCGGCGCTGGTGATAGTGCACTTCTTCAGGCATCGGGCTGAAGTAGCAGCGTGCACCCTGGTACTCGGCTATCTGTACAGGCTGCAGGCACTCCCAGGCCACGCGCACACCTTCATGGAAGGCTTCGATGCGAAAAGGTTCGCCGTTCTGCAGGAAGCGCTCGCCATCGTTGGGGATCATCTCGTCGAGAGTCAGACGGTTTTTATCGCGTTCGACTTCAATCAGATAGCTCTGGAAACGTTGGCTGCGTTCGTGGAAGGTGATCACCAGCGGGTCGTGGTTCTGTTGTAGTTGGCGCAGATTAGCCACGATTTCCACGGGGGCTTTGAGAACCACCGGTGGTTGCGGGCCATCGTCCTCGATAAAGGGGTTGGACACGGTCCAGAACTCTCCAGGCAGATACAGTGACAATAGAATGCTGCCATTATGCCAGCGTTTTTCCAGTGTCTTATTATAAGTGTTCAGGCCTGACTGAGCGGGCGCTGCTGACCGGCTCTAGCGGTGCTGCCGCGGCTGTCATAGAGGCTGGGGGTTTCGCCACCGCGGAGAATGCCGAGGATGCTGCTTGTCGATGCTTGGTTGGAGCGAATCAAGCGACCGTTGCGTAAATTGGCAGCTTGGCAGCATTCGAGCAGGGCGTGCAGTTGGTCGCCGCGCTCAAGGAGTTCGGCGCCTTGACTAGAGCGTTCGGCAAGGGCTTGCAGCCCTGAGTTGTCGGCGCTCAATTGTAGGCTGAGCAGCAGTTGGCTGCGCGCCTGACCGTGTTGATCGAGCAACGCTAGCAGTGGTTGCTTAGTTTCCAAAATACTTTGCAAACGAACCAGGTCGCGCTCGCCGAGGGCCTGGAATTCGTTATCGATCAGTTCGAGCAGTTGCTCGGCGCTGCCGATATCGTCGTTGAAAAGCTTAAGCAGGGTTGTATCGTGCATCGCAGGCTCTCAGATGTTTGCGGGCCGTAGCAGCGCCACTGCACTGTAAGGCTAACACCCCGGCGCTGCCCTAGCGCTGCTGGGATTCGAAGTCGAGCAGTTTGCTGGCAACGCGTTGGCTGTCGACTTGGTAACTGCCGTCAAGGATCGCTTGTTTGAGCTGGGCAACGCGCTCTTTATTGACGGTTGGCTGGTCAGCCAATTTTTCGCTGATCTTTTGCAGCTGTTGCGCTTCGCGGCTGAACTGCACCGACTCGCCGCTCTTGCTGGCGTCTGCCGGCTGGGCCTGAGTTGGTGGCGGGCTGGTCGGTTTGTCGCTGATGGCTTCATTCCGGCCACCAGGCTGAGCGCCGCCCACACGCCCTGAATTGGCAGGAGTGGGGGCATTGTTTAGCCGGTTGAAGTCGATGACCATGATGTAAAACCTCGAACAGTATTTGGACGCTTGCCTAGTTTCTCGGCCATGCCGGGCAAAACTTTAGAGAAAAAAACGGTGTTTCAACCGACAGTTTAAACGCAGCGTGATAAATCGTCAGCCAGTCTGTTTGGCTAGAGCCGCTCTAGAAGATGCGAGAGTCGTGCCTACATGGCTACTTCAACTTGGCCAGGTCCTATTACCCGTGCTTTGACTATACGTTTCGAGCGTTGGTTGCGCACACTGATCTGTTTGCCGATGGCCCCGTCGGATAGGGCTTCGCCCGGTGTGCGCACGCTCATGCCGCCACTGCGTGCGCTGATCACCACCTGCTCGCCTTTGCGAATGGCCTCGGCTTGCTCGACATGCGCCGGCGCCACTACCTGATCGGGTTGCAACGGGCGCGTCAGTTTTTTGCCAACAACCTGCTTGAGGCTGGTCAGATAACCTTGGTTGAGTAGGCCGACATCGCGCTCCATCAGGCTCACATCCATGTCTGACAGAACGGTCTCACGCTTGAGTGGGCGGATGGCGGTGACCACGTCACGGTACAGCCTGACTTCTCCGGGAACGAAAACCGTCCAAGGTGAACTGCCATCGCAGCGCACCCGCATGGTGACACGCCCGATCGGTTGGGCAGGGCTTTCCAGACTGATCGTCAATTCCTTGTCGCACAGGGGCAGGCGTAAGCGTGGATCGATACGGTTGATTTCAACCTCATGCCGGCCTTGAATTTCGCTGCGCTGCAGGTAGTCGACCACCGTTAGCTCAAGAAAACTCTGGGTGGCGCCGATAAGCTGTTCAGGCAAGGTTACTGCGGCAGGTGCCACGGAGCTGTAGCCGAGCGCGAGCAAAGCAGGTAAAACTGCCAGCCAAAGGCGGCCTTTTGCCGGCAGGTATTGATACCTGCTCCGGTCGAAGTGTCGAAAAATTGTCGTTTCTGCGTTCATGCAGAGTGATTAGCAAGGCGCGTGCCGCCTGCTACACGAAGCACAATGTGCGCTACTCAAATATAGGGGTTGGGGCATGGCCGGTGTAATGGATTCGGTTAACCAGCGCACGCAGTTGGTTGGGCAGAATCGTTTGGAACTGCTGCTGTTTCGTCTTGATGGCGGGCAGCTTTATGGCATCAACGTATTCAAGGTGAAGGAGGTGCTGCAGTGCCCCAAGCTCACCATCATGCCCAGATCCAGCCCCGTCGTACGGGGGGTGGCGAGTATTCGGGGGGGCACCATTCCTATCCTCGACCTGTCCATGGCTACCGGGCGGCCGCCTTTGCAGGATCTAAAGAACAGCTTCGTCATCATCACCGAATACAACACCAAGATTCAGGGCTTTCTAGTGCATTCGGTCGAGCGCATCGTCAACATGAACTGGGAGGAGATCCATCCGCCACCCAAGGGCGCGGGGCGAGATCACTACCTCACTGCCGTGACCCGTCTCGACAATGAGTTGGTGGAAATTCTCGACGTGGAGAAAATCCTCGCCGAGGTGTCGCCGACGTCTGAGGTGATTTCTGCCGGTGTTGTGGATGCTGAAACCCAAAGCAAGGCGCTCAGCAAGCACGTGCTGATCGTCGATGACTCATCGGTGGCACGCAAGCAGGTGATTCGTTGCCTACAAACCGTTGGGGTGGAGGTCACGGCGCTGAACGATGGTCGGCAAGCCCTGGATTACCTGCGTAACATGGCAGACGAGGGCAGGCATCCCGACCAGGAGTTGCTGATGCTGATTTCCGATATCGAGATGCCGGAAATGGACGGTTATACCCTGACCGCAGAGATCCGCAGTGATGTGCGTATGCAGAAGTTGCACATCCTCCTGCATACTTCGCTTTCCGGGGTGTTCAATCAGGCCATGGTGAAGAAGGTTGGCGCCAATGACTTTCTTCCTAAGTTTCGTCCTGATGATCTGGCATCGCGGGTGGTGGCGCGCATCAATGAGGTCGATCAGGCCTAGTGAACACTGGGCGAACGCCTGCTGGGGGTTGTCTCGCGCTCGCAGAATCGCAGGCTGTGCCGGCTACCGGGCTTGGCTTTTTTCAAGCGTAAATGAGTTGTTGAGCCTGTTTTTAACACCGTATCTCCGAATGCAGCATTGTTGCTTCGGTCTGAAGATAAGGCAGCGGGTACATCTTTCAGTGCAACACTTTGATTGGCGAGGCCTGGCTAGTGTCTTCAGGTAATTTGGATTTTGAGCAGTTCCGGACGTTCCTGGAAAAGGCCTGTGGCATTTTGCTGGGTAGCAATAAGCAGTACCTGGTATCCAGCCGGCTGAACAAGTTGCAGGAACAGCACGGGATCAAGACTCTCGGGGAATTGGTGCAGCGCATGCAAAGCCAGCCGCGTAGCGGTTTGCGTGAGCAGGTGGTGGATGCCATGACCACCAATGAAACCCTGTGGTTTCGTGATACCTATCCCTTCGAGGTACTGAAGAGGCGGGTCTTGCCCGAGATGATCAAGGCGGCTCCGGGCCAGCGTATGCGCATTTGGTCTGCGGCCTGTTCTTCGGGGCAGGAGCCGTATTCCCTGTCGATGAGTATCGACGAGTTCGAGAAAACCAATATCGGCCAACTCAAGGCAGGCGTACAAATTGTTGCCACCGATCTTTCGCCGTCGATGTTGGCCAATTGCAAATCCGGCGAGTACGACAGCCTGGCAATGGGGCGGGGCCTGTCGCAAGAACGCTTGCAGCGTTATTTCGATCCGAAAGCGCCGGGACGATGGGTGGTCAAGCCGTCGATCAAGAGTCGCGTCGAATTTCGTCCGCTGAACCTGATGGACAGTTATGCCAGCCTGGGCAAGTTCGACATCGTGTTTTGCCGCAATGTGTTGATCTATTTTTCCGCCGAGATGAAGAAAGACATCCTCACGCGCATGCATGCCATGTTGAAGCCGGGTGGCTACCTGTTCCTCGGCGCGTCGGAGGCACTCAACGGCCTGCCGGATCGTTATCAGATGGTGCAATGCAGCCCGGGGATCATCTACAAGGTCAAGTAAGCCGGTTGCACAGGGTTGCACTGTATAAAGAAGCGGGAGGCCAGTGGCCTCCCGTTTTTGTTAGTCGATAAGCCCCCGTTGCGACGATTGCCTCCGTCGCCAGGCGGGACGCGCGCGCCACACTGATACAGGAAATGCCGCAAGCCCGTCGGCGGCTCCTTGGATGGGGATTCAAGAATGACCCTAATCAGTATTTGTCATACGAAGCGGCAAAACCCCGACCCGCTTGCCGGATTGTTTGCCATGAGGCGGAAAAGTCTTGCCGCTCGGCCTATTAAGATGCCTTGAATATTTAATAAGTTATTGAAATATAACATAAAAAATAAATGGCACGACCTTTGCTAAGTGTCTTGTACGGAAAACAGGTAAGCCCAACGGCAAAGGTTCCTGATCATGAGTATCAGCTTCGACAGCGCACTAGGCATCCACGAACGGGCACTCGGCTTTCGCGCCGATCGTGCCGAGGTATTGGCCAATAACATAGCCAACGCCGATACGCCCAACTACAAGGCGCGCGATCTGGATTTTGCTTCGGTGCTGGCCGAGCAGAGTGCCAATGCCCAGCGTGGTTCGGCCGGCCTGGCCCGTACCAACAGCCGGCACATCGCCGCCGAGGGCATGGCCATGGGCAATGCCAGCCTGGCCTACCGCATCCCTTCGCACCCATCGATCGATCAGAACACCGTCGACGTGCAGGTGGAACAGACCACTTACGCGGAAAACGCGGTGAACTTCCAAGCCAGCTTCACCTTTCTCAACAGCAAATTCAAAGGGCTGGTCAGCGCCCTGCGCGGCGATTAAAGGAGCCCGAAGCCATGTCATTAGCCAGTGTTTTCAATATCGCCGGAACCGGCATGAGTGCCCAGAGCACTCGTCTGAATACCATTTCCAGCAACATCGCCAATGCCGAGTCGGTGTCGTCGAGCGTCGATCAGACCTATCGCGCACGCCATCCGGTATTTGCCACCATGTTCCAGCAGTCCATGGGCGATGGCAGTGGTTCGTTGTTCGCCGAGCAGGATCAGGCCGGCAGCGGCGTGCAGGTGCTGGGTATCGTCGAGGATCAGAGCGATCTGAAGCCGCGCTACGAGCCGAACCATCCGGCGGCCGATGAAGGCGGCTATGTGTACTACCCCAACGTCAATGTGGTCGAGGAAATGGCCGACATGATTTCTGCCAGCCGGGCGTTCCAGACCAACGTCGAGATGATGAACACGGCCAAACAAATGTTGCAGCGCGTACTGACCCTGGGTCAGTAAATCGCAGGAAGGGGATAAGGCATGAGCACTGTAAATGGCGTCAGTTCGACACTCGATCAATACCAGATCAAGAGTGACACCACGGCCAATAAAGAATTGGGTAAGAACGAATTTCTCAACTTGTTGGTGGCGCAACTGAATAACCAGAACCCCCTGGAGCCGCAGAGTAATGGCGAGTTCATTGCCCAGCTAGCCCAATTCAGCCAGGTAGAAGGCATCGAGAAGCTCAATACCAGCATGGGTTCTCTGTTGTCTGGCTATCAATCTTCCCAGGCGCTGCAGGCCTCCTCCCTGGTCGGGCGCAAGGTGATCATTCCGACCGACCAGGCGGTGGTCGATACCAGCGAGAGCTTCAAGGCCAGCATGGTCCTGCCGACCAGCAGCAGCAACGTCTACGTCAATGTCTACGACAACTCGGGGGCGGTGGTGAGCCGAATCAATATGGGCGAGCAGGCCGCCGGCAATGTCAGCTTTATCTGGGACGGCAAAGATGCCAGCGGCAAACAGTTGCCGCCCGGTACCTACAAGTTCGAGGCGCAGGCCACCTACGAAGGCGAGACCCAGGCGCTTTACACCATGCTCCCGGCCAACGTCGACAGTGTGGTGTTGGGCGGCAGCGAATTGATGCTCAACCTGGCGGGGCTTGGCAGTGTGCCGCTCTCCCAGGTGCAGGTTATCGGTCAATAATTTCAAGGTTTTAATCGCCGGCTATACCGGCAAAGGAGACTTCCATGGCGTTCAATATCGGTCTTAGCGGCCTGCGCGCTGCGACCAGCGATCTCAACGTGACCGGCAACAACATCGCCAACGCCGGTACGGCCGGCTTCAAGCAGTCGCGTGCGGAGTTTTCCGATGTCTATGCGGCTTCGGTGAACGGTTCCGGTAAGAATGCGCTGGGTAGCGGCGTACTCCTGAGCAACGTCTCGCAGCTGTTCAACCAGGGTAATGTCAACTACACGCAAAATGCCCTGGACCTGGCGATCAATGGCAACGGTTTCTTTCAGACCAGCAACAACGGCGAAGTTAGCTACACCCGTGCCGGCTATTTCGGTACCGACCGTGAGGGCTTCATGGTCAATAATTTCGGTTACAAGCTGCAGGGCTACGCCGTCGATGGCAACGGTAACCTGCAGAATGGCGTGATCAATGATCTGCGCATCGAAACCGCGAGCCAGGCGCCGCGGTCAACTACCGACTTGGATCAGGTGTTCAATCTCAACTCGACCAATGCGGTACCCAGCAATACACCATTCGACCCAGGCGATCCGACCACGTACAACTCGTCGACTTCGACCAATATCTATGACAGTCAGGGCAATGCCCACTCCTTGACACAGTACTTCGTCAAGTCCGACGCTAATGATTGGACGATGAATGTGTTGGTCGATGGGCGTAATCCTAATGTGCCGACTTCGACTACACCATTCGCCACCACTCTGAATTTTACGGCTTCCGGTCAGTTGAACCTGGCGGGTCTGGCATCCACAGATTTAACCGTGAATGCCAACGGCACTTTGGATTTGACCAATTGGGTGCCGGCCGCTCCGGACAGCTCCATACCGCCGGTCTGGAGTGCCAACGGTACCAATACCCCCGCCGTGCCGATCAATATCGATCTGCGTCAGGCTACTCAGTTCGCCAGCTCCTTCGCGGTCAACAGCGTCAGTCAGGATGGCTACACCACGGGCCAGCTGGCAGGTCTTGAGATCGACGACACCGGGGTGATTTTCGCCCGCTACACCAACGGTCAATCCAAGGCACAAGGACAGGTGATTCTGGCCAGCTTCGCCAACGTGCAGGGCCTGACCCCGGTAGGTAAAACCGCCTGGGTGCAGTCCTTCGCCTCCGGTGAGCCGGTGGTTGGTACGCCGCGCAGCGGTACCCTGGGCGCTTTGCAGTCCGGTGCCCTGGAAGACTCCAACGTCGAACTGTCCGACCAGTTGGTCAACCTGATCGTCGCCCAGCGCAACTACCAGGCCAACGCCAAGACCATCGAGACCGAAAGCTCGATTACCCAGACCATCATCAACCTGCGCTGATCGGGCGCGGCTGCGCAGGCGCTGGAGTTCTCGGGTTATATCCCGCTCGTTGTGATGGGTATCGCTGCGCTCAACGCCATCCTACAGGTCAACGCGGTCAGGTTTTTGTAGGATGGGTTGAGCGCAGCGATACCCATCGAGGTTCAGGCGGATCGCCACTCAATCCGCCTGATTGGAGCGGCGACAGCGCCTCTGTCCGGCAGGCAGTGGCTTTGCCGCCAGCGGCAATAATTCGCCGACTCGATCTTGAAAGGCTCCTTGTGGGGCCTTTTCTGTATGTTAAAATCCATATATTTCAATGCCCTATGATTATTTGTCGAGAATGGCACGACGCTTGCTCTATTACCTTATATAGAGCAGCGGGCGTCACGCCTACCTCGGAGGATAACCATGGACAAGATGCTGTACGTCTCCATGACTGGAGCCCATAACAACAGCCTGGCCCAGAGTGCCCACGCCAACAACCTGGCGAATATCTCGACCAACGGCTTTCGCCGCGACTTCGAGCAGGCGCGCTCGATGCAGGTCTTCGGCGACACACTCCCGGCGCGGGTCTATGCCATGACCGAGCGCCCCGGTACCGACTTCACTCCAGGGTCAATGCAGGAAACCGGCCGCGACCTGGATGTGGCAATTGGCGGTCGCGGTTGGCTGGCCGTGCAGGCGGCCGACGGCAGCGAGGCCTATGTGCGTACTGCCAGCCTGAATATTGACGCTCTTGGCGTGTTGCGTACCGGCAACGGTTTGCCGGTGATGGGCAATGGTGGGCCGATTGCCGTGCCGCCGGAGCAGAAAATCGAAATTGGCCAGGACGGCACCATCAGCATTCGTGCCCTCGGTGAGGGACCTAGCGTGCTCGCCGAGGTCGATCGGCTGAAGCTGGTCAATCCCGATCTCAAGCAGATGGAGAAGGGCAGCGACGGCCTGATTCGCTTCAAGGGTACCGGGCCGGTGCAGGCGGATGCCAGCGTGCAGGTGACCTCCGGCTTTCTCGAGTCGAGCAACGTCAATGCGGTAGAAGAGATGACCGCAATCCTCTCCCTGTCCCGCCAGTTCGAGCTGCAAGTCAAGATGATGCGCACCGCCGAAGACAATTCAGCCGCTGTGGCGCGGGTTTTGCAAATTAGCTAATTACCAGCACGCAGCGCCTTGATAATGGCGCTCGAGGAGAATCTATATGCTTCCGGCACTGTGGGTCAGCAAGACCGGTCTGTCCGCTCAGGACATGAACCTGACCACCATTTCCAACAACCTGGCCAACGTCTCGACCACGGGTTTCAAACGCGATCGGGCCGAGTTCGAGGATCTGCTGTATCAGATCCGCCGTCAGCCAGGTGGCCAGTCCAGCCAGGACAGCCAGCTGCCGTCCGGTTTGCAGCTGGGTACCGGTGTGCGGGTGGTCGGCACGCAGAAGATCTTCACCGCCGGCAGCCTGCAAACCACCGAGCAACCCCTGGACATGGCGGTCAACGGCCGTGGTTTCTTCCAGGTGTTGATGCCCGATGGCACGGTGTCCTATACCCGTGATGGCAGCTTTCACCTGAATTCGGACGGCCAGGTCGTCACCTCCAACGGGTATGCCTTGGAGCCGGCGATTGTTCTGCCCAATGAAGTGCGCACCTTCACCGTTGGCGAAGACGGTACGGTTTCGGTGACCACCGACGGCAGTCCGCAGCCGCAGATCGTCGGCAATTTGCAGACCGCCGACTTCATCAATCCGGCGGGCCTGGAAGCGATCGGCAACAACCTGTTCCTGGAAACCGCCGCCAGCGGTGCGCCACAGGTCGGCACGCCGGGCCTCAACGGCTTGGGTACCACCCTGCAGAACACCCTGGAAAACTCCAACGTCAGCGTGGTCGAGGAGTTGGTGAACATGATCACTACCCAGCGCGCCTACGAGATGAACTCGAAAGTCATCTCCACCGCCGATCAGATGCTGGCCTTCGTTTCGCAGAATCTTTAATGCCTGATGCTGGGCGTTAGCCCGGCTCTGGCTCGATATAAAAAGCGGTGAGGTAGTGGTTATGAACCGGCTGGTAATAGTGCTCTCGATGCTGGGTCTTGCGCTTCTGGGTGGCTGCGTCTCGCCGCCAGCGAAGCCCAACGACCCGTATTACGCGCCGGTGCTGCCGCGCACACCGTTGCCGGCGGAGCTGAACAATGGTTCGATTTATCAGGCTGGCTTCGAGAACAATCTGTTCGGTGACCGCAAGGCCTACCGCGTCGGCGACATCATCACCATCACCCTTAACGAACGCACCCAGGCCAGCAAGAATGCCGGCTCGCAGATCCAGAAGGACAGCAGCGCCGACATCGGCCTGACCTCGCTGCTCGGTGGCGCGGTATCGGCGGCCAATCCGTTTTCCGACAATAAGTTGTCGCTGGGCGCCGAGTACAGCGCGAGCCGCGACACCCAGGGCAGTAGTAAGGCCGCACAAAGCAACAGCCTGAGTGGTTCGATCACGGTAACCGTGGCCGAGGTGCTACCCAATGGCATTCTGGCCGTGCGTGGCGAGAAGTGGATGACCCTCAACGCCGGCGATGAGCTGGTGCGTATCGCCGGCCTGGTGCGTGCCGACGATATCGCCACGGACAACACGGTGGCCTCGACCCGCATCGCCGACGCCCGCATCACTTATTCAGGCACCGGCTCCTTCGCCGAAGCCAGTCAGCCGGGTTGGCTCGATCGGTTTTTCATCAGCCCGCTGTGGCCGTTTTGAACAGGATGACGCCGATGACAACCGTAGGAGCGGGCCATGCCCGCGAAAACGTCCGTGTGGCGTGTAGCAAGATCGCCGGCATGACCCGCTCCTGCGTCTTGCTGCTGTGCATCCTGCTGTGCCTGCCGGCGCAAGCTGAGCGGCTTAAGGACCTGGCCAGCATCCAGGGTGTGCGCAGTAACCAGTTGATTGGCTACGGCCTGGTGGTTGGCCTCAATGGTAGCGGCGACCAGACCACCCAGACGCCGTTCACCGTGCAGACCTTCAACAACATGATGGCGCAGTTCGGCATCAAGGTCCCGCAAGGTGGCAATGTCCAACTGAAGAACGTCGCGGCGGTGTCCATCCATGCCGACTTGCCCGCGTTCGCCCGGCCGGGGCAGACCATCGATATCACCGTTTCCTCTATCGGCAACGCCAAGAGCCTGCGCGGTGGCAGCTTGCTGATGGCGCCGCTCAAGGGTATCGACGGTAATGTCTACGCCATCGCCCAGGGTAATCTGGTCGTCGGCGGCTTCGATGCCGAAGGCGGCGACGGTTCGCGGATTACCGTCAATGTACCCTCGGCGGGGCGTATTCCTGGCGGCGCATCGGTCGAGCGCTCGGTGCCCAGCGGTTTCAATCAGGGCAATACCCTGACGCTCAACCTCAATCGTCCGGACTACACCACCGCGAAGAATATCGTCGACCAGATCAACGACTTGCTCGGCCCTGGTGTCGCCCAGGCGCTTGACGGCGGTTCGATCCGCGTCAGTGCGCCGCTGGATGCGAATCAGCGCGTGGATTACCTGTCGATTCTGGAGAACCTCGAAGTGGAAGTCGGTCAGGCGGTGGCCAAGATCATCATCAATGCACGCACCGGCACCATCGTCATTGGCCAGAACGTGCGCGTACAGCCGGCCGCCGTAACCCACGGCAGCCTGACGGTAACCATCACCGAAGACCCTATTGTCAGTCAGCCGGAAGCCTTATCCGGTGGGCAGACCGCGGTAGTGCCACGCTCGCGAGTCAATGCCGACCAAGAAGCCAAGCCGATGTTCAAGTTCGGCCCCGGCACCACTCTGGATGAAATTGTCCGGGCGGTTAACCAGGTGGGCGCATCGCCCTCCGACCTGATGGCCATCCTGGAGGCGCTCAAGCAAGCCGGCGCCTTGCAGGCTGACCTGATTGTCATTTGAGGTATAGGTTATGGATTCTCGACTCTCGGCCGGTTTGCTCGGCAGCGTTAACACCAACAGCCCGCTGGACAGCGGCGCCTTCACCGACCTGAACCGCCTCAACCAGTTCAAGCTCGGTGGTGACAGCGAAAAGAACATTCGCAAGGTGGCGCAAGAGTTCGAGTCGCTGTTTCTCAATGAAATGCTCAAAGCCATGCGTTCGGCCAACGAAGTGTTCGCCGAAGGCAATTTCATGAACAGCAACGAGAGCAAGACCTACCAGGACATGCACGACCAGCAACTGTCGGTGACCCTGTCGAATAATCAGAATGGTATCGGCCTGGCCGACGTGCTGGTGCGGCAGATGTCGCAGCTCAAGGACGCCGGCAGCCGGCCCAATCCTTTCGCCCAGGTCGATCAGCCCGTGCCGAGTGCGCCGAGCAAGCCGTTGGCCAAGGTCGACAGCAGCCGCGACGACTCATCCTTGCTCAACCAGCGGCGGCTGTCGCTGCCGGGCAGGCTGAGCGACCGGATGATGGTGGGCATCGTGCCTACGGCTGGCGCGGTAACTGCACAGCCTCTGGCGCAGAACGACTGGATGGCGGCCAAGGCGTTTGCCGCTCCCGCCGACAAGGCCCTGAGCCTGAATGGCGCAGATGCCATCAGCGGTCGGCGTTTAGCCCAGGTACCGGGCAAGACAGCCTTTGCGTCGAAGGACGAATTCATCGCGGCCATGCTGCCAATGGCCGAGCAGGCCGCCGAGAAGATCGGCGTCGATGCGCGCTACCTGGTGGCCCAGGCTGCTCTGGAAACCGGTTGGGGCAAGTCGATCATTCGCCAGCAGGACGGCACCAGCAGCCACAACCTGTTCGGCATCAAGAGCCACAACAGCTGGGATGGCGAGTCGGCGCGGGTGATGACCACCGAATACCAGGGCGGTAAGGCCGTCAAAGAGGCTGCATCCTTCCGCGCCTATGATTCTTATGCCCATAGCTTCGAAGATTATGTGAGTTTTTTGCAGAGCAACGGCCGCTACGAGAAAGCCCTCGATGCCACGCAGAACCCTGAGCAATTCGCCCGTGAGCTGCAGAAGGCCGGTTACGCCACCGACCCGCAGTACGCCCGCAAGGTGGCGCAGATCGCCCGGCAGATGTCGACCTACCAAGCGATCGCTTCCAGCGACACAGCGCCGACCCGGGGATGAATTGAGCCATGGCTGACTTACTGAGTATTGGCCTGTCCGGGTTGTCGGCGAACAAGACGTCGCTGTCAGTCACCGGCCATAACATCACCAACGTCAACACCCCGGGGTTTTCTCGCCAGGATGCAGTGCAGGCCACGCGTAACCCGCAGTTCAGTGGCGCCGGCTATATAGGCTCGGGCACCACCCTGGTGGATATCCGGCGTACTTACAGTGAGTTTCTGACCACGCAGGTGCGCAGCAGTACTGCCCTCAGCTCCGATGTCGAGGCCTATAGAGGCCAGATCGAACAGCTCGACTCGCTGTTGGCCGGCACCACCACCGGCATCACGCCCTCGCTGCAGAAGTTCTTCTCTGCCCTGCAGACGGCCGCCGAAGACCCGGCCAATATCCCGGCGCGGCAACTGGTGCTGTCCGAGGCAGAAGGCCTGGCCAAGCGCTTCAATACGGTTTCCGACCGGATCACCGAGCAGAACAGCTTCATCAACAAACAAATGGTCGCCGTCAGCGACCAGGTCAACCGGTTGGCCACCTCGATCGCCAGCTACAACGATGCAATCGCCAAGGCCTCCGCGAACGGCCAGCAACCCAACGACTTACTCGATGCGCGTGAAGAGGCGGTCCGTCAACTGTCCACCTACGTGGGTGTGACCGTGGTGGCGCAGGATGACAACTCGCTCAATCTGTTCGTCGGCTCTGGCCAGCCGTTGGTGGTGGGTAGCACCACCAGCCGCCTGGAAGTCGGGCCAGGGCAGGGCGACCCGACGCGTTTTGAAGTGAGCTTCGTCAGTGGCGGCTCACGCCAGGGCATCACCTCCTTGCTCACTGGCGGCGAGCTGGGCGGGCTGATCCGCTACCGCGCGGAAACCCTGGACCCGACCCTCAATTCGCTTGGGCGACTGGCCCTGGCGGTCAGTGATCAAGTCAATACCCAGCTCGGCCAGGGGCTGGACTTGAAGGGCCAGGTAGGCACGGCGCTGTTCGGTGACTACAACGACACGGCGCTGGCTCAGCTGCGGGTGCGGGCGTTTGCGAGCAATACCAGTAACGTCCAGCCGGCGCTCAATATCACCGACACCAGCGTGCTCACCACCAGCGACTACCGCCTGGAATACGACGGCAGCAACTACAGTGCCCGACGCTTGAGCGATGGCGCGGCGATGACGATCAACCCCAGTTCGCCTGGCAGCTATCCGGCGACCCTGACGTTCACCGATGCGGCCGGTCGTGACCAGGGCTTTGAGCTGGCCATCGATTCCGCGCCAGCGGCGGCGGACAAGTTTCTGCTACAGCCAACCCGGCGTGGCGCCACCACCATCAGTGCCCAGTTGGATCAGCCGGATCAGTTGGCCTTTGCCGCGCCCTTGCGCTCGGAGGCCAATTTACAGAACCGCGGTAACGGAGTGATTGGCCAGCCCGCCATCGACAACGTCCAGGACCCGCTGGTCCCGGCGGATCTGCAGGCGCTATCACCGCTGACCATGACCTATTCCGCGCCCGTCGCGCCTGCCACGGCTGGGACGCTGACCCTGAGTGCACCGGGCGGCGTCACTTTCTCCCCGGCTACCCTGAGCATCACTCCGGGGCAGAGCAACACGCTGAGCTATATGATCACCTCCGGTGGCAGTACGTTGGAAGTCTCGCAGGCCTTCAGCGGTCGCCCGGAAAGTGGCGACACCTTCACTCTGGGCTTCAATCAAAACGGCGTATCGGACAACCGCAACGCCCTGAAATTGGTCGATCTGCAGAACAAGCAGACCGTAGGCGTGGATCCGTCAATGGGTATCAGTACCGGCGTCAGCTTCACCGATGGCTATGGCGATCTGGTCGAGCGAGTCGGCACTCTGACCGCGCAAGCCCGACAGGACAGCGAAGCCACCGGCGCCATCCTCAAGCAGGCGACCAACAACCGTGACTCGCTGTCGGCGGTCAACCTCGACGAAGAGGCCGCCAACCTGATCAAATTCGAGCAGTACTACAATGCATCGGCGCAGGTCATTCAAGTTGCGCGCTCTTTGTTCGATACCCTGATCAATACCTTTAGATAAATGTGCGCCGATCTCTGGCGCGTATAGGACAATCCCCTCTCCCTCCGGGAGCGGGCTAGGGTGAGGGGCTGCTAGCGGCGGCCAGACTCCGGATTGCAACAAGAGGCTCAAGCATGCGCATCTCCACCATCCAGGCGTTCAACAACGGAGTCGCCGGCATCCAGCGTAACTACGCCAATGCCACCCGCACCCAGGAGCAGATCAGTACCGGCAACCGCATCCTCACCCCGGCGGACGACCCGGTCGCCTCGGTGCGCCTGCTGCAACTGGAGCAACAGCAGAACGTGCTGACCCAGCACAAGGACAACCTCACCGCGGCGAACAATAGCCTGACCCAGGAAGAAGTCACCCTCAACTCGGTCAACACCATCCTCCAGCGCGTGCGCGAGCTGGCGGTGCAGGCCGGCAATGGCGCGCTCAGCCTGGCGGATCGCCAATCCCTCTCGGCGGAACTGGGGGCGCGCGAGGAAGAACTGTTCGGCCTGATGAATACCCGCAGTGCCCGCGGCGAATATTTGTTCGCCGGTTTTCAGGGCAAGACCCAACCCTTCGTGCGCGAGGGTGATGGCAGCTACAGCTACCAGGGCGATGAGGGACAGCGCAAGCTACAGGTGGCCAGCTCGCTGGATCTGGCAATCAGCGATAACGGCAAGAAAATCTTCCAGAACGTCACCAATGCGGGGCGCCTGGAACTTTCACCGGCAGTTGGCCCTTACGCTCCTGGTTCAGGCCTAAGCGTATCGGCCCCGTTGGTGCAGGACGAAGTGGCCTTCTCCGGCACTCCGCCGTTCCCGCCGGCCGGCATTGGCATCCGCTTTATTTCCGATAGCCAGTACGTGGTTTACGACCAGGCCAGCCCGCCGACTTTTCCTGTGACTTTGCCGGACCCCTTGGTGTTAAAGAGCGGCGTCGTCGATGATCGGTCCGATACCAGCGACCAGTTAGTTTTTCGCGGCGTGCGCCTGCAGTTCGACGGGCTGCCACTAGGCGGCGAAAGCATCCTGATCACCGCTGACTCCGCTCGGCAGAAGCAGGGCATCCTCGACACCATCGCCAATCTACGCACTAGTCTGGAAAACCCGGCAACCGGCTCGCAGGTGAACGATGCGGTGGCGGTGGCGCTGACCAACCTCGATCACGGCATGACCACGGTGGACGGAGTGCGCGGCGAGATCGGCGCGCGCCTGAATATCATCGAGTCGACCCAGACCGATAACGAAGACGTCAGCTTGGTCAACAAGGGTGTGCAGGCCGATTTGCGCGAGCTGGACTACGCCGAAGCCCTGTCGCGGTTGTCCTTCCAGACCATTGTTCTGGAGGCATCGCAGCAGAGCTACGTGAAGATCGCCGGACTTAGCCTGTTCAACCAGCTGCGCTGAGGGGCTTGGCTGGGTTATGCCGCTACGCGGCTAGCTGCCCGGCCTACGGATCAGTTGGTCGTTGCAATGGCTATTGGCATAGGTACGGCTCCTACGAAGGCTTAGGCCTCTCGCAGTTCGTAGGGTGGGTTAGCCGAAGGCGTAACCCGCCAACCGGCCGTTAGGCCGGCGATGGTGTTGCCTTATGAGATCAATGGTGGGTTACGCCGCTACGCGGCTAACCCACCCTACGGGCCTGAGCGGCCAGTCCGGATGAAGTCCGTGAAGGCTGCACCGTCTATCGCCGGACTTCATCTGGGCTGCACGCGAGATCGTAAACAGGTGCTAAAGGGTGAGGCGGGCGGCCTGCCTTGCGAAGCCTTCGAAATCTTCGAGATGGTGGGTGGCGATGCTGTGGACTATCGCCCAGTTGATCGCCTCATAGTTATGCACGGCAAGATTGCGAAAGCCCACCGAGCGCTTCAGTCGCTCGGCCAGCGCGGGCTCCAGCAGTTGTTCCTGGGCGAGCAGGTCGAAGGCCTTGCCCATGGTGTCCGGTGGGGGTTGCCTGCGTTCGCTGAGGATATGCACGGCGATGTCGACGCAGGTCTGTACGGCGCGGCTCAGGTTGAGCACCAGCACATCCTGCAGATCCAGGTCACTCTCCAGAGTGGCGACATCGGCAGGCGTCTTGTCGCGTACGCGTGCCAGGCAGCGCTGCAGCGAGTCCAGTTTGCGTTCGATGATCAGCCTATCCATGCTTGCCTCCGTTCGGCGAGCATGCGCTCGACATAGGGCATGAAGTCCTCATTGCTGAGGATATGTCGTGTTATCCATTGCGCATGCAGAGCGGCATCGCCGCGTATACGCACGCCATGCCGGAGAATCTGGCCCAGCAAGGGTTCGCCGACGCCGGCGAGGTCGATCAGATCCACGGGGCGGCCTGTGGACGAGGCGATGTCCGAGATCAGGCGGACCTTGTTCGCAACGTTCAGTGGCGCTGCCGTCAGGACGGCAACGTCCACATCGCTGTCCGGCCTGGCCCGACCGCTGGCGACCGAACCGAATACATAGGCCAGCCTTACATCCGGATGCTGCGCCAAGGCAGCTTCGACCGCTTCGATCGTCATGGTGTGCCTCGCTATGGGATGCGAACAATCATGGCATAGAACCGAGCGGCCAGGAAAAAGTCCAGACTCGCGGCCCGGTTTTCGTCCCGCTGGCCGGAGGTTGAGGCCGCCATCGGGCGCTCAGGACGCTCCGCGCCCGCCGTGCCGAGACGCAGAGCGTCTCTGGCAGCGTGGGAACGATGAATAGCTATTGGCATGGGTACGGCGCTTGTAGGAGCCAGCTTGCTGGCGATGCTTTTCGCCGCTATGGGTCGCCAGCAAGCTGGCTCCTACGAAGGCTTAGGCCTCTCGCAGTTCGTAGGCTGGGTTAGCCGAAGGCGTAACCCGCCAACCGGTCGTTAGGCCGGCGATGGTGTTGCCTTATGACATCAATGGTGGGTTACGCCGCTACGCGGCTAACCCACCCTACGGGCTTAAGTTGATGACATTGACCCGTCAGCTGCGGCGTACCGGCTGATGCCATGTTGGGTTACGCGGCGGTTCGAGTTTGGATTTGATTCGGAATAGGTGCCCGCTGCTAACCCAGCCGAGCTGCATGCCCACGCGAACGGTTCGACGCCTCGACGTGGGAGCGATCAGATTAGTACGCCTTCCTCGCCTATGGGAGCATGCCGCCCTGTGCCGAGGGGATGCCTATAACACGCTCTGTCGCTTAGACGTTGTCCTGCAGCATGTGCAAGTTAGACGCGGCCATAAGCGCCAGGCGATTCTGCTCACTAAGGTCGACGAATTCGACCCCGGTGGTCACGCAGGGTTGCTCCATCTGTTCCTGCTGAACACTGCGCACCATGGCTTTCAGATCCATGTAGATATCGATGCCACCGGGGTTGATGCGAAACGTCAGACGGACTTCCTCGTCCCGATTGGCAAAGGTGGCTGGGCTGGTAATTTTCGCTCCGCCCAAGCTGAGGTCTGCGATGCGACCTGAGCTGCTGCCGCGAGGCCCGTTGATGGCGGTCACCAGATCGATGCGGGATCGCGCCGATTTACGAATTCGCATCGACTGTACATCGACCGGATACGCCAGGTGCAGATAGGGGAATGGCTTAAGCTGGGTTTTCAGTACCCGGGTGCGGTAGGCCAGGGCATGTTGGCCGACAAAGCTACGCACCAGAAAAATCTGTCCCTCGCGCACGAACAGCAGCTTGCCATTGGCGTAGGGCGCCGTAACCAGCAGGCTGAAGGGTGCCAGGTGGCCGACGACCTTGACCGTGTAACGTTCGGTGTTCTTTTCGGTGCTCTGCTGTAACTGGATGGTATCGCCTGGCGCCAGTTGCAGGCGAAAGGGCGACTCCAGTGTGTCACCGTCACCGCCCACCGCCAGTGCTGGCGTTTCGGCGTCTTCGCGAAACAGCTCCAGACGCAAGACATCCGCAAGATCGGCTTGCGCTATCGCCTCGCCGGCGGGGTAGAGCACTTTGCCTTGCGCGTTTCGTAGCGACCAGGACAGCGGCTGTTCGCTTTCTATCTCATCAGGTGCAACGGGGATCAGGGGCACGCAGATACTCCATATGCCAAAAAATCCAAGGGCGCTGCGACTGTAACAGGAAGATGGCTAAATGCATCCATATGCTCTGCCATGGGGCACCATGCCGCCGTAATCAAAACCTCGCGCCGAGGGCGACGCTCCTACACAAACCCCGCGATCTCCTAATGTAGGAGCGGCGCCCCGCCGCGAAGGGCCGCAGGCCCGTCAAATAAACGCGAACCGTGCCAGGCCCAGAGAACAGCAACGGCAACTACAAACCTCGCGCCGGGGGCGACGCTCCTACACAAACCCCGCGATCACCTGTAGGAGCGGCGCCCCGCCGCGAAGGGCCGCAGGCCCGTCAAATAAACGCGAACCGTGCCAGGCCCAGAGAACAGCAACAGCAGCAACAAAACCTCGCGCCGAGGTTCGCAACGCCGCCCGCACGCGCCTACAAAAGCGCACACCGCTCGTGGCGATGGCGGGCCATCGAAACTCATTGATGGCCTATGGCCTAAAGAAATGTGCAGACCGGTCGAAAAGCTATTCAAGCGGGCTTGCTGAATGAGTTCGCTGGCGTGATACAGGTTGAAATGGGGTTGCAAAAGAATTTTGATTTGCCCCCTCAAGCTCACCGAAGCGGCGCCGATACAAGTTACGAATGCGAACTTTATGGGTGCCTGGGCACTGCCCTCCCTAAGTCGCACGCTCAGGCAAACACGCTAGTCCTTGGAGGACACCATCATGGCTCTTACCGTCAATACCAACGTTGCGTCGCTCAATGCCCAACGTAACCTGAACAAGTCGTCTTCGGCCCTCGCCACCACCATGGAGCGTTTGTCCACGGGTTCGCGCATCAACAGCGCCAAGGACGATGCCGCCGGCTTGCAGATCGCCAACCGCCTGACCAGCCAAGTCAATGGTTTGAGTGTGGCGGTGAAGAACGCCAACAACGGCATCTCCATCGCGCAGACCGCAGAAGGTGCTCTGCAAGAGTCGACCAATATCATGCAGCGCATGCGTGACCTGGCGCTGCAATCGTCAAACGGCTCCAACAGCAGTTCCGAGCGTACCGCTTTGCAACAAGAATTCACTGCCCTGTCTGGCGAGCTGACCCGTATTTCCGGGACCACCACCTTCGGTGGTAAGAATCTGCTGGACGGCTCGCTGAACAATGCCAGTTTCCAGGTCGGCTCCAATGCCAACGAAACCGTTTCGTTCAGTCTGGGTGATATGAGCGCCGCAGCCCTGAAGGGCTCATCCAGCGCCGCCCAGGCGACTGGTACTGCGCCTAGCAATATGGCGGCCAGCGTTACCGGCGGTGTTATTCAGGCCGATACAACCACTGGTGCCACTACTGGTACCGGTCCAGTTGCGGGTACCTTGACCGATCTCGCAATCGCGTTCAGCTCCACATCGGTTACGTTGGGCGCTACTTCAGTCGATATGTCGAGTGTTACTGACGATGCATCAATGAAGGCAGCGTTGGATATCGCTGCATCGACTGCGGGTTACATGGTTGCCAACGGAACGAATGCTGGTGAATACACTATTACTGGCACAGGCTTGGTTTCAGTATCAATTGACGGCGGTGCGGTTTCCACTAACGGTGCCGATGCTGTTCAGGCCGATCCTGGTACCACCACCACCGGTCCAGCTACCGGCACTTCCGTAATTGGCCGCAGCACCGCTGGCGGTGTCAACGTTAACGGTATAACTGTTGCCATCGCTGCCGACGCTACGGCTGATGCTGTTTTAACCGCTATCAATGCCGAGACAGCCACCACTGGCGTTACTGCAGCCCTCACGGATGGTCGTATTTCCCTGACCTCTGCTAACGGTAAGGAAGTGAAGCTCGCCGATACCGTGGGTGGCTCGCTTAAAGGCCTGGGTCTGACGGCAGGTACCACTTCTGCCAAGTTGACCGTGGATACGTCGGTGACGCTCAATGGCACCGAGATCAAGCTGGCCAAGGGCAGTGACATGGATTCCATTGTCACCAGCATCAACACCGCCAGCACCGGCGTGAGTGCGAGTAAGAATACTGACGGGACTCTGGCGCTGTTCTCAGGTGGTGACTTCACCGTGGCGGATGGTGCTAACGGTACCGGTTTGGCGACATTGGGCCTGACAGCGGCAGCAGGTGCGAACGCTGCGGTGAAGGTAGAATCTTCAATCAGCAACCTGGATATCACCTCCGCCGAAGGCGCCCAGCAAGCCATCCAGGTACTGGACGGGGCGATTCAGCAAGTGGACAGCGAGCGGGCCAAACTCGGTGCGGTACAGAACCGCTTCGATTCGACCATCAGCAACCTGAACAACATCTCGGAAAACGCCTCGGCTGCCCGTGGTCGCATCACCGACACCGACTATGCCGTGGAAACCGCCAACCTGAGCAAGAACCAGATCATGCAACAGGCCGGCACCGCGATTCTGGCCCAGGCCAACCAGCTGCCCCAGGCGGTGCTCAGCCTACTGCAGTAAGCCAATCGGCAACTTAAGGTGAACTTGCGGGGAGAAGTGCATGGCGCTTCTCCCTGTTTTGCCATCAAGAGGGTGAAGCAATGGACGTTTTTTTTCCCCATGGACCGGCCGTTGGTGCGGCGCAAGCCGTTCGGTCGGGCGAGTTGCGTGGCGAGCGCCAGCCGACAGTCGCCGCAAAGACCTCGGTCGAAACAACACAGGGTGAGCCCAAGGATGAGCGCCAGCCGCTGGAGCAGGCAGTATCAAACATCGAGAGTTTTGTACAGAATATTCGCCGTGACCTGGATTTTGCCCTGGACGATTCGAGTGGCCGGGTGGTGGTCAAGGTGACGGACCGGGTTTCCGGCGAGGTGGTGCGGCAGATTCCTTCAGAAGAAGCGCTGCGTTTGGCGGAAAATCTGGAGGAGGTGCGCAGTCTGCTGTTCCAGGCCGAGGCCTGACGGCACGATTTTTGAAAGGCTTATGGTCTTAGCGGCGCAAGCGTCAAACCCATGACGAGGTGGACAAGATGGTAGGCATAACGGGTATCGGTTCCGGCATCGACATCGACAGTATGGTCGGTGCCCTGGTGGGGGCGGAAAAAGCGCCGAAAGAGGCGCAGCTTTCACGCCTGGAAAAGGCCACTACTTCGAAAATCTCTGCCTTGGGCCAGCTCAATAGCGCCTTGAACAGCTTTCAAACCGCGCTAAAAAAACTCAACGATATCAGCTTGTTCGAAAAGCGCAGTGCCAGTTCTTCAAATAGCAGCCTGGTTACGGCCACTGCCAGTAAAACTGCTCAGGCCGGCAATTACAGCCTCAAGGTGGAGGCCTTGGCCAGCGGTAGCAAAGCGGCCAGCAGGTCTCTGGCGGGTGATTTTTCCACCGGTGCAGCAGGTACTCTGACCGTCAAGCTGGGGGCAGATGATCCCGGTATCAGCGTGGACATCGCTGAAGGCTTGAGCCTGGGCCAGGTGCGCGATGCACTGAATAGCCAACTCAAGGACAGCGGCATCAGTGCCAACCTGGTGACCAACCCTGAGGACGGCAAGACGCGCCTGATCATGACCTCGAGCAACACCGGGGCCGGCAAGGATGTGCAGATCGAGGCCGGGGCGGGTCTTGAGGCGTTGGCTATCGGTGGCGGCCTGCTGAATCAGGATGATCCAGGCTACGCCAGTCAGAGCGGAGTGCTGGAGGCCTCTAGCAATGCCAAGTTCAGTATCGATGGCTTGGCGCTGCAGAGTGCGAGCAATACCGTCGACGGCGCTATCCCTGAGGTGACGTTCAATCTGCTGGCGGCGGACAAGGACAAAACGGTTACGGTTAAGGTTGCGCAGGACCAGTCCGGGGTGACGACGAATATCAAGAAGTTCGTCGAGGCTTACAATTCGCTGATGTCCACGACTCAGTCATTGACCAGCGTGACCTCAGTTGGCGAGGGCAAGGAACCCGTGACGGGCAGCTTGCTCGGGGATTCCAGTGTGCGCGGCCTGCTTTCAACTATTCGTAACCAGCTGGCCTCGCCAGCCGCGCAGGAGGGTGTGCGGGTGCTGAGCGAACTGGGGATTACCACGCAGAAGGACGGCACCCTGGCGATCGATGATGCCAAGCTGTCCAGCGCACTCGAGAGCAATTTTGACGCGGTCGGGGCCTTCTTTACTGGTGACAGCGGCCTGATGAACCGCCTGAGCAGTCAGGTCGATGGCTATGTTAAATCTGACGGCATACTTAATCAGCGCATCAGTGGTCTACAAAAGACCATCAACAGCGTTGATGAGCAGCGTGAAGCATTGAATCTGCGTATCGATAAACTGCAGGCGCGGCTGTATTCCCAGTTCAATGCAATGGACTCCCTGGTGGCGCAATTGACCCAGACCAGTGACTGGCTAACCAGCTCGCTGGACAGCCTTCCTGGCTTTGTGAACAAGAACAAATAAGGCATGAGCAACCCCTTCGATACCTACACAGGTGTCCCGCTCAGTTCGGAAATCAGCGCTTACCCTGTCGTGCGGATGACGCGATCACCTTGAGCAGGTGCAGGTGTTGCTGTAAGTCCCTCACGTTTGCCTCCACTATTAGCCCGGAAATTAAGCCAGAAGCGTTCTGTGTATGGCCTCGCGCCTTGGTGACTGTGGACGCTAGCGGCCTGTGTGGCTAGTTCACTTAGTCAATTTCGGCGCCTGAATCCCTGATGCTGCCTTGCCGCTCCTCACCATAACCCGCTATGACTCGTCGCAGCGCCTTGCCTCTGAGCCCCAGCCATCTGAGCTTGAGTTAACCAACTAACCGTATAGGCCACTGGCCGATAGTTGTGTATCAGCCTTTTTAATAAAGTTGCGAAGTTCTTTTCCTCGCGCCCCTAAAGCTGCCTCTGTTATTGCCGATAACTGAAGTATTCCCGAAACACACTGGAGTACCTTCAGCATGAACGCGATGGCAGCAATGCGGCAGTATCAAAGCGTCAACACCCAGGCCCAGGCCGTGGATGCCAGCCCTCATCGGTTGATCCAGATGCTGATGGAAGGTGGCCTGACTCGTATCGCCCAGGCGCGTGGCGCCATGGAGCGTCAGCAGACGGCGATGAAGGGCGAGCTGATCGGCAAGGCTATCGGTATAGTCGGTGGCTTGCGCGAGGGCCTGGATTTGCAGCAGGGTGGCGAGATGGCCGGTAATCTGGATAGTCTTTACCAGTACATGACCTCCCGTTTGCTGGAAGCCAATGTGAAGAATGACGTAGCCGCCCTGGACGAAGTGACCGGGCTGTTGCGTAATGTGAAAACTGGCTGGGATGCAATCGCTCAATGATGCTGGTCGGCTGCTAAAGGAGCACGTTCATGAGTTCATCTGTCCAGCGTCTGGAAAAGACTGGAAGCGCCTTGCGTACCGCCTTGGCCACGCAGGATTGGGCGGCCATCGGCGAACTGGATTTGCAGTGTCGCCAAGCCGTTGACGACGCCATGGTCGAGTCCGTGCAGGACGAAGACGTGCTGCGCGCGCGTATGCAGGAGTTGCTGGATCTGTACCGCGAGCTGGTCGATGTCTGTCAGTCGGAGCAGCGGCGCCTGGCTGGCGAGCTGATGCAGCTGAACCAGGCCCAGCAGGGGGCCAAGGTTTACCAGTTGTTCGGTTGATGGGACAGCTGGGTTGGTACAGTCCGTAGGATGGTGTTGAGCGCAGCGATACCCATCGAGCGATTTATGCCCGCAGACCAACCCTTGGCAGATGTGTTGGCAGGCCGATGGGTTACGCCGCACACAAAACGCGGCCTTGATCGAAGCTATCTGGCGGCTAACCCATCCTACGGGGCTGGTGCAGATCCGTAGGGTGGGTTAGGCGCCTGGCACAAGGCTATTGGCTGTTACCCGGTCAGTTGCGCCGTAACCCACCACGATGAGCACGCCGACCGTTACTTGGTGGGTTACGCGGCGCGCCAATGATGCAGCTGCTTTCAGCTCCACGACCTGCGCCGCTAACCCACGCGGCCCGACCCACCCTACAAAAGCTGCGGCCAACACATCATTGGGACATAGCCTTAGCGGTGCGGCGCAAATTCGGCGGGTGGTGTTGTTATTCTGCGCGTATGCCTCTTTTCCTGATTGGTACGGGCCTTATTTCCCCCGTATTGCAAACAATCGCTTAGGCAATTGGTCGGGCAATTCAAAAAAAGCACGCCATAAAATTGACTATGCTCGGAAAATTGACTTTACTAGCGGCCAATTGCCAGCGTAGTTGTCGTGTTCGACAACGTGCGCTTCCGTTCGCTCCCAGGATCAGATCAAAAATATGTGGCGTGAAACGAAAATTCTTCTGATTGACGATGACAGCGAACGACGTCGTGATTTGACGGTGATCCTGAATTTCCTGGGTGAAGATCATCTCGCGTGTGGCAGCCATGACTGGCAGGATGCGGTCGCTCCATTGGCCTCCAGCCGGGAGGTGCTCAGCGTCTTGCTCGGTGATGTGCAGGCCAAGGGCGGGGTGCTTGAGATACTCAAGCAGTCTGCTGCCTGGGATGAGTTCTTGCCGATCCTGCTGATCGAAGAGCAGGCTGCTGCGGAATGGCCGGAAGAGTCTCGCCGCCGTGTGCTGGCAACCCTGGAGATGCCGCTTAGCTACAACAAACTGCTCGATTCCTTGCACCGCGCCCAGGTTTACCGCGAGATGTACGACCAGGCGCGCGAACGCGGTCGCCAGCGTGAAACGAACCTGTTCCGCAGTCTGGTCGGTACCAGTCGCGCCATTCAGCAGGTGCGGCAGATGATGCAGCAGGTGGCCGATACCGAGGCCAGTGTGTTGATCCTCGGTGAGTCGGGCACTGGTAAAGAGGTGGTGGCGCGCAATCTGCACTATCACTCCAAGCGTCGTGAAGGGCCTTTCGTGCCGATCAACTGTGGCGCGATTCCCGCGGAGTTGCTGGAGAGCGAACTGTTCGGGCATGAGAAGGGCGCCTTTACCGGCGCTATCACCAGCCGCGCGGGGCGTTTCGAGTTGGCCAACGGCGGCACTCTGTTCCTCGATGAAATTGGCGACATGCCGCTGTCGATGCAGGTCAAGCTGCTGCGTGTGCTGCAAGAGCGCACCTACGAGCGGGTTGGCAGCAACAAGACGCAAAGTGCCGATGTACGCATCATTGCGGCGACCCACAAGAATCTGGAAGTGATGATCGAAGCGGGTAGTTTTCGCGAGGATCTCTACTACCGGCTGAATGTATTCCCCATCGAAATGGCGCCGCTACGCGAACGTATCGAAGATATTCCCTTGTTGATGAACGAACTGATCTCACGCATGGAGCACGAGAAGCGCGGTTCGATTCGTTTCAACTCGGCGGCGATCATGTCGCTGTGCCGCCACGACTGGGCGGGTAATGTGCGTGAGCTGGCCAACCTGGTCGAGCGCATGGCGATCATGCATCCCTATGGGGTAATCGGCGTCGGTGAGTTGCCGAAGAAATTCCGCCATGTCGACGATGAAGACGAGGATGTGACCGCCAGCCTGCGCGAAGAGCTGGAGGAGCGCGCAGCTATCATCGCCGGACTGCCGGGTGTCAGTACGCCAGCCATGCTGCCGGCCGAAGGCCTCGATCTGAAAGACTACTTGGGCAACCTCGAGCAGGGCTTGATCCAGCAGGCGCTCGATGACGCCAGCGGTGTAGTGGCCCGGGCGGCAGAGCGTTTGCGCATTCGCCGCACCACCCTGGTCGAGAAAATGCGCAAGTACGGCATGAACCGGCGCGACGACGAAGTGCTGGAAGACTGAATCCGTAGGGCGTCAGCAGGCACGCCGCACCTGATGGGTTACGCCGCACGCAAAACGCTGCCTTGATCGAAACGCTGTGGCGGCTAACCCATCCTACGAGTCTTGGTGCCGCGCCGATCAGGCCGTAGGTTGGGTTGGCGGCGGGCACTTATCCTGAATCAAATCCAGACTTGAACCGCCGCGTAACCCAACATGGCGTCAGTCGGTATGCCGCCATCCCGGATTACGCTTGAGCTCATCCAGGCTACGGGAAACTCGCTAACCCATCCTACGAGTCTTGGTGCCGCGCCGATCAGGCCGTAGGTTGGGTTCGCGGCGGGCAGCTATCCCGAATAAAATCCAGGCTTGAAGCGCCGCGTAACCCAACATGGCGTCAGCCGGTGCGCCGCAGCTGATGGGTTACGCCGCACGCAAAACGCTGCCTTGATCAAAACGCTGTGGCGGCTAACCCATCCTACGGGTCTGGTTGTTGCTGTGTCATCGAGTCAGTGTCTTGGCGCTGCAGCGTTCTATTCAGCCGGTGCTTTGACGCAATTGGCTGATTTGTTTTTCAAGCCATTGAAAAACAAGTATTTTATATTTAGGCACGGGTATTGCTATCTCTTCTGCTAACTGACTGTCTTATGACGGCTCGCCAGGCGAGAGAGAATGATGAAGCCCAACGCCCAACCCTCCCATAGTGCCGAACTCGAACCTACTGCTTCTCAGGAGCTAGCCAGTCGCACGAGCCTGGAGCAGGCCTTTGCGCGGTTCAACCAGATGTCGACTCAGTTCAGTGAGTCCTACAGCATGCTGGAGGATCGGGTTGCCGAGTTGAAGGGGCAGTTGGCCCTGGTCAGCGCCCAGCGCATGCAGGAGCTGGCCGAGAAGGAACGCCTGGCCTACCGCTTGCAAAGCCTGCTGGATCTGCTGCCCGGTGGGGTAATCGTCATCGACGGGCAGGGCGTGGTGCGTGAAGCCAATCCGGTGGCGCGCAATCTGCTCGGTCTGCCGTTGCTGGGGATGCTCTGGCGCCAGGTTATCGCGCGCAACTTCGCTCCGCGTGAGGACGATGGCCACGAGATCTCCCTGAAAGATGGTCGACGCCTGTCGATTGCCACTCGCTCGTTGCAAGGCGAGCCGGGGCAGTTGGTACTGCTCACCGACCTGACAGAAACCCGGCGCTTGCAGGATCAGCTGGCGCGGCATGAGCGTTTGTCCGCGCTGGGGCGCATGGTCGCCTCTCTGGCTCATCAGATTCGTACACCGCTCTCGGCAGCGTTGCTCTATGCCAGCCATTTGACCGAGCAGGTGTTGCCGGTCGAGCAGCAACAGCGCTTCGCCGGGCGCTTGAAAGAGCGTTTGCATGAGCTGGAGCATCAGGTGCGCGACATGCTGGTCTTCGCTCGTGGCGACCTGCCACTGCCGGATCGGCTGACGCCCAAGGCAGTGTTCGAGGCCTTGCAGGCGGCGGCCGAGCCCCATGTGCGCGGCATGACGGTGCGTTGGCAATGCGACAGTCGAGACGGCGAGTTGCTGTGTAACCGCGACACCCTGGTCGGCACCGTACTCAATCTGATCGAGAACTCGGTCCAGGCCGCCGGGCGCGAGGCGCGCTTGAAGATTCATCTGTATCAGCGTGGCAACAGCTTGCGCCTGTGCGTCAGCGACAGCGGCCCGGGCATCGACAGCGTCACCCTGGCACGTCTGGGCGAACCCTTCTTCACCACCAAGACCACCGGGACCGGCCTCGGCCTGGCCGTGGTCAAGGCGGTGGCGCGCGCCCATCAGGGTGAATTGCAGATGCGTTCACGAATCGCGCGCGGCACCTGCGCCTTATTGATTTTGCCGTTGATTCCCGCGGCGCCAATAGGCTCTGTTGATATATGCGAGTCAGCCGCGACGGAGGCCACCTTGTCGCAAGACAAGGCGCGAGGAGAGAAGTTTGGTGATTCCAAATGAACGACGAGAAACGCAGTTCTGCGACAAGGCGGCCCCGTCCCTTCGGGTTGCGTGCCAAAGCCCGCCATGCGTTGTTGCGGGACTTGCCAAGGGATAACCATTACCTGCGTCCCGCGCCTAGCCTGGCGGGCTTTGGCCCAGCAACGCGGCGCGCTCGCATATGTCAACAGAGCCTAATAATTCAGGAGTAACACCATGGCTGCCAAAGTTCTGCTGGTCGAAGACGACCGCTCCCTGCGCGAAGCCCTGGCCGATACCCTGGCGCTGGGTGGCCACGACTACCGGACGGTGGATTGTGCCGAAGCGGCGCTCGTGGCCCTGGCGCAAGAACCCTTCGGCTTGGTGATCAGCGACGTGAACATGCCGGGCATGGACGGCCACCAGTTGTTGGCCCTGATTCGCCAGCGCCAGCCACAACTGCCGGTGTTGCTGATGACGGCCTTCGCGGCGGTCGAGCGTGCGGTGGACGCGATACGCCAGGGCGCGGCGGATTACCTGGTTAAGCCGTTCGAGCCGAAGACCTTGCTGGCGCTGGTCGATCGGCATGCCCTCGGGCGCGTGACGGCGACCGAGCAGGACGGTCCGGTGGCGCTGGAGCCGGCCAGCGTGCAATTGCTCGAGCTGGCGACGCGGGTGGCGCAGAGCGATTCGACGGTGTTGATCACCGGCGAGTCCGGCACCGGCAAGGAGGTGTTGGCGCGATTCATTCACCAGCAGTCACCGCGGGCGGCGAAGCCCTTCGTCGCGATCAACTGCGCGGCGATTCCCGACAACATGCTCGAAGCCACGTTGTTCGGCCATGAGAAAGGCTCTTTCACTGGCGCCATTGCCAGCGCGCCGGGCAAGTTCGAGTTGGCCGAGGGCGGCACCATTCTGCTCGATGAAATTTCCGAAATGCCGCAAGGCTTGCAAGCCAAGTTGTTGCGCGTGCTGCAGGAGCGTGAAGTGGAGCGGGTAGGTGGGCGCAAGCCGATCAGCCTGGACATTCGCGTGCTGGCCACCAGTAACCGCGACCTGGCCGGCGAAGTGGCGGCGGGGCGCTTTCGTGAAGACCTCTACTATCGCCTGTCGGTCTTCCCGCTGGCCTGGCAGCCGTTGCGCCAGCGGCCAGCAGACATCTTGCCGTTGGCCGAGCGGCTGCTGGCCAAGTACGTCAAAAAAATGAATCACGCGCCTATCCGTATTTCGCCACAGGCGCAGGCGAGCCTGGTGAGTCATGCCTGGCCGGGTAATGTGCGTGAGCTGGATAACGCCATTCAACGCGCGCTAATTCTGCAGCAGGGCGGTTTAATCCAGCCGCAAGATCTGTGTCTGACGGTCGCCGCTAGCCGTCTCGCGCCTGCGCCTAAGCCGATCCTGGCGGTGGTGCCGGCGAGCGTTCCGGTGACGGCGGAGGTTGTTCCGGCGGAGGCTGGCGCCTTGGGTGAAGACCTGCGTCGACATGAGTTCCAGATGATCATCGACATCCTGCGTTCCGAGCGCGGGCGTCGCAAAGAGGCCGCCGAGCGCCTGGGGATAAGCCCGCGCACCCTGCGCTACAAGCTGGCGCAGATGCGCGATGCCGGCATGGATGTAGAGGCCTATCTGTTTGCCAGCTAGCACTGGCAGCTGCAAGCCGTAAGCTACGTAGGGTGGGTTAGCGGCGCGGTACGCCGGCCGATAACCCGAGCGCAATAGTGGCGCGACGCGTAACCCGCCAAACGATCGACCGCGTTGCGCCGATGGTGGGTTACGCCGCGTCCCTTGTGGCGTGATGTCGGGTAATTGCTGCATGCGGCTAACCCACCCTACGGTTCTGCTTCGCGTACGCCCTACAGGGTGGCGCCTTGCCCATTCCCCGCCTTACCTGGCACCTTTGTTGCAACCTCCTCTGGCAAGAGCCGCGTAGTGTCAAAAAACCGCGGCCAGTGGAGGAAGGTCATGAGCCAGGGTATTGAATTCAATCGCTTGATGCTGGAAATGCGTTCCATGCAAACCGAGGCGATGGCGCGGCAGAAGCCTGTCGCCAGCGCACCGGAGGCCGGCGCTCCGAGCTTCTCGGATATGCTCGGCCAGGCGGTGAACAAGGTCAATGAAACCCAGCAGGCCTCCAACCAACTGGCCACGGCCTTTGAGATGGGCAAGAGCGGCGTGGACTTGAGCGATGTGATGATTGCCTCGCAGAAAGCCAGCGTGTCTTTCCAGGCCATGACCCAGGTTCGCAACAAACTGGTTCAGGCGTATCAAGACATCATGCAGATGCCGGTTTAAGGGTAGGTTCTAGATCATGGCCGACGCACTCGCCACCAACGTTCCCGCCACCACTGCTGGCAATGATTCGAGCAAGCCGCTGTTCGGCCTGGCGTTTCTGGAAAATCTCTCGGATATGTCGATGCTGCGCCAACTCGGCCTGCTGGTCGGTCTGGCTGCCAGCGTGGCGATTGGTTTTGCCGTGGTGCTCTGGTCGCAACAGCCGGATTACCGTCCGCTGTATGGCAGCCTGGAAGGGATGGACGCTTCCCAGGTCATGCAAACCCTGGGTGCCGCCGACATCAGCTATACCGTAGAGCCAAATTCAGGCGCTCTGCTGGTCAAGGCCGATGATTTGGCGCGCGCGCGCATGCGTCTGGCCGCTGCCGGCGTGGCGCCGAGCGATAACAACATAGGTTTCGAGATTCTCGACAAGGAGCAGGGGCTCGGTACCAGCCAGTTCATGGAAGCCACCCGTTACCGGCGTGGCCTGGAAGGCGAGCTGGCGCGCACCGTGTCCAGTATCACCAACGTCAAGGGCGCGCGGGTGCACCTGGCTATTCCGAAAAGCTCGGTGTTCGTGCGTGACGAGCGTAAGCCCAGCGCCTCCGTATTGGTCGAGCTGTATTCCGGGCGCAATCTGGAGCCGAGCCAAGTGATGGCCATTATCAATCTGGTCGCCAGTAGTGTGCCGGAGATGGACAAGGCTCAAGTCACTGTGGTCGATCAGCGGGGCCGCCTGTTGTCCGACCAGCAGGAGATGTCCGAGCTGAGCATGGCCGGCAAACAGTTCGACTACAGTCGGCGCATGGAGAGCATGCTCACCCAGCGCGTGCACAGTATTCTGCAGCCGGTGCTGGGTGCCGGGCGTTACAAGGCCGAAGTCTCGGCCGATGTAGATTTCAGCGCGGTCGAGTCCACCTCGGAAATGTTCAACCCGGATCAGCCGGCGTTGCGCAGTGAGCAGCAGGTCAATGAGCAGCGCAGTACTGGCAGTCTGTCGCCGCAAGGCGTTCCGGGTGCGCTGAGCAATCAGCCGCCGGGCGCGGCAACAGCCCCTCAGCAGGCCGGTGGCGCGGCTGCCGTAGCCGGGGCGATTGCCGCGGGTCAACCGCTGGTGGACGTCAACGGCCAGCAGGTCATGGATCCGGTGACCGGTCAGCCGATGCTGGCGCCGTTCCCAGCGGACAAGCGTGAGCAATCGACGCGCAATTTCGAACTGGATCGCTCGATCAGTCACACCAAGCAGCAGCAGGGACGCTTGCGCCGGTTGTCGGTGGCGGTGGTAGTCGACGATCAGTTCAAGGTCGATGCCGCCACTGGCGAAACCAGCCGCATGCCCTGGAGCGTCGACGAATTGGCACGCTTTACCCGACTGGTACAGGATTCGGTCGGCTTCGACGCCAGTCGCGGCGACAGCGTGAGCGTGATCAATTCACAGTTCTCCGCGGTCCAGGGCGAAGAAATCATCGATATCCCGTTCTATACCCAGCCGTGGTTCTGGGACATCGTCAAGCAAGTGCTCGGCGTGCTGTTCATTCTGGTATTGGTATTTGGTGTGTTGCGCCCGGTGCTGAACAATATCACCGCTGGCGGTAAAGGCCGGGGGCTGATGGCTGGTGGTCGCAATGGCGATGTCGAACTGGGTGAGATGGGTGGCCTTGACGGCGAGCTGGCGGCCGACAGGGTCAGTCTCGGCGGCCCGCAAAGCATCCTCCTGCCTAGCCCGAGCGAGGGGTATGATGCGCAGCTGAATGCAATCAAGAGCTTGGTGGCGGAAGACCCGGGTCGGGTCGCCCAGGTGGTGAAAGAGTGGATCAACGACGATGAGTGACAACCGTACAGCCGCCAAGTTGAGCAAGGTCGAGAAGGCCGCGATCCTCCTGCTTTCACTCGGTGAAACCGATGCCGCGCAGGTGCTGCGCCACCTTGGGCCGAAGGAAGTGCAAAAGGTTGGCGTGGCCATGGCCGGCATGCGCAACGTGCACCGCGAGAAGGTCGAGCAGGTGATGGGCGAATTCGTCGACATTGTCGGCGACCAGACCAGCCTGGGCGTGGGCGCGGACGGCTATATCCGCAAGATGCTGACCCAGGCGCTGGGCGAAGATAAAGCCGGCAACCTGATCGACCGCATCCTGCTCGGCGGCAGCACCAGCGGCCTGGACAGTCTGAAGTGGATGGAACCGCGCGCGGTGGCCGATGTGATCCGCTACGAGCATCCGCAGATTCAGGCGATTGTGGTAGCGTACCTCGATCCCGACCAGGCCGGTGTAGTGCTCGGCCATTTCGACCACAAGGTGCGCTTGGATATCGTTCTGCGCGTGTCCTCGCTGAATACCGTGCAACCGGCGGCACTCAAGGAACTCAACCAGATTCTCGAGAAGCAATTCTCCGGCAGCTCCAATAGCACGCGCGCCACTATGGGTGGGGTCAAGCGGGCGGCCGACATCATGAACTTCCTCGACAGCTCGACCGAAGGTCAGTTGATGGACTCGATCCGCGCAGTCGACGAAGACCTGTCGTCGCAGATCGAAGACCTGATGTTTGTCTTCGACAACCTCGCCGAGGTCGACGACCGCGGTATCCAGGCGCTGCTGCGCGAGGTTTCCTCCGATGTGCTGGTGCTGGCGCTCAAGGGCGCAGACGAGGCGATCAAGGAAAAGGTGTTCAAGAACATGTCCAAGCGCGCGGCCGAGTTGCTGCGCGACGACCTGGAAGCCAAGGGCCCGGTGCGGGTCAGCGACGTGGAAACGGCGCAGAAGGAAATTCTCACCATTGCCCGGCGCATGGCCGAAGCCGGGGAAATCGTCCTCGGTGGCAAGGGTGGCGAAGAGATGGTTTAACCGGAGAAGATCGGCATGGCCCCCAAGGAAGCGCCCAGCGAGTTGATTCGCGCCCAGGACATCAGCGTTATTGATCGCTGGGCCTTGCCCAGCTTCGACCCGCATGTCGAGGGTGCCGCCCCTGATCCTGCGAGCGAGGCGGCCGCGGCCGAGGCCGGCCAAGCGCTGCCGGCCGAGTCCGAGGATGTGGCTCTGGAGGACGTCAAGCCATTGACGCTAGATGAGCTGGAGGCGATACGTCAAGACGCCTACAACGAAGGCTTCAGCACCGGCGAAAAGGACGGTTATCACAGCGGTCAGCTGAAAGCCAAACAGGAGGCCGATGCCACCCTGGCAAGCAAAATGCTCGCTGTCGAGCAGCTGATGCAGCAGCTGTTCGAGCCCATCGCCGAGCAGGATCAGCAGCTCGAAGTGGCACTGGTCAACCTGGTCAGCCACATGGCCCGTGAGGTGATCCAGCGCGAGCTGAGTAGCGACTCTAGCCAGATTCGCCAGGTCTTGCGTGAAGCCCTCAAGTTGCTGCCCATGGGGGCCGGCAACGTGCGTATTCATCTCAATCCGCAAGACTTCGATATGGTCAAAGCCCTGCGCGAGCGCCACGAAGAAAGCTGGCGCATAGTCGAAGATGACGCCTTGTTGCCCGGCGGTTGCCGGGTCGAGAGCGAGCATAGCCGCATTGATGCGAGCATCGAAACCCGCCTCAGCCAAGCGCTCAAGCAGCTGTTCGAGCAGCAGCGCGAACAAGCCACGCATCCGCTGGAGGCCGATCTGCAGATCGACCTGGGCGCGGCCGAGGAACCACCCCATGCGTCTTGAACGCACCAGTTTCGCCAAGCGGCTGGCCGGCTACAGCGAGGTGGTGAAGCTTCCCAGTCAGCCCGTGGTCGAAGGGCGTTTGCAGCGCATGGTTGGCCTGACCCTGGAGGCCGAGGGGCTGCGCGCCGCACTCGGCAGCCGCTGCTTGGTGATCAACGATGACAGCTATCACCCGGTGCAAGTCGAAGCCGAGGTGATGGGCTTCGCCAACGACAAGAGCTTTCTGATGCCGGTTGGCAGCCTGGCCGGCATTGCGCCTGGGGCGCGAGTAGTGCCGATACCGGACAGCGGACGTTTGCCGATGGGCAAGTCGATGCTCGGCCGGGTGCTCGATGGCACCGGGCGGGCGCTGGATGGCAAGGGCGGGATGAAGGCCGAAGACTGGGTGCCGATGGATGGGCCGACGATTAACCCGCTGAAACGCCACCCGATCAGTCAACCGCTGGATGTCGGCATCCGCAGTATCAACGGCCTGCTCACGGTCGGACGCGGCCAGCGTATCGGGCTGTTCGCCGGCACCGGAGTCGGCAAGAGCGTGCTGCTGGGCATGATGACGCGTTTTACCGAGGCCGATATCATCGTGGTCGGCCTAATCGGTGAGCGTGGCCGCGAGGTCAAGGAGTTCATCGACGAGATCCTCGGTGCCGAAGGTATCAAGCGTTCCGTGGTGGTCGCCTCGCCAGCAGACGATGCGCCACTGATGCGTCTGCGCGCGGCGATGTATTGCACGCGCATCGCCGAATACTTTCGCGACAAGGGCAAGAATGTCCTGTTGCTGATGGACTCGCTGACCCGCTTCGCCCAGGCCCAGCGCGAGATCGCCCTGGCCATTGGCGAGCCGCCGGCGACCAAGGGTTATCCACCTTCGGTGTTTGCCAAACTGCCAAAATTGGTCGAGCGCGCCGGTAATGCCGAAGAGGGTGGCGGTTCGATCACGGCGTTCTACACGGTCTTGAGTGAAGGCGACGATCAACAGGATCCGATTGCCGATGCCGCCCGCGGCGTGCTTGACGGTCACATCGTGCTGTCGCGGCGCTTGGCCGAGGAAGGCCATTATCCAGCCATCGACATCGAAGCCTCGATCAGCCGGGTCATGCCGCAAGTGGTGACGAGCGAACACCAGCGCAGCGCGCAGCGCTTCAAGCAGCTGTGGGCACGCTATCAGCAGAGCCGCGACCTGATCAGTGTCGGCGCCTACGTACCCGGTGGCGATGCCGATACCGACTTGGCCATCGCGCGCCAGCCGGCGATGGTCAGGTACCTGCGCCAGAGCCTGGGCGAAAGTGAAAACCTGGAACGCAGCAGTGCGCTGCTGGCGGCGACCTTCAACCCCACTATTGCGCCGGGGGGCTAAGTGTCGACAAGTCGCGCCGCGCGCCTGGCGCCGGTTATCGTCATGGCCGAGCGTGCCGAGCGCGAGGCCGCCATGCAGTTGGGTCACTGCCAGGGGCTGTTGAGTCAGGCCCAGGTCAAGCTGGGCGAGCTGGAGCATTACCGGGGCGATTATCAGCAACAGTGGATCAGCGAAGGCCAGCGCGGTGTTTCCGGGCAATGGCTGATGAACTATCAGCGTTTTCTTTCCCAGTTGGAGACCGCCATCGGCCAGCAGCGTCAGACCGTGGCCTGGCATGGCAACAACCTGGACAAGGTGCGAGTGGTCTGGCAACAGCGTTATGCGCGCCTGGAGGGTCTGCGCAAGTTGGTGCAGCGTTATCAGGAGGAGGCCCGCCTGAGTGCGGACAAACGCGAGCAAAAACTCCTCGATGAGTTAGCCCAACGCGTACGCCGGGACGATTGTGCTTGATTGCCTGTTGCTGCTGGCGCTTGCTAGTGCTACATCTTGATCACACGGATCGTGCATTCAGGCTCGTTCAGTCGCGATAGCCATCGCGCAAGCTTGTCTGGGGTGTGATCGACTGTTTTGTCGGAGTAAGGAGTTCTGTATGGCCATCACCTCGCTGTCCTCGCCTGATGGGCAAGAGTTGACCATTGTGATTCAGGGACGTTTCGACTTCGGCGCGCATCAGGAATTTCGTGGTGCCTATGAGCGCGTCGACCTCAGCCCCAAGCGCTATGCAGTGGACCTCAAGGGTACGACCTATCTCGACAGTTCGGCGCTCGGCATGTTGCTGTTGTTGCGTGATCACGCCGGTGGCGATCACGCGCACATCCGTTTGCTCAACTGCAACGCGGATGTGCGCAAGATCCTCGCTATCTCCAACTTCGAACAACTGTTCCAGATCACCTAGCTCGAGTTCCTCAGCCATGCCTGCGCGTCTATCGATTCTGATCGCCGAGGATAACGCTGCCGACCGCATGCTGTTATCGACCATCGTCAGCCGTCAGGGCCATCGCAGCCTGACCGCCAGCAATGGCCTGGAAGCGGTTGCCTTGTTCGAGCAGGAGCGTCCACAGCTGGTCTTGATGGACGCGCTGATGCCGATCATGGATGGCTTCGAGGCAGCACGGCGGATCAAACAGATGGCCGGCGAAGAACTGGTGCCGATCATCTTCCTGACCTCGCTCACCGAAGGCGAAGCGCTGGTGCGCTGCCTGGAGGCGGGCGGCGATGACTTTCTCGCCAAACCCTATAACCGGGTGATTCTCGAGGCCAAGATTAACGCCATGGATCGCTTGCGGCGCCTGCAGGATACCGTGCTGCAGCAGCGTGACCTGATCGCCAAGCACAACGAGTACCTGCTCAACGAACAGCGCGTGGCCAAGGCGGTGTTCGACAAGGTGGCGCATTCCGGTTGTCTCGCTGCGCCGAATATCCGTTACCTGCAATCGCCTTATGCGTTGTTCAACGGCGACCTGCTGCTCGCTGCGTTCAAGCCCTCCGGCGATATGCATGTGCTACTTGGCGATTTTACCGGCCATGGCCTGCCTGCGGCGATTGGCGCCATGCCGCTGGCCGAGGTGTTCTATGGCATGACCGCCAAGGGCTATGCCTTGACGGAGATCCTTCGCGAGATCAATGCCAAGCTCAAACGCATCTTGCCGGTGGGCGTGTTCTGTTGTGCCACCCTGCTCAATATCAGCTTTCAGCGTCGGGTCGTGGAGGTGTGGAACGGCGGTTTGCCGGATGGCTATCTGCTGCGCGCCGACGGCGGTGAGCGGGTGCCCCTGGTGTCGCGGCATCTGCCGTTGGGGGTATTGGAGCCGGCGGCGTTCAATGACAGGTACGAGGTCTACCCGCTGCAGTTAGGCGACCGGGTCTTTCTGTTGTCCGATGGCGTACTGGAAGCCTGCAACCAGCAGGGCGAGCTGTTTGGGGAAAAACGTTTGCTCAAGGTGTTTTCCGCCAATCGGCAGTCAGCGCAGTTATTCGCGGAAATTCAGCAGGAGTTACTGCGCTTTCGCGGCGAACTGCAAGACGATGTCAGCTTGGTTGAAGTCAGCATGGTCGAGGAGGGTAGCCTGAGTCGTGGGCCCTTGCTCTTCACCGGCAGTGGTCAGAGCAGCCCACTGGATTGGTCGGCGAGTTTCGAGTTTCGTGGCGAGACCTTGCGCCGTTTCAATCCGCTGCCGTTCCTGTTGCAATTGCTGCTCGAGGTCGAGGGGCTGCGCCCGCAGGCTGGAGCGCTCTATAGCGTGCTCGCCGAACTCTACTCGAATGCCCTGGAGCATGGGGTGCTGGGCCTGGACTCGAACCTGAAATGCGATGCCGAGGGCTTTGCCGAGTATTACCTGCAGCGCAGCACCCGTCTGGCTCAGTTACGTGAGGGGTATGTGCGTTTCCATCTGCAGCTGGTCCCCGAATCTGCCGGTGGGCGTTTGACCGTCCGGGTCGAAGACAGCGGGCTGGGTTTCGATGGGCAGGCGATTCTGGAGCAGCAACTACGAGTTGACCGTCTGTGTGGCCGCGGCCTGGCTCTGGTTCGTCAGTTGAGCGAGCGCTGTACCTGGCCGGAGGATGGGCAAGGGGTTAGCGTGGAGTTTTCCTGGTTGGCTGGGGCATAATCCCGCGCCTGATAATCAGGGAGCGAGCGGATGTCAGATATTCATCTCGATAGCGCCGTACTGGCTGCGTTGCAGGAGGTCATGGAGGATGAGTATCCGGTGTTGCTGGATACTTATCTGGCGGATTCCGAAGAGCGTCTGCGCTTGTTGCGTCAGGCCATGCGTGAGGCTGACGCGCAGGGCTTGCGCATGGCGGCGCACAGCTTCAAAGGCAGTTGCAGCAACATGGGCGCGCCCATGCTTACCAGCTTGTGCAGGGAGCTGGAAGAGGTTGGTCGGCGCGAGTTACTGGCCGAAGCGCCTGAGCTGATCGAGCAGGTCGAACGTGAATTTGCCATCGTGCGTATTTTGTTCAAGTCCGAGCGCCAGCGTTATCGGATATGAAAGGGCGCTGGATCGGCCAGGGCTTCAGGCGGCTGGGCTGGCCTGGATGGCGGTGCACGATCCCAATTTCCCTGCTTGCCGCCAACTTGGCCCGGCCTTTGCTAAACCTATGGCACGACCCATTTGAATGGAGAATGCCCATGGCCGTCGCCCCCGATCCGCTCCTCCGGTCGGCACCGCAAATAAAGCCGAAAGCTTCTGCGGGCAAAGCCCCGGAGAAACCGGCCGAGCCCCGCAAGAGCGAGGCTTCCAGTTTTGCCCAGGTGTATGCCAAGGAGCGCCAGGCGAAAGCAGCAGAGCGCAGCGATGCGTCTGCCAAGCCCCATCGCCCAGCCAAATCCGAGACGCAGGATACGCAGAGCCCGCAAGCCCCAGAGGCTGCGTCTGTCGCTCAGCAGCCGGAGTTTGCCGATAGCGGCAAGCTTTTGCCGAGCGATGCAGGCGTGGATGATCCTACCCTCGATCCATTGCTGGCGCTGGGCACACTCGCTCAGCAGCCAGCCGATAGCGAAGCGGAAGACCTCGGGCTCGACCTCGAACTTGCCGGTGAGCCGCAGCCGATGATGACGACTGCTCTGCCGGATGCCTGGCCTACCCGGTTGCCGGCGGCGAACGCCGATCCCGAACTGGATGCGCTGGATCAACCGCCGGCCGTGCGTATGGCTCTTGAGTTGGGTGCTAAAGCCAAGGCCGCAGTGGCCGAGCAGAGCGCGCCCGGCAGTGTGGCTACGCAAACGGCGCAGAGCGCCGGGCAAAGCTTTGCCAGTGCCATCGCGGCCATGAGCTCCGAGCAGGCAGAACCAGAGGCCGATCTGGCGTCGCTCGAGCTTACTGCCGAGGGATTGCAGGCGCTCAAAGAGAGCGCCGCCGACACTCGGCCGGAGAACTTCGTGGCCAGGCTCGGTGCGCTGAGTCAGGCGGTTGCTCAGCAGACCACGCAAGCTCCCCGCACCGGACTGATGGCCGGCCAGCCGGTACCCATGCATCAGGCCGGTTGGAGCGAGGCGGTAGTGGATCGGGTGATGTTGCTCTCCAGCCAGAACCTCAAGTCCGCCGATATTCAGCTCGATCCGGCCGAACTGGGACGCCTGGAAGTGCGCATCAGCGTGAATCAGGAGCAGACCCAGGTGACCTTCGCCAGCGCCAATGCCGGGGTCCGTGAGGCCCTAGAAGGGCAGATGCACCGTTTGCGTGAGATGTTCGCCCAGCAAGGCATGAACCTGCTCGACGTGAACGTTTCCGATCAGTCGCTCAACCGCGGTTGGCAGGGGCAGGGCGGCGATGGCAGAGGGCGTGGCGAGGCGGGTAATGAGCGGCTGGGTGGTGCTGACGAGGCCCATGCGGCCCTTGACGTGGAACTCAAAAGCAGCCTGCCCGACAGTGGGCGTGGCATGGTCGATTACTACGCTTGACCGGTCGTTGAAAAACACTGCATCCAGGCCGGTGCGTCACTGCGGCCAATGGGGCTGCGGCAAAGGCTGGCAACTCGGCAGGTCGGTGTTGTTCGCAGTGCGCGCAACCCACTCACGCCCGACTCCGCAATGGGCTCGGGCGTGGTCGTTTTTGGGTGACAGCAAGAGGCGGGACTGGTATACCCGCTGGCCATCGTTGAGTCGAACCTCGATCACGCATGCTGTCGCGCTATGTGTTCGGGTGTTGCGCGTAACCGGGGTCCGGCGAGCTGCAGATGTTTGTAAGCTGGCATAACACTTGCTCACCACCCTTTGAACACGGATTGAACTCCGATTAGTGACGGATAATTGGCATGGCTAAGAAAGACGCGGAGCAAGACTCGGTAAGCGCCGAGGCGAAACCGGCCGGTAAGTTGAAGCTCATCATCATGATTGTCGTGCCCTTGCTCCTGGCTGTGGGATTGTCGGTGGGCGGCACCTGGTTTTTCCTCAACAAGGGTGCGGCCAAGAGTGACGTCGAGGCTGAGTCCGCAGAGCCTGCGGTGCCCGTCAAGCAAGTGGCGATCTACGAAGAATTGCTGCCGGCGTTCGTGGTCAACTTCACCCATAACGGTCGGGCGCGCTACATGCAGGTTAGTATTGCCTTGCTGGTGCGTGACCAGGCAGCGCTCGATGCGCTCAAGGTGCATATGCCGGTGCTGCGCAACCGTCTGGTGATGTTGTTCTCCAACCAGGACTTCGAGTCGTTGATCACGCCGGTGGGCAAGGAAATGCTGCGCCAGCAGGCTACGGCCAGCGTGCAGGAGTTGGCGCAGAAGGAGACGGGCAAATTGACCGTCGAGCAAGTGCTGTTCACCAACCTAGTGCTGCAATAGCCGGGAGCTTCGCATGGCTGTGCAAGACCTGCTGTCCCAGGATGAAATCGATGCGCTGCTGCACGGCGTCGATGACGGGCTGGTCGATGCCGAGGACGAAGTCGAGCCGGGAAGCGTCAAACAATATGACCTGACCAGCCAGGACCGCATCGTCCGTGGGCGCATGCCGACCCTGGAAATGATCAACGAGCGCTTTGCCCGCTACACCCGCATCAGCATGTTCAATCTGCTGCGTCGTTCGGCGGATGTGGCGGTGGGTGGGGTGCAGGTGATGAAGTTCGGCGAGTACGTGCATTCGCTGTACGTGCCGACCAGCCTCAATCTGGTGAAGATGAAGCCGTTGCGTGGCACCGGTCTGTTCATCCTCGATGCCAAGCTAGTGTTCAAACTGGTCGACAATTTTTTCGGTGGCGATGGCCGTCATGCCAAGATCGAGGGGCGCGAATTCACCCCCACCGAGCTGCGCGTGGTGCGCATGGTGCTCGACCAGGCGTTTATCGACCTCAAGGAAGCCTGGCAAGCGGTCATGGATATCAACTTCGAGTACGTCAACTCGGAGGTCAATCCGGCCCTGGCCAACATCGTCAGCCCCAGCGAAGTGATTGTGGTGTCGACCTTTCATATCGAACTGGACGGCGGTGGCGGCGACCTGCACATCACCATGCCCTATTCGATGATCGAACCGATCCGCGAGATGCTCGATGCCGGTTTCCAGTCCGACGTCGACGATCAGGACGAGCGCTGGATCAAGTCCCTGCGCGAAGACATTCTCGACGTCAGCGTGCCGCTCGGCGCCACGATAGCCAAGCGCCAACTGAGGCTGCGCGACATCCTGCACATGCAGCCGGGCGATGTGATCCCGGTGGATATACCCGATAACGTAATCCTGCGCGCCAATGGCGTACCGACCTTCAAGGTCAAGCTTGGCGCACACAAAGGCAACCTGGCGCTGCAAGTGCTAGAGCCCATCGGCCGCCAGCGCTGACAGGGTGTAATTAAACCGCACTGCGCTCGCCCAATCCGCTACCAGCCCGCCGAGGACACACGATGGCAGACGAAAATGAAAACACCTCCCCCGAGGAGCAGGCGCTGGCCGACGAGTGGGCAGCCGCCTTGTCCGAGTCCGGCGACGACGCCAATCAGGATGATATCGATGCCATGCTCGCCGTCGGTGGAGCGGCTGCGCCGGCTCCGCCACGTGCACCCATGGAAGAATTCGGCAGCGTGCCCAAGGGTAATCTGTCCGTCAGCCTGGATGGGCCGAATCTCGATGTGATCCTCGATATTCCGGTGTCGATCTCCATGGAAGTCGGCAACACCGATATCACCATTCGCAACCTGTTGCAGCTCAACCAGGGTTCGGTGATCGAACTCGATCGTCTCGCTGGCGAGCCGTTGGACGTGCTGGTCAACGGCACCCTGATTGCTCATGGCGAAGTGGTGGTGGTCAACGAGAAGTTCGGCATCCGCCTGACCGACGTGATCAGCCCCAGCGAACGGATCAAGAAACTGCGTTAATGCACCGACAGAGCCCGCTCATGTACAGACTTTCAGGCGTTACCTTGCTCCTGCCGTTCACCGCTCTGGCCGCCGAGCCGGCAGCGCAAGCGACCATACCCATGGCCGGCAGCGGCATCACCGGGCAGCTGCTGCAGTTGTTGCTTGGCCTGTTGCTGGTGATTGGCCTGATTTTTCTGCTGGCCTGGTTAATGCGCCGGGTGCAGCAGCTAGGCCCGCGCGGCGGCCAGGTGATCAAGATAGTCGCCAGTCAGGCGCTCGGTCCGCGCGATCGACTGGTGCTGGTGCAGGTGGGCGGCGAACAGCTACTTCTCGGCCTGACGCCGGGACGCATCGCGCCCTTGCATGTGCTGAAAGAGCCGGTGCACTTGCCTGACGGCGAGCCGGCCTCGACCGAGTTCGCCCAGCGCCTGATGGAGCTGTTGGGCAAGGACCAGAAGGACAAGTCTTGATGAGCGCGTTGCGCCTGCTGTTGGTTCTGCTGTTCACCCTGGTCGCGCCCGTGGTGTTTGCCGCCGACAATCCGCTGTCGATTTCGGCGATTACCCTGAGCACCGACGCCGCAGGCCAGCAGGAGTACTCGGTCAGCCTGCAGATCCTGTTGATCATGACGGCGCTGAGTTTCATTCCGGCCTTCCTGATGCTGATGACCAGTTTCACTCGCATCATTATCGTCTTCTCGATCCTGCGTCAGGCCCTGGGCCTGCAGCAGACGCCGTCCAACCAGATTCTCGTCGGCCTGGCGCTGTTCCTGACCCTGTTCATCATGGCGCCGGTGTTCGAGCAGATTAATAACGATGCCTTGCAGCCTTATCTCAACGAGCAATTGCCCGCCCAGGAAGCGATTGCCAAGGCCGAGGTGCCAATCAAGGACTTCATGCTGGCGCAGACCCGCGAAAGCGATCTGGAGCTGTTCATGCGCCTGTCCAAACGTACCGATATCGCCAGCCCGGAAGATGCGCCGCTGGTTATCCTGGTGCCGGCGTTCGTGACCTCCGAACTGAAAACGGCGTTCCAGATCGGCTTCATGATCTTCATCCCGTTCCTGGTGATCGATCTGGTGGTGGCCAGTATCCTCATGGCCATGGGTATGATGATGCTCTCGCCGCTGATTATTTCCCTGCCGTTCAAGATCATGCTGTTCGTCTTGATCGATGGCTGGGCGTTGATCATGGGCACCCTCGCCGCCAGCTTCGGAGGGATCTAGGCATGACGCCCGAGGTCGCCGTCGACCTGTTTCGCGAGGCGCTGTGGTTGACCGCCACCATAGTCGCGATCGTCGTCGTGCCCAGCCTGCTGGTCGGCTTGATGGTCGCGATGTTCCAGGCCGCCACCCAGATCAACGAACAGACCCTGAGCTTTCTGCCACGCCTGCTGGTGATTCTGGTCACCCTGATCGTCGCCGGACCCTGGCTGGCCCAGCGGATGATCGAGTACATGCAGAACTTGATCATGAATATTCCACTGTTGATCGGCTGAACGCCCATGCATACCTCTACTGCGTGCCCGCTTGCAGCCGTGCAGAGTCGCTCCCGGCGAAGCTGCGGGCAGTACTCGCCACGATTTCTCCACGGACGTTGACATGTTGGAACTGAGCGATGCGCAGATCGGCGGCTGGGTGGGTTCTTTCCTGCTGCCGCTGTTTCGTATCGCGGCGCTGTTGATGGTGATGCCGATCATTGGCACGCAACTGGTGCCGATGCGCGTGCGTCTGTATCTGGCGCTGGCGATTTGCCTGGTGTTGATGCCCAATCTGCCGCCGATGCCGCAAGTCGAGGCACTAAGCCTGCCGACATTTATTCTGATCGCCCAGGAGGTGCTGATCGGGGTGATGTTGGGTTTTATCCTGCAGTTATTCTTCCATGCCTTCGTCATCGCCGGGCAGATCGTGGCAACGCAGATGGGCCTGGGTTTTGCCTCCATGGTCGATCCGGCCAACGGCATCTCGGTGGCGGTGATCGGTCAATTTCTGCTAATGCTGGTGACCTTGCTGTTTCTCGCCATGAACGGCCACCTGGTGGTGTTCGAGGTGTTGGCCGAGAGTTTCGTCACCCTGCCGGTTGGCGGCGGTTTCCTGGTCGAACACTACTGGGAACTGGCCAATAAACTGGGCTGGGTAATAGGCGCGGCGCTGATCCTGGTGTTGCCGGCGATCACCGCGCTGCTGGTGGTCAACCTGGCCTTCGGGGTGATGACCCGCGCCGCCCCGCAGCTGAATATTTTCTCCATCGGTTTTCCGCTGACCCTGGTCATGGGGTTGGTGATTCTCTGGATTGGCATGGCCGATATTCTCGCGCAGTACCAGGTGTTCGCCAGCGAAGCCCTGCAACTGTTGCGTGAAATGGCGCGAGCGAGTTAGGCCATGGCCGAATCGGAAAGCGGTGCCGATAAAAGCGAGGACCCCACGGAGAAACGCCTTCGTGAATCCCGTGAGAAAGGTCAGATTGCTCGCTCCCGCGAGCTCAATACCCTGGCGATCATGCTGGCCGGGACTGGCGGCTTGCTGGCTTTTGGCGGCAGCCTGGGCAGCGCCTTGATATCAATTATGAGCAGTAATTTCTCCCTGCCGCGCGAGGTGATCATGGATGAGCGCTCCATGGCGATCGGGCTGCTGGCCTCGGGAAAAGTTGCCGTGGACGCCGTGCTGCCATTGTTTTTAGCATTGCTGATCGCCTCGATTGTCGGCCCGATTTCCTTGGGTGGCTGGTTGTTCTCGGCCAAGGCGATGGCGCCCAAGGTCAGCCGGATGGATCCGCTGGCGGGGCTCAAGCGGATGTTTTCGGCCAAGGCGCTGGTCGAGCTGCTCAAGGCACTGGCCAAGTTCACGCTAGTACTTTCCGTGGCGCTTGCCGTGCTGTCGGCCAAGGTCGACGACCTGCTGGCGATCGCTCATGAGCCGCTGGAGTCGGCGATTATGCACGCGGCCCAGGTGGTTGGCTGGAGCGCCCTGTGGATGGCCTGCGGACTGGTGTTGATTGCGGCGGTGGATGTGCCGTTCCAGCTCTGGGACAACAAGCAGAAGATGATGATGACCAAGCAGGAGGTACGCGACGAATACAAGGACAGTGAGGGCAAGCCCGAGGTCAAGCAGCGTATCCGCCAGTTGCAGCGCGAGATGACCGAGCGGCGGATGATGCAGGCAGTGCCGCAGGCAGACGTGGTGATCACCAACCCGACCCACTTCGCCGTGGCCTTGAAATACGACCCGGCCAAGGGCAATGCGCCAGTGTTGTTGGCCAAGGGCGGTGACTTTACCGCCTTGAAGATTCGCGAGATCGCTCAGGAGCACAAGATCATGCTGCTGGAGTCGCCGGCCCTGACGCGAGCGGTGTTCTATTCCACCGAGCTGGACCAGGAAATCCCGGCCGGGCTGTATCTGGCGGTGGCCCAGGTGCTGGCCTACGTCTACCAGATTCGCCAGTACCAGGCTGGCAAAGGCAAGCGCCCGGCGCCGTTGCCGGATTTGCCGATCCCGACGGATTTACGCCGCGACGAGTAGGGTGGGGCGGGCCGCACAGGCTGAGCGGTGTCGGTTGGGTTAGCGGCGCATGCGGTGGGGCAGGCAGCCAAGCCCTTCGCGCGCCGCGTAAGCCAACGGGGCGTCAGCAGGCCCGACGCCGCGATGGGTCACGCCGCACCCAAACAGCGGTCTTGAGCGAATATCGACTCAGCGGCTAACCCACCCTTGAATGGCGCAGGAAAAGTTGGACAGCTTCTTGCAAACCCCTTGGCAAAGGCGCGAATAGCGTCAAAAGATTGAATTGGCTGGGGTAGGGATGTGGCAGTAGATCGCTCACAAATGGTCGGCAACGTGCGCAGCAATCTGTCGGGGTTGCGTCAGGGCAATCTGGGCATCCCCTTGATGCTGCTGGTCATGCTCGGCATGGTCATGCTGCCGATTCCGCCGTTCCTGCTCGACGTGTTGTTTACCTTCAGCATCGCCCTGTCAATCGTGGTGCTGCTGGTCGGTATCTATGCCTTGCGTCCGCTGGATTTCGCGGTATTCCCGACTATTTTGCTGGCGGCAACCTTGCTCCGCCTAGCGCTGAACGTCGCGTCCACCCGCGTGGTATTGCTCAACGGCCATGACGGTCATGGCGCGGCGGGGCAGGTGATCCAGGCCTTCGGTGAGGTGGTGATCGGCGGTAACTATGTGGTCGGTATCGTGGTGTTCGCCATTCTCATGATCATCAACTTCGTGGTGGTGACCAAGGGTGCCGGGCGGATTTCCGAAGTCAGCGCGCGTTTTACCCTGGACGCCATGCCTGGCAAGCAGATGGCCATCGACGCGGACCTGAATGCCGGCCTGATCGAACAGGCGGAAGCCAAGATACGCCGCTCCGAAGTGTCCCAGGAGGCTGATTTCTACGGCTCGATGGACGGTGCCAGCAAGTTCGTGCGTGGCGATGCTATCGCCGGCCTGTTGATTCTGTTCATCAACCTGATCGGCGGCATTGCTATCGGTATCTTCCAGCACGACTTGAGTTTTGCCGATGCAGGCAAGGTCTATACCCTGCTGACCATTGGCGACGGCCTGGTCGCCCAGATTCCCTCGCTGCTGCTGTCGACCGCCGCGGCGATCATGGTCACCCGCGTCTCCAGTTCGGAAGACATGGGCGCCCAGGTCAATCGGCAGATGTTCGCCTCGCCGCGCGCCCTGGCCGTGGCGGCGGCGATCATGATCGCCATGGGTCTGGTGCCCGGCATGCCGCATTTTTCCTTCATCAGTCTCGGTCTGGTTGCCGCCGGCGGCGCCTATTGGATCGCCAACAAGCAGCGCCAGGTCAAGGAAGAGGAAGTGCATGAGGTTCAACGTCAGCAGGAGCTGCTGCCGGCCCAGCGCGCCCAGGAGGTCAAGGAACTCGGCTGGGACGATGTCATGCCAGTGGACATGGTCGGCCTGGAGGTCGGCTACCGGCTGATTCCGCTGGTCGACCGCAACCAGGGTGGCCAGTTGCTCGCGCGGATCAAGGGCGTGCGCAAGAAGCTTTCGCAGGAGATGGGCTTTCTCATGCCCTCGGTGCATATCCGCGACAACCTCGATCTGCAGCCCAGCGCCTATCGCTTGACCTTGATGGGCGTCAGCGTGGCGGAGGCCGAGGTTTACCCGGATCGCGAATTGGCGATCAATCCGGGTCAGGTATTCGGCGCCCTCAACGGGGTTGCCGCCAAAGATCCGGCGTTCGGCCTGGAAGCGGTATGGATCGACCCGGGCCAGCGCGATCAGGCGCAATCGCTGGGCTACACCGTGGTCGATGCCAGTACGGTGGTCGCGACCCACCTCAACCAGGTCTTGCACAAGCATGCGCATGAGCTGCTCGGTCACGAGGAAGTGCAGCAGCTCATGCAGTTGCTGGCGAAAAGTTCGCCGAAGCTGGCCGAGGAGCTGGTGCCGGGCCTGGTGTCGCTGTCGACCCTGCTCAAGGTGCTGCAGGCGCTGCTGCAGGAACAGGTGCCGGTGCGCGACATCCGTACCATCGCCGAAGCCATCGCCAACGTGGCGCCGAAGAGTCAAGATCCCGCCGCGATGGTCGCGGCAGTGCGGGTCGCCTTGGCTCGGGCCATCGTGCAAAGCATCGTGGGACTAGAGCTGGAGCTGCCTGTGATCACCCTTGAGCCAAGGTTGGAACAGATATTGCTAAACAGTCTACAGAAGGCCGGTCAAGGCTCCGAGGAGGGAATCCTCCTGGAGCCGGGCATGGCCGAGAAGCTGCAGCGTTCCCTGGTGGAAGCAGCGCAGCGCCAGGAAATGCTCGGCAAGCCAGTGATCCTGCTGGTAGCCGGACCGGTTCGGGCGATGCTCTCGCGGTTTGCACGGTTGGCAGTGCCGAGTGTGCATGTGCTGGCTTACCAGGAAATCCCGGACAACAAGCAGGTCACCATCGTCGCTACGGTGGGACAGAATTAACCGAGGTAACAGGCCATGCAGGTCAAACGCTTTTTCGCTGCCGATATGCGCCAAGCCATGAAGCTGGTTCGCGATGAGCTGGGCGCGGACGCCTCGATCATCGGTAACCGCCGGGTTGCCGGCGGTGTTGAGCTGACCGCCGCACTGGACTACCAGATACCCGCCGCCCCTGCTCGGCAACCGAACGCGGCGCTGGAAGCCGAGTTGCGCCAGACGCAAGCCCGTATCGCCTCGGCGCAGGCCGAGCTGGTCACACGTACCCAAGCTGACGCCAGCAAGGACCGCCAGCTGTTCGCCGAAGAGCCGGTGGCGCCGCTCGACGATCTGGATACCGCCCTGCGTACGGCTGCGCCAGCGCCAATGACCAGCGGCGACCAGGGCGCGCTCGAGGCCATGCGCTCCGAGTTGCACGGTTTGCGCGAGTTGCTCGAAGGGCAGCTGGGCTCCATGGCCTGGGGGCAGATGCAGACGCGTCGGCCGCAGCAGGCCAATCTCTGGCGGCGTCTGCAGCGCATGGGCTTGCCCGCCGAGTTGTCGCGGGTGTTGCTCGAGCGTGTGGCGAATGTCGCCGAGCCGCGCCAGGCCTGGGGCATGTTGCTCGCTCACCTGGCCCATGCGATTCAAACGCCGCAGCAGGAGCCGCTGGAAGAGGGCGGGGTGATTGCCCTGGTCGGTCCTGCTGGTATGGGTAAAACTACAACCCTGGCCAAGCTGGCTGCGCGTTATGTGCTCAAGTATGGCGCTCAGCATGTTGCCCTGGTCAGTCTGGACAGCTATCGGATTGGCGCCCAGGAACAACTGAAGACCCTGGGGCGTATCCTCAATGTACCGGTGACCCTGGTCGACCCCGGTCAGTCGCTGACCCAGGCTCTGGCCCCCCTGGCGCGCAAGCGCGTGGTATTGATCGATAGCGCCGGTTTGCCGGCCAGCGATCCCGCCCTGCGCATGCAGCTGGAAACCCTGGCCAGTCGCGGCATCAAGGCCAAGAATTACCTGGTCCTGGCGGCTACCAGCCAGAGCCAGGTGCTCAAGGCCGCCTACCACAGCTACAAGCGCTGCGGTCTTTCCGGCTGCATCCTGACCAAGCTGGATGAGGCCACTAGCCTCGGCGAGGTTTTAGGTCTGGCTATTGGCCAGCGTCTACCGGTAGCCTATCTCACTGATGGGCCACGGATTCCGGATGATTTGCAGGTGCCGCGCAGCCATCAACTGGTGAGCCGTGCGGTGGGACTGCAAAGCGCCGAGGACCCGAGCGAAGATACAATGGCCGAGATGTTCGCCGGGCTTTATCAACATCCGGCGCGGCGCGCCGGTTAATGGCCATTGCGGCAATGATTAAGCAATATGCGGCGATGCGTGGTGCCCGGCGGTGGATTGGCGGAGTACCAGCAGCCACATGGTCCCAGTCGAAGTCAGACAAGGTGTATAGATAACATGGGTATGCATCCCGTACAGGTGATTGCGGTGACCGGCGGCAAGGGTGGCGTCGGCAAGACCAATGTGTCGGTGAATCTGGCGCTGGCGCTGGCTGATCTCGGTCGGCGGGTGATGGTGATGGACGCCGACCTGGGGCTGGCCAACATCGACGTGCTGCTGGGCCTCACTGCCAAGCGGACGCTGGCCGATGTGATCAGTGGCGAGTGCGAACTGCGCGACGTGGTGCTGCAAGGCCCCGGCGGCATTCGGGTGGTTCCCGCTGCGTCAGGCACGCAGAGCATGGTGCAGCTTTCGCCCATGCAGCATGCCGGCCTGATTCAAGCCTTCAGCGACATCAGCGACAACCTCGATGTGCTGATTGTCGATACCGCCGCGGGTATTGGCGACTCGGTGGTCAGTTTTGTCCGCGCCGCCCAGGAAGTGCTGGTGGTGGTGTGTGACGAGCCGACCTCGATCACGGACGCCTATGCCCTGATCAAGCTGCTCAACCGCGACCATGGCATGAGCCGTTTCCGCGTCCTGGCGAATATGGCGCACAGCCCACAGGAAGGCCGCAACCTGTTTGCTAAGCTGACCAAGGTTACCGACCGCTTCCTCGATGTCGCGCTGCAATATGTCGGCGCGGTGCCTTACGATGAGTCGGTACGCAAGGCCGTGCAGAAACAGCGTGCGGTCTACGAAGCCTTCCCGCGCTCGAAGAGTTCCCTGGCGTTCAAAGCGATTGCCCAGAAAGTCGATGCCTGGCCACTACCGGCCAATCCGCGCGGCCATCTGGAATTTTTCGTCGAGCGCCTGGTGCAGCAACCTGCCGCGGATACGGCCATATGACAGCAGCTTCTGGACTCCGTATGTACAGCAAGGCTCAGACACAAGACGCCCAGCACCAGTTGATCGAGCGCCACGCGCCCTTGGTCAAGCGGATTGCCTATCACATGTTGGCGCGCTTGCCGGCCAACGTGCAGGTGGATGACTTGATCCAGGCCGGGATGATTGGCCTGCTCGAAGCCTCGAAGAAATACGACTCCAGTAAAGGTGCCAGTTTCGAAACGTTCGCCGGTATTCGCATTCGCGGCTCGATGCTCGATGAGGTGCGCAAAGGCGATTGGGCGCCGCGTTCGGTGCATCGCAATAGCCGTATGGTCAGCGACGCAATTCGGGTAATTGAAGCAAGAACCGGTCGCGACGCTAAAGATCAAGAGGTTGCGGCCGAACTCCAATTGAGTCTCGAGGATTACTACGGCATCCTTGGCGACACTTTGGGCAGCCGGTTGTTCAGCTTCGACGATTTGCTGCAGGACGGCGAGCATGGCGGGCTGCACGAAGACGTCAGCTCCACTCACCCAGAGCCCTCGCGGGAGCTGGAGGACGAGCGTTTCCAGGCGGCATTGGCCGATGCCATCAGCCACTTGCCCGAGCGGGAACGGTTGGTGTTGTCGCTGTATTACGACGAACAACTGAATCTCAAGGAAATTGGTGAGGTTCTGGGGGTTAGCGAATCGCGCGTCAGTCAGTTGCATAGTCAGTGTGCCGCACGCTTGCGGGCACGACTGGGGGAATGGCGAGCGAGCTGATCAGTTAAATCAGCAGGCCGTTGGAAAATCTAGTGAAGTAGTTTTGCAGCGGCCTGTCAGGCCGGTTTCACGATTAAAAGCGTGCCCAGGTGCTGGGTTCGTTTGGGACTGTACGGAGGTCGACTTGGACAAAAACATGAAAATCCTCATCGTTGATGACTTTTCAACGATGCGCCGGATCATCAAGAACCTCCTGCGCGACTTGGGGTTCACCAACACCGCGGAAGCCGATGATGGCACCACTGCACTGCCGATGCTGCAAAGCGGCAGTTTCGATTTTCTGGTGACTGACTGGAATATGCCAGGCATGACCGGGATCGACTTGTTACGTGCGGTACGTGCAGACGAGCGTCTGAAGCAGTTGCCGGTGCTGATGGTGACCGCTGAAGCGAAACGCGATCAGATCATCGAGGCCGCACAAGCCGGGGTGAATGGCTATGTGGTTAAACCGTTCACAGCCCAAGTGCTGAAAGAAAAGATTGAAAAAATCTTCGAGCGGGTCAACGGCTGATGTCTGCCGCGAGGGCACTATGGAACATGACGATTCCGCTCAGGGTGACTTTGAGTCGACCCTGAAAATTCACGCGCGCCAATTGGTGGAAAGCCTGGAACACGGCAATTTTGGCGAAGCGGTGCAACTGATCAACGATATCAACAAGGTTCGCGACCGTGGTCTGTATCACGAGGTCGGCAAGCTGACGCGCGAGTTGCATAACGCCATCGTCAATTTCCAGCTCGATCCACGGGTGCCGCACGCCAAAGAAGTGTCGCAAATCACCGACGCTACCGAGCGCCTGAATTATGTGGTGACGATGACCGAGAAAGCGGCCAATCGCACCATGGATCTGGTTGAACTGAGTTCGCCCCTGGTTAACGGTATCGGCGCCGAGGCACAGAGCCTGAGTGCCGATTGGGGCCGCTTCATGCGAAGGGAAATGGGCGCCGATGGTTTCCGTGACCTGGCCAAGCGAATTGAACTGTTTCTCGCCAGCAGCGAGCGCGACAGCGTTCAGGTGTCGGCCCAGCTCAACGATATTCTGCTCGCGCAGGATTACCAGGATCTGACTGGCCAGGTGATCAAGCGGGTGACGCAACTGGTCACCGAAGTGGAAAGCAACTTGCTCAAACTGGTGCTGATGGCCAGTCAGGTCGACCGTTTTGCCGGTATCGAGCATGACCACGCCGTGCTGCGTGCTGAACAAGAACAACAAAAAGAGCCTTCCCACGGTGAAGGTCCGCAGATTCATGCCGATAAGCGTGAAGACGTCGCATCCAATCAGGATGATGTCGACGATCTGCTTTCCAGCCTGGGATTTTAGGAGCACGTCATATGAGCTTCGGCGCCGATGAAGAAATCCTCCAGGACTTCCTGGTGGAGGCCGGCGAGATTCTTGAACTATTGTCCGAACAGTTGGTGGAGCTTGAAAGCCGCCCGGACGACATGAATCTGCTCAACGCTATTTTTCGCGGTTTTCATACCGTCAAAGGTGGTGCCGGTTTTCTCCAGCTCCATGAGCTGGTGGAATGTTGCCATATCGCAGAAAACGTCTTCGACATCCTGCGCAAGGGTGCGCGGCGCGTCGACTCCGAGTTGATGGATGTAGTGCTGGAAGCACTCGATGCGGTCAATGGCATGTTCACTGAAGTGCGTGAGCGCGTTGCACCGACACCGGCCACGCGAGAGCTGTTGGCAGCCCTGGCGCGTCTGGCCGAGCCGGCTGCGGCCGTTGCGGTCGAAGAGCCCGTTGCCGAGGTCGCTTCTGGCGATATCACCGACAGCGAATTCGAGCAGTTACTCGATGCGCTGACCGAGTCGCCTGGCAAGGTGGCGAGCGCAAACGCAGGCGGTGACGAAATCAGCGATGACGAGTTCGAGTCGTTGCTCGATGAGTTGCATGGCAAGGGGCAGTTCGCTGCACCTGCAGTGGCCGTGGCATCTGCGTCGATCGCAACGCCCGTGGCGCCAGCGCCTGGTGACGAGATCAGCGACGATGAGTTCGAGGCGCTGCTCGACCAGCTACATGGCAAGGGCCAGTTCGCTGCACCTACACCTGCACCTGCACCTGCAGTGGCCGTGGCATGTGCATCGATCGCAGCGCCCGTTGCACCGGCGTCTGGCGACGAGATCAGCGACGATGAGTTCGAGGCGCTGCTCGATCAGCTACATGGCAAGGGCAAGTTTGTCGAGCCGGCCGCGATCGCCAAGGCGCCCGCCGCAGCAGCGGCTGCCGCTCCGGCTAAACCCGCAGTTGCCGCTCAGCCCTTGGCCAAACCCGCAGCCAAGGTTGTTCCGCTGAAAGCGCCGACACCGACGGCCGCCGTCGCCGATAAGGCGCCAGCACCCAGCGAAGCGGAAACCACCGTACGGGTGGATACCGCGCGTCTGGACGAGATTATGAACATGGTCGGCGAGCTGGTGCTGGTGCGTAACCGTCTGGTGCGCCTGGGCTCCAACAGCGGCGATGAGGCCATGGCCAAAGCCGTGTCCAACCTCGACGTGGTCACCGCGGATCTGCAGACGGCGGTGATGAAAACGCGCATGCAGCCGATCAAGAAGGTCTTCGGCCGCTTCCCGCGGCTGGTTCGTGATCTGGCGCGCAGCCTGAAGAAAGAGATCAATCTTGAACTGGTCGGTGAAGAAACCGACCTGGACAAGAACCTGGTCGAGGCGCTGGCCGATCCGCTGGTGCACTTGGTGCGCAACGCCGTCGACCATGGCATCGAAACCCCGGAAGAGCGCGAGGCCGCGGGCAAGTCGCGCGGCGGCAAGGTAGTGCTGTCGGCCGAGCAGGAAGGCGATCACATCCTGCTGTCGATTTCCGATGATGGCAAAGGCATGGACGCCGATCAGTTGCGGGCCAAGGCCGTGGAGAAGGGTCTGCTGGACAAGGACGCGGCCGACCGCCTCAACGAGTTCGAGTGCTACAACCTGATCTTCGCTCCGGGTTTCTCGACCAAGACCGAGATATCCGACGTGTCCGGCCGCGGGGTCGGCATGGATGTGGTGAAGACCAAGATTTCCCAGCTCAACGGCACGGTCAACGTGTTCTCGGTCAAGGGCCAGGGCTCGAAGATCGTCATCAAGGTGCCGCTGACCCTGGCGATCATGCCGACATTGATGGTGATGCTGGGCAACCAGGCCTTCGCTTTCCCGCTGGTCAACGTCAACGAGATTTTCCACCTCGACCTGTCGCGCACCAACGTGGTCGATGGCCAGGAAGTGGTGATCGTGCGCGACAAGGCGCTGCCGCTGTTCTACCTCAAGCGCTGGCTGGTACGCAGCGCTGCCCATGACGAACCGGGCGAGGGCCATGTGGTGATTCTCACCGTCGGTAGCCAGCGCATCGGTTTCGTCGTCGATCAGCTGGTTGGACAGGAGGAAGTGGTGATCAAGCCGTTGGGCAAAATGCTCCAGGGCACTCCAGGTATGTCTGGCGCTACCATCACTGGCGATGGGCGTATCGCCTTGATTCTCGACGTACCGAGCATGCTCAAGCGCTACGCGCGGCGCATCTGATTGTTCGCGGCGTCGCCTGAGGCGGCGCCGTTTAGGAGTGTTTTATGGTGGTCAAGGTGTTGGTGGTGGACGATTCCGGCTTTTTTCGGCGGCGCGTTTCGGAAATTCTCTCTGCCGATCCGAATATCCAGGTGGTAGGTACGGCGACCAATGGCCGCGAAGCCATCGATCAAGCGTTGGCACTCAAGCCCGATGTGATCACCATGGACTACGAGATGCCGATGATGGACGGCATCACCGCCGTACGAAACATCATGCAGCGCTGTCCGACCCCGGTGTTGATGTTTTCCTCGCTGACCCACGAAGGCGCGCGCGTCACCCTGGATGCGCTGGATGCCGGGGCGGTGGATTTTCTGCCGAAGAACTTCGAAGACATTTCGCGTAACCCCGAGAAGGTCAGGCAACTGCTCTGCGAGAAGGTGCACAGCATTGCCCGCAGCAATCGCCGCGGCCTTGTCGCGGCGCCGGCGCCGAGTGTCAGCACGCTGGGAAAGCCGGCAGCGCGCAGTAGCCTCGGTCGTTCTGGCGTCAGCACCCCCGTGCCTGCGCCAGCCTCCGCGCCGGTTACTGCGCGCGCGAGTGCGCCCAAGCGCAAGTCCTACAAGCTGGTGGCCATCGGCACCTCGACCGGGGGGCCGGTGGCTCTGCAGCGTGTGCTGACCCAGTTGCCGGCCAATTTTCCGGCGCCGCTGGTGCTGATCCAGCACATGCCCGCGGCTTTCACCAAGGCATTTGCCGAACGTCTGGACAAACTGTGCCGGATCAACGTCAAGGAAGCCGAGGATGGCGATCTGTTGCGTCCGGGGTTGGCGCTGCTGGCTCCGGGCGGCAAGCAGATGATGATCGACGGTCGCGGCGCTGTGAGGATTCTGCCGGGCGATGAGCGCCTGAACTACAAACCCTGTGTCGACATTACCTTCGGCTCGGCGGCCAAGTCTTTTCACGACAAGGTGCTGGCGGTGGTATTGACCGGCATGGGAGCCGATGGGCGCGAGGGCGCGCGCCTGCTCAAACAGGAGGGTAGTCACGTGTGGGCGCAGGATGAGGCCAGCTGCGTGATCTATGGCATGCCGATGGCGGTGGTCAAGGCCAATCTGGTGGACGCCATCTATAGCCTCGATGACATCGGTCGGCACTTGGCAGAGGCCTGCGTGTAATGGATGTGCTGAGCCTGATAGGGGTCATCCTGGCGTTCGTCGCCATTCTGGGTGGCAACTATCTGGAGGGTGGTCATGCTGCGGCGCTGCTCAATGGTCCGGCGGCGTTGATCGTGATTGGCGGCACCCTGGGCGCGGCGTTCCTGCAGGCGCCGGTCAGTGTGTTCAAGCGCGCCTTGGTGATTCTGCGCTGGATTTTTTTTCCGCCGCGCATCGATCTGGTCGGCGGCATCGAGCATGTCGTCGGCTGGAGCATGACCGCACGCAAGGAAGGCCTGCTCGGCCTTGAGGCGATGGCCGATACCGAGACCGATCCTTTTGCGCGCAAGGGCTTGCAGTTACTGGTCGATGGTGCCGAACCCGAAGCCATTCGCAGCATCCTCGAGGTCGATTTGTACACCCAGGAAGGCCGCGATATCCAGGCCGCCAAGGTCTATGAAAGCATGGGCGGTTACGCCCCGACGATCGGCATCATTGGTGCGGTGATGGGGTTGATCCATGTGATGGGCAATCTGGCTGATCCGAGCAAGCTCGGCAACGGCATTGCCGTGGCCTTTGTCGCCACCATCTACGGGGTCGGTTTTGCCAACCTGCTACTGCTGCCCATTGGCAACAAGCTCAAGGCCGTCGCCCAGCGTCAGTCGCGCTACCGCGAGATGTTGCTGGAGGGCATTCTGTCGATCGCCGAAGGCGAAAATCCGCGCTCTATTGAATTGAAGCTGCAAGGCTTCATGGAATAGCCATGGCTCGTCGCAGGCACCAGGAAGAGCACGAAAACCATGAACGTTGGCTGGTCTCCTATGCCGACTTCATTACCCTGTTGTTTGCCTTTTTTGTGGTGATGTACTCGATGTCCTCGGTCAATGAGGGCAAGTACAAGATTCTCTCGGACAGCCTGACCGGGGTGTTCAACCAGCCCGACCGTGCGATCAAGCCTATTCCTGTGGGCGACCTGCGTCCGCGGACCACCGAGCCGGATCGCGCGCTGGTCGATGAGGACGAGCAGGCCAGCCAGCCTGTGGACTCCCTGCAGAGCATTGCCGACAGCATGCGCCAGGCGTTTGCCGGGTTGATCGACTCCAAGCAGTTGAAGGTGAGCGGCAACGAGTTGTGGATCGAGATCGAGCTCAGCTCCAGCCTGTTGTTCCCCAGTGGCGATGCCTTGCCGAACAATGCGGCATTCGATCTGATCGAGAAGATTGCCAAAATTTTGGCGCCTTATGAGAATCCGGTGCATGTCGAAGGGTTTACCGACAACCTGCCGATCAAGACCCCGCAGTATCCAACCAACTGGGAGTTGTCTGCCGCCCGCGCAGCCAGCATCGTGCGCATGCTCGCCATGGATGGGGTCAATCCCAGACGCTTGGCATCAGTGGGCTATGGTGAATTTCAGCCGGTGGCGGATAACGCGACGGCCGATGGTCGGGCGCGTAATCGGCGGGTGGTGTTGGTGGTGTCGCGCAACCTTGATGTGCGCCGCAGCGTGAGCGGTGTCGGCAGCGCCAATGCACGCCCCGATAGCGCCTTACGGCGGGCTGGCACACAACCTGCAGCACCAGCTGCAATGCAGGCCCCGTCAGCGGGTGCCGTCAATCCCCCGTCGTTTGCCCAATAGGGCAGCGCCTGTTCTCGGTAGGGTCTGGATCATGCCGAGAGGACAAACAAGATGAGAGTCTGGGCTGTAGCCAATCAAAAGGGTGGTGTTGGCAAAACCACTACCGCCATCGCCTTGGCCGGCCTGCTGGCCGATGCCGGTAAGCGCGTGGTCGTGGTCGATCTCGATCCCCATGGGTCGATGACCAGCTATTTCGGCCACGACCCGGATGCGTTGGAACACAGCGGTTTCGACCTGTTCCTGCATCAGGGCGTGGTGCCCCAGGGGTTGCCTGAACAATTGCTTCTACCGACCAGTCACGAACGCATAGCACTGTTGCCCTCGAGTACCGCCTTGGCCACGCTCGAGCGCCAGTCGCCGGGGCAGAGCGGCTTGGGCCTAGTCATCGCCAAGAGCCTGGCGCAGCTCTGGCAGGGTTACGACCATGCGGTGATCGACAGTCCACCGTTGCTCGGTGTGCTGATGGTCAATGCGTTGGCGGCCAGCCAGCATCTGGTGATCCCGGTGCAGACCGAGTTTCTCGCGGTCAAGGGTCTGGAACGCATGGTCAGCACCTTGGCGATGATCAACCGATCGCGCAAACAGGCGTTGCCCTACAGCATAGTGCCGACCCTGTTCGACCGGCGTACCCAGGCCTCGCTGAGCACCTTGCGCATGCTGCGCGACAGCTACCCCGAACACCTGTGGCCCGCTTATATTCCGATCGACACGCGCTTGCGCGATGCCAGTCGCGCAGGCCGCACACCCTCGCAGTTCGACCCCAAAAGCCGCGGTGTACTGGCCTATCGGGCGCTGCTCAAGCACCTGTTGACGCAGCAGTTGGCCGCGCAGGTGGCTTGAGATGACGGGTTATGTTGAGCCGAAGCGTTCAAGTATGCCGCCACTGCGGCCGATAGGTTGTACAGGTAATTTTTGCGGATTCCATCTATGAGCCGTCCCGTCGCCACCGCCACGCGTCCCCAGTTGGCCTTGCAGTCCTATCTGGACAGCTTGTTGCAGGAAGCTGCAGTCGAGTTGGCCGAGAGTAGCAGCCTCGACGATTTCGCGGCTGCGGTGTTGGAGGAGCAGGTGCGCGATGCCGGCCTGCTGTGCGCGGCCCCCGTGCAGGCGCTGGCTGAACCAGCGCCGGTTGTCTTGCCGATGATCGAATCGACACCTGCTGTGGTCGCTCAGCCGGTGTTTGTTGAGTCGGTGATCGACGTCCATCTGCCCGCTGCAACCCTGAATCTGTTGCCCAGCTTGCAGCCGGGTGAGCGGCCAGCATGGGCACAAGAGCCGTTCGAATGCCTGTTGTTCGACGTCGCCGGCTTGACCCTGGCCGTGCCGCTGGTGTGCCTGGGTTCGATATTTCCGCTGGCAGGGCAGGAATTGACGCCATTATTTGGCCAGCCGGACTGGTTTCTCGGCATACTGCCGTGCCAGGCCGGTAACCTGAAAGTCCTGGACACCGCACGCTGGGTGATGCCTGACCGTTACCGCGATGACTTTCGCCAGGGTTTGCAGTATGTGATTTCCGTCGAAGGCTATGAATGGGGCCTGGCGGTGCATCAGGTCAGCCGTTCGATTCGCCTGGACCCAAATGAGATCAAGTGGCGCTCTCAGCGCACGTTGCGACCCTGGCTGGCCGGCACCGTGATTGAGCATATGTGCGCCTTGCTGGATGTGGCGGCCTTGGCCGAGTTGATTGCCAGTGGCGCGGCCAAGCGCATGGTCAATGGCCAGATTCACTGATTGAGAAATGCTAGGCTCGCCATTGCGGCGGGTCTGACGAATGATGACCAGCGGTTTGAACCGCGCACGCCGCACAGTGCGGCTTACGACGAGGCTAGGGATATGAAGAAGAATTCTGCACAGGGCGCTGAAGATCCCATCCTGCAATGGGTGACCTTCCACCTGGACAATGAAACCTACGGCATCAATGTGATGCAGGTTCAGGAAGTGCTGCGCTACACCGAGATCGCTCCGGTGCCGGGTGCGCCGAGCTATGTGCTGGGCATCATCAATCTGCGTGGCAATGTGGTGACGGTGATCGACACCCGCCAACGCTTCGGCCTGGATTCGGTACCGGTCACCGACAATACCCGCATCGTGATCATCGAGGCGGACAAGCAAGTGGTCGGCATCATGGTCGACAGCGTGGCTGAGGTGGTCTATCTGCGTCAGTCCGAGGTGGAAACCGCGCCGAATGTCGGCAACGACGAGTCGGCCAAGTTCATCCAGGGCGTGTGCAACAAGAACGGCGAGCTGCTGATTCTGGTCGAGCTGGACAAGATGATGAGCGAAGAAGAGTGGTCCGAGCTGGAGAGTATCTAACTAATGCTTGAGATCGCGCTAATCCTGCTCGGGCTGGTGTGCCTCGGGCTGGTTGGCACCTGCGTCTGGCTGATCATGCAGCAGCGCCATCTGGCATCGCTGCAGGCCGAGCGGGATGCGGCGCGCGATCTGCGGATCAAGGAGTTAAGTAAACGCCTGGATATCTATCTGGCAGGCAGTGTGCGCATGGGTGAAGAACTGCACGAGCTGCGGCAGATCGTTGCGCCACTGCCGGACAAGCTCAGCCAGATCGAGCAGCGTGACCCGAGCAGTCTGTCGTTCACCCAGGCCGCGCGCCTGGTCGGCCTGGGGGCCAGCGTCGATGACCTGACCCAGTCCTGTGGGCTGAGCAAGGCCGAGGCGGAGCTGATCAGCAAGCTCAATCAGCCCAAGCGCTGAGCAAAACCGCCTACTGCCAAGGCCTGGCGACGGCATTCGCTGTTTTCCCAGACTCTGAATCCTTGCCATCTGCAGCCTGGCTCTGCTCTTCAGCGTGGCGGGCCGTCGAGCAGCGGTAGTGGCGGGGTGATGTCATTGTCACGCTGGAAACCCGGTGGGCACTTGCCCTTCAAGTGCCAGGCAAACGCGATGATCTCGGCAATGCAGCGATACAGTTGCTCGGGGATCGCCTCGCCCAGTTCCAGGCGTGCCAGCAGGCGCACCAGGTCGGCATTCTCGTAGATGGGCACTTCATATTCGCGGGCGATGGCGAGAATCGCTTCGGCCAACTCGTCATCGCCCTTGGCGCTGAGGTTGGGGGCGTTTTGCCCGTCATAGGTCAGGGCAATGGCTTGGCGCGGTGCGGTTTTTTTCATGCGGTTTCGTCAACCCAGCGTTGTTCCAGGCTGGTCCTTGGTCCCTGGGGTGGCGTGCCTTGATTACAGGCCAGTTCACCGACATTCAGGCCGGCGGCGGTCAGGCGTTCACGCAGCGTGTTCAGCTCGGCGTCGATCAGGCTGGCGGTACGCGGGCGCTCGGCCCAGAGCTGGCTGGACAGGCTGCCACGGGCCAGTTGCGCCTGCACTTGCAGCGGCCCCAGCGGTTCCAGGTCGAAGGCCAGCTCGACCTTCCACAGCGCTTCCTTGGGTTCGTTGCCCGGCGACTTCTGCGGTTCTTCGTGCTGGATTTTTACCTGCAAGGGCACCAATTCGCGCTGGTCGCGCATGGGCAGCTCCAGTTGCCAGGTGGTCAGCAGGTTGCCGTCCGGGCCGACCTGGCTCTGCGCCAGGCTGGACAGTTGGTGGGTTTGCAGGCGCGAGACGGCGGCGGCGGCCAGTTTCAGCAGGGTTTGCAGGTCCTCTTCGCCCTCCATTGACTGCAGTAGGCGCGATGGCAGGGGAAAGCGTAATGCCTGTTGGCGTGCGCTGGATTGGCCGAGGGAGCCGAGTATGTCGCGGGCGAATGCCGGCAGCACCTGGGCCATGGCTGCGCTGGCGTTGGCCGTGGCCAGCGGTGCGCCGCTCGCCAGAGTGGGCAGCAGTTGGCTGATCAGGCGCAGCAGATTGGCTTTCATGTCCGCCGGCAGGGCATGGCCCTGGCCGCCGAGCAGTTTGCTTTCGAGGAACAGACCGCTATTTTCCATGGCCTGGCTCAGCCCTTTAGCGGTGCTGAGTTGGGTGGCATCGGGCAGGGTGTTGAACAGTTTATCGATGCTGCTGCGCAGGCCTTCCGGCAGTGCCGTCTTGCCCCCTACGCCTTGCAGGGCCTTGAACAAGCCTTCCAATGAGCCCTGGCGGTTCTGCTGGCTGGCCAATTGCTGGCTTAACTCGAGCTGATCGAGGCGCCCGCTGAGGGGCAGGAAATTCAGGGCCTGGCTGCCTTGCACCTGAGCGCTGAGCAGGCTGCCGAGGGGCAGCGCCAGAGGGGTTTCCAGCGACAGTTTGCTGCCAGCCAGCGGGGTGTTGAGCAGGCTCACTACCACCTTGTAGAGCACCTGCTGTGTTTTGGCCTGGGTCAGCTGTTCGCGCGCCACGACCTTGCCTTGCAGCAAGGTGCCGATCGGCAGTTGTTCGAGGTCCAGGCTGGTCAGGGCTTTTTCACCGCCGGCCAGCAGGGCCACCGCCATACGACTTTCCGACAGTGCCGTGACCACCAGCGCGGTGCCTTGGGCAAGGGGGCGTGGGCTGCTCGCCTGCAGGGTTGTCTGGCGACCATTGTCCAGCGTCAGCTTGAGCAGCAGCTGGAAGCTCTGCGCCACTTCCTTGAGGGCGACTACCTCGGCCTTGGCGGTTTCGCCGCTGGCCAGCAGGCCTTGCAGCGGCTGCAGCAGCTTTAGTGTCAGATCGCCTGCCGGCGCGCTGGCACGACTGCTCGGCGGCGTTGGCGCTATGGGGCGGGAACTGCTGATGTCGCTCATTAGCGGGTTACACCCTGTCGAAAATGCCCACTGCGGGGGGCAGGGCATGGCATGTATAATCGCGCCCCGTCCAGGTCGGCTGCGCATTTAACTTGCGTCAGTATAGCGGCCGGGACACTGCCGACTTGAACCGCTTTTTAGGTGCATATGCCGTGACCAGCCCTCTTCTTGAAGCCGTGGCGCTCGCTTGTGAGCGGGATTGGCGCATGCTGTTCGAGCGGCTCGACCTGCGTTTGGCGGCCGGCGAGATGTTGCAGATTGCCGGTCCCAACGGCAGCGGCAAGACCAGCCTGCTGCGTTTGCTCGCCGGGCTGATGCAGCCTACGGCCGGCGAAGTCCGCCTGAATGGTCAGCCGCTGGGCTCGCAGCGTAGCGAGCTGGCACGTAACCTGTTGTGGATTGGCCATGCCGCCGGGATCAAGGGTCTGCTCACTGCCGAAGAGAACCTGGCCTGGTTATGCGCGTTGCATCGTCCGGCCGAGCGCGCGGCGATCTGGCAGGCGCTGGAGGCCGTTGGCCTGCGCGGTTTCGAGGATGTGCCCTGTCATACCCTGTCTGCCGGCCAGCAGCGTCGTGTCGCGCTGGCCCGCTTGTATCTGGACGGGCCGCCGTTGTGGATCCTCGATGAACCTTTCACCGCCCTCGACAAGCTCGCCGTGGCGCAACTGGAAAACCATCTGGCCTGGCACTGCGAAATGGGCGGTCTGGTGCTGCTGACCACCCATCACACGTTGACGGTCAAACCTGCTGGTTACCGCGAGCTTGATCTGGGGCAGCGTATCCTATGAGTAATGTGTTTAGTCTGTTGGTCGCGCGCGAAGCACGATTGTTGTTTCGCCGGCCTGCCGAGTTGGCCAATCCGCTGGTGTTCTTCGCCATTGTGATCGCCCTGTTTCCGTTGGCCGTGGGGCCGGATACCCAGCTGTTGAAAACCCTGTCCCCGGGTCTTGTGTGGGTGGCGGCATTATTGGCAGTGCTGCTCTCGCTGGATGGCTTGTTTCGCAGCGATTTTGAGGATGGCTCACTAGAGCAGTGGGTCCTTTCGCCGCACCCCCTGCCTCTTCTGGTATTGGCCAAGGTGCTGGCAAACTGGTTGCTTTCCGGCCTGGCTCTGGTGCTGCTGGCACCCTTGCTGGCCTTGATGCTCGGTTTGCCCGGGCGCTGCTTGCCGGTGCTGTTACTCTCGCTGCTGCTCGGTACGCCGGTGTTGAGCCTGCTCGGCGCGGTCGGCGCGGCACTGACGGTGGGCCTCAAGCGTGGCGGCCTGCTGTTGGCGCTGCTGATTCTGCCGCTGTATATCCCGGTGTTAATTCTTGGCAGTGGGGCGTTGCAAGCCAGCCTGCAAGGATTGCCGGCGGTTGGCCACCTGTTGTGGCTGGCCAGCCTCACTGCATTAGCGGTGACGTTGACACCTTTTGCCATTGCCGCCGGTCTGACGATTAGCGTCGGCGAGTGATCTACAACCGTGCTACCGAGGACGGCCAATGCGCGGCCATTACCTCGGAGAATGATGAGTGATCTGATGAACTGGACGTGGTTTCACAAGCTGGGCTCGCCCAAGTGGTTTTACCATATCAGCGGGCGTTTGCTGCCCTGGCTGAGTGCGGCTGCCGTAGTCTTACTGGCGGTGGGGCTGGTCTGGAGCCTGGCGTTTGCACCGCCGGACTACCAGCAGGGCAACAGCTTCCGCATCATCTATATCCATGTCCCTGCTGCATTTCTGGCCCAGTCGGTCTACGTCATGCTGGCGGTGGCAGGGGTGGTCGGCCTTGTATGGAAAATGAAGCTCGCCGATGTCGCGGTGCAACAGGCCGCGCCGATCGGTGCCTGGATGACTGTGATCGCATTGGTGACTGGTGCCATCTGGGGCAAGCCGACCTGGGGCGCTTACTGGGTCTGGGATGCGCGCCTGACCTCGATGCTGATCCTGCTGTTTCTGTATTTTGGCGTGATCGCCCTCGGCCAGGCCATCACCAACCGTGACAGCGCGGCCAAGGCTTGCGCGGTCTTGGCCATCGTCGGGGTGATCAACATCCCGATCATCAAATACTCGGTGGAGTGGTGGAACACCCTGCACCAACCCGCCACTTTCAGCGTGATCGAGAAACCGGCCATGCCGCTGGAAATGTGGCTGCCACTGCTGATCATGGTGCTTGGCTTCTACTGTTTTTTCGCTGCCGTATTGTTGCTGCGCATGCGTCTTGAGGTACTCAAGCGTGAGGCACGCAGCAGTTGGGCCAAGGCTGAGGTCAAAGCTCAGGTGGAGAAAGGTCTATGAGCTTCACCTCGTTTGCCGCGTTTTTCGCCATGGGTACTCATGGTGCCTATGTCTGGTCGTCCTTTGGCATCAGCCTGGCTGTGCTGGCGCTGAATGTTGCGCTGCCGCTGTTGGCGCGCCGCCGTTACCTGCAAGACGAGGCGCGTCGTTTGCGCCGGGAGAAGTTGCAATGAATCCTGTTCGCAAGAAGCGCCTGTTCATCGTCTTGGCGATCTTGGCCGGTGTGGGTATCGCCGTGGCCTTGGCGCTGAGTGCGCTGCAACAGAACATCAACCTGTTCTATACCCCGACCCAGATCGCCAACGGCGAGGCGCCGCAGGACACGCGTATCCGCGCCGGTGGGTTGGTGGAAGAGGGCTCGGTCACGCGCTCCAGCAACTCTCTGGAAACCGATTTCGTGGTGACCGACGGGGCAGAAAACGTGACTATTCGCTACAGCGGCATCCTTCCGGATCTGTTCCGTGAAGGCCAGGGCATCGTGGCCATGGGCAAGGTCAATGCCGATGGCGTGCTGATCGCCGACCAGGTGCTGGCCAAGCACGATGAAAACTACATGCCCCCGGAAGTCATGCATGCATTGGAGCAAAGTGCAATGAAGCAAAAATATGACGCGGCTCAACAAGGGGGTGCGCAATGATCCCCGAACTTGGCCACCTGGCAATGATTCTGGCGCTGTGCCTGACCCTGGTGCAAGCCAGCTTGCCGATGATCGGTGCCTGGCGCGGCGATCGGCAGTGGATGAGCCTGGCGGTGCCGGCGGCCTGGGGCCAGTTCGCCTTCCTGGTATTTGCCTTTATCTGCCTGACCTATGCCTTCATGGTCGACGACTTTTCCGTCGCCTATGTGGCCCACAACTCCAACAGCGCGCTGCCCTGGTACTACAAATTCAGTGCGGTGTGGGGCGCGCATGAAGGCTCGCTGCTGCTCTGGGCGCTGATTCTGGCCGGCTGGACCTTCGCCGTGTCGATTTTCTCCAGGCAGTTGCCCGAGGAGATGCTCGCCCGCGTGCTCGGCGTGATGGGCATGATCAGCGTCGGCTTCTTGCTGTTCCTTATCGTCACCTCCAACCCGTTCGAACGCTTGCTGCCGAACAGTCCGGTAGACGGCCGCGACCTCAATCCACTGCTGCAGGATTTCGGTCTGATCATCCATCCGCCGATGCTGTATATGGGCTACGTCGGTTTCTCGGTGGCCTTCGCCTTCGCCATCGCCGCCTTGCTCGGCGGCAAGCTGGATGCGGCCTGGGCGCGCTGGTCGCGGCCCTGGACCGTCGTCGCCTGGGCCTTCCTCGGTATCGGTATCGCCCTCGGTTCCTGGTGGGCCTATTACGAGCTTGGCTGGGGCGGCTGGTGGTTCTGGGATCCTGTGGAGAACGCCTCCTTCATGCCATGGCTGGTCGGCACCGCGCTGATTCACTCTCTGGCGGTGACAGAGAAGCGCGGCGTGTTCAAGAGCTGGACGGTGCTGCTGGCGATTGCCGCCTTCTCCCTGAGCCTGCTCGGCACCTTCCTGGTCCGTTCCGGAGTGCTGACCTCGGTGCATGCATTTGCCACCGACCCTGCGCGTGGCGTGTTCATCCTGGCCTTCCTGCTAATCGTGGTCGGTGGTTCGCTGACCCTGTTCGCCATCCGTGCACCGGTGGTCAAGAGTCAGGTCGGTTTCGCCCTGTGGTCGCGCGAGACCCTGCTGTTCGTGAATAACCTGATCCTGGTGGTGGCGGCCGCGATGATTCTGCTCGGCACCCTCTATCCGCTGGTGCTGGATGCCATGACCGGGGCCAAGCTGTCGGTCGGTCCGCCGTACTTCAACGCGCTGTTCGTGCCGCTGATTGGTCTGCTGATGGCGATGATGGCGATAGGCGTGCTGGTGCGCTGGAAGGACACGCCGCTGCGTTGGCTGCTTGGCATGCTGGCTCCGGTGCTGGTCGGCAGTGGGGCGTTGGCGGTACTGGCGACCTTTATGCTCGGCGACTTCAGCTGGGCGGTGCTGGGTGTCTGTCTGCTGGCTGGCTGGGTGGTATTGGCCGGGGTGCGCGACATTTATGCCAAGACCCGCCACAAGGGCCTACTCAAGGGCCTGCCAAGCCTGACCCGCAGCTATTGGGGTATGCAGACGGCGCACCTCGGCCTGGCCGTGTGCGCCCTTGGGGTTATCCTCACCAGCACAGGCAGCTTCGAGCGCGACATGCGCATGGCGCCGGGCGACTCGGTGGAGATGGGCGGTTACCAGTTCATCTTCGAGGGCGCCGAACACTTCGAAGGGCCGAACTTTACCTCGGACAAAGGCACCGTACGGATCCTCGAAGACGGCCAGCAGATTGCTGTGCTGTACCCGGAGAAACGCCTGTATAGCGTGCAGCAGTCGGTGATGACCGAGGCCGGAATCGACGCCGGCATCACCCGCGACCTGTTCGTGGCGCTGGGTGAGCCGCTGGAAGACGGCGCCTGGGCCGTGCGCGTGCACATCAAGCCGTTCGTGCGCTGGATCTGGTTCGGCGCCTTGCTGATGGGCTTTGGTGGTTTCCTCTCGGCTTCCGATAAGCGCTACCGGATGAAGGTGACCACTCGGGTGCGTGAAGCTCTGGGCATGGCGGGGGCGCAAGCATGAAGCGACTGATCCTGTTGTTGCCGTTGGCGGTCTTTCTCGCAGTGGCGCTGTTTCTCTACCGTGGCCTGTTTCTCAATCCGTCCGAGCTGCCTTCGGCGTTGATCGGCAAGCCATTTCCGGGGTTTTCCCTGCCGGCGGTAGAGGGCGGTGAAACCATCAGCCAGGACGACCTCAAGGGCAAGCCGGCGTTGGTCAATGTCTGGGCCACCTGGTGTGTATCCTGCCGGGTCGAGCACCCGGTATTGAACAAGCTGGCACAGCTGGGCGTGACCATCCATGGAGTCAATTACAAGGATGAAAACGCTGCGGCGCAGAAGTGGCTGACCGAATTCCACGATCCCTACCAGCTCAATATCGACGATGCGCATGGCTCGTTGGGTCTGGATCTGGGCGTGTATGGCGCGCCAGAGACCTTCCTGATCGACAAGGACGGCATCATCCGCCACAAGTTTGTTGGCGGGATCGACGAGCGGGTCTGGCGCGAACAACTGGCGCCGCTGTATCAAACGCTGGTCGATGAGGTCACGCCATGAGGCGTTTACTCAGTGCCGCAGTGCTCGGCCTGGCCCTGCTCGGCACCGCTCAGGCGGCGATCGATACCTATGAATTCGCCGACGAGGCGCAGCGCCAGCGTTATCGCAACCTGATTGAAGAGCTGCGTTGCCCCAAGTGCCAGAACCAGAACATCGCCGACTCCGATGCGCCGATTGCCTTGGATCTGCGTGCCGAAGTCTACCGCATGCTGGGGGAGGGCCAGAGCAACGAGCAGGTCATTGAGTTCCTGGTGTCGCGCTACGGCGATTTCGTCCTCTACAAACCGCCGGTCACGGCCCGCACGCTGTTGCTGTGGTACGGCCCTGCAGGTCTGTTGGCCACTGGCTTCGTGCTGCTCGGCGTGGTCGTACTGCGTCGTCGTGGCAAGAAATCTGCGGGTTCGAGCGGTCTTTCCGCCGATGAGCAGCAACGCCTGGCTGCCCTGTTAAATCAAACGCCTCAGGATAAGAAAGACTGATGATCGAATTCTGGCTGTCCGCCGGCCTGCTATTGCTGGCTGCCCTGGGTTTTCTGCTGATACCGGTGTTGCGAGGCCGTAAGGCCCAGGCCGAAGAAGACCGCACCGCATTAAATGTCACCCTCTATCAGGAGCGCCTGCAGGAGCTGGAGACTCAGCATGGGGCCGGTGCGCTGAGTGATGAGCAATGGCAAAACGGTCGCGACGAAGCGGCCCGTGAACTGTTGGCCGACACTGACGGTGCCGAGAGTAAAGCCAGGGTCGGCGTGCTCGGCAGCAAGGTGCCGCTGACCGCCGCCTTGCTGATGCCGCTGCTGGGCTACGGCTTGTACCTGTACTGGGGTGCAATCGACGATGTCGAACGTGCGCGGACCTTCGCCGAGCAGCCGCAGACCATCGAAGCGATGACCACGCGTCTGGAAGCATCGGTGAAGGCTGATCCGACGTCCGCCGAAGGCTGGTACTTCCTCGGCCGTACCTACATGGCCCAGGAGCGGGCCGCTGAGGCTGCTACTGCCTTCGAACGGACGGTGGAGATCAGCGGACGCGAGCCGGAGTTGCTCGGCCAGTGGGCGCAGGCTCTGTATTTCGCTGGCGACAAACAATGGACCGAGCAGCTGCAGGCGCTGACCGATGAAGCGTTGAAGGCCGACCCGGAGGAAGTCACCAGCCTCGGCCTGCTCGGGATCGCCGCTTATGAAGAAGGGCGTTTCGAGGCGGCCATTGGTTTCTGGGATCGCCTGGTCGCGGTATTGCCGGAGCAGGACCCCTCACGCCAAGCCATTCAGGGCGGAATCGAGCGTGCCCGAGAACGCCTGGCTGCGCCGACGGACGCTACGCCGGCTGCCGCCGCGAGCGGGCAGTTGACGGTCAAGGTCGACTTGGCAGCGGCACTAAAAGACAAGGTACAGCCGAATGACAGCGTGTTCGTGTTCGCCCGTGCCGCGTCCGGTCCGCCGATGCCGCTGGCGGTCAAGCGCCTGACCGTGGCCGATCTGCCAGCCGAGGTCAGCCTGTCGGACAGCGACGCGATGATGCCGCAGCTGAAGCTTTCCGGATTCGAGCAGGTGCTGTTGATCGCGCGTATTTCGCGCAGCGGCAATGCCACCGCCGGCGAATGGATTGGCCGCAGCCAGCCATTGGCCAGCAGCAGCACCGAGCCGCAACAACTGACCATCGACACCGCCGAAGGCCAAGCGCAATGAGCCGATGGCTAGCGATTGTCCTGGCGATCGGCTTGTCGAGTCTTGCCGGCTGTGCGGTGCAGAGCACGGCGCCGATCGGTCAATTGCCGGTGACCAAGTCACACCCGCGCTATGCGCCACCGCCTGGGGCGCAAAGCCACTGGGACGCGGGGTTGGGTGTCTATGTGGTCGCAGGCGCGCGCGATCTGTATTACCGCGAGCGCACCTACTACCGCTGGAGCAGTGGCTGGAGTTGGGCGACCAATCCGCAAGGGCCGTGGCAGCCGACCGACAGCAGCGGCGTACCACCGGGCCTGTACCGCCGGTACGCGCAGTAACTCAGTCGTAGGGGGCCGGGCGGCGATCCGCTTCAGCCCATCGCTGCCGCAGGGGTGGGCGATTTCCCAGGTGGCATCTGGGCTTGAGAGCTGGGTAGGGTAGATCAGGCCTTTTTCATTGAGCATCGTTGCTGGTGGGTGGGTAAAGTGTCCTCCACCCGGTATTGCAGTCCTTGCACATGCGCATAGGCTCGGCATTCATGCGCCGCGATCAGGCCAGCACGCCATCACGAAAATCGCGCAGCGCTTGCTCGATTTCTTCCTGGGAACTCATCACCAGCGGCCCGTAATGCACGACTGGCTCGCCCAGCGGCTTGCTGGCGATTAGGCTTGGAATATACCCATCCTATTATTATCAATCAGATCTATGGTTGCTAAATTCGCGGGTTTACCATCGGTTTATTAGATGCTCAGTGGGCGGGGCAGAGCGTGGCTGGACGGTTTTCGCCGGGTAATTCGAAATCATCGATCAACCGGCAGATGGCCTGGCCGTCCGGGGCGCATTCGGGCTTGTCAGCCCACTCGTCAAGCGCATTGCGCATCACCAGGGCCAGCATGCGCTCGCCAAGCAGATCACGGACTTCGCCGCAGGGCGCGGTACCGCTGTCGGCGCGGGCGAGAATGCTCTGTACGTCCTTGAGACTGAAGCCCAGGCGGCGCGCATGGGCGATAAAACGCAGGCGCTGCAGATCGCTGCTGGCGTAGTGCTGATAGCCGTTATGCGGATCGCGCGCGGGGCGCAACAAGCCGAGAGCGGTGTAGTGGCGCACAGTATCCGCGCTGACGGCAGCGGCTTTAGCCAGTTGGGCGACACGCATGGAGATGCTCCTGAACAACAAGGGTCGCGCCAGGTTAAAACCCAGGGGCGACCCTATGGTCAAGCAGGTCGGCTTATTCGACGATCAGCAGCTTGCGCGACTCATTGTAGAAGTAGCGAATTTTCTCGTACTCGAACGGCGAGTTGAGCTGGCCGTAACGGAAGTTGACGGTGGAGCGCTGATCGGTCGTCTCGAGCAAAAAGATTTCCGGATGACTGTTGCTGGCTTCGGCAACATTTAGCCAGTTGACCTGGCTCTTGGCGCTGAAATCCACCACCAGCCCGCCGGTGTCACGCAGGTTGGAGGGACCGAGCAGCGGCAACATCAGGTAAGGGCCAGCAGGTGCACCATAGAAGCCCAGGGTCTGGCCGAAGTCTTCGCGCTGTTTTGGCAGGCCCATTCGACTCGCTGGGTCCCACAGCCCGGCCACGCCAATGGTGGTGTTGAGCAGTAGGCGGGCGGTGGTCTGCATCGAGCGTTTGGCTTTGAACTGCAGCAGGCTGTTGAACAGGTTGGGCACGTCGCCAAGGTTGCTGAAGAAGTTGCTTACCCCATGTTGCACGACGGTCGGGGTTACATAGCGATAACCGTCGACTATGGGCAGAAACACCCACTGATCGAAACGGTAGTTGAAGTGGTAGACGCGCCGGTTCCAGGATTCCAGGGGGTCATAGACATTCAGGGCGCCGAGGGTCGAACGCTCGAATTCGCGCTGGTCCAGGCCCGGATTGAGCTGCAGGTGTTGCAGGGGGCGCTTGAAACCGTCTGCATCGACGTGATGCTGAGCCTGAGTCAGGCCGCTGGTCATTAGCAGGGTCAGCAACAGGGCTGTAGGAAGAGGCTTAACCACGGAAAAACTCCAGCATGGCGTCGCTGTTGACGCGGTAGTTGAGGTTGCCGCAGTGCCCGCCGAACGGGTAGACGGTCAGGCGGTCGCCAAGAGTTTTGCGCAGAAAGCCCAGGTCGCCAGGGCCGAGAATGAGGTCGTCGGCATTGTGCATCACGGCGATCTTGCTGGAGTTTTTCAAATAGTCTTCGACGGCATAGAGACTGACCTGATCGATCATCTGGGTAATGCTGCCGCCGTTAAGGCGGGCCCGCCACATCGGGATCAGCTGCTCGGTGATGTAGCAGTCGAAGTCACATTGCAGGGCGCGTTTGAAGAACGGCGTGAGGCTGGTGCTGTCGTTGATCGGGTAGCGTGCCGGGGTGATCAGGCCGCGCCGGTTGATCAGGTCTGAGGTGAAGGCGATATCGGCAGCGGCGAAGCGGAACACCGTACCAATCAGCATGGCCATCTGCTCGTCGGAAAGCTGCTCCTTGGAGCGCTGGAAGTCGAAGAGCATCGCATCGTTGAGGTCAACGTAACCCTTTTCCTGGAAATAGCGGGTCAGTTTGGCCAATACGGTCTCGTAGAAGGTGGTGCTGCTGTTGATGCCTTCAACCTGGGTTTGTACCAGGCGGTCGAGGTTGCTGGTCGAGGTGTAGAGGTTGACCGGCGGGTTGAGCAGCAGCACACGTTTGAAGTTGAAGCTGCGGCGGGTTTCGTCGAGCTGGCTGACGAATGCCGCTTGCAGGGCACCCAAGCTATAGCCGGTCAGGTGGAAGGCGCTGACCTGCAGGCGCGGATGCTGGGCGCGCACGGCCTGCATCGCACGGTACAGGTCGTCGGCATCTTCACTGGTGAGGCCTGGTGTGGCGAAGCGCGAGGCGGCGCTCATGAAGTCGTAGCTGGTCGGTGAGGATAGCTGTACCACGTGGTATCCGGCGCCGTAGAACAGTTTTTTCAGGTATTCCGCCGTGCTGCTGGTGTAGGGCATGCCCGTGCCGGCGATGATGAAAATCAGCGGTGCCTCGCCTTTTTGCTCGGCTAGGCGATACCCCATCTTGGTCACCGGCCAGAAGTTATCCGGCAATTCGAACTCACGCTCCGGGCGCAGTTTGACCCGGTAGTCCTGCTGGTCAATGTCGGCATCGGCCGGCAATTTCGGTTGCAGTTCGGGTGGCGTGGTGGCGATGGTCGCCTCGAACGGGTTGGTCAGTGGGTAACCATAGCTTTGCGCGTCGATGTCGGCCGCCAGCAGTGGTCCACCGAGGGTTATGCCGCACAGTAGAGCGGCCAAGCGATATACAAGCGGCATGACTTAGATCCCTTTAAAAGAGGGCGGATTGATCGAGTTGAAAGAAAAGTAAGACAACTGAACCTTCAGAGAGTGCCGGTCAAGCCGATTTTTGACCCAGGTCGTGCAGCGCCGAGCCGGCCAGGCGATACATCGTCCAGTCATCCAGCGGCTGAGCGCCCAGGTGCCTATAGAAGTCGATGGCCGGTTCATTCCAGTCCAGCACCGACCATTCCAGACGTCCGCAGCCGCGCTCTATAGCCAAGCTCGCTAGCTTGCCGAGCAAGGCAGTGCCAAGTCCCGTCCCTCGGGCGCTGGAGCGTACATAGAGATCTTCTAGATAGATACCGGGTTTACCGAGGAAGGTCGAGTAATTATGGAAAAACAGGGCAAAGCCTGCGGCCGTACCATCGACTTCGCCGATCAGCACTTCGGCAAAGGGGCGCGTCCCGAACAAGTGTTCGGTCATTTGTGCAGGGTCGGCGACCACCTGATCGCTGAGCTTCTCGTAGTCGGCCAGTTCGCGGATAAAACCGATGATCAGCGCAACATCGTCACGCTGGGCACTGCGGATGTGCACATGGGGCATGGTCGTTCCTCAAGTTGCTGATCAAGCGAGCATGCGGTGTGGCCATGGAGTCTTGCAAGGGGTGTCCACGCAATCGACTGCGGTTGTGAAACTACCGAGCGCCAGCGCAAGCAAGGCTGCCTCCAGGCGTTCGCCGGTCATCACAAATACTCATGCCTGATGGTGCAACCAGGCATGTTTCGGTAGTTCTGGTGCCGGACTCGAACGATTCTCCAGGCGCTGCCAGAGCTTCTCGTGAAAGTAGAAGCCAACCGAGTTGCACAGAGGCTCGATGGCGGCCACCAGGCCACTGGCCGCGACACTGCCGGTCAGCGCATAGGTCACCGCAAAGGCGATGCAGAAGTGCATCAGGGTGAAGGTTATGGTCTTGAGCATGGCGGGTCTCTAATGAGAGGTATTAGCGTTTGCTTGTCAGGGTAGTGGCTCAAGAGTGATTGGTTAAATAATTCATTAAGATGAAGTTGATAGTATTTTCTAATTAAAATAGGTGTCGATCAGTGCGGAGTAGCGAAAAATCGTCAACAAAATACTCCAGCGAATTTGACAAGGTGGTGCTGGCGGCTAACTTGAAGTGCGCGGCGCAAGGAAGTCCCGCGCTGCTCACAATTGACTTGAGCTTTTCTGAAATGGAGTTCCAACATGCATAAGCGCTATCTCTCTTCCCTGCTGTGTGCTGTTCTGACCGCAGCGACTCTCAGCGTCTCCGCCGCCGAAACCTCCACGACTGCACCCGCGAAGCCCGCGGCGGTGCAAGTAGCCGAGGTCGGCAAAGTCAATCTGAATACGGCCGATGCTCCCACGCTCCAGCGTGAGCTGAGCGGTATCGGCGAGACCAAGGCCAAGGCGATAGTGGCGTACCGTGATGCCCATGGCGCGTTCACCTCGGTTGATGAGGTGCTTGAGGTCAAGGGTATCGGCGAGTCTATCCTGGCGAAAAACCGCGACAAGCTGAGTATCAATTAACCGATACCCTGGAAGATAAAGGCCGGTCAATGACCGGCCTTTTTGCATTGCGCAGGTGAACACCAGCCTGATCCTGCAATACCGTGCGTGTTTTCCGGACGGCCACCGGCAGCCCTGCGCGCATCGGCAGGTGCGGATCAACGGACGGTTATCTTTTCGATGAATGCGATGTTTCCCCGGGCGATCTACCAGCATGCCATCGAACAGCATGGTTTCTAGGCGGATGACGCCTAGCCGCGGGCGGTGAGGGCGCTGGAAAGTTGCCATCAGGCGTTGCCTCAACCAGAGGGCAGTGCGCAGTCAGTCAGCGGGGTTTATCTCTGGGGGCCGGTAGGGCGCGGCAAGACCTGGCTGATGGATCAGTTCTATCAAAGCCTGCGAGTGTCCGCGCGCCGTCAGCATTACCATCATTTCATGCGCTGGGTGCACCGCCGCCTGTTTCAGTTGACCGGCGCGCCCGATCCCTTGCCGGCTTTGGCTCGTGAGCTGAGCGCCGAGGTCAGGGTGCTGTGTTTCGATGAGTTGTTCGTCAGTGACATTGGCGATGTCATTGCAATAAAAAGCCCAGCTCGATGGCTGGGCTCTCAAATTTGGCTCCGCGACCAGGACTCGAACCTGGGACCCAATGATTAACAGTCATTTGCTCTACCGACTGAGCTATCGCGGAACAACGGTGCGTATCCTACTGATTAGGAAGGGGAAGTCAAGTATCTAGGACTTCCCCTGGCCCGTCAGAGAACTTGGGCGATGGCCTGGGTAACGACCGGCAGATTGCGCTGGTTCAGCGCGGCGACGCAGATGCGCCCGGTGCCGACAGCGTAGATGCCGAACTCGCTCTTCAGGCGTTCCACCTGCTCGGTGGTGAGGCCCGAGTAGGAGAACATTCCGCGCTGCTGGGCGACGAAGCTGAAGTCTCGCTTGGCGCCCAGGGCCGTCAATTGCTCGACCATGGCCAGGCGCATGGCGCGGATGCGTTCGCGCATTTCGCCCAGTTCGGCTTCCCACATGGCGCGCAGTTTGGGGTTGTTGAGCACCGCGGCGACCACGCTGGCGCCATGGGTCGGCGGGTTCGAGTAGTTGGTGCGGATTACGCGCTTGAGTTGCGATAGCACCCGAGCGGTTTCATCTTTCGAACCAGTGACGATGGACAGCGCACCCACTCGTTCGCCATACAACGAGAACGACTTGGAGAAAGAGCTGGAGACAAAGAAGGTCAAGCCGGACTCGGCGAACAGGCGCACGGCCGCCGCGTCTTCCTCGATGCCGTCGCCAAAGCCCTGGTAGGCGATGTCGAGGAAGGGTACGTGCTCGCGCTCACGAAGAATTTCGAGAATGGCCTGCCAGTCGTCCATGCTCAGGTCGACGCCGGTCGGATTGTGGCAGCAGGCGTGCAGCACCACGATCGAGCGGGCGGGCAGGTTTTTCAGGTCTTCGAACAGGCCGCCACGATTCACCCCATTGCTGAAGGCATCGTAGTAGCGGTAGTTGCGTACAGGGAAACCTGCCGCCTCGAACAGGGCGCGGTGGTTTTCCCAGCTCGGATCGCTGATGGCGACCGCTGCATCAGGCAGCAGGCGCTTGAGGAAGTCTGCACCGATTTTCAGTGCACCAGTACCGCCCAGGGCCTGGGCAGTAATCACCCGGCCTTCCTTCATTAGGGCCGAGTCGGCGCCGAACAACAGGGTCTGCACGGCCTGGTCGTAAGCGGCGATGCCCTCGATCGGCAAGTAGCCACGGGGCGCATGGGTGGCCGTCAGCGCATTTTCTGCTTCTGCCACGGCCCGCAAAAGCGGAATTCGCCCATCTTCATTGGTGTACACGCCAACACCGAGGTTGACCTTGGTGGTGCGGGTATCGGCGTTGAATGCTTCGTTGAGGCCCAGAATAGGGTCGCGCGGAGCCATTTCGACGGCAGAGAACAGACTCATGGATGCGGCAGCTCGAATGAAGAAGGGTGAGTGTCTGCAACGCCCCGTTAGGGGTTGCGTAAGTGGGTCGGTAGTATAACGGGCCATAACGTGCGTCGCGACAGCGGGTACACGCATTTCAACTGTTTTGACGTACGCTTTCAGATCGCGTCACAGTCGTCCGTCGAGGTTAGTCATGTCCAAGTTCCAACTGGTCACCCGTTTCCAGCCTGCCGGCGATCAGCCGGAGGCCATTCGGCAGATGGTGGAAGGCATTGAGGCGGGTTTGTCGCATCAGACCCTGCTCGGCGTGACTGGCTCGGGCAAGACCTTCAGCATCGCCAACGTGATCGCGCAGATCCAGCGGCCAACCTTGATTCTGGCGCCGAACAAGACTCTGGCCGCTCAGCTGTATGGGGAGTTCAAGAGTTTCTTCCCGAACAACGCGGTGGAGTATTTCGTTTCCTATTACGACTACTACCAGCCGGAAGCCTACGTGCCTTCCTCGGACACCTTTATCGAGAAAGACGCCTCGATCAACGATCACATCGAGCAGATGCGCCTGTCGGCGACCAAGGCGCTGCTGGAGCGGCCGGATGCGATCATTGTCACCACGGTATCGTGCATCTATGGCCTGGGTAGTCCCGAGTCTTACCTGAAAATGGTGCTGCACGTCGATCGCGGCGACAAGCTGGATCAGCGTGAACTGCTGCGTCGCCTGGCCGACTTGCAGTACACGCGCAACGATATGGATTTTGCCCGTGCCAGCTTTCGGGTGCGCGGCGACGTGATCGATGTGTTTCCAGCGGAGTCGGAGTTGGAGGCCGTTCGCGTCGAGCTATTCGATGACGAGGTGGAGAGCTTGTCCGCGTTCGATCCGCTGACCGGCGAGGTGATCCGCAAGCTGCCGCGTTTCACCTTCTATCCCAAGAGCCACTACGTCACCCCGCGCGAAGTGCTGCTGGAGGCGGTGGAGAAAATCAAGGTCGAGCTGGTCGAGCGCCTGGAGTACCTGCGCAGTACCAATAAGCTGGTCGAAGCGCAGCGTCTGGAGCAGCGCACGCGCTTCGACCTGGAGATGATCCTCGAACTGGGTTATTGCAACGGCATCGAAAACTATTCCCGTTATCTGTCCGGACGTGGGCCGGGCGAGCCGCCGCCAACCCTCTACGACTACCTGCCGGATCAGGCCTTGCTGGTAATCGACGAGTCGCATGTCGCGGTACCGCAGGTCGGCGCCATGTACAAGGGTGACCGCTCGCGCAAGGAAACCCTGGTCGAGTATGGATTTCGCCTGCCCTCGGCGCTGGATAACCGGCCGATGCGTTTCGAGGAATGGGAGGCGGCCAGCCCGCAAACCATTTTCGTCTCGGCCACGCCGGGCAACTACGAGGCCGAGCATGCCGGGCGGGTGATCGAGCAAGTGGTAAGGCCGACCGGCCTGGTCGACCCGCAGATTGAGGTGCGTCCGGCGCTGACCCAGGTCGACGATTTACTCTCGGAAATTCACAAACGCGTGGTCCTGGGCGAGCGGGTGCTGGTCACCACCCTGACCAAGCGCATGGCCGAGGATTTGACTGACTACCTGGCCGATCATGGCGCCAAGGTGCGCTACCTGCACTCGGACATCGATACGGTGGAGCGGGTCGAAATCATCCGTGACTTGCGCCTCGGTGCATTCGACGTGCTGGTCGGTATCAACCTGCTGCGCGAAGGCTTGGACATGCCGGAGGTCTCGCTGGTAGCGATTCTTGATGCGGATAAAGAAGGCTTCCTGCGCAGCGAACGCTCGCTGATCCAGACCATCGGCCGCGCGGCGCGTAACCTCAACGGTCGGGCCATTCTCTATGCCGACCGCATGACCGGCTCGATGGAGCGCGCCATCGGCGAAACTGAGCGGCGGCGCAACAAGCAGATTGCCTTCAACGCGGCCAACGGCATCACCCCCAAGGGGGTATTCAAGGACGTCCGGGATATTCTCGAAGGCGCCACGGTGCCGGGTTCGCGCAGCAAGAAGCGCAAGGGCATGGCTCAGGCGGCGGAAGAAAGTGCGCGCTACGAGAACGAGCTGCGTTCGCCGAACGAGATTGCCAAGCGCATCCGGCAACTGGAGGAGAAGATGTACCAGTTGGCCCGAGATCTGGAGTTCGAGGCCGCCGCACAAGTGCGTGACGAGATCCACAAGCTGCGTGAGCGTTTGTTGCAGGTGTGATTACAGGCTGGCGTAGGACTGCTGATTGCTATTGATGCAGGCTGGCTCGCGACTCTGAGCCGCACCCGCCGCAACCGTTATCGGGCTCCCGGAGGGCATACGGGCTACAGGGTCGAGCTGGTAGCGTGGATAAGCCTGGGCGCAATCCGGGAGGCGCTCCCGGATTACGCTGGCGCTCATGAACCATGCAAAAAGGCTCTAGTGGCGCGGATTGAACGAGTCTGGCGAGTAGGCATCCTGCTCGCGGGCGACCCCTTAGATGCCCTGTGGCGTCTCTTCGCCACCCAGGGCTTCGAACAGCGCAGGGAGGAACTCGACGAAGGTCAGCATCATCAGGGTGAAGCTGGCGTCCTGTTGGCCGAGGGCGTCATCGCCGCCATCCTGTTCCGCCTGATCCTGCAGCAGATCTTCGAAGCGCAGGCGCTTGACCACCAGTTTGTCGTCGAGCATGAACGACAGCTTGTCCTGCCAGGCCAGCGACAATTGAGTGACCTGTTTGCCGGAGGTCATATGCAGCTGGATTTCGTCGCTGGTCAGGTCCTGGCGTTTGCAGCGCACCACACCACCATCTTCGTGGGTGTCGCGCAGCTCGCATTCGTCGAGTACATGGAAGTCGTCGGCGGCTTTCTGCGTTGTGACCCACTCGGTCATGGTAGCGCTAGGGGCAATCTTCACCGTCAGTGGGCGTACCGGCAGTGAGCCGATGGCTTCACGCAGGGTGGAGAGCAGGTCTTCCGCACGTTTCGGGCTGGAGGCGTCGACCAGGATCAGGCCTTGCTTCGGGGCAATGGCGGCGAATGTCGCCGACTTGCGGATAAAGGCCCGCGGCAGGAAAGTCTGCACGATGTCGTCCTTAAGCTGGTCGCGTTCCTTCTTGTAGACCTTGCGCATCTGCTCGGCTTCGATCTCGTCGACTTTTTCCTTCAGGGCATCGCGCACCACGCTGCCCGGCAGGATGCGTTCTTCCTTGCGCGCCGCGATCAGCAGAAAGTCGCCGCTGGCATGCACCAGTGGCGCATCACCGCCTTTGCCGAAGGGGGCGATGAAACCATAGGTGGTCAGCTCCTGGCTGGCACAGGGACGCGCCGGTTTGGCGGCCAGTGCGACTTCGAGTGTTTCGACATCGAAGGGGGCGTTTTGGGTGAGGCGATAAACCAGCAGGTTACGAAACCACATGAGGGGGACTCTCCATTAACGCAAAGCGCGCATTATTCTCCCCTTGGCGGCTCAGGCCAACCCTGCGCTAAGCCTTTGGCGCGTCGATAAAAATTTTTAAATCAATGCTTGCCAAGGTGAGGTCGGCTGTCTAGAATGCGGCCCACTTCGAGAGTGAAGGGTGATTAGCTCAGCTGGGAGAGCAGCTGCCTTACAAGCAGCGGGTCGGCGGTTCGATCCCGTCATCACCCACCAACTCGCTTTTGGAGTTACGCGCAGCGGTAGTTCAGTCGGTTAGAATACCGGCCTGTCACGCCGGGGGTCGCGGGTTCGAGTCCCGTCCGCTGCGCCATTTTTTACCTCGCTCCATCTCTGCTATGCCCCTTCCGCAATACTCGCTTCATTCCTTCGTAAATCCGTCTAAATACCTGAACTTATTCGCATTTCCTCGTTCGTATCCTGGTAGCCAGTGATTGCGGCAGCCTGCTAAGCTCGCGGCTTCACTCGATTGCCCTAGGGCGCACCGAACAAGGAATAAGCATGAAACAGCATCGTTTAGCGGCGGCGGTCGCTCTGGTAGGTCTGGTTCTCGCGGGTTGTGATTCGCAAACCAGCGTAGAGTTGGAGAGCCCGGCACAAAAAGCCTCCTACGGTATCGGCCTGAACATGGGCAAGAGCCTGGCGCAGGAAGGCATGGATGACCTCGATTCGAACGCCGTGGCCCAAGGCATCGAAGATGCCATCGGCAAGAAAGAGCAGCGCCTGAAAGACGACGAACTGGTCGAGGCTTTCGCGTTCCTGCAGAAGCGTGCCGAAGAGCGCATGGCTACCATGAGCGAGGAGTCGGCCAAGGCTGGCAAGAAATTCCTCGAAGAGAATGGCAAGCGTGAAGGCGTGGTCACCACCGAATCCGGTTTGCAGTACGAAGTGCTGAAAAAAGCGGAAGGCGATCAGCCGAAAGCCACTGATGTGGTGAGCGTGCACTATGAAGGCAAGTTGACCGATGGCAGCGTGTTCGACAGCTCTATCGAGCGCGATAGCCCGATCGAACTGCCGGTCAGCGGTGTGATTCCAGGTTGGGTCGAGGGCTTACAGTTGATGCATGTCGGCGAGAAGTACAAGCTCTATATCCCGAGTGAGCTGGCATACGGCGAGCAAAGCCCGACTCCGGCGATCCCGGCCAACTCGGTGTTGGTGTTCGAGCTGGAGCTGTTGGAAATCAAGGCCGCCAGTGCCGAACAGTAACCGTTAGGCGTTTGTCGGGCCTGGGGCATTCCAGAGTTCGACAGGCCGTCAGGGTTGCAGGCAACGCCCCGTTCGACGGGGCGTTGTCGTTTTTGTCGATTACAAAACGAACCTGAGGCTGACTGGTGGGTCGGAAAAGTAACGTGAATGGAATTCTGGCGTCACGGTTATGCACATTTCTCCGGGCCCATTCACGACCTTGCTCTGGGCTTCTTGAAAAACTCTTTGCAAATTTCAAGTTGTTGATTTAAAACAACTTTACTAGCTGAGTAAAAAATGTCCGATCTGTAGCGAGGCCCTATGGGCCGGGCGTTTGGTCGGTCCAACTGGAATCTGTTCACAAGGTTATCCACAGCTTTAGTGGATAACCCAAGCCAGCCCAGCAGGCATGCGGGTTGACGAGGAATGCCCATGAAACAGCCGTGGAATTTTTCCAGTTACCTGCGCTTGGCACCGGCTTTTTTACGTCGTGGCCGCTTGCCTGCTTTGCTGTTGGCGGTGGCACGCAAGAGTGGCAAGCCAGGTCGGCGCTTCACTGCCTTGAAAGATGATTTGCGACTCCTGCAAGGTCTCTGCATGGCCTGGTGGCGCGGTGAGTATCGAGCGATCAGCTCTCAGGCGTTACTGGCGGTGGTCGCTGCGTTGCTGTATTTCGTCACGCCACTGGATGCGCTGCCGGATTGGCTGCCGATGGTCGGCTTTATCGATGATTTGGCCGTACTGGCCTGGGTGCTGCGCACCTGGAGCGATGAGCTGGCGGCATTTCGTGCCTGGCGAGAAGCCCAGGCGCCTGAGGCGCTCGAGGTTATCGAGCGCTTGCCAGATGGGCAAAGCCTGGCGCTGGATAAACCGAAGCCCTGACGGACTACTGGGGAGGCAGCGCGGGGGTGCTATCGAGCATCCGTGCGATCGTGCCCGAGTCACGCAGTTCCAGTAGCACCTCATCCAGCCACTTGGCACCGCTCGGCAGGTGTTGGCCATAGATGCAATACAGGTCGTAGCGTTGTACCGCCAAGTCACAGAAGTGCAGGGGCCGCTCTGGGCGCTGGGCCAACTTGTAGGGCAGGGGGCGGCACATGTCGATCCGCGCATCCAGGCGTTGCCAGCTCAACAGGTTCAGTCCGCTGTCGAGGTCACGGACATTCTGGCGAGTCACCCGTTAGCGCGCGAAGCCTTCATCAACGGCCGGCTGTAGACATAACCGAGTCGGGTGCCGAGTACTTTACCGTACAAATCCTGCAATCCCGCCACGGGCGCTTTTCGGTCATGCAGGTGGATCACGTCTGCCTCCTGGTAAAGTTTGGGTGACCGGCGGTAGCGCTGTGGTTCGGCCGCCCACTCCGGGTTGGCGTTGCCGATCAGATGAATACGTCCGCGCTGAATAAGCTCTTCGATGCGTCTGTTCGGGGTCTCGACGAAGTGCAACTCGAGACTCAGGTGTTGGCCGACCCTGCTGCCAAGTCGGTGGGTGAAACCACCACGCAATTGATGATTGTGGACCTCGGCATATGGCAGGCTGTCGGCCGGAGAGAAGCCCCTGTGCACTGCTTCTGCGCCGCTCATGGCACTCCAGCAGCTCAGAAGAATCGCCAGTGCCCTCAAAATACCCCCAGGATATTGCCCTGACAGTGACAAGGCAGTATAGGTCACGCCCTTTAGAGGATCGGGCTGTTAACATAGCCATCTGCAAGGAAGGTGCTGAGGCTGTCGGTACTGCTTTCCACGGGGAGTCGAGAATGAAAGTGCAAGTAATCAAACGTGATGGCGAGCCCGAATATGCGGTACTGCCCTGGGCAGATTATCTGGCCTTGTTGCAGGCCTCGGGCCACGCTGCGCAAGTGCCGGAAGCGCCTGCGGATGCAGTCAAGCCGGCGCTGAGCGAGTTGACGCGGTTGCGTGAAGAAAAGGGCTTGTCGCTGCAAGAGTTGGCGCGCTCGGTGGGGATCAGTCCGCATTACCTGGGCATGATCGAAAGCGCCGAGCGCCAGCCAGACGCCGCCATCAAGCGGGCCTTGGCCTGGGCGCTCGGTGTCGCAGGCTGGGAGGAGAAGCTTTGAGCGTAAGTATCAGTCGTCAGCATTGGCAAGCCTTGCTCGATGAGTTGGAGGATGCTCGACGTCAGCGTCATCTGCTGACCTATCGAGCATTGGTCGAGCGTTTGGCCTTGCCGACCCCGGCGATGCAAACGCTCACCGCTGCGTTGGAACATCTGGCGGGCCTGGATGCCCGTGCCGAACGGCCACTGCGCAGCGCCTTGGTGATCAGTCAGGGCGCGAGCCGGCTGCCGCGCACCGGGTTCTTCGATTGTGTGACCCGTCTTGGCCGCTTTAACGGTGCTTCGGATGGCGTAGCCGCTGCCTCCTGGCATGCGTCCGAGGTGGTGCGGGTGTTCGAGTTCGATTACTCCGAGGCGCTCTAGGTGCTTGGGCAACTGCGTGCGCGTATAGGCTATGTGGTGGCCCGACGGTTGTTCCACTGGTCGTGGTTGGTTAAACAGCCACGCGGCTGGCGCTGGCTGGAAGGGCAGTTCGCGCGCATGGCCAACCTCGGCGATGTTGCCGCGCAGGGCTTTTACGGGCATATCCTGCTGTTTCGTGGCCACGGGTTTGGCGCCCGCGAAGAAGGCGTGCGTCTGTTGCGCCTGGCCGCCACTGGTGGTGATGCCAAGGCTGCCTATCAGCTTGGCGTACTGAGCCTGGCGGGCGATACCCGGCAAGCCCCCGATGGGGTCGAGGCCGCGCGCTGGTGGACGCTGGCGGCCGCGGCTGGCCATCCCCTGGCCGCCCAGCGCTTGGCCGACCTGTATCGTGAGGGTGGCCGGGGCTTGCCGGCCGACCCCGAGCTGGCGGCGTGCTTTGTCCAGAGGGCGCAGGAACTGGGACTGTAAGGGTTTATAGCTAGTGGCCTGATCGGTTAATCCGGTTATTCATGGACTCAGCCTGTCCATAGCCTTGTAGGATTCCGCGCCCGCTCTCGCTAATCTTCCCGCCATTGTTCCTGCCTTCCCCATCCATGGGGGCGCTGGCGGGCTTGCGGCATTTCCCACCCCAGGTGGGGCGCGCGGCCTGCGGCTAATGTAGGCGCAGGGCTGCCAGGTTGTAGTGCCGCAGTGCAGGACGGACCGAGGTTGGGCCTCCCACAGATAAGACTCAAGTCGACGAATTTGAGTCAACCCACAACCGGCCACTTGTTACAGAAGCGCCTTCAGCGCAAGCCTGGCTGCTAGAGGTCCTGATTGAAGTCAAGCCTTGGCGGCGCTTCGCAGGTCTTCGCGGCTGGACGCGCGCTCCAGCCGTAATTGCACCCAGCTGTAGCGCCTTGCAGGTGCGGCTTGGCAAGCGCCGCGTCTCTGCGAAGGCGGGTTGCTAGTCAAGCCGACAGCTTGTGCGTATCGATGATATGCAGGCTGTAACCGGGCACTGCCTTGGCGTGGCGCTTGGCTTCCGAAGCCAGAGCTGCGAGCTGGCTGGCGTCCAGTTGTGCGCATTGTTCCGGGCGTAGATGCACCGCCCCCAGTGACAGGGAGAGCAGCGCGAATTCCTGGCGCTGGCCCTGCCGGCCGTGGGCGACCAGGCAGCCAGCTTGCAGGTGTTCATCGCTGTAGAAGCGCCGGCACTGACTTTGAAAGTCTTCCTGCAGGCGATTGAGGCGGGCTCGCCAATCGTGTGAGCCGAGCACCAGCAAGAAGTCGTCGCCGCCAATATGGCCGACAAAATCCCGTGCAGGGTCTACCCGCTCGCTTAGGCATTGCGCCAGACTCAGCAACACTTCATCGCCTTTGGCATAGCCATAGAGGTCGTTGAACGGCTTGAAGTTGTCGATATCCACATAACAGATCACCGCTTCTCGGGCTTGTTGCAACAGGCGAGTCAGGCATTGCTGGATCGGTACATTGCCCGGCAGCAGGGTCAGCGGGTTGGCGTAGCGCGCCTGCTGGATCTTCAGTTCGGTGATCAACTTGAGCACATCGATCACCCGCCCAAGCCCCAGGTAACTGCCGTCCTGGGTGATGATGAAATCTTCCTCTATGCGTTGACGGGCACGGCTGGTGAGCAGGCGGCTGACCTGCTGCAACGACTGCTTTAGTTCGACGGCGAGGAAGTCATTACTCATCAGGCGGCTGATCGGTTTGCGGGCGAACAGGTCGGTGGCAAAAGGCTTGAGCAGTGCTTCGGACAGCGCATGGCGGTTGACGATGCCGATCGGTTGCCCGTGCTCATCGACGACGGCCAAGGAGTTGAGATTGGCCTGGGCACGGAAGGCTTCCAGCACCTCGGCGATGAGCGTGTGCTGGGGTACTGCCGGCTGTGCGTTGAGCAGGGGGCTGAGGTTGCTGCCTTCTTCGCTGAGGGCTAGCGCATTGCCGTTGAGTTTCGGCAGGAGTTTGTGCGCATCGCGTGGTGGTTGTTCCTGCGGGCGACAGAGCAAATAGCCTTGCAGCAGGTCAATGCCCATCTCGGCCAGTACGGCGAGTTCTTCTTCCAGTTCGATCCCTTCGGCAATCACCTGGGCGCGTGACGCCTTGGCCATCTTCAGGATCGAACCGACGAACTCGCGCTTGACCGCGTCCTGATGAATGCCATCGATAAAGTGGCGGTCTATTTTCACGTAATCCGGGCGCAGCTCTGACCATAGGCGCAGGCTCGAATAGCCAGCGCCAAGGTCGTCCAGGGCAATCGAAAAGCCCATGGCGCGGTAATGATGCAGGGCGGTATCGAGGAGGGTGAAGTCGTCGGTGGGAGACTGCTCGGTCAGCTCGATCACCACTTGGCTGGGCGGGATGCCATAGGCTTGCAGCAGTTGCAGGGTGCGACCGGGTTGATGGCCAGGCTCCAGCAGTGAATCCGGCGAGACGTTGAGAAACAGCTTGCCCGGCAGTTGCAGTTCGCTGAAGCGCCGGCAGGCATTTTTGCGACAGGCCACCTCCAGCTCGCCCAGTCGCCCGGCATTGCGTGCCACGGCGAACAGATTGATCGGTGAGTGCAATGGGCTGTTGGACGGGCCACGAGTCAGGGCTTCGTATCCGAGGATGCAGCGCTCGGAAAGGCTGACGATCGGCTGGAACAAGCTGTACAGGTCGCCGTGAGCGAGAATATGGTCCAGCGCGCTCAGTTGCTCGGTGGCGGTCATGGTGGGTCTCGATATGCAGAAAAGCGAAGGGGCTGATATCGCTATCAGCCCCTTCATTTCACGACAGATTGATGACCCTTTGATGACAGCCGTAAGCGGCTAACGCTTACTGTTTGGCCACCCTCGAACTCAACCCCAGGTAGTCGAGCAAGATATGCCCGCTTTCGGCAAGGAAGGCGTCATCTTCCGGTTTGGTTTTTTCAGGTTCGACCGGAGTAGCGTCTTCGTCTTCTTTCTTCAACTCACTGAGCAGGGTTTCACCCTTGGCTTTACGACGGTTGTTTTCGATCACCAGTTGCTGCGCTTCTATATCAGTCTGTTGTGCGCGGCGTTTGCCTTCGTTGAGGCTAACGCTGGTTTCATCCATGAGCTTTTGCGCCAGAGCAAGGCGTTCGCGGGTGAAGGTGAAGTCGGGATTCTTTGCCGTGCGGCTATCGTAGCGAGTCTGCAGTTCCTTCAGGAAGGGCATGATCGGATCGGATTTTGGGGTCATCGCTGCTTTGATGCTGTCCCACGGCAATGCCTCGGGCAGGGCACTTTCACCGATTTCCTTAGTGTTCATCACGTCGGGGTACTGGATGTCCGGGATCACCCCCTGATGCTGGGTGCTTTGCCCGGAAACGCGGTAGAACTTGGCTAGGGTCAGCTTGAGCTCGCCGTGGTTGAGCGGCTGAATGGTCTGTACCGTGCCTTTACCGAAGGTCTGGCCGCCGAGGATCAGGGCGCGGTGATAGTCCTGCATAGCGCCGGCGAAAATCTCCGAAGCCGAGGCTGACAGGCGATTGACCAGTACGGCCAGCGGGCCTTTGTAGAAGATGCCGGTATTTTCATCAGCCAGCACATCGACCCGGCCGTCGCTGTTGCGCACCAGTACGGTTGGTCCCTGGTCGATAAACAGCCCGGTCAGTTCGGTCGCTTCTTGCAGTGAGCCGCCACCGTTGTTGCGCAAGTCGATGACCACGCCGTCGACCTTTTCCTGCTCCAGTTCGGTGATCAGGCGTTTGACGTCACGGGTAGTGCTCGTGTAGTTCGGGTCACCGGCACGGAAGGCCTTGAAGTCGAGGTAGAACGCGGGAACTTCAATGATGCCCAGTTTGTAGTCGCGCCCTTCGTGAGTGAGCCGCAGCACGGATTTCTTCGCGGCTTGCTCTTCCAGCTTGACTGCTTCACGGGTGATGTTGACTACCTTGCTGGTCTCGTCATTAGGTGCGTTGCTCGCCGGAATCACTTCCAGGCGCACCTGCGAGCCTTTCGGTCCGCGGATCAGCTTGACCACTTCGTCCAGGCGCCAGCCGATCACGTCGACAATTTCGTCGCTGCCCTGGGCAACACCGATGATCTTGTCTGCCGGGGCAATCTGCTTGCTCTTGTCGGCCGGTCCTGCGGGCACCAGGCGCACAACCTTGACATGCTCGTTGTCGCTTTGCAGTACCGCGCCAATGCCTTCCAGCGACAGGCTCATATTGATGTCGAAGTTCTCCGCATTGTCTGGGGAGAGATAGGAAGTATGCGGGTCGTAGGACATGGCAAAGGCATTGACGTAGGCCTGGAATATATCCTCGCCGCGAGTCTGGCGCAGGCGTGTCTGTTGACTTTTGTAGCGTTTGATCAGCAGTTCCTGAATTGCCTTGGGTTCCTTGCCGGCGATTTTCAGGCGCAGCACTTCGTCTTTGACGCGTTTGCGCCATAGCTCGTCCAACTCGACTAAATTCTTGGCCCAAGGAGCTTTTTCGCGGTCGATCAGCAGGCTTTCATCGGTGCTGAAGTCAATCTTGTCGACACCTTGTTCGAGTATGTTCAGGGCGAATTGCAAACGACTTTGCAGGCGCTCCAGTTGGCGCTTGTAGATTAGAAATCCCGGTTCCAGATTTCCGCTTTTCAGCAGGTCGTCGAACTGGTTGCGCCACTGGTCGAACTCGGCGATATCACCCGCGGTGAAGTAACTGCGCGAGGGGTCGAGCATCTTCAGGTAACCCTGATAGATCTTCACCGAGCGCTCATCGTTGAGTGGTGGCTTGTTGTAGTGGTGCCGGTTGAGCAGCTCTACAACATTGAGGCTGGCGATGACCTGCTCGCGGTTTGGCTGCAAGTATTCCCACGGATCGGCACTGGTGGTTTTCGCCGACAGCGGCAAGGCACTTAAGCCAAGGCTAAGGGCAAGGAGGGTGCTAAGCAGTGATCGCTTCATGCTTACTCGACGTAGGGACAATTGATAACGCATATTAGGCCATCATTCAGGGCGCCAAGTTCCATCGGCGCAATGCAAAAGACCGACGTTGAAAGTCGGGCTCGGTTCAAATGCACTATGGAGGCAGCGTGAAGGCATTGCAAGGCGTTGAAGGGCGCGTGGAATGGGCGGAGCAGCCCACCCCGGCCTGTGATGTGGGGCAGATCCGTATTCGAGTGGCAGCCGCCGGACTGAACAGGGCCGACCTGTTGCAGTGCGCCGGTCTGTATCCGCCGCCGCCGGGTGCCAGCGATATATTGGGCCTGGAATGCGCCGGTGTAGTCAGCGAGGTTGGGGCTGGCAGTGACTGGAAGGTTGGCGATCGGGTGTGCGCGCTGCTCTCCGGCGGCGGCATGGCTGAGGACGTGGTGATCGATGCACGGCACGCCTTGCCAGTGCCCGAAGGCGTCTCACTGCACGAGGCGGCTGCCTTGCCAGAGGTGTATGCCACGGCCTGGCTCAACCTGTTCCAGTTGGCTTGCTTGAAACCGGGCGAAAAGGTCCTGTTGCATGCGGGGGCCAGTGGTGTGGGGTCGGCGGCGATCCAGTTGTGCAGGGCATTTGGCAGTCCGTGCTGGGTCAGCGTCGGTTCTGCCGAGCGCCTGGCCTATTGCGAAGCCTTGGGTGCCCAGGCGGGCGTGTTGCGTGGCGATGACAACCTGCAGGCCTTACGCGATTTCGCCCCCTTCGATGTGATCCTCGATCCGGTTGGCGGCAACTACGCCGCGCTCAACCTGGAGTTGCTGGCGCTCGATGGTCGCTGGGTGAATATCGGTCTGATGGGCGGGCGCAAGGCCGAACTGGATCTGGGGTTGCTGCTGGGTAAGCGCATTCAATTGATCGGTTCGACCCTGCGCAGTCGCGATGATCAGTTCAAGGCCGATCTGCTGCGCGATCTGCAACAGCAGGTGTGGCCGCTGTTTGCCGAAGGCCGGCTCAAGCCGCAACTGGAACGCAGTTTCCCGATCGCGGACGCGCAAGCGGCCTTTGCCGAACTGGCGAGTAATCGGGTTAACGGCAAACTGGTGTTGGTGATAGACCCGACCCTGGCGTGAAGGCAGGTAGCGATTGGCTTACTCAATCGACACCATGGCGGCAATCAATAAGCTTTCTGCGCTGAAGTGGCTAAGATGGCCCCAGTAGATTTTCAACCCTCACAAGGAATTATAGATGTCCCTCATTAACACTCAGGTTCAACCTTTCAAGGCCAACGCTTTCCACAACGGCAAGTTCATCGAAGTCACCGAGCAGTCCCTGAAGGGTCAGTGGTCTGTTCTGATCTTTATGCCGGCAGCCTTCACCTTTAACTGCCCGACTGAGATCGAAGACGCTGCCAATAACTACGCCGCGTTCCGTGATGCCGGTACCGAAATTTACATCGTCACCACCGACACCCATTTCTCGCACAAAGTCTGGCACGAAACTTCCCCGGCTGTGAGCAAGGCTCAGTTCCCGCTGATCGGCGACCCGACCCATGCCCTGACCAACGCTTTCGGCGTACACATTGCTGAAGAAGGCCTGGCGCTGCGTGGCACCTTCCTGATCAACCCGGAAGGCGTGATCAAGACCGTGGAAATTCACTCCAACGAAATCGCTCGCGACGTATCCGAAACCCTGCGCAAGCTGAAGGCCGCCCAGTACACCGCCGCTCACCCGGGCGAAGTCTGCCCGGCCAAATGGAAGGAAGGCGAGGCCACTCTGGCTCCGTCCCTGGACCTGGTCGGTAAAATTTAACCAAGGTCTGAACGCTGCTGCGCTTCGATACGGCAGCGTTAACCAGCGTTTTCCTGGCAAAACAACGCGCTGCTAGGGCTGTAACCCAGCCCTTCTAGTGCCCGACGCCCGGGCGCGATCCGTCCGGGCGTTTTTGTGTCTGAATTTCGTTAGCAAGGGATACCTGAATCATGTTGGACGCCAATCTGAAAGCCCAGTTGAAGGCCTACCTCGAGAAGGTTACCCAGCCGTTCGAGATCGTCGCGTCCCTCGATGACAGCGACAAATCCCGCGAACTGCTCGGCCTGCTGCAAGACATTGTCAGCCTGACCGACAAAATCACCCTCAAGACCGATGGCAGCGACAGTCGCACGCCGTCGTTCTCGCTCAATCGCCCCGCGGCGAATATCAGCCTGCGTTTTGCCGGTATTCCCATGGGCCACGAATTCACTTCGCTGGTGCTCGCGTTGCTGCAGGTCGGTGGCCATCCATCCAAGACCGCGGCGGATGTGATCGAACAGATCAAGGGCATCGAAGGCCAATTCAATTTCGAAACCTACTATTCGCTGTCCTGCCAAAATTGCCCGGACGTGGTCCAGGCGCTGAACCTGATGGCCGTACTCAACCCCAATATCCGCCACGTCGCCATTGATGGCGCGCTGTTCCAGGCAGAAGTCGAGGCGCGGCAGATCATGTCGGTACCGAGCCTGTACCTGAACGGCGAGCCGTTTGGCCAAGGGCGTATGGGGGTAGAGGAAATCATCGCCAAGATCGACACCAATGCCGGTGCCCGCGATGCCGACAAGCTCAACGCCAAGGCGGCCTTCGACGTGCTGGTGGTCGGTGGTGGTCCGGCTGGCGCTGCTGCGGCTATCTATGCCGCGCGCAAAGGCATTCGTACCGGGGTGGCGGCCGAGCGTTTCGGCGGCCAGGTGCTGGATACCATGGCCATCGAGAATTTCATCTCGGTGCAGGAAACCGAAGGGCCGAAGCTGGCCCGCGCCCTGGAAGAACACGTCAAGCAGTACGAAGTCGACATCATGAACCTGCAGCGCGCCAGCGCCATCATTCCGGCCAGGCAGGCTGGCGGCCTGCATGAAGTCAGGTTCGATAGCGGCGCGTCGCTGAAAGCCAAGACCCTGATTTTGGCCACTGGCGCGCGCTGGAGGGAGATGAACGTGCCCGGCGAACAGGCCTACCGTGGCAAGGGTGTGGCCTACTGCCCGCATTGCGATGGGCCGTTGTTCAAGGGCAAGCGGGTGGCGGTGATCGGTGGTGGCAACTCCGGCGTGGAAGCCGCCATCGACCTGGCCGGCATCGTCGCCCATGTCACCCTGATCGAGTTCGACAGCCAGTTGCGTGCCGATGCGGTATTGCAGAACAAACTCAACAGTCTGCCGAACGTGACCATTATCAAGAGCGCGCTGACCAGCGAAGTGCTGGGCGATGGGCAGAAGGTCAAGGCGCTGGTCTACAAGGACCGCAACACTGACGAACTGCACAACGTCGAATTGGACGGGATCTTCGTGCAGATCGGTCTGCTGCCCAATAGCGACTGGCTCAAAGGCGTGATCGAGTTGTCACCACGCGGTGAGATCATCGTCGATGCCAGGGGCGGCACCAACGTGCCCGGTATCTTCGCCGCTGGCGATGTGACCACTGTGCCTTACAAGCAGATCGTCATCGCCGTGGGCGAGGGCGCCAAGGCTTCGCTCAGCGCCTTCGATCACCTGATCCGTTCGGACTGAGGCTGCTGATTGAGCGCCTTGCCTGGTCTGGGAATGAAAAAGGCCATGTAGCCGTTATGGGTTGATGGCAAAACCTGGGCTGCAGCCCACCAAGGCTGCTTATTTGGCGGCGGTGGGCTAAAGCGGAACGCCGCCCGGCCCAGCCTACAAAAGCGAGTTGCAACAGTTAACCGGTGAGTAGCCTTGTTCAGGGCAACGATGTTTTGCCTTGGTTCGGCGCTGTCTCAGGTTTGTGCGCTGCAAGCCCTTGCAGGTAGTGGACCACATCGGGTGCGCCGGCCAGGCGCAGGCCTTCACCCAGGGCGGTGGCCTCGGCGGAATGCTTGGGTAGCAGGAGGAACTCCGGCGCACCCGGGTTACGCAGCAGGGCCAGGCGGGCATACGGCAGGCCGGTGTCCAGCAGCAGGCTCATGAATGCCGGGTCGCTCCAGGCAGCACCAGGCATGGCCAGGACGTGATAGCGCTGTTGCAGTTCCGCCAGGCCGCCACTGCTCAAGCGGTATCTGCACAGTTCGGCAGGCAGGGTGATTTCCAGTTGGCGGCGGCGTGCATAGGCGACGGCGCAGGCCAATGCTTCGCTATGTTGCTCGCCGGCCCAGAATATCCGCTCGCCGTGCCAGCTGGCCTGGCGCAGGCTGATGCATTCGCCTGCGAGGAAGCGGGGCAGGGCCTGGCTGATGGTTTTGACAAAGTCTTTGTAGCTGATGATGCGCACCTGGCGGCAGGCTTCGCTGGCGGCGTATTCCTCGAAGCAGGTGAAGTGGGCCTGCTCGGGATCGCAGTTGCTCAGTCCGTCGATCAGGCGCAGGTCGAACGACTCCAGTTGCTGCTGTTGCACTTCGACGATTTGAATCAGTACCGCATGGGCTTGGGCTTTGTCTTCCTGCACCGGGCCGGACAGGGCGTCGCGCGGCAGTTCGACCAGGCGTTGCAGTGGCGGCCCTTCGAGCCAGCAGATGCTGTCGCGGGTCGCGGGCATGGCTTTGAAGGGCAGATTCAGGCGGCTGGCGCGCTCCAGTATCAAGCGCGGCGCACGGCCGCTCCAGCCCAGGCGCTGGATCAGGGCGGCAAGGCGTGAGCTGAGGGAGGCGGGTTGATCGAACAGGCTCATGACCGGGTGCGAACTCCAAGGACACCGGCGCAAGTGTGGCAGAGCCACAAGGCGGTTGCACAGGCTTTGCGGGTCAAAAGGGCGGGTTTTGCGCGGAGCTTGCTGGTTGCTTGTGGCAAGATTGGCGCATTCATTTGCCAAGGTGTCTGCATGGCCAGTCTGCTGCTGGATCTCGCGTTATCTGCCGAGCGCATGCGTGCGGTCTATCAAGGACGGGCCAATCGCATCCTGGTGCAGAGTCGTGATGGTAGGCGGGTCAGTGTGCCGGCCCATCACTTCAGGCCGTTTTTGACGCATGAAGGTGTATACGGTTGTTTCGAGCTGGAGTTCAACTCGACCGGCCAGTTACTCAGCCTGCGCCGCCTGGGCTGAGAGCGCGTGAAAAACTCCCGCTTACTTTGAGCGCCCCAGGCGCCAGCTGCTGACGTCGCGCGACACCAAAGACGGGATCATTGAACTCACTAATCTCCCCCCATTTCTGGCGTAGCGCGCCTTGCCGCGAACAGCTGGTGACGCTCTCGTGACGGCGCTCGATTTTTTCACAAGCGCTGATGTCTCTCGTAGTTTCTGCTGGCTCTGCGGCCGGCACGGGCGCTTGCTCGACCTTCGCTCGCTAGCTGTTCCCCCGGCCTGTATAATCGCCGCCTTTCCGACTTCGCCATTATCGAGCTAAGCCTGCCCATGTATACCCTGGCCCGCCAGCTACTGTTCAAACTCTCTCCGGAAACCTCCCACGAGCTAACCATCGATCTGCTCGGTGCTGGCGGACGTTTGGGGCTCAATGGCCTGCTGTGCAAGGCGCCGGCGAGTTTGCCAGTCAAGGTGATGGGCTTGGAGTTTGCCAATCCGGTCGGCTTGGCGGCCGGTCTGGACAAGAATGGCGCTGCCATCGACGGTTTTGCCCAGCTGGGTTTCGGCTCCGTCGAGATTGGCACCGTGACACCACGTCCGCAGCCGGGCAATCCCAAACCGCGGCTGTTCCGCCTGCCAGAGGCCGAGGCCATCATCAATCGCATGGGCTTCAACAACCTCGGGGTCGACCATCTGCTGGGCAGGGTGCAGGCGGCCAAGTACAAAGGTGTGCTGGGCATCAATATCGGCAAGAATTTCGATACCCCGGTCGAGCGAGCGGTGGACGATTACCTGCTGTGCCTGGACAAGGTCTATGCCCACGCCAGTTATGTGACGGTCAACGTCAGCTCGCCGAATACCCCGGGCCTGCGCAGCCTGCAGTTCGGTGATTCGCTCAAGCAGCTGCTAGAAGCCCTGCGCCTGCGTCAGGAAGACCTGACCCGGCAGCATGGCAAACGCGTACCGCTGGCCATCAAGATTGCCCCGGACATGAGCGACGAAGAGACCGTCGAGGTGGCCAGGGCGCTGGTCGAGGCCGGTATGGATGCGGTGATTGCCACCAATACCACCCTGGGCCGTGAAGGCGTTCAAGGCCTGGAGTTTGGCGACGAGGCCGGCGGTTTGTCGGGGGCGCCGGTGCGCGACAAGAGCACGCATATCGTCAAGGTTCTGGCTGCCGAACTGGCGGGGCGTTTGCCGATCATTGCCGTAGGCGGCATCACCGAAGGCAAGCATGCCGGCGAGAAAATCGCCGCCGGGGCGAGCCTGGTACAGATTTATTCCGGGTTCATTTACAAGGGACCGGCGCTGATCCGCGAGGCGGTGGATGCGATTGCCGGCTTACCGCGCAAGGTTTGAGCGGCATTGGCTGTTGCCGGGAATGGTTAGCACATTAGGTATCTCAGGGAATAAAAAGGGCTCCCTGAAGGAGCCCCTGGGCTCTCGCCCGCCGCCCGGATGGGGCGTGCATGTGAAGTCGGTAGTTTCCTAGGGTTAGTTAGTAGCCTGTTTAGCCGACAGCGTGAAGTTCGTTGAGTCGATGGATACCGGCGGTGCCGGTCAGTCCGTCCCAGTTATCACCGCGACCTTCGCGCCAGCCGTTTAACCAGGCTTGACGAACGGAAGGAAGAGTAAAAGGACACATTTCTCGGGATTTGCCATGGATGCCGTATTGGTAGCCGCGCAAAAAAGCTTTTTCTAACGGATCACGCTTAAGTCTTCTCATAGGGTGCTGCCCTCAATGTTGACTGTAATGTCCCTTAGACCTCGTCGCGAGGTCAGGCAGAAAAATCTGCCAGAGGAGAAATCCGCTGCCGGCGTGGCGGTTCTGCCTCGTGCCCTCGTCGTTGCAACGAAGGCCTGGGTAGATTTCTATCGAATGCTTGGGTGCCTGGGAATGATCGTTTTGTCATAAGGAAGTAACACTTTTGCCGTCCAAGTCATAAGGCGACAGGCAACAGATTCTGTTTCTTGGAGCCGCCACCGATGGTGCGGGCGTTTGCAGCGTGCGTACTGGTGTTTTGCCACTGCGAATTAATCGCGGTTGCACGCTCTGTCTATTCCGATGAAGGGTCGCCTTGCGACGTTTTGTCACTTATTTTGGCCGTGTTGACTCGTTCACCTGCCGTTTACTGCCTTAGGCACTGGATATTCCCATGTCGGATCGTTACGAACTCTTTCTCACTTGCCCCAAGGGCCTGGAGGGCTTGCTGCTTGAAGAAGCCGGCAACCTGGGGCTCGAGGAGGTGCGTGAGCATACGTCCGCCATTCGGGGCGTCGCCGAGATGGAGACGGCTTATCGCCTGTGCCTGTGGTCGCGCCTGGCCAACCGGGTCTTGCTGGTGCTCAAGCGCTTCCCGATCCAAGACGCCGAAAGCCTCTACGAAGGCGTGCTGGAGGTCGACTGGTTCGAGCACCTGGAACCCAACGGCAGCCTGGCCGTGGAGTTCAGCGGCAATGGTTCGGGGATCGACAACACCCACTTCGGGGCGTTGAAGGTCAAGGATGCCATCGTCGACAAGTTGCGGCAGAAAGACGGCACCCGGCCGTCGATCGACAAGCTCAACCCGGACATGCGCGTGCACCTGCGCCTGGATCGCGGTGAGGCGATTCTCTCCCTCGACCTGTCTGGGCATAGCCTGCACCAGCGTGGTTACCGCTTGCAGCAGGGCGCCGCGCCGCTGAAGGAAAACCTTGCCGCTGCGGTGCTGCTGCGTGCCGGCTGGCCGCGTATCGCCGCAGAGGGCGGCGCTCTGGCTGACCCCATGTGCGGGGTCGGCACCTTCCTGGTGGAAGCGGCCATGATCGCCGCCGACATCGCGCCGAACCTCAAGCGCGAGCTGTGGGGCTTCAGTCACTGGCTGGGTCATGTACCGGCCTTGTGGAAGAAGCTGCACGCCGAAGCCGAGCAGCGAGCGACCGAAGGGCTGGCCAAGCCGCCGTTGTGGATTCGTGGTTACGAGGCCGATCCGCGTCTGATTCAGCCGGCGCGCAACAATATCGAGCGGGCCGGGTTGAGCCACTGGATCAAGGTCTATCAGGGCGAGTTGGCGACCTTCGAGCCGCGCCCCGACCAGAATCAGAAAGGTCTGGTGATCTGCAATCCACCCTATGGCGAGCGCCTGGGTGATGAAGCCAGCCTGTTGTATCTCTATCAGAACCTCGGCGAACGTCTGCGCCAGGCCTGCCTGGGCTGGGAGGCGGCGGTATTCACCGGCGCGCCGGATCTGGGCAAGCGCATGGGCATTCGCAGCCACAAGCAATACGCCTTCTGGAACGGTGCCTTGCCGTGCAAGTTGCTGCTGATCAAGGTGCAGCCGGAGCAGTTCGTCACCGGCGAGCGGCGTACGCCAGAGCAGCGCGAACGCGAGCGCGAGCAGGCTGAAGCCGACAAGGCACCGCTGGAGCCGCAAGAGCGTCAGTACAACAAGAACGGCAATCCGGTCAAACCGCTGCCGGCCCCTGTTGTCGAGCAGGCGCGCTTGAGCGAGGGTGGGCAGATGTTCGCCAATCGTCTGCAAAAAAACCTGAAGCAGCTGGGTAAATGGGCGCGCAAGGCAGGCGTCGAATGCTACCGGCTGTACGACGCCGACATGCCCGAATATGCCCTGGCCATCGATCTGTACGAAGATTGGGTGCATGTGCAGGAATATGCCGCGCCGAAATCCATCGACCCGGAGAAGGCCCAGGCGCGCTTGTTCGACGCCCTGGCCGCGATTCCCCAAGCGCTCAACATCGACAAGAACAAAGTGGTGATCAAGCGTCGCGAGCGCCAGAGCGGCACTAAGCAATACCAACGGCAGAGCGCGCAGGGCCAGTTCATGGAGGTCGGCGAAGGCGGAGTGAAGCTGCTGGTCAACCTCACCGATTACCTCGACACCGGACTGTTTCTCGATCATCGGCCGTTGCGCCTGCGTATCCAGCGTGAGGCCGCCGGCAAGCGCTTCCTCAACCTGTATTGCTACACCGCCACGGCGACCGTGCATGCGGCCAAGGGCGGGGCGCGCAGCACCACCAGCGTCGATTTGTCGAAGACCTACCTGGACTGGGCGCGGCGCAACCTGTCGCTCAATGGTTTCTCGGACAAGAACACGCTGGAGCAGGCCGATGTGATGGGTTGGCTGGAGGAGGATCGCGGCGAATACGACCTGATCTTCATCGACCCGCCGACCTTCTCCAACTCCAAGCGCATGGAAGGCGTGTTCGACATCCAGCGCGACCACGTGCAGTTGCTCGACCTGGCCATGGCGCGCCTGGCGCCGGGCGGCGTGTTGTATTTCTCCAATAACTTCCGCAAGTTCCAGCTCGATGAGGGGCTGGCGGCGCGTTATGGTCTGGAGGACATCAGCGCCGCGACCCTGGATCCGGATTTTGCCCGTAACCCGAAAATCCACCGCGCCTGGCGTTTGACCACGCAAGGCTGATCACCAGCGATTGGCCGTCGTCTTCGATGTGACGCTGGACAAGACTGTCGTCGGGTCGTAGGAGCGGCTTCAGCCGCGAAGCTTTGGGAACGCGAATAATTCGCGGCTGAAGCCGCTCCCACAGGTTCGTATCATCCTGTGTGTTCCCACGCTTCGCGTGGGCATGCAGCCAGGGTGCTCTGCGCTCATCAGCGGTTGGACGCGAACAAGGGCTTCGGCAACCCGCTACAAAACCGGCCGTGATTTAGTTTTATGAAAGCGTGTCCGGCCCGCCTGGGCGCCTGAGCAGGCTGATGCCGGCTGTCACTCGCTGGGCGCTTGCAGCCACTCCTTGGGCACGTCGCGTTTCAGGGCCAGCTGGCATTGCTGGCTTTCCGGATCGAAGACGATGACCGCTTCGCCCTTGTCGAGGGCGCGGCGCACACGTTGCACGCGGGTCTGCAGGGGTGTTTCGTCGCCGTTGTCGGTGCCCTCGCGGGTGACGAAGTCCTCGATCAGGCGGGTGAGGGTGTCGGCTTCGAGCAGGGACGCGGGGATCAGCACGGTTTGTTTCTCCAGAACGCAGCGGCGATGCTAACGCGCCGTGGGCGTGCTGGCCATGCCTGCGTCTCACCGTCAGTCGCCGCGTAGTGCTCGGGTGGCTGCTCCGGTTCCGATTAACCCGGAAGAAGGTCCGGGCGGGCGGCATTCTGTTCGGTGCGCAGCGGCAGCCCGCCAGATCGCGACGCCCGGAGCTTGCGGCATACTGCTGCGCGAGTACGCCCACGGGTTATGTGCCTTGCATGGTTTGCTCGCGCAGATAACGCTCTAGGGTGCGGTAGAGCTGGGTGCTGTCTAGTGGCTTGCCGAGAAAGTCGTCCATGCCGACATCCATGCCATGTTGGCGGTGTTCGTCGAGGGTGTGCGCGGTCAGGGCGACAATGGGCACTGCTACGAGGCGTTGTTGCCGCTCCAGCTGGCGAATTTTTTCTGTCGCTTCGAAACCATCCATTATCGGCATTTCACAGTCCATCAGGATCAGTTGTATCGCCGCCGGATCGCGTTGATATTCGTTGAGTGCGGCCAGCCCATTGGTGACCAGGCGCACGCTATAGCCGCGTTTCTTCAGGAAGCCTTGCACCACCAACTGGTTAACCGGGTTGTCTTCGGCAACCAGGATGCACGGGGTTGCATCCTGGTCGGGGCGTGTTGCAGGTGGCAGGCTGCGTACTTCGGCGCGGTGTTCTTCATAGAGTTCGACCAGCGTGGCACGCAGGGCGCTGACCGTTAGCGGTTGCGCCAAGCTGAGTAGGCGTAGGCTGAGGCTGGGTGGCAGTTGCTGGCAGTGCTGCGGTGGGCAGAGCAGCAATATGCGCTGGCCGAGTTGCAGGTACGGGTGCAGTGCGTCCAGCCAGTGGTTGACACTGCCGGGCCAGGGCGACATCAGTACCAGCAACGGTGCGACGGCGAAGTCTTCCAGGTAATTGTGCAGGTTGTCCGGGTTTTGGCAGCGCTCGGTGCGCATGCCCCAGCGTCCGAGCAGGCGGCTCAGGGCGTCCAGGCCGAGGCCGTCGAGCGAGCAGAGCAGGGCGGTGCGGCCATTGAGCAGCAGGCTCAGGGAGTCGGTTTCGCGTGCTTCATCATCGAGCGGGATGTCGAAGGCGAAGCGCGTGCCTTGGCCAGGTGTGCTCTGTACGTCGATGCGTCCGTGCATCATCTCCACCAGTTCCTTGCTGATTGCCAGGCCGAGACCACTGCCGCCATAGCGCCGGGTGGTGCTGGAGTCCCCCTGGGAGAAGGACTCGAAGAGCCGAGTCTGGTTCTGCGGGTTGATGCCGACGCCGCTGTCGCTTACCGAGAACACCAGGTGGGCTTTGCCGAGGGCGTCGTTGCGGCGGCAGACATTGACTGCGACATGGCCTGCGTCGGTGAATTTCAGGGCGTTGTTAAGCAGGTTCATCAGCACCTGCTTGACCCGGGTCGGGTCGCCGCGGATGCGTCGCGGCACGTCCGCATCGAAGCTGATGTAGAGGCGTAGATGCTTGTCCAGCGCTTGCCCGGCGAACAGGCTGAGGGTGTCGGAGGTCAGTTGTTCGAGGTCGAAGTCGATATGTTCCAGGCTGAGCTTGCCGGATTCGATCCGTGCGTAGTCGAGGATGTCGTTGATCACCGCCATCAAGGAGCTGCCGGAGCTGGAGATGGTGTCGACATAGATACGTTGGCTGCGATCCAACGGCGTGTCCCGCAGCAATTGCAGCATGCCCAGCACGCCATTGAGCGGGGTGCGGATTTCGTGGCTCATCATGGCCAGGAAGCGGCTCTTGGCCTGGTTTTCGATTTCCGCCTGTTCGGCGGCGCGGCGCGACTGGAAGCCTTCTTCCTTGAGGATGTTGATGCGATCGGCCAGGCCGATGGACAAGGCAATCAGCTCGATGGTCACGCCGACTTTGACCACTGCGGCGCCGTACAGGCCGAACAGTTCGACCCCCAGCGAACCCGAGGTGGCAATGATGAACGAGGCCAGCAAGATGCCCCAGGCGAGGATGTAGTAGGAGCCGTAGCGCAAGCCCCGGCGCCAGACATAGGCGCCGCTGAGCAGCAGCAGCAGGGAGACCGCCAGCACGGTCAGGCTGGCCAGGATATTCCAGGCCTGCAGGCCGATCAGCGGCAGCGACAGCAGGCCGCCGAGCGTGGCCAGCATAAACAGGCGCAGGCCCAGGTCGAGGCGGGGAAAATGCTGTTGGGTATGCAGGAAGTGACGGCTGAACTGACTGGCGCTCAGGCAGTGGAGGAACATCAGGATGTAGATGCTGACCGACTGCAGGTCGATGTAGTGCGGCAGCAATTTGAACAGCATGCCGTCGAAGCTGGCGCTGAACAGGCCGATATTCAGGCTGTAGACCAGGTACCAGAAGTAGGCCGATTCGCGTAGCGAGATAAACAGGAACAGGTTGTAGCAGAACATCGCGAACAGCACGCCGTAGAAGGCGCCATTGAGGCCCATGAGGTTTTCCTGGGCGGCCGCGCTGGCGTTATGGGTGCTGAAGAACAGCGGCACGAATACCGTGCTGTTGGTGTTCACGCGCAGCAGCAGGGTGTTGTCGCCTGGGGGCAAGGTTACTGGAAACCAGAAGTTGCGCACCTGCACCGGGCGCTGGGTGAATGCGCAGCGGTCGCCACTCTCCTGCATGCGCCAGTTACCGTCGCTGCCGCTCAGGTAGATCTGGATATGGTCGAGCAGCGGGTAATTGACTTCCAGATAGCCCGCCAGATCCTGCGCCAGGCTGTTATGCAGGCGCACCTTGAACCACCAGACCGAACTGTTTTTGCCAAGGTTGGCGTGGTCGCCCTGGACCCGTTCGAAGCGTTCGTCGCCCAGGGCACTGACCTGGGCAAGGGTCAGGCTGCCGTCCGGGTCTTGCAGATAACCCATGGCGGCGCCGAGCGACAGGCGCAGTTCGGGTTTATCCAGCTCGGCGGGTGATAACGCCCACGCCGGGCCACAAAGCCAGAGCAGCAGCACCGCCAGACACATACGCGGCATCCGCGCCCCCCATTTTCGTTAGCGGGGGCGCGTGATACACGCCGCGCCATCATCCCATGCCAGCCACTTTGCCCTGATGTGGGTTGGCCTTCAAGCGTCCTTGTCGCGGTGGCCGAGCAGGCTGTCGACAGTCGGCACGCGGGTTTCGCTTTCCATCTGGGCATCGTGTTCCAGCTGATGGCTGAAGCGCTCCAGTGAGCCCTTGGCCGGTTGTGCGTCGCTGGCGAACACCGGCGGGCTCAGCAGGTAGGCGCCGAGCAGGCGACTGAGGCTGGCGAGGCTGTCGATATGGGTGCGTTCGTAGCCGTGGGTGGCATCGCAGCCGAAGGCCAGTAGGGCGGTGCGGATGTCATGGCCGGCGGTGACGGCCGACTGCGTGTCACTGTGGTAGTAGCGGAACAGGTCGCGGCGCACCGGGATCTCGTTCTCGCTGGCCAGGCGCAGCAGGTGCCGCGACAGGTGATAGTCGTAGGGGCCGCCGGAGTCCTGCATGGCCACGCTGACCGTGTGCTCGCTGGACTGCTGGCCGGGCGCGACCGGGGCGATGTCGATGCCGACGAACTCGCTGACATCCCAGGGCAGGACGGCGGCGGCACCGGAGCCGACTTCCTCGGTGATGGTGAACAGCGGATGGCAGTCGATTTCCGGCTCCAGGCCACTTTGCTTGATGGCTTTGAGCGCCGTGAGCAGGGCGGCGACGCCGGCCTTGTCATCCAGGTGGCGGGCGCTGATATGACCGCTTTCGGTGAACTCCGGCAATGGGTCGAAGGCCACGAAATCGCCCACCGAGATACCCAGCGACTCGCAATCGGCGCGGGTGGTGGTGTAGGCGTCCAGGCGCAACTCGACGTGATCCCAGCTGATCGGCAGCTGATCCACCTCGGTATTGAAGGCATGCCCCGACGCCATCAGCGGCAATACGCTGCCGCGGATCACCCCGTGATCGGTGAATACGCTGACCCGGCTGCCTTCGGCGAAGCGGCTCGACCAGCAGCCCACGGGGGCCAGGGCTAGGCGGCCGCTGTCCTTCAGCTCGCGGACAATCGCGCCGATGGTGTCGAGGTGGGCCGACACCGCACGGTCCGGGCTGCTTTGCTTGCCTTTCAAGGTGCCGCGAATGGTGCCGCGGCGGGTCATCTCGAAGGGGATATCGATCTCCTCCAGGCGCTCGGCGACGTAACGCACGATGGTGTCGGTAAAGCCGGTCGGGCTGGGGATGGCGAGCATCTCCAGGAGGGTTTTTTGCAGGTAGTCGAGGTCGGGTTCGGGGAGTTGCTGCATTAACGTCTCCTTGCGTGCCGCTAGAGAGGGGGCTTTGTTACGCGGCAGGGTCGTACGGCAAGCCATGTGGCCGAATAAACCGCGGTTCGCGGTGCCATCCGGGGTGGTTGCCCCGGATTGCACCACGGCTTATCCGGCTACGGATTTGTTGCGCTCTGCAGTTTCAGCCGACCTGGCTCAGTGGAAACAGCAGGTCGATAAAGCGCTCGGCGGTCGGTTGTGGCTCGTGGTTGGCCAGGCCGGCGCGTTCGTTGGCTTCGATGAACACGTGTTCGGGCTGGTCGGCCGCCGGCACCAGCAGGTCGAGGCCGACCACCGGGATATCCAGGGCCCGCGCGGCCTTCACTGCCGCCTCGGCCAGCGCCGGGTGGAGGATTGCGCTGACGTCCTCGAGGCAGCCGCCGGTGTGCAGGTTGGCGGTCTTGCGCACGGCCAGGCGCTGGCCCTGGGGCAGGATGCTGGCATAGTCGACCCCGGCGGCATGCAGGGTGCGCAGGGTTTCCGCATCCTTGGGGATGCGGCTTTCACCGCCGGTGGCAGCCTGACGGCGGCGGCTCTGGGCGTCGATCAGGTCGCCGATGCAGTGGCGGTCGTCGCCGATCACTTCGGCCGGGCGGCGAATGGCCGCGGCGACCACCTCGAAGCCGATCACCAGGATGCGCAGATCATGGCCCTCATGAAAGCTTTCCAGCAGCACGCGGCTGTCGAAGACCTGGGCGCGTTCGATGGCGTCCTGCACCTCGGCCGGGCTGCGCAGGTCGACCGCGACGCCCTGGCCCTGTTCGCCGTCCACCGGCTTGACCACCAGACTGCCATGTTCGGCCAGGAAGGCGGCGTTCTCTTCGGCGCTGCCGGCCAGGCGCTGGGCCGGCAGGCTAAGGCCGACGCGGCTGAGGGCGCGATGGGTCAGGCGTTTGTCCTGGCACAGGGTCATGCTTACCGCGCTGGTCAGGTCGGTCAGCGATTCGCGGCAGCGGATACGCCGGCCGCCGTGGCTCAAGGTGAACAGTCCGGCTTCGGCGTCGTCCACGTGCGCCTCGATACCGCGACGCAGGGCTTCGTCGACGATGATTCGCGCATAGGGGTTGAGGTCGGCCTCAGGACCGGGGCCGAGGAACAGTGGCTGGTTGATGCTGTTCTTGCGCTTGATGCTGAAGGTTTGCAGTTCGCGAAAGCCGAGCTTGGCATACAGCCCCTTGGCCTGGCGGTTGTCGTGCAGCACCGAGAGGTCGAGGTAGCTCAGACCGCGGCTCATGAAGTGTTCGATCAGGTGGCGCACCAGCACTTCGCCGACCCCAGGGCGGTTGCACCGTGGGTCGACCGCCAGGCACCACAGGCTGCTGCCGTGCTCCGGATCCCGGTAGGCCTTGAGGTGATTGAGGCCCATTACGCTACCAATCACTGCGCCGCTGTCTTCGTCTTCAGCCAGCCAGTACACCGGGCCACCCTGATGGCGCGGGGTGAGTTTTGTCGGGTCGATCGGCAGCATGCCGCGCATCTGGTACAGGCAGTTGATTGCCTGCCAGTCCTCGGCATTCTGTGCGCGGCGGATGCGGTAGCCGCGAAAGCCGCTGTGCGCCGGGCGGTAGTCGCTGAACCACAGGCGGAAGGTGTCCGAGGGGTCGAGAAACAACTGTTGCGGCGCTTGCGCCAGCACCTGCTGCGGGGCGGCGACGTACAGGGCAATATCGCGCTCGCCCGGTTGCTCGCTCAACAGTTCGTGCGCCAATTCGGCGGCATCAGGGTAGGTGTGGCCAATCAACAGGCGGCCCCAGCCACAGTTCAGGGCCAGGGGTTGGCAGGGTTCGGTAGCGTTATCTTCGGCAAAGCGAGCCTGTAGGCGCTCGTAGGAGGGCGCCTGGCCGCGCAGCAGGCGTTGATTGAAGGCATTGGCGCGCATGGGTGTGCTTCCTTGGCTTTCAGCTGCGCCCGGACAGTGGCTGGGCGCGTGAATATAGTCGTGACATCCCCGGATTCGGTCCGGGCTGCGACCCTCGGTCGAACAATTGCTTAGAGCCCCGGCAGCCGCGCTTGGTTCAGCTGGGTTGCCGGGGTACCAGGCTTACAGGCCTTGCTCGCTCAGCCACAGGTTGAGCGCCGCCATCTGCCACAGCTTGGAGCCGCGCAGCGGCGTGAGCTGGCCATGCGGGTCAGTCAGCAGGCGGTCGAGCATGGCCGGGTTGAACAGTCCGCGATCCTGGCTCGGGTCGACCAGCAGGTCGCGCACCCAGCCCAGAGTGGCGCCTTCCAGGTGCTTGAGACCCGGCACTGGGAAATAGCCCTTCTGGCGATCGATCACTTCGGCCGGAATGACCTGGCGCGCCGCCTCCTTGAGTACGTGCTTGCCGCCGTTGGGCAGCTTGAAACGTCCGGGAATGCGCGCGGAAAGCTCGGCCAGACGATAGTCGAGGAACGGCGTGCGCGCCTCCAGGCCCCAGGCCATGGTCATGTTGTCGACCCGCTTGACCGGGTCGTCGACCAGCATCACCGTGCTGTCCAGGCGCAGCGCCTTGTCCACCGCGGCGTCGGCACCGGGCTGGGCGAAGTGCTGGCGGACGAAGTCGCCGGCCATGTCGCCAGTCAGCCATGCAGGCTGTACGCAGGCGGCGTACTCGTCGTGATCGCGGTCGAAGAACGCCTGGCGGTAGGCCGCGAAGGCATCGTCGGCGCCGTCCACCAGCGGGTACCAGTGGTAGCCGGCGAACAGCTCGTCGGCGCCCTGACCGCTTTGCACCACCTTGCAGTGCTTGGCCACCTCGCGCGACAACAGATAGAAGGCGATGCAGTCATGGCTGACCATCGGCTCGCTCATGGCGCGGAAGGCTGCTGGCAGTTGTTCGAGAATCTCGTTCTCGCCGATGCGCAGCTGATGGTGGCGGGTCTTGAAGCGCTCGGCGATCAGGTCGGAGTACTGGAACTCGTCGCCACGCTCGCCACCGGCATCCTCAAAACCGATGGAGAAGGTCGACAGCTGTTCGATCCCGGCTTCGCGCAGCAGGCCGACCAGCAGGCTGGAGTCGACGCCGCCGGAAAGCAGTACGCCGACTTCCACGGCGGCACGTTGACGGATCGACACCGCCTCGCGCATGCCATCGAGGACGCGCTCGCTCCAGTCTTCCAGGCTGTAATCGACCTCATCGCTTTGCGGGCCAAACTGCAGGCTCCACCAGGTCTGCTGTTCGCAGTTGCCCTGGGCGTCGATACGCATCCAGCTGGCCGCGGGCAGTTTCTCCACACCGGCGAGGATGGTGCGCGGCGCCGGGACCACGGCATGAAAGTTCAGGTAGTGGTTGAGTGCGATGGGGTCGAGGGTCTTGCCGATATCGCCGCCCTTTAGCAGGGCCGGCAGGCTGGAGGCGAAGCGCAGGCGTTGGCCGGTGCGCGACAGGTACAGCGGTTTGACCCCCAGGCGGTCACGGGCGATGAACAGTTGCTGGGTGTCACGCTCCCACACGGCGAAGGCGAACATACCGTTGAGCTTGGGTAGCAGGTCCGCGCCCCAGGCGTGATAGCCCTTGAGCAGTACCTCGGTGTCACCACCGGAAAAGAAGCGATAGCCAAGGCCTTGCAGCTCGGTACGCAGTTCCGGGTAGTTGTAGATGGCGCCGTTGAACACCATGGACAGGCCGAGGTCGCTGTCGATCATCGGCTGGCCGGAGGCTTCGGCGAGATCCATGATCTTTAGCCGACGGTGGCCGAGGGCGATGGGGCCCTGGCTATGAAAGCCGTGGGCATCGGGGCCACGAGGGGCCAGGTGGTGAGTGATTCGCTCGACCGCGGCCAAGTCGGCCGGTCGTTGATCAAAGCGTAGTTCTCCAGCTATTCCGCACATAGGGTTCCTTACCGGTATTGCCGTTGGGGAGTGGTTCTGGCTCGCCGAGCCTTGTACAGGGAAACAAATAAATGCTTTCATGTCAAAGCGATAAGATGACTTAGAAGGCATGTATGACTGAAAAAATAGTTCCTACTGAAATAGATTTGTCATCTGTGATGACGCTCGATCTGCCGATTTTCCAGTCGCTAAGGCGCCTGCAGCAGGCGGGTGAGGTGCATGCCAAGCGCCTGGCCCGTTTCGGCGGACTGACGCCCATGCAGTTGATGATCCTGCAGGTGCTGGCCGGTGAGGAACGATTGACCGCCAGCGACCTGAGTGGACGGGTCAGCCTCACGGCGGCGACCCTGTCGGGCATGCTCGATCGTCTGGTGGAGCGCGGCCTGTTGCAGCGCCAGCGTGACGATCAGGATCGCCGTCGCCAGTGGTTGCTGCTCAGCGATGCTGGCCGTGAACTGGTGCAGCAAGCGCCGACACTGCTGCCGCCGGAGTTTCGCCAGCGCTTCGCCGCGCTCAAGGATTGGGAGCGACACAACCTGACCGCTGCGCTGCTTCGCGCGGCGGAACTGTGCGGCGAGATGGAGTGAGCGAACGGCGGAATGTGTCGCCTGGAGCGGCTGTTGGCACCGCCAGGCCTGGAGCGCCCAGCCATCCGTAGAAGGGCAGCTCCGCGACGAAGTGAAGTCAGGTCGGTAACCAACCCACGTATATCAGAGTGATCCACCGTCGCAGAATCGTCCTCCATACCCTGAACCTAAGCCACTGCGAGGAGAGCAAAAACGAAATGCTGGATCCATAGTTGATAGGTCAATCCATATCAGGATGCCACTCGCCGAAGGCCGTGCGCCATGGCTCAGCGACGCGGCACAACAGCCGGCGGGTTGTCGCTGCGCTCCGAACGGAACGCCGCCCGAGCCGCCCCACAATCTCGACTATTCGCCAGATCTGGACCAAAGCGCTCAAGCGGCACTCTGCAGGAGCCAGCAAAGACTTGGCGTCCCCTCTGGCACCTACAAAACTCAGGTGTACTTGGTGAAAATGGCGCGAACCCGGGCGAGGGTTTCACTGGGGTCGTGCTCGGGGTCGAGTACGGCTTCTTCCAGCAGGCAGGCGAGCATCTCCTGGTAGGCCTTGTCCAGCGCCTTGCGGGCGGCAGCGAATTGCTGGGCGATGGCCTCGCAGTCCTCGCTGCGGCGGATCATCGCCTGGATGCCGCGGATCTGCCCTTCGACCCGGGCCAGGCGCTTGAGCATGGCGTCTTCATGGGCCGCGCGGGTTTGTTCGCTCATGGTGCTGCAGCCGCCAGCGTGCGCCGCAGAGTGAAGGCGCCGCGTAGTTCGCCCAGGCCAAAGCCGCTGGCCTGATCCGCGGGATAGTCTTGTTCGATCTGCGCCGCTACCTCGGGCTTGATCGCCTGGCCGTGACAAACCAGGCACGGCTCGCCGGTGGCGATGGCTTGCATGTAACGGAACTCGCCGTCGACGACCGCCGACGCGCTCATCTGCGTCAGCTCTTCGCCGGCGCTTTGCCGCTGTAAAAAGTCTTCCAGTACCTGACGTTCCCAGGCATCTGGCTGATTATCCGGGTTGCGCAGGTGCAGGGCGGTGCGTCCGACTTTCCAGGGGTGCTGGCTGTGCTCCACGGCGATAGTTGGCGCGAGCAGTTGGCAGGCTTGCACGGCCTGCACCGGGCCGCCGGCCGCGACGGCAGTTTTCACCGTCTGCATCAACTGTTGCTGGAAGGGTGGGATAAGGCCGGCGGCTTCGCGTTCGAGGTTGGCCAGGTCTGCAGCAGGAGCGGCCCAGGCCAGGGTCGGCAGGGCGGCGAGTACGAGGATCAGGCGCATGCTGGTGTCACTCCGTGTCTGTATACCCCGTAGGGTATGTGTGGGTCGTGAGTGCAAGCAAGCGCCACGTCTGGGGTTGCGGCTATTGGCCGCGTATCAACAGACGCAGGGCGAAGCGGTTGGGATGGCAGGCCTCGGCGACATCCCGGGGCACGGGCAGCGGTTCATCGTTGAGCCAGGCGGCAATCAGTTCGCCAGACAGCGGTGCGGTGATCAGCCCGCGCGAACCGTGGCCGCTGTTGATATACAAGCCGTCGAGCCAAGGGCAGGGGGTGTCCGGAACCTGGCGGGCATCCTTGGTCAGCACCGCGTAGGCCTGGAGAAAGGCTGGGCGATCCGCCAGGGGGCCGACGATGGGCAGGTAGTCCGGGCTGGTGCAGCGAAAGGCGGCGCGGCCTTCGAGTTGTGCCGGGTCGAGCTGGGTGCTGTGCAGGCGTTCGGCCAGGTCGCTCGATATTTCCTCGAGTAGTGCCAGATTGTCTGCATGATCGGCGCTGTTGAGCGTCAGGTCGTCGCTTTTGAAGTCGAAACTTGCGCCCAGGGTGTGTTCGCCGAGGCGTGCGGGCGCGATATAACCCGATGCGCATACCACGCTGCGCAGTGCCGTGCTCTGTGCGGTGGCCAGTACTCGGCTGATCTGCCCGCGAATACGCTTGAGCGGCAGTTCGGCGCTGTAGGGGAAGCGCTTGATCTCGGCGGCGCCGGCCAGCACCACCACGGCTGCACTGGCCAGCAACTGTTCGCCGTTCCAGGCTTGCCAGGTTTGTCCATCACGACGTAACTCCAGCGCCTCCTGGTGCAGTTGCAGGCGAATATTCGGCTGCTCGGCGAGCAGCCGGCACAGCGCTGGCGGGTGAACCCAGCCGGCTTGCGGGTAGAACAAGCCGCCGGCCGGGAGCTGGATGCCGGCCTTGGCTTCGGCGCTGGCCTGGTCGAGGTTGACCAGCAGATCGCTGGGGAAGGCCGCCGCCAGTTGCGCCTGGCGTTGCGCCTCCTTGCTGTCGAGGGCCAGTTGCAGTACCCCGCAGTTGTCCCAGTCGCGACCTTTGTGCAGCTGCTCGAGCAGGCGGCGGGTGTAGCCGAAGCCACTGACGATCAGCCGCGACAGCGCCGTGCCATGGGCTGACAGCTTGAGGTAGAGCACGCCTTGCGGGTTGCCCGAGGCTTCCTCGGCGATGTTGGCGTGGCGTTCCAGTAGGGTCACCTGCCAGCCGCGTATGGCCAGGCTGGCGGCAGTGGCGCAGCCGGCCATTCCCGCCCCGATAACCAGGGCCTGGCGTGCGCTGGTGCGCTGCGCCGGCCGGGCGAACCAGGGTTTGCTGGCGCCCACGGCGGTGCCGACGAACTGGCCCTTGAGTACTTCCCACTTGCTGCCCAGGCCCGGCACGCGCTGCATCTTGAAGCCGGCGTCATTCAGGCGGCGGCGCACGTAGCCGGTGCTGGTGAAGGTGCCGATGCTGGCGCCGGGTGCGCTCAGCCTGGCCAGTTCGACGAACAGCTCGGGGGTCCACATCTGCGGATTTTTCGCCGGGGCGAAGCCGTCGAGAAACCAGGCGTCGATCCGCGCGTCGAGTTGCGGCAGCAGCTCCAGGGCATCGCCGATCAGCAGGGTCAGAATGATCCGTCCGCCGGCGAAAATCAGGCGCTGAAAGCCCGGATGCAGGGCGACGTACTGGCCGAGCAATTCGTGCGCAAAGGGCGCCAGCTCTGGCCACAAGGCCAGCGCGCGCTGCAGGTCGCTGTGGGTGAGCGGGTATTTCTCCACGCTGACGAAGTGCAGCCGTGCGCCAGCGGGCGCCAGCTGCTCGAACAACTGCCAGGCGCAGAGAAAATTCAGCCCGGTGCCGAAGCCGGTTTCGCCTATTGCCAGTTGTTCGCCCTCGCCCAGGGCACTGTAACGCGCCGGCAGATCGTTGTTGGCGAGAAACACATGGCGGGTTTCGGCCAGGCCATTCTGATTGGAAAAATAGACATCGCCGAATAGCCGCGATAACGGCTGCCCCTCGGCGTCCCAGTCGAGCTGCGCGGGTTGGGTGGCGGGTAGGTCGAGCGGGGTGTCGGGCATGGCAAGGGCACCAGATTGGGCAGGCGGGCATTCTAGCGCGGTTGCCCAAGCACTTCAGGGTGCGCCGCGGCTTTTGGCGCAGGGCCGAGCCGGCGCGTTGCTCTGTTGGCGCGGTCCGATCGGCCGGGCACCCGCATATGCTTCACCTAATCGCTCGCGCGATCCGCTAGGCTCTGCTGATCAGATCAGGGAGCTAGTCATGTTCGAGTCCGCCGAGATTGGTCACGCCATCGATAAAGCCACCTTCGATGCCGTCGTGCCGGAGTTGCGTGAGGCATTGCTGGAAGCACAGTACGAGTTGAAGGATCAGGGGCGGTTTCCGGTGATCATCCTGCTCTGCGGTATCGAGGGGGCTGGCAAGGGTGAGACGGTCAAGCTGCTCAACGAGTGGATGGACCCGCGTCTGATCCAGGTCAGTACCTTTGATCAACAGACTGACGAGGAGTTGGCCCGGCCGCCGGCCTGGCGCTATTGGCGACAGTTACCGCCCAAGGGCCACATGGGAGTGTTCTTCGGCAACTGGTACAGCCAGATGCTGCAGGGGCGGGTGCAAGGACATTTCAAGAATGCCGTGCTGGACCAGGCGATTGATGCGGCCTCGGCCCTGGAGCGCATGCTCTGTGACGAGGGCGCGTTGATCTTCAAGTTCTGGTTTCATCTGTCCAAGAAACAGATGAAGGCGCGCCTCAAATCGTTGCAGGACGACCCCTTGCACAGTTGGCGCATCAGCCCGCTGGATTGGCAGTCGTCGAAGACCTATGACAAGTATGTGCGGGTCGGCGAACGGGTGCTACGCCGCACCAGTCGTGACTATGCGCCCTGGTATGTGGTCGAAGGCGTGGACGAGTATTACCGCAGCCTGACGGTCGGGCGAATTCTCCTCGATGGCTTGCAAGCGGCGCTCAAAGCCAGAAGCCAGTCGCAGCTTCAGCCCCATGCGGCGCCGCTGACGTCCAGCCTGGATGATCTGAGCGTGCTCGACAGCCTGGATATGAGCCAGGCGCTGGACAAGAGTGACTACAACGAGCAACTGGTCACCGAGCAGGCGCGGCTGTCGGGTTTGCTGCGCGACAAACGCATGCGCAAGCATGCCCTGGTGGCGGTGTTCGAGGGTAACGATGCCGCCGGCAAGGGCGGCGCGATTCGCCGAGTGACGGCGGCGCTCGATCCGCGTCTGTACCGCATCGTGCAGGTCGCGGCGCCGACCGACGAGGAGAGCGCGCAGCCCTACCTGTGGCGTTTCTGGCGGCAAATCCCGGCGCGCGGCAAGTTCACCATGTTCGATCGTTCCTGGTACGGCCGGGTGCTGGTGGAGCGGGTCGAAGGTTTTTGCAGTCCCGCTGACTGGCTGCGCGCCTATGGCGAGATCAACGACTTCGAGGAGCAGCTGACTGACGCCGGCGTGGTGCTGGTCAAATTCTGGCTGGCGATCGACCAGAAAACCCAGTTGCAGCGCTTCAACGAGCGAGAACAGACCCCCTTCAAACGCTTCAAGATCACCGCGGACGACTGGCGCAATCGCGAGAAGTGGCCGCAGTACCGCGATGCCGTGGGCGATATGGTCGACCGTACCAGTACTGAGATCGCGCCCTGGACATTGGTCGAGGCCAACGACAAGCGCTTCGCTCGGGTCAAGGTGCTGCGCACTATCAATGAGGCGCTGGAGGCCGCGTTCGCCAAGGATTGATGGCATCCGCCGAAGCGGCGTAACGTGGCGTGCACCCGGCTAGGCAACGATGGTCGCGCATATGACTGGTGAATGATCCTCGCAGGCTGAGATTGTTCAGCCTTATTCTCGCCGTATATCCAACGTCAACAATAATGAGGTGCATCATGCGTGAAGTGGTGATTGTCGATAGCGTGCGGACTGGCCTGGCCAAATCCTTCCGTGGCAAGTTCAACCAGACCCGTCCGGACGATATGGCGGCTCATTGCGTGAATGCGCTGCTGCAACGCAGCGGCCTGGACCCGGCGCTGGTCGAAGATTGCATCGTCGGTGCCGGCTCCAACGAAGGCGCCCAAGGCATGAACATCGGCCGCAATGTGGCGGTGCTTTCCGGCCTGGGTACCCAGGTCGCCGGCATGACCCTCAACCGCTTCTGCTCTTCGGGTCTGCAAGCCATCGCCATCGCCGCCAATCAGATCGCCTCGGGCTGCAGCGAGATCATCGTCGCCGGTGGGGTCGAATCGATCACCATGACCATGAAAAGCATGAACACCGACAATCTGTTCAACCCGGTTTTGCAGAAAGATGTACCGGGTATCTATTACCCCATGGGCCAGACTGCCGAGATAGTCGCACGGCGTTATAACGTCAGCCGCGAAGCCCAGGACGCCTATGCCCTGCAGAGCCAGCAGCGCACCGCGCGGGCCCAGGCCGAAGGCCGCTTCGACGACGAAATCGTGCCGATGAGCGTCACCTACCTGGTCGAAGACAAGGCCACTGGCGAGAAGACGCTGCTCGAGGCAGTGGTCGATCGCGACGACTGCAACCGTGCCGACACTACTCTGGAAAGCCTGGCTGGGCTCAAGCCGGTGTTTGCCGATGATGGCTCGGTAACGGCCGGCAACGCCTCGCAGTTGTCCGATGGCGCCTCCATGACTCTGGTGATGAGCCTGGAGAAAGCCCTGGAATTGGGCCTCAAGCCTAAAGCCTATTTCCGCGGCTTCGCCGTCGCCGGCTGCGAGCCAGACGAAATGGGCATCGGTCCGGTGTACTCGGTGCCGAAACTACTCAAAGCCAAGGGCTTGAGCGTTGCCGATATCGATCTGTGGGAACTCAACGAGGCCTTTGCCTCGCAGTGCCTGTATGCCCGCGATTGCCTGGGTATCGACAACGACAAGTACAACGTCAATGGTGGGTCTATTTCGATCGGTCACCCATTCGGCATGACCGGTTCGCGTCAGGTTGGCCATCTGGTGCGCGAGCTGCAGCGGCGCAACCTGCGTTACGGCATCGTCACCATGTGTGTGGGTGGCGGCATGGGCGCCACCGGCTTGTTCGAGGCGTATCGCTGAGGCGCGGTCTTTTCAGCAGGGCTTAGCCACAAAAAAACCGCGTCGTTGCAGACGCGGTTTTTTTGCTTCAACGCGCGCTTGCGGAGAAGGCAGCCTTGACTCTGGGGAAGACATAGTCGCAATCCCTGAGACGTAGATCCGGGGATTGCGGTGTTTGGCGACTGCCACGGGACCTGCCGCCCAGCCTGTCACTCTGGTCTTTCCGGCAATAATGCGCAGAACCTAAAAGCCCCGCTGAGAGAGTCGGGGCTTTTTCATGTACGCAGACTTTACTCGCGCACGTCGATGGCCGGCGTATTGTCACGATCGAACAGTTTTTTGGGGTCGCGTGGCAGGATGCCCGGGCGGTAATCGTTGCTCACATCGCCGAGCACCCGGATATCGCTGTACTTCTTGCCCGATAGTGCGGCCAGGCCTGCGGCATCGCGGATCACGGTCGGGCGCAGGAACACCATGAGGTTGCGTTTGATGTGAGTGTCCTTGGACGAGCGGAACAAACGGCCGAGCAGGGGGATATCGCCAAGTAGCGGCACTTTCGAAACGGTCTGAGTCACATCGTCCTGAATCAGTCCGCCCAGCACAATGACCTGGCCATCTTCGGCGAGGATAGTGCTCTTGATCGAGCGCTTGTTGGTGATCAGGTCCACCGCATTGACCCCCTGGGTAGTCGGGGCAATGGAGGAGATTTCCTGTTCGATTTCCAGGCGCAAGCTGGCGCCTTCGTTGATATGCGGGGTGACTTTCAGGGTCACGCCGATGTCCTGGCGCTCGATGGTGGTGAAGGGGTTGTCCGCCCCCGCGGCGCTGGTGGTGAAGGAACCGGTCTGGAAGGGCACGTTCTGCCCGACCAGAATTTCCGCTTTCTGGTTGTCCAGCGTTAGCAGGCTGGGCGTCGACAGCAGGTTGCTCTTGGTGTTGGCCGACAACGCGGTGATCAGCACGCCGAAGCTGTCGGTGCCGAGGCCGATGATGGCGCCGTTCGGGAGGCTGTTGAGTATCGGGTTGTCGATGTTATTACGTTGATCCTGGGCGGCTTGCAGGACAGTGCCGACCGACAGACCGGTGTTGCTGAAGTTCACCCCGCCTAGGCCGCCTGTGCTACCGCGGGCATCCACCGCCCACTGCACGCCGAGGGCATCGCTGATGTCACCGGAAACTTCGACGATGGCCGCTTCCACCATCACCTGAGCGCGCGGCACATCGAGCTGGCGGACGATGTTTTCGAGGGTCGCCACCAGATCCGGATCAGCCAGTAATACCAGGGCGTTGAGGCTTTCGTCGGCGCGAATCAGGATGTTCTGCGGTCTTCCGGTGGATTCTCCGTCGCTCTGGGTTTTCAGCCCTTCGGAGATATCGCCGAGGGTTTCCGCAAGAGCCTTGGCGTCGTTATGGCGCAGGAGAATCACCCGGGTATTGGCTGAGCGACTGGTCGGGCTGTCCAGCGATTGCGCCAACGCTACCAGCTTGGCGCGCGCCGCCGGTGGGCCAAGGATGATCAGGCGGTTGGTGCGCGCGTCGGCGATTACCTGGATACCGGCCGAGCCTTTCCCCTGGCCACGCTCCAGGGTTTTATTGAGCAGTTCGGCGGCATCCATGACCCAGGCATGCTGAAGGTCGAGCACGCTGTAATCGCGATCACCTTTCTGGTCGAGCTGACTCAGCAAGTCTTCGATGCGCGCGATATTGGCGCTGCGATCACTGATGATGATCGCGTTGGCCGAGGTGACTGCGGCCAGGTGGCCGTATTGAGGCACCAGGGGGCGAAGCAAGGGAATGAGTTCGGTTGCTGAAGTGTGCTGCACTTGAATCAGGCGAGTTTCCAGGAGATCCGGGGCGGGGCGGCCTTGTCCCGCATCGGCCTTGGCCTCGGCGTTGGGCACGATACGCGCCTGCTCGCCCTGGGTGATGACGCTGAAACCGTGGGTGGCCATCACCGAGAGGAATAGTTGATAGATTTCGCTCAGGGTCAGCGGCGTGCTCGATACCACGCTGACCTGGCCTTTGACCCGCGGATCGACGATGAAGGTTTCCCCGGTGATCTGCGCGATCTGCTCGATGAACTCGCGGATATCGGCGCCCTTCAGGTTGATGGTCCAGCTTTCTTCCTGTTGGTTGGCGCTGGGTGTTGCCGGGCTAATGGCCGCATTCAGGGGCAAAGAGCTGAACGCCAAGCCGGCGGCAAGCAGGGCGCAGGTGAGGCGCGAGAAGATCGGAGTCATCGGTTCAGTTGCTTTCCGTAGTCTGGTCGGTGGGGGGGGCGTCCGCTGGCAAGGTACCGGCAGCTTCCATCTGCTGGCGCAGGGCGTCCATGCGTTCGCGCAGTTGCTCGAGGTTGCCGGCTTCCAGTTGGTCGAGTTGATCCTGCGCATCAGTCGCGGCTGCGTCTGGCGCGTAAACCATACCCTGATCACTGGAGCGATTGTGTGGAAACGCCAGGCTTTCGAGGCGGCCATTGCGCAGCAACTCTACGCGATCGGTGTGGACCGCATGCAGGCTTACGCCGCCAATCACTTCACTGTCTATGCCGTAGCGCTGTGCCTGGTTGCCATCCAGGCGAATGATCGCACTGGAGCGCTTGGGGTCGGCATGTACGAAGCTGCCGAGCAGTGTCAGGCGCATGGTAGTGGCGGGTGGTGGCGCCTCACTGCTCTGGCTGCTGCCGAATAACTGCTCCAGCCCTTGGCCGGAGGCAGGGGGCAGCAGGCTAGCCGTATTCGGTGTGCCGAGCACAGCCGGAGCCCTCAGCAGGCGCAGCCACTCGGCGGTTTGCCAGGCCAGGCTAATGCTCATGGCCAAGACGACCACAACGCCAACCAGAGTAGTTGCGTGCAGTTGCATCCAGCGTCGAGTAGCCATAAGAGGCAAAAGCGTTACTCCAGAAATTTATTGTTATGTGGCGCGATCCGCGCGCCGATCATAGACAGTTGACGAGCATTTGACAGCCCCCTGTCAGGGTGGTGTGTCATGTTCGGCGATGTGCTAAAGATAGCGCAGAGTTTGAGACAATATCGAATGCCGTCGGACAGCGCTCGCAGTAGGCGGGAGTTGTTTTCACCAGCGCTTAGTTTTCCCGCTCCAGTGCGGGAAGTTCATAACCACCAATCGGCGCAACCGCAGACGTACAACGGTCATAATCAGTCGTGATACGCCGGCCAGGTCACCGTTTCAAGGCTTATCCAGGATGAATACACTGCCCACCGAAGCCCCCCTGCGCCGTTTGCCGTTCAGCTTCGCCAAACGTCACGGCGTGGTCTTGCTGATCGAGGCCGATCCGCCCTGTCTGGCCCATCGCGCTGCCGTCGAACTGGTGGCGCTGGCCGAGGCCCAGCGCTTTGCCGGGCGCCGATTACCCATGCAGGCCTTGACCAGCGAAGCGTTTGAGCAGGCTCTGGCCAAGGCTTATCAGCACGAATCTGGGGCCATGCAACTGGCCGAGGGGCTGGGCGGCAGTCTGGATCTGGCGGCCCTGGCCGAGCAGGTGCCGCAAATCGAAGACCTGTTGGAGCAGGAGGATGACGCCCCGATCATCCGGCTGATCAACGCCATCCTTGGCGAAGCGATCAAGGAAGATGCTTCGGATATCCACCTGGAAACCTTCGAGAAGCGCCTAGTGGTGCGTTTTCGCGTGGATGGCATCCTCCGTGAGGTGCTCGAGCCCAAGCGCGAGCTGGCGGCGCTGCTGGTGTCGCGGATCAAGGTCATGGCGCGTCTGGACATCGCCGAGAAGCGCGTACCCCAGGACGGGCGCATCTCCCTGAAGGTCGGTGGCCGCGAGGTGGATATCCGCGTCTCCACGTTGCCCTCGGCCAATGGCGAGCGGGTGGTGCTGCGCCTGCTCGACAAACATGCCGGGCGCCTCAATCTAGAACATCTGGGCATGAGCGCGCGGGATCGCCAGTTGATGGAGGCGGCGGTGCACAAACCCCATGGCATTTTGTTGGTCACCGGCCCCACCGGTTCCGGCAAGACCACCACACTGTATGCCAGTCTGGTCAGCCTCAACGACCGCACGCGCAATATCCTCACGGTGGAGGATCCGATCGAGTACCACCTCGAGGGTATCGGCCAGACCCAGGTCAACCCCAAGGTCGACATGACCTTCGCCCGCGGTCTGCGCGCGATCCTGCGCCAGGACCCGGACGTAGTGATGGTCGGCGAGATCCGCGACAAGGACACCGCCGAGATCGCCGTACAGGCCTCCCTGACCGGCCATCTGGTACTCTCCACGCTGCACACCAACAGCGCAGTAGGCGCCATCACCCGGCTGGTGGACATGGGTGTCGAGCCGTTCCTGCTGTCTTCCTCCTTGCTTGGCGTGTTGGCCCAGCGCCTGGTGCGGGTACTTTGCCCGCACTGCAAGGCGGCCTATCAGGCCGATGCCGCCGAGTGCGCACTGCTCGGCGTGGAGGGCGAATCACCGCCGACTCTGTATCACCCCCGCGGCTGTGGCGAGTGCCATGAGCAGGGTTACCGTGGGCGTACCGGGATTTACGAATTGGTGATGTTCGACGAGCACATGCGCACACTAATCCATAATGCCGCCTCAGAGCAGGACATGATTCGCCATGCCCGGACGCGCGCTCCAGGTATTCGCGAGGATGGCCGGCGCAAGGTGCTGGAAGGGCTGACCAGTCTGGAAGAAGTGTTACGCGTGACCCAGGAAGAGTGATTTAGGACAGACATGGCCGCATTCGAATACCTCGCCCTCGATGGCAATGGTCGCCAGCACAAAGGTGTACTGGAGGCCGACAGTGCCCGCCAGGTACGGCAAATTCTGCGCGAGCGGCAGTTGGCGCCGCTGGAGGTCGAGGCCACCCGCACCCGGGAGCAAGCCCGTGGCGGCGGGCACTTCAGTCTGGTGCGTGGGCTGTCGGCGCGCGATCTGGCCTTGCTCACTCGCCAGCTGGCGACGCTGATCCAGGCTGCGCTTCCGGTCGAGGAAGCGCTGCGTGCGGCAGCGGCCCAGGCCCGCATACCGCGGATCCAGAGCATGCTGCTGGTAGTGCGTGCACGAGTCCTGGAAGGCCACGGTCTGGCCAGCAGTCTGACGGAATTCCCCGCGGCCTTCCCCGAGCTGTACCGCTCTACCGTGGCGGCCGGCGAGCATGCAGGGCACCTCGGTCCGGTACTGGAGCAGCTGGCCGATTACACCGAGCAGCGTCAGCAGTCGCGGCAGAAGATTCAGCTGGCGCTGCTTTATCCGTTGATCCTGATGTGCACCTCGCTGCTGATCGTTGGTTTTCTGCTTGGCTATGTGGTGCCGGATATCGTGCGGGTGTTCGTCGACTCTGGGCAAACCCTGCCGGCGCTGACTCGCGGGTTGATCGTGGCCAGTGAATGGGTCAAGGGCTGGGGCTGGCTGGCGTTGATCCTGGCACTGCTGGGCTTTTTCGCCCTGCGCTGGGCGTTGCACGATGAGGCGCTGAAGCTGCGTTGGCATGGGTTTCTGCTGCACGTGCCGTTGCTCGGTGGCTTGATTCGAGCCACTGATTGCGCCCGTTTTGCCTCGACCCTGGCGATTCTCACTCGCAGCGGCGTGCCGCTGGTGGAGGCGCTGGGTATCGGCGCGGAAGTGATAGTCAACCGGGTGATTCGGCAGCAGGTGGTGGTCGCCGCGCAAAAAGTCCGCGAAGGCGGTAGCCTGACCCGCGCCCTGGAAGCCAGTGGGCAGTTCCCGCCGATGATGCTGCACATGATCGCCAGCGGCGAGCGCTCCGGCGAGCTGGATCAGATGCTCGCGCGCACGGCGCGCAATCAGGAAAACGACCTGAGCGCTCAGGTGGCGTTGCTGGTTGGGCTATTCGAGCCTTTTATGTTGGTGTTTATGGGCGCAGTGGTGCTGGTCATAGTACTGGCCATCCTGCTGCCGATTCTGTCTCTCAATCAGTTGGTGGGGTAAAGCAGGTGAATAGGTTGAACAATGCAGCCAAGTCAACCCGGGGCGCTTGGCCGCGGCCTGCCAGGCTTCAGGCAGGTTTTACCCTGATCGAAATCATGGTGGTGGTGGTGATTCTCGGCATCCTTGCCGCGTTGGTGGTGCCGCAAATCATGAGTCGGCCGGATCAGGCCAAGGTCACGGTCGCCAAGAGCGACATCAAGGCGGTCTCCGCTGCGCTGGACATGTACAAGCTGGACAATTACGCCTATCCAAGCACCCAGCAGGGTTTGGAGGCGTTGGTGGAGAAGCCATCCGGCAACCCACCGGCGAAGAACTGGAGCCGCGACGGCTACCTCAAACGTCTGCCCGTCGATCCATGGGGCAATGTCTACCAATACCTGGCGCCGGGTACCCGAGGTGCCTTTGACCTCTATTCGCTGGGAGCCGATGGCAAGCAGGGCGGTAGTGACCTGGATGCCGATATCGGTAATTGGGACCTCTGATGAGGCTTTACTGAGCTATGTTTGCCGGTCGCAGTGGCGCGTCCAGCCCGGTCCGGGGCTTTACCTTGGTCGAGTTGCTGGTGGTTATCGTGATTGTCGGCAGCCTGATCGGCATGGCTGTACTCAGCAGCGGCATCGCCGGCCCGGCCCGCGAGTTGCGTAACGAAGCCGAGCGGCTGGCCGGATTGATTGGCGTGTTGGCTGAGGAAGCGGTGCTGGACAATCGCGAATACGGCTTGCTGTTGCATGCCGAGGGCTATCGGGTGCTGCGTTATGACCCCCTGTCCGCGCGCTGGCAGGAGCTGGATGACAAACCCTACCGTTTGCCGGCTTGGGCCGAGCTGAGCGTCGAACTCGAAGGCGAGGCGCTGCACTTGCCGCAGCCGGCAACCGAGCCGCGTGGTGCGGCCAATCCCACACCTCAATTGCTGCTGCTCTCCAGTGGCGAGCTCAGCCCCTTTCGCTTGCGCTTGAGTGAGCGGCGTAAGGATGGTCTGCGTTTGCTGTTGTCCAGCGATGGCTTTCGTTTGCCCAAGGTCGAGGTCGACGGCCAAGCGGGTCGGCCAGGATGAAACAGTGCCGTGGCTTCACCCTGCTCGAGGTGCTGATCGCCCTGGCGATTTTCGCCGTGGTGGCCGCCAGCGTGCTGACCGCCAGCGCGCGCAGCCTGCAAGTCGCTGCCCGCCTGGAAGACAAGACCCTGGCGATGTGGATCGCCGATAATCGATTGACCGAGCTGCAGTTGGCCAAAACGCCTGCTGGCGATGGGCGTGATCAGGGCGAGCAGGAGTTCGCCGGGCGGCGCTGGCAATGGCAGAGCGAAATTCAGGCGACCAGTGAACCGAGCATGCGCCGGGTCACTTTGTGGGTGGCGCCGCGCCCGGACAGAGGCAACCGCGCTGGTGACCTGCGCGAACATGCGGTGATCAGCCTCAGCGGCTTTCTCGGGGATGGACGATGAGGTACGCACGCGGCTTCACCCTGCTCGAATTGCTGATCGCCATCGCGCTATTCGCCCTGCTCGGCTTGGCCACCTACCGCATGCTCGACAGCGTGCTGCTAACCGATAGCAGTACGCGCGCCCACGAACAACAACTGCGTGAACTGGTACGCGCTATCGCCGCCTTCGAGCGCGACCTGCTGCAGGTGAGTGTGCGGCCAGTGCGCGATCCTTTTGGCGAGCCACGTCCTGCCTTGCTGGGCGAAGAGGGCGATGACGCCGGAGTGGAGCTGAGCCGGGCCGGTTGGCGCAATCCGCTCGGCTTGGTGCGTGCCGATCTGCAGCGGGTGCGCTGGCAACTGAGCGGCGAGCAGTGGCAGCGGCGCTACTGGAATGTGCTCGATCAGGCCCAGGACAGTCAGCCCCAGGTGCAGCAGGCGCTGGATGGGGTACTGAGCATACGCTTGCGTTTTCTGGATGATGAGGGCAACTGGCAAAGCAGCTGGCCGCCCCCTGCGGTCAGTGGCGAAGCGCAGCTGACCATGTTGCCCCAGGCGCTCGAATTGGTGCTCGAACACCGACGGTATGGCGAGCTGCGGCGTCTGTTGCGTTTGTCTGATGCGCTGCCCAAGGAGGCCGCGCAGGCGCCAGAGGCGGGTCAGTCAAACGAGCAGCAAGTGTCGGGCGAGGGCAGCGAACCATGAAGGCGCAGCGCGGTGTGGCGCTGATCACCGTGATGTTGGTGGTGGCGGTGGTGACGGTGGTCTGCGCCGGGATTATCGCCCGCCAACAGTTGTCGATTCGCAGCAGCGCCAACCAATTGCATGTGCGCCAGGCCTGGCAGTACGCCCTGGGCGGCGAAACCCTGGCCAAGGCGGTGTTGCGGCGCGACTTGCAGCAAGGCAATCCACGTGCGCCTGTGGATCATCTGGACGAAGCCTGGGCGCAGCCGTTGGCGCCGTTCGCCCTGGACGAGGGCGGTGAGTTGCGGGTGCACATCATCGACCCGACTGGGCGATTCAATCTCAACAGCCTGGTGCGCCAAGGCGCACCTAATGACGCAGCAGTGGCGCAGTTTCGCCGATTACTCTTGGCTTTGCAGATCGACACTCCCTATGCCGAGCGCTTGCTCGACTGGCTGGACGCCGATTTTGAACCGAGCGGCGGCTATGGCGCCGAGGATAATCAATACTTGCTGGCAGAGCCGGCCTATCGCGCCGCCAACCGGGCGCTGGCCGATGTATCCGAGTTGCGCCTGTTGCTGGAGATGAATGAAGTCGATTACCAGCGCCTGTTGCCCTGGGTCAGTGCCTTGCCGGCGGATGCGACCTTGAACGTCAATACCGCCAGCGCCCAGGTGCTGGCAAGTCTGGCCGAGGGGCTGCCGCTGAGTACGGCCGAGGGCCTGGTGGCCCGGCGCGCTGGCCAGGGCTATGCCGATGTGTCGAGTTTTCTCGCGCAATTGCCCGGGTTGCAGGTGCAGAGCCAGAGGCTGGCTGTGGGCAGTCAGTATTTTCAGGTGATCAGCGAGGTTAGCGTAGGCGATCGCCGTCAGGTTTTACGCAGCACCCTGCAGCGTGCCAGCAATGGCAAGCTGTATGTCCTAGCCCGTGATCTGGGGCAGAGCGGTGTCCCGTCTGCGCCCGTCGAGGAAGTTGAGCAATGAATCAATTGTGTGTGTTCCTGCCACCTGCGGCCTGTGCCGACGCCTTAGCGGAGTTGCCGGTGCAGCGGGTGCGCGAGGGCGACAGTCAGTGTCTGCCGTTTGCCGAGGCGATGGCTGGGTTGGCCGATGCCTGGACCCTGGTTCTGCCGGTCGAGGCGGTAACGGTCTGCGCCGTGCGCCTGCCGACGCAGAAAGCCCGCTGGCTGCGCCAGGCTCTGCCGTACGCGGTGGAGGAATTGCTCGCCGAAGACATTGAGCAGTTGCATCTGGCCTTGGGCGAGCAGCTCGAGGACGGTCGTCATCGGGTGTTTGCCGTACGCCGCAGTTGGCTAACCAGCTGGTTGGCGCTGTGCCCAACGCCGCCACGCACGATTGCCGTGGATGCCGATCTGCTGCCACGTCAGGGCACTCAGTTGCTACACCTGGAATCGCGCTGGTTGCTCGGCGGCGAAGGGGTGGCCCGCCTGGCACTGGGAGCGGAGGATTGGTCGGCGTTGGCCGCTAGCTGCGCCCATCCGCATGTTGCCTATCGTACAGCCCGGCAGTCGGGGCTGGAACCGGTGGATACGGCTACCGAAATCGTCGATGGCTATACCTGGCTGGCCGGCCAGGCGAGCGAGAACAATTTGGCCCAGGGTGAATTTGCCACGTACCAAGAAAGTGGCCAGTGGCAGCGCTGGCGTCCGCTGCTGGGGTTGGTCGGTCTGTGGCTGGTGTTGCAGTGGGGCTTCAACCTGGCCCAAGGCTGGCAGTTGCAGAATCAGGCGCAGAACTACGCCGAGGTCAGCGCGGCGCTCTATCGAGAGCTGTTCCCCGACGACCACAAGCTGGTCAATCTGCGCGCCCAGCTGGATCAACACCTGGCTGCGGGCGGCGCTAGCGGTCAGGGGCGTTTGCTCGGCATGCTCACGCAGGTGAATCAGGCGCTGAGCGCGGAGGGCACACAGATTTTGGTTCAGCAGGTGGATTTCAGCGAGGTGCGTGGTGATTTGGCCATGCAGATTCAGGCGCCTGGGTTTGCCGAGCTGGAGCGACTGCGTGAGCGTCTGCAGGAGGCCGGTTTGGCGGTGCAACTGGGTTCGGCCAGCCGTGAAACGGCTGGCGTCAGCGCCCGTCTGGTGATCGGAGGATGAGCATGAATCGTTTGGGCGAGTTGATGAAGCCATCTGCGGCGCAGCTGCAGGGCTCGGTACTGGTGCAGCGCTGGCGTGCCTTGCAAGCCCGCGAGCGCCTGGCTCTGGGGCTACTGGCGCTGTTTGTGCTGCTGGCGCTGTTGTATCTGTTGCTCTGGCAGCCGGCGCGTCAGGGCGTGATTGCGGCACGCAGCACCTATCAGCAGGAGCGCGCCTTGCATGCTTACCTGCAGGCACAGGCGCCGTTGGCGCGCAGCTTGGTGAGCAAGCCACAGGTCAGTCTCGATCCGGCACGCTTGCAGGGGCTGGTTACCGCCAGCGCCGCCGAGCAGGGGTTGGCCATAGTGCGGCTGGACAGCGAGAGCGACGGTTCGCTGCAGGTCAATTTGCAGCCGGCGCCATTCGCCCAGCTCCAGCGTTGGTTCAGTCGGCTGGAACAGCAGGGCGTGCAAATTGCCGAGGCGGGCCTGGATCGGGCTGAGGACAATCGAGTGGCGGCAAGGTTAACCTTGCACGTGGCGCAGTAAGGCGGCGTTTCGATCCTGCGGCGGGTCTTGGGAAATGGCTCATGTTCTTGCTTCGGTGTTGCGATGTTTTCTGCTTTTTCAGAAAAACTTTAAGCAGAGTATTGACTTAGGTCCGCCCCGGCCGTAAATTGCGCGCCTCACAAAGCGAAGGGTGATTAGCTCAGCTGGGAGAGCAGCTGCCTTACAAGCAGCGGGTCGGCGGTTCGATCCCGTCATCACCCACCACTCTTTGTGAATTCGGACGCAAGTCCGACCGACGCGCAGCGGTAGTTCAGTCGGTTAGAATACCGGCCTGTCACGCCGGGGGTCGCGGGTTCGAGTCCCGTCCGCTGCGCCATATTTTCCATGCCGAGTTCGCTTGGCATGAGGTAGAACGGCTAGTACAGCTGTTCTTCCCGATGAAGCAAGAGTTCTTTGGGCGCAAGCCCATCCGACACGCAGCGGTAGTTCAGTCGGTTAGAATACCGGCCTGTCACGCCGGGGGTCGCGGGTTCGAGTCCCGTCCGCTGCGCCATATACGAAGCCCTCAGGTAGAGATACCTGAGGGTTTTTTATGGGCGATACATTCCGATCAGAATGCTCGACTCTTAATGCTGTCGCTGGCCTGTAGCACACGGTCAATATAGAAGCCGATGTCCCGCTCTGCGTCGATGCGCGTGAAGTAGGGGCCTTCGAGGGTGCCTTCGCGCGTAGAGAAGAAATACTGGCCGTTGACCGCAGTGACCCGCTCGCTGCGGTAGTGCGTGCCGGGGCTGGGGTCGATGGTGCGTTGACCGAACATGGCAATAACCTCATGCAATGAGCCTAATAGGTTCAGTCTAAGCCGCGTGGATGAACTCGTTTGAGTTGACGACCAATGGTTGTTTTTTTGATGTGTATCGCCTGCGCTTCTGCTTGTTTATGTTTTTGACGTCAACTGTGTGGCTGTGTATCGCTCGTCAGCAGTACAGTTGTCGTATGCAACCCCGCTGAACTGTGACTGTGTCGGTTGGCCGTGGCGGCATAAGATAGCGGTTTCGCCGTTAGCTGGCGAGCGAGGCAGTCATGCACATCTCTTCCGGCCGCTGGCTTTATGGCCTGTTCCTGGCGCTGCTCACCGCTCTGCTCTGGGGCGTGTTGCCGATCAAACTCAAACAAGTACTGCAGGTGATGGACCCGGTCACGGTCACCTGGTATCGACTGCTGGTGTCCGGTTCGATTCTGCTGACTTATTTGGCCGTGTCCCAAGGCTTGCCGCGTTTCCGCCCTCTGGGCCGCAAGGGCGCCTGGCTTCTCGCCTTAGCGATTGCCGGCTTAAGTGCCAATTATGTGCTCTATCTGACCGGCCTGAATCTACTCAGTCCCGGCACCACGCAATTGGTGATCCAGGTCGCGCCTATCTTGCTGCTGATCAGCAGTCTGTTTGTCTTCCGCGAGCGTTTCAGTCTCGGCCAGGGTATGGGTCTGGCCGTGCTGCTGTGCGGTTTTGTGCTGTTTTTCAATCAGCGCTTGGGCGAATTGCTGACCTCGTTGAGCGCTTACACCGCCGGGGTTCTGATCGTGCTGCTGGCCGCAGTTGTCTGGACGTTTTACGGCTTGGCGCAAAAGCAGTTGCTGACGGTGTGGAATTCGTTGCAGGTGATGATGGTGATCTACCTGGCCTGTGCGCTGTTGTTGACCCCTTGGGCGCAGCCGCAGCAGGTCTTCGAGTTGAATTCGTTGCAGGCATGGCTGCTGTTCGCCTGCTGCCTGAATACCCTGGTGGCCTATGGTGCGTTTGCCGAGGCGCTGGCGCATTGGGAGGCCTCGCGGGTCAGTGCAACGCTGGCGATCACGCCGCTGGTGACATTCGGCTCGGTAGCACTGGCGGCGACCTGGTGGCCTGAGCATGTCCGGCCCGAGCAGATCAATTGGATAGCCTACGGCGGCGCGGCGTTGGTGGTGCTGGGATCGGTACTGACTGCCCTCGGCCCGTCGCTGATGGTCAGCCTGCGTGCCCGGCGGTTGCGTATCGCAGCGCAGTTGTAGGCTGGGTTAGCGGCGTCTGCGAGCAGTTTGAATGTGATAGCGGTATCGAGTGTCATGCCACCCGGCACAGCGTCGGTCGGGGCACTGCCATGGTGGGTTACGGCGGGCCAAGTCCTGGGGCATGGCACCTGTTTCTGCGTGCGCCTGCCCCACCCTGCGCTCTGCATGCCCGTCGTGCGCGCCTGGTCGCTTTAGGCGCGGCTGCCGAGTGTTTCGGCACGACGTAGCCAGCTCTGCCGTTGCTCCTCGCTGGAGGGGCGTACCGGGGCGAACTCGCTCAGGCGCCGGGTTTTGATGCCGCTGAAGCCAAGGATGGTGCGCGTCATCTGCCGATGCGCCGGCGCGCCATAGACCCAGCGGAAGTACCAGGGCGGGGTGTCTAGGGTCACCAGCAAATCGGCGGTACGGCCGCTCAGCAGTTTGTCCCACAGTTGCGAGCGAGCGCGGTACTTGAAGGCGAAGCCGGGTAGGAACACCCGGTCGAAGAAGCCCTTGAGCAGCGCCGGAAAGCCGCCCCACCAGACCGGGTAGACGAATACCAGATGCTCGGCCCAGTGGATCTGCCGCTGTGCTTCGAGCAAGTCCGGCTCCAGGGTCTGGCTCTGGTCATAGCCGTCGCGCAGCACCGGGTCGAAGCTCAGTTCGCCGAGTTTCAACTGCCGCACCACATGCCCTTCGTTGCGCGCACCCTGGGCATAGGCTTCGCCGAGGGCGTGGCAGAGGCTGCTGGTTTTCGGCGTGCCGAGAATCATCAGGATGCGTTTGCCGTCGCCTTCGATTGGGGTGGCACCGCTTTTGGCTGCTTCAGTCATGGTTGCCGGCCTCCAGCATGGTTTCCGGGCGGACCCAAGCGTCGAATTGTTCTTCTGTCAGATACCCCAGTTGCAGCGCGGCTTCACGCAGGGTACTGCCGTCCTGATAGGCTTTTTTGGCGATTTCCGCAGCCTTGTCATAGCCAATATGCGGGTTCAGGGCCGTCACCAGCATCAGGCCGCGCTCCAGGTGCGCCGCCATCTGCGCCGCATCCGGTTGCAGGCCGGCGATGCAGTGCTGCTGGAAGTTGCGACAGCCATCGGCGAGCAAGCGAATCGATTGCAGCAGGTTGTGGATGATCACCGGTTTGAACACGTTCAATTGCAGATGCCCTTGGCTCGCGGCAAAACCGATGGTGACATCATTGCCCAGGACCTGGCACGCCAGCATCGACAGCGCTTCGCATTGGGTCGGGTTGACCTTGCCCGGCATGATCGAGCTGCCAGGTTCGTTGGCCGGCAGTTTGACCTCGGCAAATCCTGTACGCGGGCCAGAGCCGAGCAGGCGCAAATCATTAGCGATTTTCATCAGGGCCACGGCGAGGGTTTTCAGTGCGCCGGACAGGCTGGTCAGGGGTTCGTGACCGGCCAGGGCGGCGAACTTGTTGGGCGCGCTGACCAGTGGCAGGCCGCTCAAGGCTGCAAGTTCGGCGGCGATGGCTTCGGCAAAGCCCTGGGGCGAATTGAGCCCAGTGCCGACGGCGGTACCGCCTTGAGCCAGTTCGCAAACCGCTGGCAAGGTTGCCCGGATCGCCCGCTCGGCATAGTCGAGCTGGGTAACGAAGGCAGACAGCTCCTGACCGAAGGTGATCGGCGTGGCATCCATCATGTGGGTGCGTCCGGTCTTGACCAGCTTGCTATGGCGGGCGGATTGCTCGGCCAGCCCGCCGGACAGGTCGGCCAGGGCTGGCAGCAAGTCATGCAGCACGGCGCTGGCAGCGGCGATGTGCATGGCCGTGGGGAAGCAGTCGTTGGAGCTTTGCGCGCGGTTGACGTGATCGTTGGGGTGCACCGGACTCTTGCCACCGCGTGCGCCGCCGGCCAGTTCGTTGGCGCGGCCGGCAATTACCTCGTTGACGTTCATGTTGCTCTGGGTGCCGCTGCCGGTTTGCCAGACCACCAAGGGGAATTGCTCATCATGCTGGCCAGCCAATACTTCGTCGGCGGCTTGCTCGATCAGCCTGGCGATGTCCGGCGACAGGTCGCCGATGCGGTCATTGACCCGTGCAGCGGCTTTCTTGATCAAGGCCAGGGCATGCAGCACGGCCAGTGGCATGCGCTCATCGCCGATGGCGAAATTGATCAGCGAGCGCTGGGTTTGCGCGCCCCAGTAGGCCGTTTCAGGCACTTCGATGGGGCCGAGGCTGTCGGTTTCGGTGCGGCTCATAGAACTCTCCGGAAGGCGATTCAGCAAGTTTAGGCCGTTGCAAGCGCTTGCAGGTTCCCTAGCAGACGGTTGGGCTTGCGTATGCGCTTGCGGGTAGTCCTGAACACTACAGGTTTACCAGCGAGCATGGGTTGCGCCCAGCCAGCCTAGCGCTCCGTCAACCGGTACGCATGCACCGTTGGGGCCGCGCAATATGCCGTCAAAATGGCCAAACCACTGTTGGGTATCGGCGTAGAAAGGCCCTAGGCGTGGGCAGGCTTGATGCAACTGCTGCGGGGTGAAGGTCAAGTCGACCCGTTCGTCGGGACTGCTGAGGTGCCACGGAGCCATGGGTGACTGGTTTTTTTGCCGGATCAGCACCGACATGTCCAGGTGCAGCAGTTCGCCGCCAAACCACAAGGCGTTTTCCGATAGCCTGCTGTGATCGGTCCAGCCAGCGCCGAAATTGCCGGCAATACCGCCCGGTGCGGCAAAGGCGGCGCGCGTCCAATGGCTGCGCAATGGCCAGACGCCGCGGCCAAAGTCCATGGCGGCAAAGCTTTGTCCGGCTACGCAACTGTAGTGGCGGTTGCCGAGTTGCACACTGCCGCTGGCTGGCAGGCCCATTTGCCGACAGGTGGCGTGAAAATGCCGTGGCCCGAGTGGGGCGACCAGATTGGCCGAGTCGAGGTGGGCGGGGCGCTGGATGTCCAAGTCAACCTGTAGCGGCTGTCCGCCAATGTCGGGCGCCGCGACGGTCAGACGCAAGCGTCCCGGCTGTTCAATGACGCGCAGTTGCAGGCGTGGGTGGCAGAACTCATGGCTTTGCTCGGGCTGATCTGGCAGTCCGCAATCTCGCGCAAGTACGCGCAGTTGGCTATGCGCGATCGCCTGGCCGCTGCTCAGATCGAGAAAGTAGGCGGCGCCGTAGCCGACATAATCGAGGTCAGCCTGGGTCAGCGAGAGCATCCAGTGTGGGGTGGTGATGCACCAGTGGTTCCAGCGTTTGCGACGGCCCAAGTGTCCCGGCAGTGCGCAGTCAACCTGGGGGCGGGGAGACCAGCCGATGGCCTGCGGGTTGAGTTGGCCTCGGGAGTCGCACAGCGCTATCGCGGCAGAGGCGTGTGGGCGGGCGAAGCTGTTCATCGGGCACGTCCATGTGTGCGCTGTTACCGATGACGCAGTGAGATTGCCGTCATCGAAGAGCGTAGAGGCTTACTGAGATAAGTTGAGCTTGCCCGCACCTGCAGAGTTGGGCAAGTGCTGGCATTTTGATCTGTCGGCAAGTAGGCGGCCGATAGGGCCGAGCATACTTGAGTGGTGAACGGGCTTGGGCACAAAATGGTGGATCATGGGTCACATACGACTCGACCCATTAAATCCGGAGCATACAATGTCGCGCTTATCTACCCTCTGTGCCGTTGCTGTATTGACCTGTGGCAGCGCCCAGGCGTTTGCCGATGCCAGCAGTCATGCTGCCGATGCGGAGCATTTTCTGCAGCTGGCACAAGCTGACAAGCTGGTTGTGCCGGTCTATTCCCAGGTGCAACAGATGTTCGCCCAGCGTTTCGCCGAGAGTGGCACGCCCAAGAGCAAACAGGCTCTGCTGGAAACCTACCAGGCCAAGGCCAATGCCGAGTTGGACCGGGCAGTCGCCTGGGACAAGCTCAAGCCGGACATGGTCAAGCTCTATACCAGTAATTTCAACGAGCAGGAACTGCAGGAATTGGTTAGCTTCTACCAGTCGCCATTGGGCCAGAAGGTCTTGCAAAAGATGCCGATGCTGACCGAGCAATCGGCGCAGCTGACCCAGGAAAAACTGCAAATAGCGGTACCAAAAGTGAATAAACTGCTGGCGGATATGTCCGCTGAGCTGGGACCGAAAAAGCCGTGAATGGAGTTTGAATATGTCGAAACTAGCTCAACTGCAGAGCGCCTTGGCTGCACTTGACCCCCAGCATCTCGAGGTGCTGGACGAAAGTCACATGCACAGCCGAGGGCTGGAAACCCATTACAAGGCGGTGATCGTCAGCCCTGCATTTGCGGGCTTGAATGCGGTGAAGCGGCACCAGAAGGTTTATGCCAGCCTGGGCGAATTGATGAGCCAGGTGCATGCCCTGGCGTTGCATACCTACACGCCCGAGGAATGGGCGCAACAGGGTGCTGCTCCGAATTCGCCGACCTGCAAGGGCGGCAGCAAGCACGCTAGCTAGTGTCGCGTCAGCCCTGAACTGTCGGATCACCGTAGGAGGGGCGGGCCGCGCAGGTTAGCGGCGCCAAGCGCTGAGCGCTCAGGCACCGCCAGCGTGGCGCGTCGCGTAACCCTCCAAGCGATCTCCCGTGTTGCGCCGATGGTGGGTTACGGCGCAACGGATCATGCTGGATCATCGCTATCGGCAGCGTGCGCCTAACCCACCCGAGAGCCCGTTTACCCGCAGGTTGATCTGTGACGCGACACGAGTAGCGCTGTTTGCTCAGCGCTGAGTCAATCCGCCCCTACACGGCAAGCGCCAAGAAACGTAAACTAGACAACGCGCCGGCTAACGCCGGCGTGTTCGTTTGTAGGCCCAGTCCGCCCTTTACGTGGGCGACTACTGAAGGAAGATGTTTGATGAGTGACAAGATAGTCGTGGCCGCGCTGTACAAGTTCGTCTCCCTGGCGGATTACCAGGCGTTGCGTGAACCCCTGCTGCAAAGCATGCTGGCCAATGGCGTCAAGGGCACCTTGCTGCTCGCCGAAGAAGGCATCAATGGCACCGTCTCCGCCTCGCGCGCCGGTATCGATGGCCTGCTCGCCTGGTTTGCTCTGGATCCGCGTCTGGCGGATGTCGATCATAAAGAGTCGTACTGCGACGAGCAGCCGTTCTACCGTACCAAGGTCAAGCTGAAGAAGGAGATCGTCACCCTGGGCGTGCCGGGCGTCGACCCCAACCTGCAGGTCGGCACCTATGTCGAGGCCCATGACTGGAACGCGCTGATCAATGATCCCGAAGTGTTGCTGATCGACACGCGTAACGACTATGAAGTGGCGATAGGCACGTTCGAGGGTGCGGTCGACCCCAAGACCAAATCGTTTCGCGAGTTTCCCGACTACATCAAGGCGCACTTCGATCCGGCCAGGCACAAGAAAGTGGCGATGTTCTGCACCGGCGGTATTCGCTGCGAGAAGGCGTCCAGCTACATGCTCGGTGCCGGCTTTGCCGAGGTATTCCATCTCAAGGGCGGGATCCTCAAGTATCTGGAGCAAGTGCCCCAGGAGCAGACCAAGTGGCGGGGTGACTGCTTCGTCTTCGACAATCGGGTCACCGTTCGCCATGACCTGACAGAGGGTGACTATGACCAGTGCCATGCCTGCCGCACGCCGATTACCGTGCAAGATTGCCAGTCCGAGTACTACACCCTGGGGGTAAGCTGTCCGCATTGTTGGGATTCGCTGCCCGAGAAAACCCGCGCCGGTGCCCGCGAACGACAAAAACAGATCGAACTGGCCAAGGCGCGTAACCAGCCCCATCCTCTGGGTTTCAACCCACGCCAAGTCAACGAGGGCTAGACCATGCAAGCACGCTTGCTCTACGTGATGGACCCGATGTGTTCCTGGTGCTGGGGTTTTGCCCCGGTGCTCGAGTCCCTCGCCGAGCAGGCGGCTGCGGCTGGCGTACCGTTGCAACTGGTACTCGGCGGCCTGCGTCGTGATAGCGTGGCAGTCGACGCGGCGGCGCGGGTGCGTTATCTGGGCTACTGGCAAGCGGTCAATGCCAGTACTGGGCAGTTATTCAATTTCGTCGACGGCTTGCCCGAGGGGCTGGTCTACGATACGGAACCGGCTTGCCGGGCGCTGGTGACTGCGCGCCGCCTCGATGCGCAAAGCGTCTGGCCGCTGGCTCAGTTGATCCAGCGCGCCTTCTATATCAAGGGTGTGGATGTCACCCGGGCTAGCGAATTGGTCGCTCTGGCCGAGCAAGCCGGGATTCCGCGCATCGAGTTCGCCGCCGCATTCGACAGTACTGAACAGCGCGAAGCCACTATGGCCGATTTCAGTTGGGTGCAGGATTTGGGCATCTCCGGCTTTCCCACCTTGCTGGCCGAATGCAACGGACAATTGGCTCTGTTGACCAATGGATATCAGCCGCTCGAGGTGCTCGCGCCCTTGCTCGGTCGCTGGCTGGAGCGCGCGCTGCATGCCTGATCGGTTGAGTTGGGCGGAAATTCGGCGCCTAGCCCTGCATCACAAGAAAGCGCTGCTTCTGGCCAATCTGGTGGCGTTGTTCGCCACCCTGTGCAGTGTGCCTATCCCCCTGCTACTGCCATTGTTGGTCGACGAAGTACTGCTCCACGATGGTGACAGCGCGCTCAAGGTGATGGACCGTTTTCTCCCCGCCGACTGGGAGATCGCGGCCGGCTATATCGGCCTGATGCTGGTGCTGACCTTTCTGCTGCGCAGTTCGGCGCTGATCTTCAACGTGGTGCAGGCACGCCTGTTCGCCGGTCTGTCGAAAGACATCATCTACCGCATTCGTATTCGTCTGATCGAGCGACTCAAGCGTATTTCCCTCAGTGAATACGAGAGCCTTGGCGGCGGTACGGTGACCACGCACCTGGTCACTGACCTGGAGACTCTGGACAAGTTTGTCGGCGAAACCCTCAGCCGGTTTCTGGTCGCCGTACTGACGCTGACGGGCACCTCGGCGATTTTGTTGTGGATGCACTGGCAACTGGCGCTGTTGATCCTGTTGTTCAACCCACTGGTGATCTACGCCACGGTGTTGTTGGGCAAGAAGGTCAAGTACCTGAAAAGGCTGGAGAACGACAGCACCTCACGGTTTACCCAGGCGCTCACCGAAACCCTCGAGGCGATCCAGGAAATTCGTGCCGGCAATCGCCAGGGTTACTTCCTCGGTCGGCTCGGTGGGCGGGCCCGGGAAGTACGTGACTACGCGGTGGCCTCGCAATGGAAGACCGATGCCTCGAACCGGGCCAGCGGCTTGCTGTTCCAGTTCGGCATCGACGTGTTTCGCGCGGCGGCCATGCTCACCGTGCTGTTCTCCGACCTGTCGATCGGCCAGATGCTCGCGGTGTTCAGCTACCTGTGGTTCATGATCGGGCCGGTCGAACAGTTGCTTAATCTGCAATATGCCTTCTACGCCGCCGGTGGAGCGCTGGCGCGGATCAACGAGTTGCTCGCGCGTCGTGACGAGCCGCAGTACCTGGGCACTGTCGATCCGTTCACGGGGCGTGACACCGTCGGTATCGAAGTGCGTGGGCTGACGTTTTCCTACAACGACGAACCGGTGCTGGAAAACCTCAACCTGAGTATCGCACCGGGTGAAAAGGTGGCCATCGTTGGCGCCAGCGGGGGTGGCAAAAGCACTCTGGTGCAGCTATTGCTCGGCCTCTATACGCCGCAGGCGGGGATTATTCGCTTCGGTGGCTGCAGCCAGCAGGAGATCGGCCTGGAAACCGTGCGCGATCAGGTCGCGGTGGTGTTGCAGCACCCGGCGTTGTTCAATGACACGGTGCGCGCCAACCTGTGCATGGGCCGCGAGCGCAGCGATGAAGCCTGCTGGCACGCCCTGGAAATCGCTCAGTTGGCCAGCACCATAGGTGGGCTGGCAAAAGGCCTGGACAGCATCGTCGGCCGCTCCGGTGTGCGCCTGTCCGGCGGCCAGCGCCAGCGCTTGGCTATCGCCCGCATGGTCCTTGCCGAGCCGAAAGTGGTGATTCTCGACGAGGCTACCTCGGCCCTCGATACCGCCACCGAGTACGCCTTGCATCAGGCCCTGGGCCAGTTTCTCAACGGTCGCACCACGCTGATCATCGCCCATCGCCTTTCGGCGGTGAAGCAGGCGGACCGGGTGCTGGTATTCGATGGCGGCAGCGTCGCCGAAGACGGCGATCACCAACAGTTGATTGCCGAGGGTGGGCTGTACGCCAAACTCTATGGGCATTTGCAGCACTGAGGGGTCAGGGTGCCGCTATCGCTGCTGGCGAGCCGCTCGAGTCGCTGGCCCATTGCTGCAGTTGTTGCGTGCGCGCCTGGCTTTCAGCCAGCGTCTTGTCCAGCGCCTCGTTGTAGTCGCTGAGCCAGCTACGCGAGCCGACTATCATCCCAGCGAGGTCGCGCATGCCGTTTTTCAAGGCGGCAAGGCTCCTCTGGAAGCTCTGTTCCTGGCCGATCAGGGTATTCGCCACTTGTTGCTGCACGGCTCGGTTGTCGCCGCTGGTCAGCGTCACCGCAGGCGTGTCACTTTGCAGGGTGCTCAGCTGCTTGTCTTGCCGGGCCACTTGCTCTTCGAGCTCCGCGAGCTGTGTTTGCAGTGCCGCTGTCTGCTCTTGCAAGCCCTGGAGCTGGCTGGCGCCGAGACTTGCGTCCTGCTCGCTGGACGGGCTGAGCAAGCCTATGGTCAGCCAGCTGGCGAGCGTCATAGCCAGCACCGCGGCAAGGATGAAGAGCAGGATGCGATCGAGTCGACGGCCTTTCTCCAGCAGTTCTAGGCGTTGTTCTGCGCCGATCGGTTCGCCGCTACTTTCTTGTGGGTCATTGCTCATGGCTTTTCCGTCACATGGTTGTGCTGATCGAAGTGGCAAGCTCTTGAGTGGCATTGTGCCACTATTCGAGTATGGCTGGCGCTTCGCTGCTTTACCTGTAGCTGGCCCTGAATAGTCAGCAGCTGCAGGATTGGGCCACGGTTCAGTGGCAAGCGTTCAATTATTCCTGCGCTGGGCATGTTCAGGTGTGCCTGGCCGTGCAAGTTGGCAGTGTATGCCGCGGCCGTCAGCAGAATCCGTGCTTGTTTGGCAGTTAAATGCGCCACTTTGTAAATAAATCGTTACGAGCTGCCCGGGTTTTTACCGGGCACTGGACGCTTTGGCTGGCGTTTATCAGGCTGTAAGGTTTTATTGCCAATAGACCTGCACTATACCGCTGCACAGCGCCTGGGCCGTCTTGTAGGGCGTCCTTGCCTCGGTTGTCATGGAGTTATCCGCGTCGTCCTGTCTGCTTGCGAGGGCGCTGAATCGACAACAACAACGAGGAGGCGCAATGACCGCCGTGAACAAGATCGAACAGCACAATCCCATCGGTACCGACGGCTTCGAATTTGTCGAGTACACCGCGCCGACCCCGCAAGGCATCCAGCAGTTGCGTGAACTGTTCAGCGCCATGGGCTTTACCGAAACCGCCAAGCACCGCTCCAAGGAAGTCTTTCTGTTCCAGCAGAACGACATCAACTTTGTGCTCAACGGCAGTCCCACCGGGCATGTCCGCGAGTTCGGCCTCAAGCACGGGCCAAGCGCCTGCGCCATGGCTTTTCGAGTACAGAACGCGGCGCAGGCGGCGGCCTATGTCGAGTCGCAAGGTGCCACGCTGGTCGGCAGTCACGCCAACTTCGGCGAGTTGAATATCCCCTGCGTCGAAGGCATCGGCGGTTCCTTGCTGTACCTGGTCGATCGTTATGGTGACAAGAGCATCTATGACGTCGATTTCGAGTACATCGAAGGCCGTACGCCGCAGGACAACGCGGTCGGCCTGAAAGAACTGGATCACCTGACCCACAACGTCAAGCGCGGGCAGATGGATGTCTGGTCGGGTTTCTACGAGCGGATTGCCAATTTCCGCGAGATCCGCTACTTCGATATCGAAGGCAAACTTACCGGCCTGGTTTCGCGGGCCATGACCTCGCCTTGCGGCAAGATCCGCATCCCGATCAACGAGTCGTCCGACGACAAGTCGCAGATCGAGGAATTCATCCGTGAGTACCACGGCGAAGGCATTCAGCACATTGCCCTGAGCACCGACGACATCTATGCCACCGTGCGCCAGCTGCGCGCCAGCGGCGTGGACTTCATGAAAACCCCTGACACCTATTTTGACAAGGTGGACACCCGCGTGGCTGGCCACGGCGAGCCGAGCGAGTTGCTGCGCGAGTTGAATATCCTGATCGACGGCGCGCCGGGAGATGACGGCATCCTGTTGCAGATTTTCACCAATACGGTGATCGGCCCGATCTTCTTCGAGATCATCCAGCGCAAGGGCAACCAGGGTTTCGGCGAGGGCAACTTCAAGGCGTTGTTCGAGTCCATCGAGGAAGACCAGATCAAACGCGGCGTGATCAAGGCCGATTGATCCGCAAACCGTCGGGTGGGTTAGGCGCGTCTATCGTTGCTGCAGGTACAGCGCGATTGCGCCGCGCCGTAACCCACCAGGCGGCAGCTGCTGAAACGAGTGGTGGGTTACGACGCACAGGGATTAGCCGTGTGCCTGCAGGTGCTAGTCGCGCCTAACCCACCCTACAAAAGCGTGCATCGAGGAGATACCGGCCATGAGCCGTAAATGGATCAGCTTCCCCCTACGCGAAGGCGAGTGCTCGCGCCAGGCGCACTGCGATTTTCCCGAGGGCACCTACGAGCGCGAGATGGGCCGCGAGGGCTTCTTCGGTCCGACCGCGCACCTGCACCACAAGCATCCACCGACAGGTTGGATCGACTGGCAGGGGCCGTTACGGCCGCACGCCTTCAACTTCAACGAGTTGTCCAGCGAGCGTGATTGCCCGCTGGAGGCGCCGCTGACCCTGCACAACGCCGATATGAAGCTGCGCGTGTGGAAGACCCACGGCGCCATGCGTCACCTGGTACGCAATGCCGATGGCGACGACCTGCTGTTCATCCATGAAGGGGCAGGGGAGTTCTACTGCGATTTCGGCCACCTGAGCTACCGCGACGGCGATTACCTGGTGATTCCGCGCGGCACCGCCTGGCGCATCGAAACCAACGCGCCGACCTTCATGTTGCTGATCGAGAGCAGCGATGGCGCTTACCAGTTGCCGGACAAGGGTCTGCTCGGCCCCCAGGCGATCTTCGACCCGGCGGTGCTCGAACATCCGAAACTGGACGATGCCTTCAAGGCGCAACAGGATGAGAACACCTGGCAGCTGCGGATCAAGCGGCGCAACCAGGTCAGCACCGTGACTTACCCCTACAACCCGCTGGACGTGGTCGGCTGGCATGGCGACAACACCGTGGTGCGCCTCAACTGGCGCGATATTCGCCCACTGATGAGTCACCGTTACCATCTGCCGCCGTCGGCGCACACCACCTTCGTCGCCAATGGTTTCGTGGTCTGCACCTTCACCCCGCGGCCGGTGGAGACTGATCCGGGGGCGTTGAAAGTGCCGTTCTATCACAACAACGACGACTACGACGAAGTGCTGTTCTACCACCGCGGCAACTTCTTCAGCCGCGACAATATCGAGGCCGGGATGGTCACCCTGCACCCCTGCGGCTTCCCCCACGGCCCGCATCCCAAGGCGCTGAAGAAGAGCCAGGAGGCGCCGGCAACCTTTGTCGACGAGGTGGCGGTGATGATTGATGCCCGCCGCGCCCTGGAGATAGACCCGGCCGCCGCGCAAGTCGATGTGCCCGAATACGTCAATTCCTGGCGTGCGCCGGGCAAAGACAGCTGAGCTAGGGCGTGCTGCGCAGCAGAACCCTGACTGAAATCTGTGGTGCGCAAGGCGCACCCTACGAGGTTTGACCATGAAACTCGCTTCATTGAATCAAGGCCGCGACGGTCTGCTGGTCGTGGTTTCCCGTGACCTGACCCGCGCGGTAAAAGCGCCGGCGATTGCCGCCACCCTGCAAGCCGCGCTGGATCACTGGGCTGACTGCAAACCCAAGCTGGAGGCTCTGTACCAACGTCTCAATGACGGCCTGTGCAGCGATGCCTTCGCATTCGAGCAGAGCGCCTGCCACAGTCCCTTGCCGCGGGCCTACCATTGGGCCGACGCTAGCGCCTACGTTAATCACGTCGAGCTGGTGCGCAAGGCGCGCGGGGCCGAGATACCGGAGAGTTTCTGGCACGACCCGCTGATGTACCAGGGTGGCGCCGACTGCTTTATCCCGCCGCAGGCACCGATCCGCATGGCCGACGAGGCATGGGGCATCGACCTGGAGGCCGAGATCGCGGTGATCACCGACGACGTGCCGATGGGCGCCACTGCCGCCGAGGCCGCGCAGCGCATCCAGTTGCTGATGCTGGTCAACGATGTGTCGCTGCGCAACCTGATTCCCGGCGAGTTGGCCAAGGGCTTTGGCTTTTACCAGAGCAAACCGTCGTCGAGCTTCTCGCCAGTGGCCATTACCCCGGACGAATTGGGCGATAGCTGGAAAGACGGCAAGGTGCATCGACCGTTGGTTTCGCACATCAACGAGGTGCTGTTCGGCCAGCCGGATGCCGGCACCGACATGACCTTCAACTTCCCGACCTTGCTGGCCCATGCCGCCAAGAGCCGGCCGCTGGGCAGCGGCAGCATTATTGGTTCGGGCACGGTGTCGAACTACGACCGCAGCGCCGGCTCGTCCTGCCTGGCGGAGAAACGCATGCTGGAAATCATCGAGCAGGGTGAGGCCAAGACACCCTTCCTCACATTCGGCGACCGGGTGCGCATCGAGATGTTCGATGCCGCCGGCCACAGCCTGTTCGGCGCCATCGACCAGGTAGTGGAAAAGTATCAGCCGTAGGATGGGTTGAGGCGCGTAGCGACGATACCCATCGAGCGCAGGGATGGGTATTGCTGCGCCCAACACCATCCGACGGTCTGCACGCGCATCGCCGGGACGCCGGCCCGCAGCAAGCTGGCTCTACAGGGAGAATTTACATGCTGACGCTGTATAGCTACTGGCGCTCCACCGCCGCCTACCGGGTGCGTATCGCCTTGAATCTCAAGGGCCTGGCCTATCAGCAGGTGCCGGTGCACTTGGTCAGGGACGGCGGTGAGCAACACTCGGCCGAGTACCGGGCGCTCAACCCGCAGGAGTTGGTGCCGTTGCTGGTCGATGGCGAAGCCAGGATCGCCCAGTCATTGGCGATCCTCGAATACCTGGACGAAGTGTATCCAGTGCCGGCGTTATTGCCGGCCGATCCGGCTCCGCGTGCTCAGGTGCGGGCGTTGGCGTTGCACATCGCCTGCGATATCCATCCGCTCAACAACCTGCGCGTGCTGCAGTACCTGTCCGGACCGTTGGGTGTGGCCGATCAGGCAAAGGATGCCTGGTACCGCCACTGGGTCGGCCTGGGCCTCGCGGCGGTGGAGCAGGGGTTGGCGGTTTTCGAGGGGCGCCTGTCCCTGGACCAGCGCCCCGGATATCTGGAAGCCTGTCTGCTCCCACAGCTGTACAACGCTCGCCGTTTTAACTGTGAGCTCGATGCCTTCCCGCGCATCCTCGCCATGGCGGCGCGCTGCGAATCCCTCGAGGCCTTCAAGCAGGCCGCTCCCGAAGTGCAGGCCGACGCCCCGTGATCTTGGCCGCGTGTCCAATTACCTGACTTCGCGTTGGATGCCGCGGCCCGCCGGACGATGAGCCTGTTCGTGGTCATCGGGAAAACAGCAGAGGCGCCCGACACTCAGAGGTTGTGAAAAACTCTCGCCCACTGCGGCCGCCTCCTAACGCCCGCTGCGGCGTTGCGCTGCGAACGCCTGGATACGCTCTCACGACGGCGCTCGATATTTTCATAACCTCTGAGTCGTGCACCTCTTTCTTTATGCGGCGTGATTCACGCAGACGGATATTTGGCGTCGCTAGAGTGGCGAGTAGCCGCCACATGCAGATTTCGCTCGGCGGAAAGTCGCCGACAACGGCCCTGGCAAAGACTGAACCGATGGCTTGGTGCGATTGGCCGCGTCGCCTTGCAGGGCTCTAGCGCAATGGTTTTCGCCAAGCTGTCGGCTATAAAAGCGCTAAGGACTAAAGCTGGCACACGGGTTGCGATGCTCCGGCTTGCAAAATCGATGTCATGCCCCCGCATGCCAGCCACACCGCCTCCCTGAGGCGTGTCGGCGTGTCGAATAACAATAATGGAGTTGTGCTTATGTTGCAGTCTGCCGCCCGCCTGTTTACCAACCTTGCCGTCAGCAAGAAGCTGCTCTGCGGTTTTACCTTGGTATTACTGCTGACCATCGCGGTGACTGCCAGCGGCTTCATTGCGCTACAGAGCATTCTGCGAGGGCATACGTTGGCTGGGCAACTGACGGCCGTGAATATGGAAATTCTCCAGGCGCGTCGGTTTGAGCGTACGTTCGCCATCGAGCAAAGTACCGAGAGTGCCGAGCGGGTGCGCGCGAGCCTGGCGACCGTGCAAGCGTTACTGATTCAACTGGAGCAGGGCACCTCGGCGGCGCAAGCCAAGCATTACCAGACCATGAAGCAGGCGGTGGCCGATTACCTGAGCCAGTTCGACAGTTATGTCGACCTGCAGAACAGGGCGCGTCAGGCGCGCCAGGATATGGGCGCTGCCGCAGTCGAGACGCGCGGTCAATTCGAGTCGCTTGAACTGGACATGTACGACGCCGTACGCGAATTGCGTCTGCAAGGCGACAAACTCCGCGGTAGCGATCCGCTGACCCTGGCGGAAACCGCGTCCGGAATGAGCAAGCGCATGCTCGAGCTGCGTGATCAAGAGAGCCTATACATCATCGACGGTTCGGCCGAGGCGTTGGAGGAGTGGGCCTACATCAGCGAGGATCTGCAAAGCGTCGCGCGCAACCTGATGGTGTGGTTGAGCGATGAGCAGAAGGCCGCAATCGAAACGGCCTTGCAGTCCTTGACCACCTACCAGCGCTCCTTCGGTTATTACCAGCAGGTCCGCCAGCAGAGTCGCACTACCGAAACCGCGATGATCGAGCGGGCGCGGGCGGTATTCAGCCTGGCCGAGGCGGCGAAAGTCGACGAGGAGCAGCGTATGGCTGCCGCCAGTCGCCAGGCCATGCTGCTGCTCGCGGCCATGGGCGTGGCTGCGGTGATTCTCGGCCTGCTGGCTGCCTGGTTGATCACCCGTTCGATCGTCATCCCCTTGCGCCAGAGTGTGGCCTTTGCCCAGCGTATCGCCGAAGGTGACCTGAGCCAGGACTTGCCGCTCGATCGCCACGACGAACTCGGCCAGTTGTTGGCGGCCTTGCAGGGCATGACCAGCAGCCTGCGCAATCTGCTCGGGCGCATTGGCGGCGGCGTCAGCCAGATCGCCGCTGCGGCCGAGCAGCTGTCGGCGATCACCGCGCAAACCAGTGCCGGGGTGCACAACCAGCGCCAGGAAACCGAGCAGACCGCCACCGCCATGCACCAGATGGCCGCCACCGTGCAGGAAGTGGCGCAGAACGCCGAGCAGGCGTCCATGGCGGCCCGCGATGCCGACCGCGAGGCGCAGCAGGGCAATCAGGTGGTGCAGCAGGCGGTGACGCAGATCGGCAATCTGGCGCTGGAGGTCGACCAGTCGGCCGCAGCGATACAGGCGCTGAATCAGGAGAGTGCCCGCATCGGCGGCGTATTGGAGGTGATCCGTGCGGTCGCCGAGCAGACCAATCTGCTCGCGCTGAATGCGGCCATCGAGGCCGCCCGGGCGGGCGAGCAGGGTCGCGGCTTTGCTGTAGTCGCCGACGAAGTGCGGGCGCTGGCGCGGCGTACGCACGATTCAACCGAAGAAATCGAAGGCCTGATTGGCAGTCTGCAGCGTATGGCGGGCGGCGCAGTCGAGCAGATGGAAAGTAGTCGCAAGCTGACCCAGGGCACCGTCACCCTGGCCGGTCAGGCGGGCGATGCCCTGGGCCGCATCACTCAGGCGGTGAGCACCATCGAACAGATGAACCAGCAGATCGCCGCCGCCGCCGAAGAGCAGAGCGCCGTGGCGGATAGCATCAGCGCAAGCATTACCCGAGTGCGTGATATTGGCGAGCAGAGCGCCAGTGCCAGTGAGCAAACCGCCGCCTCCAGCGCCGAGCTGGCGCGCCTGGGCGTTGAGCTGCAGGGCCTGGTCGCGCAGTTTCGTATTTGAGTAGCAGGCCTGCGCCTCAGGCGCAGCAACAGATTCGTAGGCCGATCAACTACCAGGGTAATCCGGGGATTTGCCTCCCGGTAAACCGCCCTCAGCAATCGTCGCGCTCCGCGGCGCAGGTCTGCCGGGCGGCGCTGAGCTGGGGTTTGCCCAGTTCGCTGGCCCAGGCGGTCAGGGGCACCTGCAGATCCGGCTGCCAGATACGTCGCCACAGCACTTGCAGGCGTTGCAGGTCGACCCGCTCCATTGGCCAGCTCGCGATGTGCTGATTGACCTGCCAGGCGCCATTGTGGCGAACGGCGAAGTCGAAGCGGAAGGGATGGGTGCCGGTCATGCCCAGGCGCAGATCGGTGACCACCAGGTGCTCGTCGATCTGGTCGTAGCGCAACACGCCATCGGTGAACCAGGCCAGGCGCTGGTGCGCTGGCGAGTCCGCGAGTACCTCGGCCAGCGCAGTGCCACGCGGCATGCGGCTGAGCTGCGGCGGCTGTGAGTCGAACCAGCCGACCAGGGCTTCGTGGTAATCCGCGCCATCCAGCACGATCACGCGCCAGAGCAGGCTGTTGAGTGGCGTCGGCGTGCTGAACAGTGCTTCGGCCTGGATGCCCTGGCGCGCCAGTTGCGCCTCGACACGTTGCTCGGCCATGGATTTGCCGGCCAGAGTCGAACCCAGATACAGGCTCGACAGGGCCAGGGCGACCAGTGGCGCCTTGGCCATTTTGTCGCGCAGGCCGAAGGCCAGCCCCAGTAGCACGGCGGCGATCAGCGGTACGGTGTAGAGCGGGTCGATGATAAAGATGCTCGACCAGGCCGTGGGTGTTGGCATCAGCGGCCAGAACAGTTGGGTGCCGTAGCTGGTGAAGCTGTCGAGCAGTGGGTGGCTGAGCAACACCAGCGCCACGCAGGCAAACAGGCGTTGCGTCGAGTAGCCCTGGTGTGGGCGAAAACGCCGCATCAGCCAGGTCAACAAGATCGCTACGCCGAAGAGCACGAACAGCGAATGGCTGAAGCCGCGGTGGTAGGTCATCTGCGCCACGGCGTCGCCATAGTCGATTACTACGTCCAAGTCGGGCAGGGTGCCGAGGACGGCGCCATACAGCAGGGCCTTGCGCCCTTGCCAACGACCGAGCAGCGCGCCCTGAATGCTGGCGCCGAGCACGGCCTGAGTAATCGAGTCCATCGCTGTGAGATCCATTGTGGAAGAACGATAACGGTACACCGTGAATTGTTCGGGCGGCTGTCTGGAATTCAAACCAAAGATTTCAATTGCAGGTGCAGGGGCGCGCAGGAGGCAAATAGCTCAGGGGTTTAGCCGTGGGTCGCGGCTGTCGATGAGTCCGGCGGATGGAGCGTGCAGGGTGTCCGCCGTGCAAGTTGATCAAGGCCACCATGGGCTGCCATACCAGTAATCTTGGGCGTGCTCGCTGGCCACTTCGGATCATCACGCGAAACTGATTGCTGTGTGCTGACAGTCGAAGGTCAGGGCGTTGCCGGGCGGGTACGGTGTGGTTTCGGCTGCAGCCGAGCAGTTGATGGAGCTGTTTTGTAGAGCGGCGCAGATGCCTGAATGCAGCATGCCATGGCGGGAAGGGCCATACGGCAGCCGTTGTCAGGGTATATCCTTGCCGCTCTGTCGCCGCCGAAGCCTTTGCCATGCTGGAAATTTCCAACAGCGTCCACCTGCCCGATTCTGAAATCGAGTTGACCGCCATCCGCGCCCAGGGCGCCGGCGGGCAGAACGTCAACAAGGTTTCCAGTGCCATGCACCTGCGCTTCGACAGCCAGGCCTCGTCCTTGCCGGCGTTTTACAAGGAACGCCTGCTGGCGCTGCGCGACAGTCGCATCACCGCCGAGGGCGTGGTGATCATCAAGGCCCAGCAATACCGTACCCAGGAGCAGAATCGCGCCGATGCCCTGGAGCGGCTGGCCGAGTTGATCCGCAATGCCGGTAAGACCGAAAAGGCCCGGCGCCCGACCAAGCCGACCTTCGGCTCGAAGAAGCGCCGTCTGGAAGGCAAGAACAAGCGCGGGACGATCAAGGCCGGTCGCGGCAAGGTGGATTTTTAGCGGGCAATGTTCTGTGGCTGACTTCGCCTGGCTATGCGCCCCGGCGCTGGCCAGCGCGCGCTACTTTTGCAAACCACCACTCGCGACCGACAGCGACCGGCCAACTGGCCGAGGCATCACGCAGCTGCTCAAACCACGGCCTTGACCTCGGCTTCCTCGGCCAACTCCTGGCGCGCATGGCGCATCACCTGATAGGACGAAGTGACCGCCAGGCCGGCCATGAGGCTGGCGACCAGCAGGTCCGGCCAGGCGCTGCCGGTGCCGAATACGCCGAGGGCGGCGAACAGCACGGCGATATTGCCGATGGCATCGTTGCGTGAGCACAACCAGACGCTGCGCATATTGCTGTCGCCCTCGCGGTAGGCGTAGAGCAGGCCGGCCACGCCGACGTTGGCCAGCAGTGCCAGAGTGCCGACCAGTCCCATGGTGGTGGCGTCGGGCACCTGGCCGCTGAGCAGGTGCCAGATCGCCGCGATCAGCACGCCGACTCCGAATACCAGCATGCACAGGGCTTTGAACAGCGAGGCTCTGGCGCGCAGGGTCAGGCTCATGCCCAGCACCAGCAGGCTGATGCCGTAGTTGGCGGCATCGCCGAGAAAGTCCAGCGAATCCGCCAATAGCGATACCGAATCGGCGCGTATGCCGGCAATGATTTCCACACCGAACATGCCCAGGTTAACCACCAGGGCCAGCCACAGGATTTTGCGGTAGCGTTTGGTGAGACGAGGGGTTGCACCGCTCGATGCGGTGTTGCAGCAATTGGCGCCCATTAGGCTTCTCCTGGAAGGGTATGGGCGGTACGCTAAACCCTGTAGTCACTACGGAGTCAAGCCATGGGTAAGCCGCTGACCATCAGTGGGTTGAGCCGCGAGAGCGGGGTCAACCTGGAGACCATTCGCTTCTACGAGCGCAGCGAACTGCTGCCGCCGCCCAGGCGCAGCGCCGCGGGCTACCGCCATTATGAAGAGGCCGATATACGTCGGGTGCGCTTTATCCGTCGTGGCCGCGAGTTGGGCTTTAGCCTGGAGGAGATTCGCACCTTGCTCGGTTTGGCCGCCCAGCCCCACAGCCCCTGTGCGGAAGCCGACCAGTTGGTGCAAGAGCACCTGCTCACCATCGAGGCGCGGATTCGCGATCTGCAGAAGATGAAAACGGAGCTGAGCAAGCTCGCTGGCTGTACCAGCGCCGAGGCCGAGCACTGCCGGCTGCTGGAGGCCCTGGACAGTCGCGATTGCTGTGCCGGTGAGGGCGGTTAGGCGGGGTGAGCGCCAGCAGGGCAATGGGCATGACAGGGACTTCAGGGGAACTGTGAGGTGCGCAGTGTCGCCGGGCTATTCATGCGGAAAAATCGGATTTCAGGCCTATGATATTTGACTAATATGCACGAATGAAAACGACCCTCGATGAGTTGCTGGCCTTTGTCAGCGTGGTGGACAGCGGCTCTATTAGCGCGGCGGCCGAGCACCTGACGCAGACCGCTTCCGGTGTCAGTCGCGCCTTGAGCCGGCTGGAACAGAAGCTGGATGTCACCCTGTTACGCCGCACCACCCGGCGTCTGGAGCTGACCGAGGAGGGCCAGGCCTTTCTCGCCCAAGCGCGCAAGATCCTCGATGCGGTCGAGAGTGCCGAAGAGCAGATGAAGGTACGCCGGCAGAAACCCGCCGGGCGTTTGCGGGTGAATGCCGCCGCGCCGTTCATGCTGCATGTGGTGGTGCCGCTGAGTGCGGGATTTCGCGCGCAGTACCCGCAGATCGAGCTGGAGTTGCACAGTAGCGACCAGATCATCGATCTGCTCGAGCAGCGCACCGATGTGGCCATCCGCATCGGCGCGCTGCGTGATTCGACCCTGCATGCCCGCCCGTTAGGCAGCAATCGCCTGCGCATCCTCGCCAGTCCGGCTTACCTAGAGGCTCAGGGCACGCCGCACAGCGTCGAGGCGTTGCGCGACCACAGCCTGCTCGGCTTTACCCAACCGGACAGCCTCAACCAGTGGCCGCTGCGCCATCCGCTTGGCGATGCTCTGGCGATCAGTCCCAGTCTGTCCGCTTCCAGCGGCGAAACCCTGCGCCAGTTGGCCCTGGCCGATGCCGGTATCGTCTGCCTGGCCGACTTCATGACCCACGCCGACCGTGCGCGCGGCGAGCTGGTGCAGATCCTGGCGCAGGACACGGTCGAGGTGCGCCAGCCGATTCATGCGGTCTACTACCGCAATACCGCATTGGCTTCGCGCATCACCTGTTTTCTCGATTACCTCAACGACCGGTTGGGCGGTCAGGCGGATTAGCAGGCCGTTGAAAAACTACCTACGTTGCCGATACGGCGTTAAAAACAGGCTCGGATGCGAGCTCAGTCGGAATGCTCATTTACAGCTCGTAAACTCCGCTTCCTCGCCTGTTTTTGCGGGGACGCCTAGTCCTTGTCTCGGCTGCCTCGCCTACGTTTTTCAACGACCTGTTAGCCGACGAGGCCATAGCGCCGGGCAATCAGGTGGTCGATGGACAGTACCCCCGGACCCTTGGCCGCGAGCAGCAGCAATACGGCCGCCCACACGCCATGGGTCGGGTAGGCATCCGGGTAGACGAACAGCTGAATGACCAGGGTCATGCCGAGCAGGGCCAGCGCGGAGAAACGGCTGGCCAGGCCAAGCAGGATCAACAGCGGAAACAGGTGCTCGCTGAAGGCGGCCAGTTGCGCAGCCAGTTCGGCCGGCAGCAACGGCAGCCGGTATTCTTCCTCGAACAACGGGATAGCCGAGGCGGAGAGACTCGGCAGGCCGAATTCGAAAGTGCCTTCGAAGAGATCGATGGCCAGGCCTTCGATCTTGGTCTGCCCGGATTTCCAGAAGGTCGCGGCAATCGAGAAGCGGGCGAGGAAGGCGACCAGGCTGTAGGGAATCAGCTTGCACAGCTCGATCGCGCGGGCGATCAGGCGAACCGGGGGGGCGAGGCGGGTCAGGGCGTGGTCGGTCATGGCAGTGGCCTTTGCTTGTCGTATGCACAGTGGGTAATTGCGCCTGCGCGCAGCAGGTAAGTCAGGCAGGCGCCGAGGTCGAAACCCGCGTCGAGGGCGAGGGCGCGTTGCGCCGCGTGGCCGAGGGGCAGCCCTTGTTGCAGCGTTTGCAGGAGCAGGGCGTCGCCTGGGCGGATGCCGAGCACTTCGACCTCCAGGCCGTTGCGCAGCACCAGGGCGCATTGCGCCTGGTAGGGGTCTACCTCGGCAAGCGCCAGCGCGCCTTGGTGGGCGGCCCACAGTGAGACCACCGCGAAGGCTGATTCGAGCAAGTTGCACGAGGGGTGCAGCTGGAGCAGCAAGCTGGCGAGGCTGTCCGGCGAGGCCAGCGCCTTGGCCAGCACATCCGCTGCCAGGGGCGCGGCGTCGGCCGCGTGGTAGGCGCGGATACGCAGCAGCTCGAGGCGCGCCACGTCTGCCAGGTACGGCAGGCTGCTGGCCGGGACGAACCCCTCGATGAATTCGGGTAAGTCGGCGCCATACTCGGCCAGGATGCGCGTGCGCGGTGGCGAGTGGCGCACGTAGACGGCCGCCATGGCGCGAAAGAACTCTTCGCCGACCAGTTGCTGCACCACCGGGAAACTGTCGGCCAGGGCATCTATTAGTGAGCTCAGGACATTGTTGCGGTAGACGGCGAAGCGCGCCGCAGGATCCGAGCCGTTCCAGGTTGTCAGCTGCGCCGGGCAGTCACGCTCGGGGTCGAGCAGGGCGGCGACAAAATCTTCTTGGATGTTCATGCCGTGATCTGCTGGCGAGTCGGGCGAACGGCTTCGAGCAGGGTCTGCGCGCGCAGCGCTTCCTGCACCAGTACATCCAGGGTCGGGACGGCGTTGTCCCGCTCGATCAGGGTCGGGGTCGCGCCGATCAGCTGCAACACCTCCGTGTACAGTCGCCATACGGCATCGTCGACAGGTGCGCCGTGATTGTCGATCAGCAGGCGATCGCCTGCCGCGTCACGGTCTTCGGCGAAGCCGGCGAGGTGGATTTCGCCGACCGCGTGCAGCGGTAGGGCGCGCAGGTAGGCCTGCACGTCCCAGTGGTGGTTGATGCTGGACACATAGGCATTGTTGACGTCCAGCAGCAGGCCGCAACCGGTGCGGCGCACGACTTCGCCGATAAACGCGGCTTCGTCCATGCTCGAGTGGGCGAATTCGACATAGGTCGCCGGATTCTCCAGCAGCAGCTGGCGCTGCAAACGGCTTTGCACCTGATCGACATGCTCACAGACCCGGGTCAGGGTCGCCGCGTCGTAGGCAAGCGGTAGCAGGTCATTGAGAAACACCTCGCCATGGCTCGACCAGGCCAGGTGTTCGGAGAAGGCTTGCGGCTGGTAGCGCTCGAGCAGTGTGGCCAGGCGCTCGAGGTGCTCGCGGTCGAGCGGCTGCGGTGCGCCGATCGACAAGCCAACGCCGTGAATCGACAGCGGGTAGTGCTCGCGGATCAGGCCCAGGTAATGGTGGAAAGGCCCACCCGCCACCAGGTAGTTCTCGGCATGCACCTCGAAGAAGTCGACTGCCGGGCGGGCATCGAGGATCTGCTGGTAATGCTGCGATTTAAGGCCGATCCCAGCCCCGCAGGGCAGCTGGGGCCGCAGGGCAGGAGCGCTGTTGGCATCGTGAACTGGCGAGACGATCATTTTCAGCGCTCCTGTGTGGGCGGTCAGGAGGTTTTCATTTCCTTGAAGGCTTCGAGCTGGCCGAAGCCGGTCGACGAGGTTGGTGAGGCGGTCTGTTCGCAGGTGCCCTTAGGTACGAACTTCCAGGCGTTACCCTGGTGGTCGACCTTGGACGTGCCGGCGCAGGTAGTACCGGCACCCGCTGCACAATCGTTCTTGCCTTGCATGGCGACGCCGAAGCACTTCTCGTTGTCCGCCGCTTGGGCAGTGAGGGGTGCGCTGGAAATCGCCAAGGCAGCGCCCAGCGCAAGGGCGAGCGCGGCGGCCGAAATAACGGTATGGGAAGTGGTGGTGTTCATCTGGGTAGCTCCGTTTAGCAATTGATCTAATGCACTAGGGGGTAGCATGGAACGGCATGCCGCAGCGGGCGTTGCGCCTTGGTCACGGTAGTCGTCCTTGACATATTGACGCAGCCGGAGCGGTTTTGTTACAGGCTCTCGTGAGCATAAAGGTCATGTGCCCCTCGGCTGCTGCCACTCGCTTTTATAGGGATTGCCGTCCAGCCCCGACATTTGTCCACCCACACATATATAGGAACGTAGCCAACAAAAAAAGCATCCATGCCGGTGCGCTGGCTGAGTTGTGCCAGTTTTTCGGGGATGCCGACATCGAATCGGGGCTGCTCCCTACCGACGCCGCGCCGAGCGGCTTTAGTGCCGAGTGTCGACGCTAGCTTAGCGGTGTGCGCCGGCTAACTGCGGGCGGCGAGGTAGGCGCTGTAGTCGGGGATTCGGTAGTCGTGGGCCTGATCCAGCAGCGCGCTGCTGAGCATGTAGTCGGCGCTGCTCTCGGTGCAGGCCACCGGGATATTCCATACCGCCGCGACCCGCAGCAGGGCCTTGATGTCCGGGTCGTGGGGCTGCTGCTCGAAGGGGTCCCAGAAGAACACCAGCATGTCCACGCGCTGCTCGGCGATGCGTGCGCCCAGTTGTTGGTCGCCGCCCAGCGGGCCGCTGAGCATGCTTTCGATCGGCAGGTCCAGGCGCCGACCGAGCAGCAGGCCGGTGGTGCCGGTGGCCAGCAAGTGGTGCCTGGCCAGTTTGTCGCGCTGGCGTTCGCTCCAGTCGAGGAGGAACTCCTTGCAGTGGTCGTGGGCAACCAGGGCAATGCGCTTGCGCTCGGGCAGGGTGGCAGTGGTGAAGCTGATACGGCTCATGCTGGGGGGTCCTTATCAACGATGAAACTGTTGCTTCTGACTTCTCTAATTGCAGAAAACCTAGCGAGCGATGGCCAGGCAAGGCGGTGGCTTTGCAAAAAAGCGCAGTGTACGACTGTACATGAGCATTTTTTGCGCAGGCTCCAGCGCCGCATGGTCGAGCGCAGTAGTTTTCAGGGGGCTTCGCACAGGGCCAGGCAGGTATCGAGCATCCTGTTGGAGAAGCCCCATTCGTTGTCGTACCAGGCCATGACTTTCACCAATTTGCCGCTGACCTTGGTGTGGTTGGCGTCGAAGATCGACGACAGCGGGTTATGGTTGAAGTCGCAGGAGACCAGCGGCAGGCTGTTGTAGCCAAGCACCGGCGAGTGCTGGCTGGCGGCCTGGAGCAGGGCGTTGATTTCATCGCTGCTGGCTTCACGCTTGACCTGCAGGGTCAGGTCGACCAGCGAGACGTTGATCACCGGCACCCGCACGGCCATGCCGGTCAGCTTGCCGGCCAGCTCCGGCAGCACCAGGCCGACCGCTTCGGCGGCGCCGGTCTTGGTCGGGATCATCGACTGGGTGGCCGAGCGCGCGCGGTAGGGGTCGCTGTGGTAGACGTCGGAAAGGTTCTGGTCGTTGGTGTAGGCGTGGATGGTGGTCATCAGACCGTGCTCGATGCCCAGCTCGCGCTGCAGCACCTGGGCCACCGGCGCCAGGCAGTTAGTGGTGCAGGAGGCGTTGGAGATTATCTGCATGGACTGGCGCAGAATGTCGTGATTGACGCCATAGACGATGGTGGCGTCGGCGCCCTTGGCCGGTGCCGAGATGATCACCTTGCGCGCGCCGGCGGCGAGGTGGGCGGCAGCCTTGTCGCGCTCGGTGAACAGCCCGGTGCATTCGAAGACCACGTCGACCTTGAGCGCCTGCCACGGCAGGTCGGCCGGGTTGCGAATGGCGCTGACGGCGATACGATCAGCGTTGACCGTGAGGCTTTCGCTGTCGCTGTCGACGCTGCCGTCGAAGATCCCGTGCACGCTGTCGTACTTGAGTAGGTGGGCATTCATCGCGCTGTCGCCGAGGTCATTGATGGCCACGACCTGCAGCTGTTGGCGGTAGTCTTGGCTATAGAGCGCGCGGAGCACGTTGCGGCCGATGCGGCCAAAACCGTTGATTGCGATGCGGATAGTCATAAGTGAGGCCCTAGCCTGATTTTGTTGTTTGAATTACAAGATTATGCTCGTAAATATAGAAATCAAGTGTTTTTAGTGGCAGTATTTTTGTATTAAGTACAAAATATTGCTATTCGCCAGCCTGGAGTCAACCACATGCATCCCCGCGTACTTGAGGTAACCGACCGCCTGATCGCCCGCAGCCGCGCCACGCGCGAGCCCTACTTGGCGATGATTCGCGCGGCGGCCAGTGAAGGCCCGCAGCGCGGCAAGCTGCAATGCGCCAATTTCGCTCACGGTGTGGCTGGCTGCGGCAGCGAAGACAAGCAGACCCTGCGCCTGATGAATGCGGCCAATGTGGCGATTATTTCTGCTTATAACGACATGCTCTCCGCCCATCAGCCTTACCAAGACTATCCCGAGCGGATCAAGCAGGCCCTGCGCGAGATCGGCTCGGTCGGCCAGTTCGCCGGCGGCGTGCCGGCCATGTGCGATGGCGTGACCCAGGGCGAGCCAGGCATGGAGCTGGGTATTGCCAGCCGCGAGGTGATCGCCATGGCCACCGCAGTGGCACTGTCGCACAACATGTTCGACGCCGCGCTGTACCTGGGCATCTGCGACAAGATCGTGCCCGGTCTGATGATGGGTGCCCTGCGTTTCGGTCATCTGCCGAGCCTGTTCGTGCCGGCAGGACCCATGCCGTCCGGCCTGTCGAACAAGGACAAGGCCGACGTGCGCCAGCGTTATGCCGAGGGCAAGGCCAGTCGTGACGAGCTGCTCGAGGCCGAGATGGCCGCCTATCACAGCCCCGGCACCTGCACCTTCTACGGCACCGCCAACACCAACCAATTGCTCATGGAAGTGATGGGCCTGCATCTGCCGGGCGCCTCCTTCATCAACCCCAATACTCCGCTGCGCGATGCCCTGACCCGCGAGGCGGCGCAGCAGGTAACCCGTTTGACCACGCAGAGCGGGCAGTTCATGCCGCTCGGCGAGATCGTCGACGAGCGCTGCCTGGTCAATTCCATCGTCGCCCTGAGTGCCACCGGCGGCTCGACCAACCACACCCTGCATATGCCGGCGATCGCCCAAGCCGCGGGGATTCAGCTGACCTGGCAGGACATGGCCGATCTGTCGGCCGTGACGCCGACCCTGGCCCACGTCTATCCCAACGGCAAGGACGATATCAACCATTTCCAGGCCGCTGGCGGCATGGCCTTCCTCATTCGCGAGCTGCTCGATGCCGGGCTGCTGCATGAGAACGTCAACACCGTGGCCGGTCATGGCCTGAGTCGTTACACCCGCGAGCCCTTCCTCGACGACGGCCAGCTGGTCTGGCGCGACGGCCCGAGCAAGAGCCACGATGAAAGTGTGCTGCGCCCGGTGGCCAATCCCTTCTCCGCGGAAGGCGGCCTGCGCCTGATGCAGGGCAACCTCGGTCGCGGGGTGATGAAGGTCTCCGCCGTGGCCCTGGAGCACCAGTTGGTCGAGGCCCCGGCATTGGTGTTCGAGGATCAGCAGCAGCTGGCCGATGCCTTCAAGGCCGGCGAGCTGGAGCGCGACTTCGTCGCGGTGATGCGCTTCCAGGGCCCGCGCAGCAACGGCATGCCGGAACTGCACAAGATGACCCCGTTCCTCGGCGTGCTGCAGGACCGCGGCTTCAAGGTGGCGCTGGTCACCGACGGGCGCATGTCCGGCGCCTCGGGCAAGATTCCGGCGGCCATCCATGTCTGTCCCGAGGCTTACGGTGGCGGGCCGCTGGCGCTGGTGCGCGACGGTGACCTGATTCGCCTCGATGGTCACACCGGCGAATTGGTGCTGCTGGTCGACGCCGCCGAACTGGCCGCGCGCGAGCCGGCGGTCGGCACTCTGGACAATGCCGTGGGCTGCGGCCGTGAGCTGTTTGCCTTCATGCGTCAGTCCTTCAGCTCGGCAGAGCAGGGCGCCTGTGCCTTCACCACTAGCCTGGAGTCGCTGAAGTGAAACTGGCCCTGGTCGGTGACATTGGCGGCACCAACGCGCGCTTCGCCCTGTGGCGCGACGAGCAGCTGGAGTCGGTGCGGGTGCTGGCCACCGCCGACTATCCGGGGCCGGAACAGGCGATCCGCGCCTACCTGGGCGAGCTGGGCCTGCCGCTCGGCTCGGTCGGCTCGGTCGGCTCGGTGTGTCTGGCCTGTGCCGGGCCGGTCAGTGGCGACCTGTTTCGCTTCACCAACAACCACTGGCGCATCAGCCGCACGGCCTTCTGCCGCGAGCTGCAGGTGCGCGAGTTGCTGCTGGTCAATGACTTCTCCGCCATGGCCCTGGGCATGACCCGCTTGCGTGATGACGAGCGGCTGCAGGTCTGCCCCGGCGTGGCAGCGTCGGATCGCCCGGTGGTGGTGATCGGCCCGGGCACTGGTCTGGGCGTCGGTACGCTGCTGGCCTTGGCTGACGGCAGCTGGCGGGCTGTGCCCGGCGAGGGCGGTCATGTCGACTTGCCGATCGGCACTCCCCGCGAGGCCGAGCTGTGGCAGCAACTCTATAGCCAACTCGGTCATGTGCGCGCCGAGGATGTACTCAGCGGCAGTGGCTTGTTGCTGCTCTATCGCGCCGTCTGCGTGCTGGATGGCCATGATGCGCGCTTGAACTCGCCGGCCGAGGTTACGGCGGCGGCGCTGGCTGGCGATGCCGTGGCAGTCGCAGTGCTGGAGCAGTTCTGTTGCTGGCTCGGTCGCGCCGCCGGCAACAACGTGCTGAGCCTGGGCGCGCGCGGCGGGGTGTATATTGTCGGCGGTGTGGTGCCGCGCTTTGCCGAGTTGTTCCTGGCCAGCGGCTTCGCCCGCTGCCTGCGCGACAAGGGCCGTATGAGCGATTACTTCGATGGTATTCCGGTGTGGTTGGTGACGGCCGAGTATCCGGGGTTGATGGGCGCGGGCGTGGCCTTGCAGCAGGCTTCTGTGTAGGGTGCCGTGCGGCGCACCCTGTGGGCCGCGCGCGTTACCCCAATGAGAACAAGGACGGCGGACCATGAGCCAGCCCGGAAAATCGATTCTGCTGGTCGATGACGACCAGGAAATTCGCGAACTGCTGCATACCTACCTGAGCCGTGCCGGCTTTCAGGTGCGCACCGTCGGCGACGGTGCCGGCTTTCGCCAGGGCCTGTGCGCCGAGTCGGCGGATCTGGTGATTCTCGATGTGATGCTGCCCGACGAGGATGGCTTCAGCCTGTGCCGCTGGGTGCGCGAGCATCAGCGTTTTGCCCAGGTGCCGATCATCATGCTCACCGCCAGTTCCGATGAGACCGACCGGGTCATTGGTCTGGAATTGGGTGCCGACGATTATCTCGGCAAACCCTTCAGCCCGCGCGAGTTGCTGGCGCGGATCAAGGCGCTGCTGCGCCGTGCGCATTTCACCCAGGAACGCGGCAGCGAGGTGCTGGCTTTCGATGAGTGGCGTCTGGATATGGTCAGCCACCGGCTGTTCCATACCGACGGCGAGGAGGTGATCCTCTCCGGCGCCGACTTCGCCCTGCTCAAGCTGTTTCTCGACCACCCGCAGCAGATCCTCGACCGCGATACCATCGGCAACGCCACCCGCGGCCGCGAGGTGATGCCGCTGGAGCGTATCGTCGACATGGCGGTCAGCCGCTTGCGTCAGCGCCTGCGCGATACCGGCAAGCCGGCACGGCTGATCCGCACCGTGCGCGGCAGCGGTTACCAGTTGGCCGCGGCGGTCACGCCACATAGCCATGTTTAGCCTGCGCAAGCTGCTGCCGGTACCGCGCTCGCTGCTCGGGCGCATGTTGCTGCTGACCCTACTGGTGGTGTTGCTGGCCCAGGCACTGTCGAGCCTGATCTGGGTTTCGCAGTTGCGCGCTAGCCAGATGGACGGCTTGCTTGCCAGCTCGCGCAGCCTGGCGCAGTCAATGGCCGCCAGCGTCAGCTATTTTCGCTCCTTGCCCCTGGGCTACCGGCCCCTGGTGCTCGATCAGTTGCGCAATATGGGCGGCACGCGCTTCTTCGTCTCACTCAACGACAAGCCCCTGACTATGCAGGTGCTGCCGGAAACCCCACGCAAGCGCGCGGTGCTCAATGCGGTCGATGCCAGCCTGCGCGAGCGTCTGGGCAAGGACCTGGACCTGCTGGTGCAGTTCGTCAGCCCGGACGATTTGCGCATCTTCAATGGCGCCTTGAAGCTCGACGAACTGCCGCGTTCCTGGGCGCATTACGCCTTGAGTCTGGAGCCGCTCAATCCGCCGGTGCTGGTGACGCAGATCCAGATCGCCCCGGGCGAATGGTTGTACCTCGCCTCGCTGCTGCCCGAGCCCTATGCCGGCCTGGAGCAGCAGGGACTGCCGGCCCAGCAGCTGTGGTTCATCATCCTCACCAGCAGTTTTCTGCTGCTGTTTATCGGCATCCTGGTGCACTGGCAGAGCCGCCCGCTCAAGCGCCTGGCACTGGCGGCGCGGGATATGTCGCTGGGTAGCGAGGTCGAGCCGCTGCCCGAGGCCGGTGGCAGCGAGGTGGTCGAAGTCAGCCGTGCGTTCAACGCCATGCGCGAGCGTATCGGCCGCTACCTGCGCGAGCGCAGCCAGTTGTTCAGCGCCATTTCCCATGATCTGCGTACGCCCATTACCCGCCTGCGCCTGCGCGTCGAACTGCTCGACGACGAAGCCGTGCAGGCCAAGTTCAGCCGTGATCTGGATGAGCTGGAGATGCTGGTCAAAGGCGCGCTGCAGTGCGTCAAGGACACCGACATTCACGAAAATATCGAGCCGGTCGACATCAACCAGTTGCTCAATTACGTGGTTGAGCCTTATCTGGCGCCGGCCGGCAATGGTCGGGTGACCCTGGAGGGCCAGGCGTGCGCGGCCTATCCCGGTAAACCCCTGGCCCTCAAACGCTGCATCGGCAATCTGGTGGACAACGCCCTGAAGTACGGCCGGAACGCCCACCTGCATATCGAGGACGATGGCCAAGCCTTCGTCCTGCACGTCGATGACGAGGGGCCTGGCGTGCCCGAGCAGCGCCTGGAGCAGGTGTTCGAACCGCACTTCCGCCTGGCCGGACAGCAGCAGGGCTACGGCCTCGGCCTGGGCATTGCACGCAACATCGCCCACAGCCACGGCGGTGAACTGAGCCTGCGCAACCTGCGCGAAGGCGGTCTGCGGGTGACCCTGAGCCTGCCACGATGATGGCGCGCGCGGCGTGCGCGCCCCGTGGTGTTGGTGCTTTGTAACCAGCCTGTGACCTTTGCGCATCCCTTCGTTACCCGCCAGGCACCCGGCCTTGGTTAGACTCGATTCCAGCGCAAGCACCAGACTTGCCCACATAACAACAAGAAGGTCCCCGTCGAATGAATGCTATGACTCGCCTGGCCACTGCCGTTTCTCTTGTCTCCATGCTGCCGTTGACCGCCCTCGCCGGTGAAGTCGAAGTGCTGCACTGGTGGACCTCCGGTGGCGAAAAACGCGCCGTCGATACCCTGCAAAAACTCATCGAAGACCAGGGCCACAGCTGGAAAGACTTCGCCGTCGCCGGTGGTGGTGGTGAAGCGGCCATGACCGTGCTGAAGACCCGCGCAGTTTCCGGCAATCCGCCCGCTGCCGCGCAAATCAAGGGCCCGGACATTCAGGAGTGGGGCGAGCTGGGCTTGCTCGCCGAGCTCGACGACGTCGCCAAGCAGCAGCAGTGGGATACCTTGCTGCCGCCGCAGGTGATCGACGTGATGCAGTTCGGTGGCCATTACGTGGCGGTGCCGGTCAACGTGCACCGGGTCAACTGGTTGTGGATCAATCCCGAGGTGTTTGCCAAAGCTGGCGCCACCGCACCGACTACCCTCGATGAATTCTTCGTCGCCGCCGACAAGCTCAAGGCCGCCGGCTTCATGCCGCTGGCGCATGGCGGCCAGCCCTGGCAGGACAGCACCGTGTTCGAGGATCTGGCCATCGCCGTGCTCGGTCCCGAGGACTTCAATAAGGCGTTCGTCGACTTGGACGAGAGCGTCCTGACCAGCGCCAAGATGGTCGAGGTATTCGCCGCCCTGCAAAAACTCCACGGCTATGTCGATGCCAATGCCGCCGGACGCGACTGGAACAGCGCCACCGCCATGGTGATCAACGGCAAGGCCGGTATGCAGATCATGGGCGACTGGGCCAAGAGCGAATGGACCGCTGCCGGCAAGGTCGCCGGCAAGGATTATCAGTGCCTGCCGTTCCCCGGCACCCAGGGCAGCTTCGCCTACAACATCGACTCCCTGGCGATGTTCAAGTTGGGCGACGCGGACAACCGCAAGGCCCAGGAAGACCTGGCCCGCACCATCATGGCGCCGGAGTTTCAGGAGTTCTTCAACCAGAGCAAGGGCTCGATTCCGGTGCGTACGGATATGGACATGGGCAGCTTCGATGCTTGCGCGCAGCAGTCCATGCTCGACTTCAAGGCGGCTGCCGCCAGCGGTGGTCTGCAGCCGAGCCTGGCCCACGGCATGGCCGCCTCCAGCTATGTGCAGGGCGCGGTATTCGACGTGGTGACCAACTTCTTCAACGACCCCGAGGCCGACCCGAGCAAGGCTGCCCAGCAGTTGGCCGCGGCTATCCAGGCCGTGCAGTAGCGGCGGTCCCACCGCCGGTGCGCTGGCGGCGTCCCCAAGGCGGGTAGCCCGTAGGGCGGGTGCAACCCGCCGCTTATCAACCCGATATCCCCGGTGCACGCCTGTTGGCGCGCATTGCGGGATCGGCCGCGCCGCATTCCAGGAAATTCGCATAACCCCTGGTCGGCGAAATGCGGGTTTCACCCGCCCTACGGGCCGCAACCCAACGGAGTCACCCATGAGTTCAATCGCGGTTTTTACCAAGGCCTCACCGCTGGATGCGCTGCAACGCTGGCTGCCCAAGCTGGTGTTGGCGCCGAGCATGCTGATCATCCTGGTCGGTTTCTACGGCTACATCCTCTGGACCTTTGCCCTGTCGTTCACCAGCTCGCGCTTCATGCCCAGCTATTCCTGGGTTGGCCTGCAGCAGTATGCACGCTTGTGGGGCAACGACCGCTGGTGGGTGGCGAGCCAGAACCTGCTGGTCTTCGGCGGCCTGTTCATCGGCATCAGCCTGGTGATCGGTGTGCTCCTGGCGGTGCTGCTAGATCAGCGCATTCGTCGCGAAGGCTTTATCCGCACCATTTTTCTCTACCCCATGGCGCTGTCGATGATCGTCACCGGCACCGCCTGGAAATGGCTGCTCAATCCCGGCCTGGGCATCGACAAGATGCTCCGCGACTGGGGCTGGGAAGGCTTTCGTTTCGATTGGCTGGTGGACCCGGATCGGGTGGTCTACTGCCTGGTGATCGCGGCGGTCTGGCAGTCCTCGGGCTTCGTCATGGCGCTGTTTCTCGCCGGTTTGCGTGGGGTCGATCAGTCGATCATCCGCGCCGCCCAGGTCGATGGCGCCAGCCTGCCGAACATCTACCTGCGCATCGTCCTGCCGAGCCTCGGCCCGGTGTTTTTCAGCGCCCTGATGATCCTTTCGCACATCGCGATCAAGAGCTTTGACCTGGTCGCCTCGATGACCGCTGGCGGCCCCGGCTACTCCTCCGATCTGCCGGCGATGTTCATGTATGCCCACACCTTCACCCGCGGCCAGATGGGCCTCGGCGCCGCCAGTGCGATCCTCATGCTCGGCGCGGTGCTGGCGATTCTGGTGCCGTACCTGTACTCCGAACTGCGAGGCAAGCGCCATGACTAGCCGTTCCCCGCTCAGCCTGAGCCGCGTGGCAATCTACGCCACCCTGTTGGCCGCCTGCGCGGTCTACCTGATCCCGTTGCTGGTCATGCTGTTGACTAGCTTCAAGAGTCCGGAAGACATCCGTAGCGGCAACCTGCTGTCCTGGCCCGAGGTGTTCACCGCCATCGGCTGGCTGAAGGCCTGGGACGGGGTCGGCGGCTACTTCTGGAACTCGGTGAAGATCACCATTCCGGCGGTGCTGATCTCCACCGTGATCGGCGCGTTGAACGGTTATGTGCTGGCCATGTGGCGTTTCCGCGGTTCGCAGCTGTTCTTCGGCCTGCTGCTGTTCGGCTGTTTCCTGCCGTTCCAGGTGGTCCTGCTGCCGGCGTCCTTCACCATCGGCCAACTCGGTCTGGCCAACACCACCAGCGGCCTGGTGCTGATCCATGTGGTCTACGGCATGGCTTTCACCACGCTGTTCTTCCGCAACTACTACGTGAGTATTCCGGAAGCCCTGGTGCGGGCGGCGCGCCTGGATGGCGCGGGCTTCTTCACCATCTTCGGGCGCATCCTGCTGCCCATGTCGACCCCGATCATCATGGTCTGCCTGATCTGGCAGTTCACCCAGATCTGGAACGACTTCCTGTTCGGTGTGGTGTTCGCCAGCGGCGATACCCAGCCGATCACCGTGGCCCTGAACAACCTGGTCAACACCAGCACCGGGGCCAAGGAATACAACGTCGACATGGCCGCGGCGATGATCGCCGGGCTGCCCACGCTGGTCGTCTACATCCTGGCCGGCAAGTACTTCCTGCGTGGGCTGACAGCCGGCGCCGTCAAAGGTTGAGGAAAGAAAAATGGCAACTCTTGAACTGCGTAACGTCAACAAGTCCTACGGCAGCGGCCTGGTGGACACCCTGAAAAATATCGAGATCTCGATCGACTCCGGCGAGTTCCTGATCCTGGTCGGTCCTTCCGGTTGCGGCAAATCCACCCTGATGAACTGCATCGCCGGCCTGGAAGACATCAGTGGCGGCGCGATCTTGGTCGACGACGCCGACATCAGTGGCATGAGCCCCAAGGATCGTGACATCGCCATGGTCTTTCAGTCCTATGCGCTGTATCCGACCATGACGGTGCGCGGCAACATCGCCTTCGGCCTGAAGATGCGCAAGATGGCCCCGGCCGACATCGAGGAAGAAGTGGCGCGGGTGGCCAAGCTGCTGCAGATCGAACACCTGCTCAACCGCAAGCCCGGTCAGCTCTCCGGCGGCCAGCAGCAGCGCGTGGCCATGGGCCGGGCGTTGGCGCGGCGGCCGAAGATCTACCTGTTCGACGAGCCGCTGTCGAACCTCGACGCCAAGCTGCGGGTGGAGATGCGCACCGAAATCAAGCTGATGCACCAGCGCCTGAAGACCACCACGGTCTACGTCACCCACGACCAGATCGAGGCCATGACCCTGGGCGACAAGGTGGCGGTGATGAAGGACGGCATCATCCAGCAGTTCGGCACCCCCAAGCAGATCTACAACGACCCCGCCAATCTGTTTGTGGCGAGCTTTATCGGCTCGCCGCCGATGAATTTCATTCCCTTGCGTTTGCAGCGCCGCGACGGTCAGTTGCTGGCCGTGCTCGACAGTGGCCAGGCGCGCTGCGAGCTGCCGCTGGGGGCGATGGAGGCGGGCTTCGAGAATCGCGAGGTGATCCTCGGCATTCGCCCCGAGCAGATCCTCTTGGCCGCGGCCGAGAGCCGCAATCAGTCGTCGATTCGCGCCGAGGTCGAGGTCATCGAGCCCACCGGGCCGGACACCTTGGTGTTCGTCGAACTCAACCAGACCAAGGTCTGCTGCCGTCTGGCCCCGGACGATGCGCCACAGGTAGGGCAAACCCTGGAGCTGCAGTTCGATCCGAGCAAGGTGCTGTTGTTCGACGCCAAGAGCGGCGAGCGCCTGCTGCCTGGAAAGTCGCAGCCGCTTGAACACAAGGTGGCTCAGTTGAAACGCGGCTGAGTGTCCGGGGTGCGCGATGCGCACCGCTGCCAGGGCCGCTTCGGCGGTCGAGCAAAACCAACGACAACCCTCATGCAGGTCAGCCTCGGCCATGGTCTTTGCTGCGCGCGGCGCACCCGGCCTTGGGCGAGGTTGAGTACCTGGGGTGCGCCATGCGCGCCAACGAATTTCACAGAATCCACCGCCTCGGCGGTTACCCGCAGCACTTCACACAATAAAAACAATCAGGAGCAGCTATGAAAATCAGTCTCAACCCTGTGCTATCCCGTCGGCTCAGTGGTACGCGCGGCGCCCCCTACCTGGTCGCGTTGGCCCTCGGTCTGGCATTGCCCCAGGCCCAGGCCCTGGAGTTCACCGGCTATGTGCGCAGCGGTGCGGGCAGTACGGAGAACGGCGGCAGCCAGTCCTGCTTCCAGTTGCCCGGCGCCCAATCGAAATACCGGCTGGGCAACGAGTGCGAGCAGTACTCGGAGCTGGATCTGCGCCAGGATCTGCTGACCCTGGACGACGGCTCGGTACTCAGCGTCGAAGGCATGGCGCAGTTGTTCAACGAGTACGGCCATACCCCGGAGTTCACCGGTGAGCATGGCTTTTCCCGGATGAGCCAGGGATTCGTCGAGTGGAGCAAGCTGCCGGCGCTCAATGGCGGCTCGCTGTGGGCGGGGCGGCGGTACTACAAGCGTAACGACATCCATATCAGCGATTTCTTCTACTGGAATCAGAGCGCCACCGGCGCCGGTATCGAGGATTTCGAGCTGGGCGGTCTGAAATATAGCTACGCCTTTTCGCGCAAGGACAGCGTGTTTCAGGAGGAGTACATCAACCGTCACGATTTCAACGTCGCCGGTTTCCAGACCAACCCGGGTGGCGAACTGGAGTTGGGCCTGAGCTATATCGCCAAGCCGCGCCATATCGAACATGCCTACAGTGGCTGGTCGGTGACCGCCCAGCACAAGCAGGCGGACTTTCTCGGCCTTGGCGGCAAGAACACCCTGGCCCTGCAATACGGCCCAGGCCCCGGCACCGCGCTGGGCTCTACTGGCGATGTCAGCCTGGACCGCAGCGCCAAGCGTTATCGTCTGGTGGAATTCTTCGATTGGCAGGCCACGCCGCGCTGGGGTGGTCAGGCGCAGTTCGTCTACCAGAAGGATAAGCGGGCAGAGGACAAGGATGAGCAAAACTGGCTGTCGGTTGGCGCCCGTACCAGCTACGCCTTCACCGAGCAGTTCAAGCTGGTTGGCGAGATCGGTCACGATCAGGTCGAGGCCGCCGATGGCACGCGCAAGCTGAACAAGTTCACCGTGGCGCCAACCTGGTCGCCGAACGGTCCGGATTTCTGGGCGCGTCCGGAAGTGCGCCTGTACTACACCTATGCCAGCTGGAACGCAGCGGCGCAGCGTGCGGCCAGCGAATTGGTGGCGGGCTCGGCCCTGTCCGACACTGGCGCCTTCGACACCGCGCGGCACGGCTCCAACTTCGGCGTACAGGTCGAATACTGGTGGTGATCGCCCGTTCCGAGCGGATCGATGCTGCCGGCTAAGCCGCGGCGTTCGCCCGGCGTACCGACAACCCGGCCAGGGGCTGCTGCAGAGCACCCCCTGGCCGGGTTGTTTCTGTCGCCAGCCGGGCAAGGCGTGCGCTGGGTGACCCATCAGGAGCGCGAATTGCTGCTGATCGAGCATCCCCGTTTTCAGGCCATATTCAGTCGCCAGGGCGGCCAGTTGCTGCATTTCCAGCCACATGGTCAGCGGCCCTGGTTGTGGTGCGCCAGGCATTGGCCGCGTGGTGGGGCGATTCGCGGCGGCGTGCCGGTGTGCTGGCCGTGGTTCGGTCGCCACCCCAGCGAGAGTGGTTGGCCGTCCCACGGCTGGGCGCGGCTGAGTGACTGGCAATTGCTCGGCAGCGAGGTAGACGAGCAGGGCATGCGCCTGACCTGGCAACTGCAGCTGTGCGACTGGCGGGTGACCCTGGAGGTCGAGCTGGGTGAGCAGATGAAGTTGCGTCTGCGCACGTCTCATCAGGACAGCGAGGCCTGTCAGCTCAGTCAGGCCTTGCATGCCTATTGGCGCATCAGCGATGTCGCGCGGGTGGCGCTGCTCGGCCTGGATGGCGCCGCAGGCCAGGACTTGCTGGCGCGAGGTGAGTGCCGGCAGCAGGGCGAGCTGCGCATCGAGGATGGCTGCCACCGGATCTTTCGCCGCGGCGCGCTCGTGCAAGTGCAGGATCTGGCCTGGCAGCGGCGCCTGCTGGTCGACACCCGCGGCGGCGCCAACAGTGTGGTCTGGCATCCCGGTAGTCGGCCGTTGAGCGATGTGAGTTGGCGCGAGGCGCTGGGTTTTGTCTGTGTCGAAGCCGCCAGTTGCGGCGCCGACAGCTTGATCCTCAAGCCGGGTGAAGACGCCGTGCTGGAGTTGCAGGCGCGCTTGGCATAGGCGTGGCTTGCAGGTTGTTCAGCCGTGGATCAGCTCGGTTCCTCGTCCAGCGGATAGCGGCTGGCGTTGAGGCTTTCCTTGATCTTGCGCAGGTGTGGCTGGAAGTCCACGCCGCGGCGCAGGGTCATACCGGTGGCCAATACGTCGAGCACGGTGAGCTGGATGATCCGCGAGGTCATCGGCATGTAGATGTCGGTGTCTTCCGGCAGCGGGATGTTCAGGCTCAGGGTGCTGGCCTTGGCCAGTGGCGAGTCGGCGGCGGTCAGGCCGAGCACCGAGGCGCCGTTTTCCCGGGCCAGGCGTGCCACTTCCACCAGCTCGCGGGTGCGTCCGGTGTAGGAGATGATCACGAACAGGTCGCCGGTGTGCGCTACCGAGGCCAGCATGCGTTGCATCAGTACGTCGGCGTGGGCCGATACCGCCAGGTTGAAGCGGAAGAATTTGTGCTGGGCATCCAGGGCCACCGGCGCCGAAGCGCCAAGGCCGAAGAAGTGGATCTGCCGGGCCTGGATCAGCAGGTCGACCGCACGGCTAACCAGTTGCGGGTCGAGCGATTGACAGGCGCTGTCCAGCGAGGCGATGGCGCTGCCGAAGATCTTGCGGGTATAGGCTTCGGGACCGTCGTCGGCTTCCACGGCGCGGCTGACGTAGGCGGCGCCGCTGGCCAGGCTCTGCGCCAGCTGCATTTTCAGCTCGGGGTAGCCGCTGACGCCGAACGAGCGGCAGAAGCGGTTGACCGTCGGTTCGCTGACCAGGGCGGCTTGTGCCAAAGCGGCGATACTCAGGCGGGTGGCTTGCTGCGGGTTGCGCAGAATCACCTCGGCGACTTTGCGCTCGGCTTTGTTCAGGCTGTCGAGTCGGCCCTGGATCTGTTCCAGAAGATTGCGCACGCGGTCCATTGTCATTCCTTCGCCAGGGCTGAAATTGCTGGCCTATCGTACTGATGGGGCCAAGGGGCTACCACTGCAAAGTGGATTTTGACAAAATGTTGTTTTTATTACTACATGTAGCCTTGATAAATCCCCTTCAACAGGGTATTTCTAGTTTAACTTGATAAAAGAACAAACATTATGCCTTCGATAACCGTTGAATCCTGTACTTTTGCCTTGTTCGGCGCGCTGGGTGATCTGGCCTTGCGCAAACTGTTCCCGGCACTCTACCAGCTCGACCGCGCCGGGCTGTTGCATGCCGATACGCGGATTTTCGCCCTGGCGCGCGACAATGGCGAGGCGCAGCAGCACCTGGCCTGTATCGCCGAGCACCTGCTGCGCTATGTGCCGGCCAACGAGGTCGACAAGGCGGTGCTGCAGCGCTTTCAGGCGCGCCTGAGTTACCTGACCATGGATTTCCTCCAGGCTGATGGCTACGACGCGCTGGCCGAGCAAGTCGGGACGGGTGAACGAGTGATCGCCTACTTCGCCACGCCGGCCTCGGTCTACGGCGGCATCTGCGCCAACCTGGCGCGGGTCGGCCTGGCCGAACGGGCGCGGGTAGTGCTGGAAAAACCCATCGGCCACGATCTGCTCTCCTCGCGTGCGGTCAACGACGCGGTAGCAGAGTATTTCCCGGAAACCCGCATCTACCGTATCGACCACTACCTGGGCAAGGAAACGGTACAGAACCTGATTGCCCTGCGCTTCGCCAACAGCCTGTTCGAATCCCAGTGGAACCAGAATCACATTTCCCACGTGGAAATCACCGTGGCGGAGAAGGTCGGTATCGAGGGCCGTTGGGGGTACTTCGACCAGGCCGGTCAGTTGCGCGACATGATCCAGAACCACCTGCTGCAACTGCTCTGCCTGATTGCCATGGACCCGCCCAGCGAACTGTCCGCCGACAGCATCCGTGACGAGAAGGTCAAGGTGCTCAAGGCGCTGGAGCCGATCACCGCTGCGCAGCTCAGCCGCCAGGTGGTACGTGGTCAGTACGTGGCCGGCAGCAGCGATGGCAAGGCGGTGCCGGGTTATCTGCAAGAGGAAAACTCCAACACCCAGAGCGATACCGAAACCTTCGTCGCCATTCGTGCGGACATTCGCAACTGGCGCTGGGCCGGCGTGCCTTTCTACCTGCGCACCGGCAAGCGCATGGCGGAAAAAATGTCGCAGATCGTCATCCACTTCAAGGAGACGCCGCACTATATCTTCGCCCCGGAGCAGCGCCAGTTGATCGGCAACAAGCTGATCATTCGCCTGCAACCGGACGAGGGCATCGCCCTGCAGGTGATGACCAAGGATCAGGGCCTGGACAAGGGCATGCAGTTGCGCAGTCACGCGTTGCAGTTGAATTTCTCCGACACCTACCGCAGCGCGCGGATTCCCGATGCTTACGAGCGTCTGCTGCTGGAAGTGATGCGCGGCAATCAGAACCTGTTCGTGCGCAAGGACGAGATCGAATGCGCCTGGCTATGGTGCGACCAGTTGATCGCCGGCTGGAAACAACTGGGCGATGCGCCGAAACCCTATGCCGCCGGCACTTGGGGGCCGATGGGCTCAATTGCCCTGATCACCCGCGACGGGAGGTCCTGGTATGGCGATCTCTGATCTCGATTTACCGCTGGGTGTGCTGGCGCGCAGCCTGAGCAATCCGGCGCAGCTGGCCAAATCCCTGGCCCAGGCGGTCGCCGCGGCGCTGCGCGTGGCGATCGAAACCCAGGGCCAGGCGACCCTGGTGGTGTCCGGTGGGCGCAGCCCGATCGCCTTCTTCGAACAACTGGCGCAACAGCCGCTGGACTGGGCGCAGGTAGTGATCAGCCTGGCGGACGAGCGTTGGGTGCCGGTCGCGCACCCTGATAGCAACGAAGGTATGCTGCGTCGCCACCTATTATGTGGTCCGGCTGCCGCGGCGCGGTTTTTCGGCCTGTACCAGCCGGCTGCCAATCTGCAACAGGCGGCGCTGAAGGCCGATCAGGCCCTGGCCGAGTTGCCGCCGATCGATGTGCTGGTGCTGGGCATGGGCGACGACGGCCATACCGCCTCGCTGTTCCCCAACAGCCCAAATCTGCCCGAAGCCTTGCAGGCCGACTGCCCGCGCCGCTGCCTGCCGATGCTGGCGCCCAGCGTGCCGCATCAGCGCCTGAGCATGACCTTGCCGTTACTGACTTCTGCACGTTTGCCACTGCTGGCCCTGCAGGGCCAAGGCAAGCTCAAGACCCTGGCCGCAGCGTTGGCTGTGGGCGAGGTGGCGAGCATGCCGGTGCGCGCATTTTTGCATTCCCCCCTTGAGATTTACTGGTGCCCCTAGGGCCGAAGGACCAGCCGCTATGACGACTAACGACAACAGCCAGCACGCCCGCATGGCCGATAAAATCGCCCAGATCGACAGCCTCTGCGCCCGTGCGCGGATCATGCCGGTGATCACCATCGCCCGCGAGGCGGATATCCTGCCATTGGCCGATGCCCTGGCGGCCGGTGGCCTGACGGTACTGGAAATCACCTTGCGTTCGGTCCACGGCCTCACCGCCATTCGCCTGCTGCGTGAACAGCGGCCCGAACTCTGCGTCGGCGCGGGTACCGTACTCGACCTGCAGATGCTCGCCGCCGCCGAGGAGGCCGGGGCGCAGTTCATCGTCACCCCAGGCTCGACCGCCGAACTGCTCAAGGCCAGCCTAGAAAGCACTGTGCCAATGTTGCCCGGCACCAGCAGCGCCTCGGACATCATGCTCGGCTATGCACTCGGTTATCGCCGCTTCAAGCTGTTCCCCGCAGAAGTCTGCGGTGGCACCGCGGCGCTCAAGGCGTTGGGTGGCCCCTTCGGCGATGTGCGGTTCTGTCCCACCGGCGGCATCAACCCCGACAATCTGCAGCGCTACATGGCTCTGCCCAACGTGATGTGCGTCGGCGGTACCTGGATGTTCGACAGTCAGTGGGTCAAGCATGGCGATTGGGCGCGTATTCAACAGTGCAGCGCCGAGGCTCTGCAACTGCTGGCCTGAGGGTTCTGTCAGGCGCCGCCACGCCGCTGGCGTTCGCCTGGCCTACGCCTGATGCCGGCCGGTGTCGGGTCCTCATCCTGCCGCAGCGCGCGGCTTAGGTGTTTGCCATGAATAAAAAACCGATCGAGCAGCCCGTGCTGCTCGGCATGATGCGCTTGCTCGATTATCCCGAATTGGCCACGCCGCAAGCCTTGCTGGGCTTTGTCGAGCGCTGCGTCGAGCAGGGCTTGAACGGTTTCGATCACGCCAATATCTATGGCCTGGGCCAATGCGAGGCGCACTTCGGCGCCGCCTTGCGCTTGCGCCCGCAGTTGCGCGGCCAGCTGCAGCTGATCAGCAAGGCTGACATCGTGCCGGCGGCGCAGGATGTCTCGCGTTGGCGGGTCAAGCACTACAACACCGGCGCGGCCTACCTGACCGGGGCGGTCGAGGCTTCGCTGACGCGTCTGGGCGTCGAGCGTCTGGATGGCTTTCTCCTGCATCGCCCCGATCCATTGCTGTGCGCCGACGAAGTGGTGCGCTGTCTGCAAGCGCTGGTCGAGAGCGGCAAGGTCGGCTGGTTGGGCCTGTCCAATGCCGAGCCGCTGCACTGGCAAAGCCTGGGCCGCGACCTGCCGCTGCGTTGCAATCAGATCGAGTTGTCGCTAATGGCCCAACAGAGCGCCTGGGATGGCCAGTTGCAGGCCATGCAGGCCGATGGTTTACAGGTTCTGGCCTGGTCGCCGTTGGCCGGTGGGGCTTTTTCTCCGGCCTTGCAGCAGGCGTTGGCCGAGGTCGCGGGTGCCTTGCAAGCAACTCCCAATCAGGTTGCCCTGGCCTGGTTGCGCCGTTTGCCCGGCAGTCCACTGCCAATCCTCGGCAGCCTGCGTTGGTCGCGGATCGAGGAGGCGCTGAACGGTGCCACGCTGCAACTGGACGCGCCGACCTGGTTCTATCTGGCCGAAGCGGCGCGTGGCCGCAAAGCGCCCTGAAGACGCGTGCTAGCGAAACAGTCGGCGCGGCAGCCAGCACAGATAGCCCAGCATGCCGAACAGCTCAACCAGGGACTGCACGACAATCACTACCGCCGCCACTTCCCAGCCGTGCGGCAAGCTCAGGGCCAAGGGCAGCACCACGAAGGAATTGCGCGTGCCCAGGCTGAAGGCGAGGGTGCGGCCGTGGCTGGCGGGCAGCTGCCAGGCCAGCGCCAGCAGCTTGGCGATCAGTGCAGCCGCCAGCAGGTAGGCGATAAACACTGGCACCAGCACCGGCAGCAGTTCCAGCGCATCCTGCACCGCCGCCACCTGTGCGCCGGCTATCAGGAGCACCACCAGGCCCAGCAGCGGCACCGGCCACCAGGCCAGGCGTTGGCGCAGGGCATCGCGTTCGGCCCGCGCCTCGAACCAGCGTTCGCTGAGGGCGGCGAGCAGCAGGGGCAGCAGTACGACCAGCAGCGCCGGCAGCAGATCCATGGGCGCCAGTGCGCTGGTCAGCTGCACGTCTGCCATCAGCCACAGGTAGACGGGCAGAAGCAGCAATTGCAGCAGCAGGTTGATCGGGGTCACGGCCACCGCGCGCGGCACATCGCCGCCGCCCAGCTGGGTGAAGGTAATAAACCAGTCGGTGCAGGGCACCAGCAACACCAGTAGCACCCCCACACGCAGCACCGGATCATCCGGCACCCAGTGCAGCAGGCTCCAGACCAGCAAAGGCACCAACAGGAAGTTGCCGACCAGCAAGGCGCTGACAAAGTGTCTGTCGGCGAAGGCCTCACGCAGGTGCAGCAGCGGCACCTGCACGAAGGTCGCATAGAGCAATAGCGCCAGCGTCGGCCACAGCATGGCTTCCAGGGTCGGGGCGAGGCCCGGCAGCAGGCTGCCGAGCAGCAAGCCGGCGATGATGGCCGTCAGGTAAACCCAGACTTGACGGCGTTCCAGTGTCAGACGATTCAATGCGACGATTCCGTCAATCCATGTGGTTGCGTGCAGCCAGCCGTCAAGCCAGGCGCCAGCGGTTTGGCCGCGCCATCATAGACGGCCTGTCGAGATAAACCACGCGGTTGACGGGGTGGGCGCGCTGGCGCAGCCCTTGGCGTTTATTCGGACGCAACGTCCGCCTGCTGGCGCTGGATTTCCTTGCGCTTCATCGTCAGGTACTGACCACGCTCGAGTTCGTGCAGTTGCGCCGGGTATTGCTCGATAGCGCTGTGCCAGAGGTTCAGGCGTTTTTCCAGGCGCGTCGCTGGCGGCGCCGACAGGGCGCTCAGGTAGGCCTCGATCGTCAGGTAATACCGCATGGTGTTGCGCTCGATCACCCCGCGCATGCCGCCAATATAGACGGGCTGCCCCTCGGCGTTGCGTTCGACGATGCTGAAACCCACCTTGTTGCGTCCCAGCGTCGCCAAGTAACTCTGCGTGGCGACGCTGGCCGCCAAGCCGTAAGCATAGGAGTAGGACAAGTGCAGGAAGCTGCGCTGGGCATCGAGCGCCACCACTTCGAGCATGATGCGGTAGCGGCTGGTGCCCAGCGGTCCATCCTCAGCATCCAGCAGCACCTGCAGGAAGTCGGGCGTAGCCGCTGCGACCCGGTAGGTAAACTCGAACAGATAGGCATCTTCCAGCGCCTGCTCGAACTTGTGGCCGATGTTGATGCGCAGGACATCACCATCCGGACCCGATGAGACGCGGCAGCTTTTCACATTCAGGTGCAGGATCAAAATGTCGCACCAGTGTGTGCTGGCTTGCAACGCCGGGCCGACCACGGCATAGGGCTGATCGATCACCGCGTAGATATCACCTTGCAGGGCGTCTGAGGTTTGCCGGGATTCGAGGTAGAGCGGGCGTTGGAATTGGTTGTTGGTCAGCTGTTCAGCCAAGGCGCTGTGGCGTGCCTTGAGCGCCTCTGGATCCTGTGCGTATGCCGGCGCCACGATGAGCAGCGTCAACAGCATGGCCGCGCGCAGCCACGCGGCGCCCACTGGCGCGGGGTTCATGGAATCCTCGCGTTCTGCTGGTTTGCCTGCCGACTACTCGCCAGCACATACCGCGCCAGGCGCCTCACAGCCAGTACTCCCACAGGCGACCGAGCAACTCCTTGACCCTCACGTTGAGGGAGCGGCGCCGCCATTGTTCCAGGGTGATCTCATCCGATTTATCCAGATCGGCGATGAAGGCCGCGCGCATCTTGTCGCCAAAATCACTGCCGAGCACCACCGCATTGACCTCCTGGTTGTGCAGAAAACTGCGCCAGTCGAGGTTGGTCGAGCCGACCGTAGTCCATACGCCGTCGATGACCGCGGTCTTCACATGCAGCAAGGCATCGCGGCGCTCGTAGAGCCTGACCCCGGCCTGCAGCAGTTCGTTGTAGTAGGCGCGGCCGGCATGCAGTACCAGCCACGAGTCGGTGCTGCTGGGCAGGATCAGGCGCACATCGACACCACGGCGCACCGCTTCCTTGAGCACCGCGAGCAACTGCGGGTCGGGGACAAAGTAGGCGTTGGTCAGCCATATCTCGGTTTGCGCGCTGCGCAGCGCCGAGATCAGGGTGGCGTAGATCTGGCTGTAAGGCTCATCCGGCGAGCTGCCGATGATGCGCACCACCTCGCTGCCTCGGTGTTCGTTCGGAGGATAGTAGTGGGCTGCCGCGAGTGGTTCGCCATGCTGTTTGATCCAGGTGTCGATGAACAGCCTTTGCAGCTCGGCGACCGCGGGTCCCTCGATCCTCAGGTCGGTGTCACGCCAGGGCAGCACGGCACCGGGTAGGGCTTCGCTGTGGTAGCCGAACGAGCCGCCCGAATAGACACTGCTGATGTTGATGCCACCCAGGAAGGCGATAAGCCCGTCGATGATCAACAGCTTGCGGTGGTCGCGCTGGTTCACCGACCAACCCGCCTTGGCGGTCAGCGGATTGACCGGATTGAATTCCAGCAGCTTGATGCCCGTCTCGCCGAGGCGGGTGAAAAACGCGCGGGGTGTGCCGAGAGTACCGACACTGTCGCGGATCAGGTTGACCTGCACACCTTGCAGTTGTTTGGCGATCAGGGCGTTGGCGAAGCGCTGGCCGACGGCATCATCATCGAGAATGTAGGTTTGCATATTGATGTGATCGCGCGCGGCCTCGATGGCGGCGATCATCGCCTGATATGTGTCGGGACCGTCCTGCAGCAACTCGACCTTGTTGCCTGTGGTCAGGGGGCTGCCGACGATGGCTTCTTCGACCGCCAGGTGCAGGTCGAAGATATTGGTCTCGGCACCGCGTGCCTGCAATCGATCGAGAATGGCCTTGCTCTGCGCGGACGAGAGTGGCCCATGTGGCCCGTCGAGTTGTACCGGCGCCGCATCGTGGCGCGCCATATCGGGGTTGAGGGTCGGCAATGAGCTGCAGGCGCTCAGCGCCAGGCTGAGAATTGCCGTGATACACGGCTTCCAGCAATTACTTGCTTGCACTGGTCATCCTCCCGAGGAGGCGTATCGCGCTGCAGTCGGGCGACTGTCAGATTGATACATTCGTCTAAATGTAGACGCAAAAGGATGGTTGCGATGCCATATCCAACAGGCAGGAAAGCGATCGGTGACCGTCGCTGGGTGACTGCTATGTTCGATAACGCACCGAACTGAGCACGCTATCCGTTCAAGCTGCTCAGGTGCCGGGTCGAGGATCTTCGACGTGAAACGCTCAACGCGTAGCGGCATGGCTCGCCGCGGTGAGTGTGAAACCTCGTTCCGAGGCTTCTGCGCCCGCGAGCTTGAACCCTTCAAGGAGATCGCCATGAGCTTGGGAACGATTCTGTTGATCGTACTGATTCTGATGCTGGTGGGGGCATTACCCGCGTGGCCGCATAGCCGGAGCTGGGGTTATGGTCCCACTGGTGGGTTGGGCCTGGTGTTGATCATCGTGCTGGTACTGCTGTTGATGGGCCGGCTGTAAAACGCGGCGCCTTCTGTGCAGCGCATTGATTGACCCGTTCGCTGTGGTTGGCGCTTCAGATAGACCTGCAGTTTTGACACGCTATGTGCGGCAGCGTACAGATAGCCCAACTAATACCGATAAGTTGTTTCTGAGGGGAGGGTATTCCCCCCCCAATTTATAGAGTGTGAGATGCCTGAGATGTCCGCAACACCACAAATAAATCATCTTTTGGCTGCTTTGCCTACGGACGTTCAAAATCGCTTGCGGCCTAAGTTGGAGCTGGTGCCACTGCCCTTGGGCAAGGTTCTGTATGAGTCCGGCGACGCCTTGAGCCATGTATATTTTCCAACCGACTCGATTGTCTCGCTGCTCTACGTGATGGAGAACGGTGCGTCGGCGGAAATCTCAGTGGTCGGTAATGAAGGATTGATTGGCGTTGCCGTGTTCATGGGCGGCGAGAGCACCACCAGCCGCGCCATCGTGCAAAGCGCCGGATACGCTTATCGACTGCCGTCGCGCCAGTTCATGGAAGAGGTCAATCGCCACAGCGAGATGCTGCACCTGATGCTGCGTTATACCCAGGCGCTGATCACCCAAATGGCGCAGACGGCGGTGTGTAACCGCCACCATTCGATTGACCAGCAACTGTGCCGCTGGTTGTTACTGTCACTCGATCGCTTGCCAACTAATGAACTGGTCATGACCCAGGAGCTGATCGCCAATATGTTGGGCGTGCGCCGCGAGGGCGTCACCGAGGCGGCTGGCAAGCTGCATAAATCAGGGGTGATCGAATACAGCCGCGGGCGTATCAGGGTGATCAACCGGCCCAAGCTCGAGCAGCAGAGCTGCGAGTGCTATGCAGTGGTAAAGAAGGAAACGGATCGCCTGCTGCCCTTTGCGGTGTAAACGGTTTCGCTGGGTTAAAGCGCCGAGCGGGACAGCCTATTCGATGTCAGTCAAGGTATTAGCGCCATCCGTACCATAGCGCACAGACAAGCCTGCGCCGCTCAATCAGACTGGCGGATCGGGACTGTTCGGCACCTTTCCTGTGTCGCCCCCCGATTCTCTCGTGCTGCAGGACGCTTGAATGTCAGCAGCAATACGGGTTCCCGTGGTTAACCAGCTGCTTGCAAGTTTGCCGCACAAGGAGTCGAAACGAATCCTGGGGTGCTGCGAACCCGTCGATCTAGTGTTCGGCAGCATCCTCTGTGAGCCGGAGCAAACCTTACGCCACCTGTACTTTCCCCTGACCGGATTTATCTCGCTGGTGACCACGCTACGTGACCATCAGCCGCTGGAAATGGGCCTGGTCGGCAATGAAGGCATGCTCGGCGCGACCCTGGTTTTGGGCGTGAACAGCGTGCCGATGCGCGCGGTGGTGCAGGGCACCGGCACTGCATTGCGGATCAACGCCGCAGACTTTCGCCGCGAGCTGCAGGAGTGCCCAGAGCTGCTGCGCACACTCAACCGCTACCTGTATGTACTGATGGCGCAGCTGTCGCAAACCGCCGCCTGCACCCATTTCCATGAAATCGAACCGCGCCTGGCACGCTGGTTGCTGATGACCCATGATTGCGCGCACGCCGATCACTTCTACCTTACCCACGAATACCTGGCCGACATGCTCGGGGTGCGCAGAAGTGGCGTCACCGTCGCCGCCGGTGCCTTGCAACTGCGCGGTCTGATTCACTACACCCGTGGCGAGATCAGCATCCTCGACCGCAAAGGGTTAGAGGCCGCCTCCTGCGAGTGTTACGAGGCGGCCATCGATGACTACGCGCAGTTGCTGAAGTAGGCTCGCTGCGCTTCGCACAACAGCCTGTTGACTCCCGCCGCATTGCCTAGAGCGTTGTGCCGAGGCCCGTCTGCAGGAGTCTGAAGAACTGTTCGGCAACCAGCGGCCGGCTGAGATAGTGGCCCTGTCCTTCCTCACACCGCTGTTCTTGCAGAAATTCCAGTTGCGAATGCTGTTCGACGCCTTTGGCGATCACCCGATGATTGAGACTGGCGCCCATGGCGATTACCGCGCGGACGATTGCGCCATTGCCGTTAGCAGTGCCAATGGCCTGGATGAACGACGGGTCGATCTTTAGGGCGTCGATCGGGAGCTGACTCAGGTAGCTCAAGCTAGCGTTACCGGTCCCAAAGTCGTCCACCGCGATCTGTAGGCCCATCTCCTTGAGTTGTTGAAGTATCGCGATGCTGGCCTTGGCATCGCGCATCAACACGCTTTCGCTCACTTCCAGTTGTAGATTGCTGGGCTCCAATCCGCTGTCGCTCAAGATGGCGTGAACGCCTGCAACGAAATCCTGATGGCGAAACTCTTTTGCGCAGAGGTTGACTGCAACCGGCGTGGCCCTTGCGGTGACTTCTTGCCAGCGTTTGGCTTGGGCACAGGCTTCGCCTAGCACCCAGCGACCAATTGGCACGATCAGGCCGCATTCTTCCGCAATCGACACGAAACGGCTGGGCAACACCAGCCCCCATTGCGGGTGCTTCCAGCGCAGCAGTGCCTCTGCACCCATGATAGTGCCGCTAAGTAGATTGATCTTTGGTTGATAATGCAGGACGAATTCCTGCCGCTCCAATGCCGCGCGTAAATGGCGTTCGATGAGTTGCCGCTCGTGCGCGTGGATGTTCATTTCATTCTTGAAGAACTGGAAGTTGTTGCGACCATGCTCCTTGGCCCGGTACATCGCGGTGTCGGCATGCTTGATCAGGCTTTCTGCGTTCAGGCCATCGCTTGGATAAATGCTGATGCCAATACTGCTCGTCACGTGCAGTTCATGCTCCGCTATGCGGTGTGGCCTGGTCAGCGCACTGAGGATCTTTGCTGCCGTTAGTGCGGATGTTTGCGCCTGATGTTCTTCCGCGACCAGCACGACAAACTCGTCGCCCCCCAGGCGGCTCACCGTGTCGGAATTACGTACGCAAGCACACAGGCACTGAGCGACCGACTGCAGCAGTTGGTCGCCGATGGCATGGCCAAGGGAATCGTTGATGTGCTTGAAGTTGTCCAGATCGAGGAACAGTACGGCGAGATTCGTGCCGTGGCGTTCGGCCAGGGCTATCGCTTGTTCGATGCGGTCATTGAGGAGCAGGCGGTTGGGTAGGTTGGTCAAGAAGTCGTGCTGCGCCAAGTGGGCCATTTTCATGGTCATCGCCTGCGCAGCGGTGATGTCATGGAACACGATCACGGCACCGCTGATCCGTCCGCTGGAGTCGTGGATCGGCGCGGCGGAGTCTTCGATCATCGCTTCGCTGCCATCGCGTTTGATCAGGATCGTACCCGCGGCCAGGACCTGTGGCTTGCCATGCTCGAGTACCCGCCTGATCGGGTTGTGCACGAGCGTGCGCGTCGTACTGTTGACGATATGCATCACCTCGGTGATAGGGCGGCCGCTAGCTTCTTGCCGAGACCAGCCGGTCATCTGCTCGGCCGCCACATTCAGGTAGTCGACATTGCCTGCCAGGTCCGTGCCGATGACTGCATCGCTGATTGAGTTGAGGGTGGTCTCGGCACGCGCTTTTTCTATTAAGACGCTTTCCTTGACGGCACTGCGCTGGATGATGTTGCGCAACGATTGCGCGACCAGATAACTGCCAAGGTGGCCTTTGGCCAAATAGCCTTGCGCGCCGCGTTGTACCGCTTGCTCCGCGAGGTCTTCATCCGCTTCGCAGAGGAGCATGATAGGCGTGTGGGGTACCAGGGCGAACAACTGGTCGAGGGTTTCCAGTCCCTGGCAATCAGGCAGCGAGAGCGCGGTCAGAATCGCGTCGATATCGCCGGTGTTCAGCCTCACCAGAGCATCGGCAAGACAGGTTAGCCATTCGATAATGAATAGACCGTCTTTGGCCTTGCCCAGTACATCCTGCAACACCGCTGCATCAGCGGCGTCAGCGCTGATGATCAGGATTCGGTTGGCCACGTCGTATGCACTCCTTTGACCACTACCCATGGCATGGCGAACCTATACCTGCAGCATGTAAGAGCGCTATCAGCTATTACCCGCCGAGCTAAAACCTGAACGCATCTGGGTAAAGACTTTTGCCTTCGGGCTGGCGCTGTGGCCACTCAAGCGCCGAGGCAAATTTGGCTTGGTTGGTTGGCTTGTCACTCAGCATGCTCGTTGCGCCGCGGTCGAGCGGACTGGGGCGGGCACCTGTATCGTTGGTGTGCGCTAAGGCCGACCGCCTCGGGTCGCTGATCCAGCTACCGCGGTCAGGTTGTTCGGTGCCATCGCCGGCCTGGCTGTCGACCTCGGTCTGCCTCTTTTGCACCACTATCTGGTTATCCACGGCGACGATACCGTCGACGCGCAGGGCGATTACTTTGGCCAGCGTCTTGTTGGCTGTGCTCTCTACCTCGCCGCTCAGGGTGACCTTGCCATTGAGCACTGACACCTCGAGGTTGTGAGCGCTTAAATGCTGATTCAGCGCATAGGCTTTCCAGACCTGGGTTTCCTGCCGGGCATCGGCAACGTCCTGAAAGAGTGTTTGCGCGCCGACCGTGCTGCTTATTACGACTATGGCAAAGGCGATGCTAGCGGTGAGTGCGTGTTTGCACGGGTGCAAGGGCATGCTGTTTCTCCACTGGGAGCAGCGATGCAGCGGGTTGCGCCGTCACCGCACTGTTCCCTTGAACTGTTGCTAAAACCCGAATGCAGTCCTGGGGCTATTGTTCTACGTTGGTGGTGCGCAGGGGCGGTAATGACGGCCGGTTCTGTGCCTGTTCGGCATGACTCCCGCTGCCCGCAAAAATAAATGGTCGTGCAATAGTTACAGTGTCCGTGACCAGGCGAGGCGTCTGTGCGGTGGCGCACTTACCCGCCGGAGAACAGGGGCATTGCTTCTGCAGCCTTACGGCGCACGTGACACTCTTCACGCTACTGTTAAGTACCGGCGTGATCCGCCATGCCTGGCACCAAGCGTCAGGCGGTTATTTTGATGCTGATCAGTATCAGCAATGAGCCCTTCAGCCACAGTCGACCCCCGGAAGGATCTTCACCCGCCGCTACGCGCAAAGGACAAGCCCCATGCTCAGCCAGCAGACCACGCTCAACCCCGCGCCATTGACGCCCGAGCAGCTGCGCAAGCTCAACGCCTACTGGGCCGCCAGCAATTACCTGGCGGTCGGGCAGATCTATCTGCAGGCCAATCCGCTACTCAAACAGCCGCTGAGCCTCGCGCACATCAAGCCGCGCCTGCTCGGTCATTGGGGCACTACGCCGGGCTTGAACTTCATCTATGTGCACCTCAATCGGCTGATCAAGCAGCACGAGCTGAACGTCCTGTATGTCGCCGGGCCTGGGCACGGTGGCCCGGCGCTGGTGGCCAATACCTATCTGGAAGGCAGCTACAGCGAGGTGTATCCGCACATCTCCCCGGACGAGCAGGGCATGCAGCGGCTGTTCAAGCAGTTTTCCTTCCCGGGCGGAATTCCCAGCCATGTGGCCGCGCAAACCCCGGGTTCGATCCACGAAGGCGGGGAGCTGGGCTATTCGCTGTCCCACGCCTTCGGTGCGGCCTTCGATAACCCGGATCTGCTGGTGGCCTGCGTGGTTGGCGATGGCGAGGCGGAAACCGGTGCGCTGGCAACCAGTTGGCATTCCAACAAGTTTCTCAACCCGGCGCAGGACGGTGCGGTGCTGCCGATTCTGCATTTGAACGGCTACAAGATCGCCAGCCCGGCGATCCTCGCGCGCATTCCGCATGACGAGCTGCAGGCGCTGTTCTACGGTTACGGCTACGCGCCGTATTTCGTCGAGGGTGACGATCCCGCGAGCATGCACCAGTTGATGGCAGCCAGCATGGACGCCGCACTGGCCGAGATTCAGCGCATTCAGCACGAGGCGCGGGTCAAGGGCGTCAGTGCGCGGCCACGCTGGCCGATGATCATCCTGCGCTCGCCGAAAGGCTGGACCGGCCCGCAGCAGGTCGATGGGCAGACGGTGGAGGGCACCTTTCGCGCCCACCAGGTGCCAATGGGCGAGATGAGCAAGCCGGGGCATGTGCAGATTCTCGAGACCTGGATGCGCAGCTATCGCCCCGAAGAGTTGTTCGACGAAAGCGGCAAGCTGCTGGCCGAACTGGCCGAGCTGGCGCCCCAGGGCACGTTGCGCATGGGCGCCAACCCGCATGCCAATGGTGGTGTGTTATTGCGTGAGTTGCAGCTGCCGGATATGCGCGATTACGCCGTGGCGCTGGAGCGCCCCGGTGCGGTCAAGGCCGAGGCCACGCGGGTGATGGGGCGCTTCTTGCGCGACGTGATGCGGCTCAATCTGGCCAGTAACAACTTCCGCCTGTTCAGTCCCGACGAGAACAATTCCAACCGTTGGCAGGACGTGCTCGATGTCAGCCCGCGCACCTGGATGGCCGAGCAGTTCGCCTACGACGACAAGCTCGCGGCTACCGGGCGGGTGATGGAGATGCTCAGCGAGCACCAGTGCCAGGGTTGGCTGGAAGGCTATCTGCTGACCGGCCGCCACGGGTTTTTCTCCTGCTACGAAGCCTTTATCCATATCATCGATTCGATGTTCAACCAGCACGCCAAGTGGTTGAAGAGCGCCAACCAGATTGCCTGGCGGGCGCCTGTCGCTTCGCTCAACTACCTGCTGTCATCCCACGTCTGGCGCCAGGATCACAACGGCTCCAGCCATCAGGACCCGGGCTTCATCGACCATGTGCTGAACAAGAAAGCCGAAATTGTCCGCGTCTACCTGCCGGCCGATGCCAATTGCCTGCTGTCGGTCACCGACCACTGTTTGCGCAGCCGCAATTACATCAACGTGGTGGTCGCCGGCAAGCAGCCCGAGGCGCAATGGCTGGACATGGACGCCGCCATCGCCCATTGCCGCGCAGGCATCGGCGTGTGGTCGTGGGCGAGCAATGAGCAGGGTGGCGAGCCTGATGTGGTGCTGGCCTGCGCCGGCGATGTGCCGACCCTGGAAGCGCTGGCGGCTGTGCAGTTGCTCTGGCAGCACTTTCCCGAGGTGAAGGTACGCTTGATCAACGTAGTCGACCTGATGCGCCTGCAGCCGGCCAGCGAACACCCGCATGGTTTGCCCGACGCCGATTTCGATGCGCTATTCACCGTGGATAAACCGATCATCTTCGCCTATCACGGCTACCCGACGCTGATCCATCGGCTGACCTACCGCCGGCACAATCACGCCAACCTGCATGTGCGCGGCTTCAATGAAGAGGGCACTACCACCACGCCGTTCGACATGGTGGTGCTCAACCAACTGGACCGTTTCCACCTGTTTGCCGCGGTGGTCGAGCGCCTGCCGCAACTGGCTGGACAAGCCGCCGCAACCCGGCAGTTGGTCGACGACAAGCTGCTGGAACATCGCCGGTATATCGAGGAACACGGCGAAGATCTGCCGGAGATCCGCCAGTGGTGCTGGTTGGGCAAAACGAATGTGAGCGGTGGCGGGGCGGTCGGCGATTGTGCCGGCGCCTGTTAGGCTAAGGCCTGTACACGTTATCAGGGAGACAATTTTGAGTTCACGCATCCATCCATTGGCCGGCAAGCCGGCGCCTGCAGACATGCTGGTCAATATCGAACAACTGCTGGCCGCTTACTTCGACTTGCAGCCTGATCCCGGCGTGGCGACCCAGCGCGTGGCCTTTGGCACCTCGGGGCATCGCGGCAGTTCGTTGGCATCCAGCTTCAACCAGTGGCACGTGCTCGCCATCAGCCAGGCGATCTGCGATTACCGTGAAGCGCAGGGCATCGATGGCCCGCTGTTTATCGGCGCGGACAGCCATGCCCTGTCGCAACCGGCGCTCGATACGGCGCTGGAGGTGCTGGCCGCCAATGGCGTGCCGACCATGATTTCCGCCGGCGGCGAGTTCACCCCGACCCCGGCGATATCCCACGCCATTCTGGTGCACAACCGGGGCCGCAGCACCGGCCTGGCCGACGGCATCGTGATCACCCCGTCGCACAACCCGCCGGACAGTGGCGGCTTCAAATATAACCCGTGCAATGGCGGCCCGGCCGACAGCGACATCACCAACTGGGTGCAGAACCGCGCCAATACCTTGCTCGAAGGCGGCCTCAAGCAGGTCAAGCGCATGCCGCTGGCCCAGGCACGTCAGGCGGCGACTACCCATGAGCACGATTACCTGGCGGCCTATGTCGGTGACCTGGGCAGCGTGATCGATTTCGCGCTGATTCGCGCTGCCGGGCTGCGCATCGGCGTCGACCCGCTGGGCGGCGCGGGCGTGCATTACTGGTCGCGCATCGCCGAGCAGTACGCCATCGACTTGCATGTGGTCAGCCAGGTAGTAGACCCGCAGTTCGCCTTCATGAGCCTGGACTGGGATGGCCAGATCCGCATGGACCCTTCGTCAAGCTACGCCATGCAGCGGCTGATTGGTCTCAAGGATGGCTACGACATTGCCTTTGCCTGCGACACCGACTACGACCGCCACGGCATAGTCGCGCCCAGCGTCGGCTTGCTGCCGGCCAACCACTTTCTCAGCGTGGCCATCGATTACCTGTATCAGCATCGCCCGCAGTGGAGCGCTTCAGCGGCGGTGGGCAAGACCCTGGTCAGCAGTGCCATGATCGATCGGGTCAGTGCCCGTCTGGGTCGGCCACTGCTGGAAGTGCCAGTTGGCTTCAAGTGGTTTGCTGGTGGCTTGTTCGACGGATCGCTGGGCTTTGCCGGTGAGGAAAGCGCCGGCGCCACCTGCCTGCGCCGCGACGGTAGCGTCTGGACCACCGACAAGGACGGTATGGCGCTGGCCCTGCTGGCCGCGGAAATGACCGCCAATTGCGCGCGCGATCCCGGTGAACTGTATCGCGGCCTGACCGAAGAGTTCGGTGAGATAGTGGCCGACCGCGTCGATGCGCCGGCCACTCCCTTGCAGAAAAAAGCCCTGAGCCAGCTCTCGCCGCAGCAGGTGCGCAGCACTCAGCTGGCGGGCGATACCATCACCCAGGTGCTCGACAAGGCGCCGGGCAACGGCGCGGCAATTGGCGGGATCAAGGTGATCAGCGACGGTGGCTGGTTCGCCGCGCGACCATCGGGCACCGAGGACATCTACAAGATCTACGCCGAGAGCTACCGTGACCAGGCGCACCTGCAGCGGATTCTCGGCGAGGCGCAGCAGATCGTCGACGTGGCGCTGGCTACGGGCTGAGTTCGGCCTCTTTGGTCGTGCCGGATAACCGCGGCGCAATCCCCCGCGGATTGCGCCGGGGTTTATCCGGCTAGGGCATTGCCGCGCGAGTGCATGGGGGGTGCTGTGTTGTCTGGGCGGCTCAGTGTTCGGTGAGGGTCAGCAGGATGTCGGCGTACCAGGTGCAGTTGAGCCCGAGTGCTTCATCCAGCTGCAGGTCACGGGTGCCCACATCAAGGCGTGCCGAGTGCACGCCCAACAACATCCACGGCAGGTCGCCGAGGCCATTCTCCGGGGTATTGGCGACTCGCGTCACCACGGGCGCGCCGCTGATGCCGCGGTGCGTCCGCGCATCGCTGAGAAAATAGCCTTTGCTCTGAAAGCGCAAGCCGAAAGAGGAGGCGATCACCGCCTGACGCACCACGGGCATGTGGTGCAGGGTGTCATGGAAACCCAGGGGGAAACCGACCACCAGCAAGGACGTGCCGACCTCGACCTCGGCGGTCGGGCCATACAGGTGTTCAGGGGTAAAGGCGCGGTAGAGCGCGGTTGCGGGTAAGGCGGTGCGGTCCAGCTCGATCACCGCCACATCGATCTCGCCGGTGGTGTCGAGGCCTTGGCGCCACAGGCTTTTACCGTCGCGGTAGAGCGGGATCGAGATGCCGATGGACTGGGCGATATTGTCCGGATTGGTATGCAGTTCGATCTCGATACGATCGGGGAAGTGCTGGCTCGGCGCATCGATCATCACGTGCCGACTGGTGACCAGGAACAGGCGTTCGTCGCGGGCGAAGAAAAAGCTGCTGGCATTGGTCAGCTGCTTTTGTTGATTGAAGGTGCAGAGGCGGGCTGCGGTGAGCAAAATGGGTTCGATCATCATGGTGTCCTTGCCTTATTCAGGTCGGCCGGAGCAGCAGCGCAGAGCCTTTGAGGCTCTCGCTGCCGCGGGTGATGACGCTAGAGGGTGATCAACAAGCTGTGGTTTTGTCCATCCAATGGCACGCGTACGCCACCTTCGGCATGCTTGATAGGGACACCGTCGAGCTGGGCATGGACGATGCCGCGACACCGTCGCGCGGGGTTATCCACCGCGATCCGGTACTGGCTCGAACCCAGGGTGACCGTGGCTGAAAATGCCGGCCATGCCGCGCTGATGCAGGGGGCGACGATCAGCCAGTCGCCTTCGCGGCGGATGCCGAGAATGCCTTCGACCCCGGCGCGGTACATCCAGCCGGCCGCGCCCGTGTACCAGGTCCAGCCGCCGCGACCGCTATGCGGTGCCACGCTGTAGACATCGGCCGCCACCACGTAGGGTTCGACCTTGTAGCGTTGGCACTCTGCAGGTGTGCGCGCATGGTTGATAGGGTTAAGCAGGGCGAACAGCGCGCAGGCCTGGTCACCTGCACCCAGTTTGGCGTGGGCCAGGATCACCCACATCGCAGCATGGCTGTATTGCCCACCATTTTCCCGCAGGCCCGGCGGGTAACCCTTGATATAGCCGGGCTCGAGCGGGGTCTTGTCGAACGGGGGGGTGAACAGCAAGGCGAGGCCGTCGTCCTGGCGGATTAGCTGCTGTTGCAGCGAGGCCATGGCCATGGCCGCGCGCACCGGATCGGCAGCGCCGGACAACACCGCCCAGGATTGGGCAATCGAATCGATGCGACACTCGGCGCTGTCTTGCGAGCCGAGCCAGGTGCCGTCATCGAAGGTCGCCCGGCGATACCACTGACCATCCCAGGCCTCGCGCTCCAGCGCCGCGCGCAGCGCCAGGGCATGCTCACGCCAGCGTGCCACGCGCTCGGCGCTGCCAATGCTGGTGCGGGCCTGCGCCAGGGGGGCGAACAGCTCGAGGGTGCGCAGCAGTAACCAGCCGAGCCACACGCTTTCGCCTTGGCCGGCTTCGCCGACGCGGTTCATGCCGTCGTTCCAGTCGCCGCTGCCGATCAGTGGCAGGCCGAGTTTTCCGGTCAGTTGCAGGCACTGGTCGAGGCCTCGGGCACAGTGCTCGAACAGTGAAGCCTCTTCAGCGGCGATCATTGGCTGGAAGAAGGCATCGTGCTCTTCGGGCTTGAGCAGCGGCCCTTCGAGGAAGGCCACTGGCTCGTCGAGAATCGCCGCGTCGTCGGCCACCGCGATATAGGTGGCGGTGGCGAAGGCCAGCCAGACGCGGTCATCCGAGATGCGCGTGCGCACCCCCTGGCCGGAATGCGGCAGCCACCAATGCTGTACATCGCCCTCGACGAACTGACGACCGGCGGCGCGCAGGATATGGCTGCGCGTGGCCTCTGGCTGGGAAAAGGTCAGGGCCATGCCGTCCTGCAGCTGATCGCGGAAGCCATAGGCACCGCTGGCCTGGTAGAAGGCCGAGCGCGCCCAGATGCGGCAGGCGAGCGTCTGATAGAGCAGCCAGCCGTTGAGCATGATGTCCATCGCCCGGTCTGGGGTTTTTACCTGCACCGCGCCGAGCGCGCTCTGCCAGTGCTCGCTGACTTCCTTGAGCACTGCGTCGAGATCGGCTGCACGGTAACGCGTGACCAAGGCAGTGGCGTCTTCGCTGGAGGCGCACTGGCCGAGAAAGGCCACCACTTCCACACTCTCGCCCGCCGCCAGCGCGATGCTGCACTGCAGCGCGGCGCAGGGATCGTGGCCGGCGCCAGTGGTGCCGGACAGCGGCGTGCGCTCGTACAGCGCGGCGGGTGCCGCCGGGCTGCCATTACGGCCGAGAAACTCGGTGCGATCCGCCGTCCATGAGCTCTGCCGGCCGTTCAGGTCGGCAAAGGAAACACGCCCGGCAAAGGCGTTGCTCCAGGGATTGCGCGCCAGCAGCACAGCGCTACTGGCATCGACCCGAGTGGTGATAAACGGCGCCGACGCACCACGGGCAGTGCCCAGTACCCATTCGCTGTAGGCCGTGACCGAGAATCGCCGCGGCTTCGCCGAAAGGTTGCGCAGGGTCAGCCGGGAAATCTTGATCGGGTCGGCCAGCGCCACATATTGCAGCAGTTCCATGGCGATGCCGTCCACGTGGTGCTCGAAGCGACTGTAGCCGTGGCCGTGGCGGGCAATATACAAGCCCGCGTCACGGATCGGCTGCGCCGTTGCGCTGTACAGTGCCAGGCTGTCTTCGTCACGCACATAGAAGGCTTCGCCGCAGGGGTCGGTGACCGGATCGTTGGACCAGGGGGTCAGCTGGTTCTCCCGGCTGTTTTCCGCCCAGGTGTAACCGCTGCCCTGGGCCGAGACCTGGAAGCCGAAGCCTGGGTTGGCGATCACGTTGATCCAGGGCGCAGGTGTCTGGCTGCCAGCCTCGAGCAGGGTCACATATTCGCGGCCATTGTTGTCGAAGCCGCCCAGCCCGTTGAAAAACTCCAGACCCACGGACAGTTCGCTGGCTGCCGCCTGCACGGCCTGCGCTGGCGGCGTTGCCGGCAGCTGACCGGGTGACAGCGGTTGGATCGGGGTCGGGCTCAGGTGGTTGACCAGTTGGTTGGCAATGGGGCCGCGGCGGGCGATCAGGGCAACCCGCGCGACCGCGCGCAGCAAGGCGCGCGCCTGGACGCTCATCAGGTCGGCGCGCAGCACATAGATCGAGCCCTGGGCGAGTTCGGCGCCAAAACGCTGGCGTGACTGGCTGCGGCGTACTGCGCTCTCGATGGCGATTTGCAGGTCTTGCAGGTAGGAGGAGGCATGCTCGTTGAGGATCACCAGGTCGACGCCGAGGCGCTTCATTCGCCAATATTCATGGGCGCGCAGCAGTTGGCGAACCTGGGCGATTTCCTGGACGTCGTCGATCCGCAGCAAAACGATCGGCAGGTCGCCGGAAATGCCGTGGGGCCAAAGCCCGGCCTGGGCCCCGGCGCCACGCAGGATCGCCGTCGAGGGCGCCCTGAAACGTGGGTCGGCATACAGAATGGGCGCGGCCAGGCGCTGGAAGTCGGCCGCCTCCGCCGCCAGGATGTCGAGGTGGCGCAGTTGCACCTGAGCCTGGGTCCAGGCCAGCGTCTTGGCCCGCTCGAACGCGCTGCGATCATGGTGTTTATCGATCAGGTCGAGCAACTCGGTGCGCGAGGAGGCGACCAGGGTCCAGAACGCGACTCGGGCGACCTTGCCAGGCGCAATGCTCACCCGGTACTTGAGTGCAAAGATCGGGTCGAGCACGGTGCCGACTGTGTTTGACAGGGCCTGGCCATCGACGATCACCGCTGCCGCGGCGATGCTCGGACGTTGGCCGATAAAGCGTGCACGGTCGGACTCGTACTGCGGATCGGCGACTATCTCGCCTTCGACCACGGCAAAATGCGCCGCCCATACCTGCGCTTCACCATGGGTGCGTGGCCGACGCGTGGCGAGCAGGGCGCCGAACTCGACGAGGTGTTCGGTGACCACGAATAACTTGGCGAAAGCCGGGTGTGCGTTGTCGGTTGCAGGCGTGGTCAACACCACTTCGGCGTAGGAGGTCAGCTCGATTTCACGCGCCTGGCGGCCGCTGTTGGTCAAGGAGACGCGGCGTACTTCGCCGTCATCCTCGCCGGAAACCAACACCTCCATGCTGGTGGTCAAGCGGCCATCGTGACGGATGAATTCGGCGTGATCTTCACTGAAAATCACTTCGTGCGAGTCCGCTGTGCTGCCGATGGGTTGGCCGCCGGCGGACCAGACTCTGCCGTCCTGGGTATCGCGCAGGAAGATAAAGGAGCCATAGTCGTCACGGGTGGCGTCTTCGCGCCAGCGGGTGATGGCAATGTCGCGCCAACGGCTGTAACCCGCGCCTGCGGCGGTCAGCATCACCGCATAACGGCCATTGGTCAGCAGGTGGGTGATGGGCGGCGCATCCGCCGCCGAACCTGTCAGACGGCGCATGGTCTGCACATCACTGCCCACCTCTGGCGCCCGAATCTTCACTTCCTCGGCGCGGGGATGAGCAATGGCCACGTCGCGCGGCATGCGCTCCTGCAGCAACAGTTCGCAGGCCTGGATCATCGGCTCGCGATGGAAGCGCGCCCGCATCTGTGCGCCCTGCAAGGTGTTGGCGATGGCGACTATGGTCATGCCCTGATGGTGGGCCATGAAGTTGCGCACAATGGCCACGTTCTGGCCAACGGGCAGGCGGGTGGGGGTGAAGTCGAGCGCTTCATAGAAGCCGTAACGGCCCAGTGCTCCCATGTCACGCAAGCGCTGGTAGTTCTGCTGTGCGCCTTGCGGGTCGACCATGGTCGCCAACCCCGTGGCATAAGGCGCAATCACCACATTTTCGGCGAGGCCGCGCTTGAGGCCGAGACCGGGCACACCGAAGTTCGAATACTGGTAGGTGAGCTCCATGTCGCGGGCGTTGTAGGCGGATTCAGAGATTCCCCAGGGGATGCCCAGCTCCTGCCCATAGTCCTGCTGACGCTGCACCACCAGACGGTTGGTCTGTTCGAGCAGGCTGCCGGTCGGGGCGCGCATGATCAGCGACGGCATTAGGTATTCGAACATCGAACCGGACCAGGAAATCAGCGCCGAGGCATTATCCAGAGGGGTCGCGGTGCGGCCGAGGCGGAACCAGTGACGGGTGCTCACATCGCCCTTGGCGATGGCAAACAGACTGGCGAGGCGAGCTTCCGAGGCCAGCAGGTCATAGCAACTGGGGTCGAGACTGTTGTCGACAAGACCGTAGCCGATCGACAGCAGCTTGCGCTCGGGGTCGAGCAAAAAGGCGAAATCCATCGCCAGGGCCATCTCCCGGGCGGTGCCGGCCAGTGCCTGCAGGCGCAGTCTCAGGCTGGCGGCTGCAGCGTCGAGTTGCTGGCGGTCACGCGCATGTTCGGCCAGCGTCCGGCCGAGGGCCTCGAGCCAGAACAGCAGGTCGGTCAGGTCGTCTTCGCCGGCGGCGGGGGCAATCTCCTGAGCCAGTTTGGCGGCCTTTTCCGTCAACCGTTTGAGCGGCGCCGAGATGGTCGCGAGCGCCTGCGCGCCCTGCAACTGGGTGGCAATCTCGTCGAGCAGGGCGGCGAGTTGCTGGCCGCGCTCGCTGTTGGCGGGCAAGGCGTCGATGGTCGCCCGCGCCAGGTGCAGGTTGTCCTGTATGCCTTGGCGTGCCTGTGGTGCGCGTGGTGTAGCGAGCCACTCTTCGCAGGCATTGGCGAGCACGATCAGGTGCCCGGCGAGATTGCCGCTGTCGACCGACGATACATAGGTCGGTTCGAGTGCGCGCAGGTCCTGGGTGTCGTACCAGTTGAAGAAGTGGCCCTGGTGGCGCTGCAGGCTGAGCATGCTGGCGAGGGTGGTTTCCAGGCGTTCGATGGTTTGCAGGGTGCCGGCCCAGCCAAAGTCACGGGCGGCAACGGTCGAGAGCAGGTAGAGGCCCATGTTGGTCGGTGAGGTGCGGTGAGCCACGACCGGCTGCGGGTCTTCCTGGTAATTGTCCGGCGGCAGCATGTTGTCTGCCGGGGTCACGAAAGTCTCGAAAAAGCGCCAGGTGCGCCGTGCGGTGAGGCGCAAGTCGCGCGCGCCCGGCTCGCTCAGGGCGAGGCTGCGAGCGATCCGTGGCGAGCGGCTGGCTTGTAAGGCCAACATCGGTGCGCTCAGCCAGAGCAGGGCGAAAGGCAGCACCACAGGCCAGGACGAGGGCATCAAGGCCAGCGCGCCGGCCACGACCAGCACGCCGAGCACGGTCGAGCCCGCCATGCCGCGATAGAAGCCTTGCAGATTCAGGCGCGGGCTGACTGCTGACTGTGCCGCGGTGGTCCACTCCAGCAGGTTGCGGCGGGTGATGGCCAGTCGCGCCAGGGTTCTGCCGATGGCATCGAGCATGCGCCAGGCGTTATCGGGCAGGAAGGCCAGGGACAGCAGGGTCTGCGCCGTGGCAAGTTGCAGATCGGCGAGCAGCCTGCGCAGGTGGTTGGGTAGGCGCACGCCGCTGTGCTGGGGCAGCAAGGCGAAGAAGATTGGCAGGAAGGCCGGGATCGCCATACCCGCAAGGATCAGCAGGGTCCCGCTCAAGGCCGCCGGCAGCGGCAACAGCCAGCATGCCGCCAAGGCCAGCAAGGTCAGGGGTGGCAGCAGCGAGCGGCGCAGGTTGTCGAGCATCTTGAAGCGGCCGATCGAGGGCACCGCCAGGTGATCGCTGCGCAGCCCGAAGATCCAGGGCAGCAGTTGCCAGTCGCCACGGGTCCAGCGGTGCTGACGTTTGCTTGCCACATCGTAGCGCGAGGGGAATTCTTCGACGACCTCGACATCCGAAGCGAGGCCGGCACGGGCGAAAACACCCTCGAACAAGTCATGGCTGAGCATCGAGTTTTCCGGCACCCGGCTAGCCAGGGCGGCCTCGAAGGTATCAATGTCATAGATGCCCTTGCCGGTGTAGGAGCCTTCGCCGAACAGATCCTGGTAAACGTCGGAAACGGCCGCCGCGTAGGGGTCCATACCACCAGGGCTGGAGAACACTCGTTGATAGAACGAGCCTTCACGACCGACCGGCAAGGAGGGCGTGACCCGCGGCTGCAGAATCGCGTAGCCACTGGTGACTCGCTGCAAGCTGTCGTTGAATCTCGGCCGATTCAGCGGGTGACCCATCTTGCCGATCAAGCGCAGCGCTGCATCGCGTGGCAGCCGCGTATCGGCATCCAGGGTAATGACGTAACGCACGTCCTCGGGCACCTGCTGGGTGCAACCCGGGAGGGGCATGTAGCTGGTATCGCTAGCGCCACGCAGCAGCCGATTGAGCTCATGCAGCTTGCCGCGCTTGCGTTCCCAGCCCATCCATTTGTTTTCGCTGGCATTGAACAGCCGGCGGCGGTGCAGCAGCAGGAAGCGGCTGCCACCCGGGGCCGGTCCATAACGTTGATTGAGCTGGGCGATGGCCGCGACCGCCACGGCGAGCAGCGGGGCATCGGCCTCGACCACTTGCTGATCGGCATCCAGCCCGTCGGTGAGCAGGGCGAAGCTCAGGTCGCCACCGGCACCGGCGAGGTGATGGACTTCCAGGCGCTCGATTTGTTCGAGCAGATCGGCCTCGCTGGTCAGCAGTGTCGGCACTGCAACCAGGCTACGCAGCGCTTGTGGCACCCCGCTGGCGAGTTCCAGGCCGGGCAGGGTCATGGCGCCGAAGCTCCAGGTGACAGTGCGGTTGACCAGCGCCGTCGCCACTTCGGTGGCAGGCAGGAAACCGAGTACTGCCAACAACATCAGCCAGCCAGCCGTCACGCCGGGTATCGCCAGCGTCCACAATGCCAGCGCGAGCAAGGTGGTTGCCAGCAGCAGGATACTGCCGACATAGCCGGCCATGCCCATGCGGATCTTGATGCGACTGAAGCGCAGGCGCACCGGCGGCTTGAAGCCGATGGCCTGCTCCAGAGCCTGACGCCCTTCGGCGATCAGGTGGTAGCCCGGGTCGCCGACGCGCTCGGCCTGTTCCCCCGGTCTGGTTTGCTCGGCATGGTGAGCGGCATCCAGGGCCAGACCGGCAACTTCCAGTTCTGTGGCCGAGGAGCCGCGTGCCAGCTGTTCAATCGCGCTGCGGTACAGGTTGCGAGTCGGGAAATCCATGCTGGCAAAGGTGCTGCCCGCACATAGACGCGCATCGACCAGGCTGACGCTCTCGAACAGCTCGGCCCAGTCGATATCGGAAATCAGCCGCATGCTGGTGATGACGTTGCGCACGCTGAGGTTGGACGCGCCCAGGCGTTGTTGCGCGCGCTGCACCACCTCATCGATCGACGCACCTTGCAGGCCGAGCTGTTCTTCCAGCCAGCCTAGCGCCGGGGTCGTCGTGGGGTCCTGGTCCCTCAGGCATTTGGCCAGTTCGGCGGCGAAAGACTCGGACATTGGCGCGCTGCCGCGTGTGGCGACCTCCGCTTCCAGGGCGGTGCGCGCGGCGCCTGCTTCGAGCAGGCGATTGGCCAAGTCATCGGCCTCGGCACGCGCTGCACGGCCTGCGCTGATCTGGTCGGCCAGGCGGCGCAGATTTTCGATCAGCACGATGCGCAAGGTGATGGCCACTGCCCATAGCTCGCCAATGGTCAGTGGCTGAACCCGCTGATAGGCGGCGATGAAACGGCGCAGCGTGTCGGGGTCGAAGTGGCTGTCGGTATGGGCGACGAAGGCCCAGGCCAGACCGAACACCCGTGGATAGCCGGCGAGCGGGCCGTGACCCAGCTTTGGTAGCTGGCGATAGAAGCCCGGCGGCAAATCATCGCGAATCTCGCGGATCTGTGCTTCGACCAGGTGGTAATTGTCCAGCAGCCATTCTGCGGCTGGTACTACGCTGCGATTGTGCTCCAGCTCCGCGGCGCTTGCCCGGTAGGCGGCGAGCAATACTTTGGCATTGTCATCGAGCCGAATATGCAGCGGCAGCACAGCAGGCGGTTGCGCGGTCACCGACTGAGCTGCAGCCAGGCTGTGGGCGTGCTGTTCAAGCCGTTCGACGCCGAATAGCTCCTGACGTACCGGCGCGGACTCATTCCACGGTGGCGAGAGGGGACGAGGACCGAGAATGGAGCGGAAAATCGAGCTCATGAATGCCTTCCTGGCCAGCATTGGAAATGCAATAGGACCCGATCCGGCTGAGCCTGTCAAAGGGGCGCTGCGGCATGCTTTCGGAGGTACTTCAGAAGCCGATTTGCGGGCTTCTGCCGCTTCACCGCACGGGTCGTTTGCATCTGCAGAACTGGGCTGTGAACCGGTGCAAAGTCAGCTGCGTCGATGAGACGCGGGGCCTGTCTGGAATGGGCCTCTCATCAGGAGGGCTGTTGTCGCAGCAGCATCCTGAAGCTACAGCAACTGCATGACTGTTGTTTGACCGCGAATTGGCCCGGTCTGCTCAGGGCAGGCGTGGATTTCCGATTAACCGTACTGGCCACGGCAAAGACCTGTTGCGAGCAGGCCGGGTTGCACCCTTATTGACCCATCCGCCTGAGCCCTAGCAGGAGTAGAGCGGCGGCCGCCAGACCGGCGCCGGCATAGAAGGCCGCTGCGGCGCCATAGGACTGCCACAGCCAGCCGGCAGTCGCGCTGGCCAGCAGCACGGCGATACCACTGATCAGATTGAACAGGCCAAAGGCGCTGCCCTTGAGCTCGGCTGGCGTGGTGTCCGCTACCAGCGCCGCCAGAATGCCCTGGCTGAAGCCCATATGCAGGCCCCACAGGGCGACGCCGAAGATTACCGTGACGACCGATTCAGCGTAGGCCAGCAGCAGGTCGGCGAGGATCAGCAGCAGCAAGCTGACGCCCAGCAAGGTGCTGCGCTCGATGCGATCCGACCACTTGCCCGCCGGATAGGCCGAGAGCATGTAGAACGCCGCCATCACCACCATGACCAGAGGCACCCAGCTGGTGGACAAGCCCAACTGGGCTGCGCGCAGCAGCAGAAAGGCTTCGCTGAAGCGGGCCAGGGTGAAGACCGCGCCTATGCCGACCACCCACCAGAATGCCTTGGAGAATTGCCCTAACGATCGGCGCAAGACCGGTGAACGCAACCGCAGGGGCGGCGTTTGTCTGTCCGGCTCGCTGACCCCGACCCAGAGCATTGCCACCGCCAGCAGGGCGGGGATCGGGGCAAACCACAACACCAGGGTGATATCCCCGCTGAACCAGAGCATCAGCAGGATCGCCAGGATAGGCCCGAGAAAGGCACCTGCGGTATCCATCGACTGACGCAGCCCGAAGCAGGCGCCGCGGATAGCGGCTGGGGCGACGTCGGCGATCAACGCATCGCGCGGGGCGCCACGAATGCCCTTGCCGATTCTGTCCAGCAGGCGCGCGGCGAACACCGTTTCCGCCGAGCCGGCCAGGGGAAACAGCGGTTTGCTCAGCGCGGCGAGGCCGTAGCCGAGCAGCAGCAAGCCTTTGCGCCGGCCGATAAAGTCGCTGAACGCGCCGGAAAACACCTTGACCAGCAACGCGCTAGCCTCGGACAGGCCTTCGATCAGTCCAACCGTGAGCATGCTGGCGCCCAGCGTACCCACCAGAAACAGCGGCAGTAGGCTATGCACCAGCTCCGATGACATATCCATGAATAGGCTGACCAAACCCAGTGCCCAGATCGTGCGCGGGATGCCCTGGGGTGGTTTGGCTGCAAGTCCTGGCATGCTGCTTTCTCCGTGAATCCGATGCGCTGCGAGGACTGTCATTTGCGCTCATCTTCAGCCTTGAACAGGCGATGACGCTGGATGTTTTCACAACGCTCTGAGCGTATGCACAGCATGCGGCTGTCAGGTTAGTTCAATGTCAGCAAGGCAGGATCTCGGTGAGTTTTTCTGCCGCGCAGTCAGTCTATTCAAGGCGCTGGGTTATCTTTTGGCGCTGGCTTGTCGTCTTTTGGCTGGGCCAGTTCATGGTGCTGGAACGCCTGGGCGACAGTGGCTCGCAGTTGCGCGTCGTCCCAGGGTTTGGTGAGGAACTTGTAGATGGCGCCCTGGTTGATTGCCTCGGTCACCGATATCAGGTCGGTATAGCCGGAGAGCACGATGCGGATGGTCTCCGGGTAGAGATCCTTGACCTGGCTGAAGAACGCGGTGCCGTCCATTTCCGGCATACGCTGATCGGAAAGAATGACCTGGACCTGGTGCTTTGCCAGCAGGGCGAAGGCATCTTGTGCCCGGTTGGCGGTCAGGACGTGATAGCCGTCGCGCCTTAGCACCCGGGTCAGGGCCCGGAGAATATTGTCTTCGTCATCGAGCAGTAGCAGGGTTTGAGTGCCGCTTGCGGCAACACTGTCTGCTGCTGGCAGGCGACCCTTGGCGCGCTGCTGCTGGAGGTACTGTTGCAGCGTTGCCAGCGGTATGGGCCTGGCGAAGTAGTAGCCCTGGAATTCATCGCAGTGGTTTTTCTTCAGGAAGGCAACCTGTTCCTCGGTTTCCACGCCCTCGGCGATCACCTTGAGTTGCAGATGGTGGGCCATGGAAATGATGGCTTGGGTGATCGCCGCATCATGCCGGTCGCTAATCACGTCCTGAATGAAGGAGCGGTCGATCTTGATCTTGCCGATGGGTAAGCGCTTGAGGTAGCTGAGGCTGGAAAAACCAGTGCCGAAATCATCGATGGCGATGCGTACGCCCAGGTTTTTCAGGGCGTGCAGGGTGAAGATGGCGCGCTCGGCATTAGCCAGCAACACGCTTTCGGTGATTTCCAATTCCAGCAGTTCTGCTGGCAGCTTGGACTGGGCGAGGCTGCTGCGCACGAAGTCGACGAAGTTGGCGCGTTGGAACTGCACCGGTGAAATATTCACGGCCATCACGGCACCCTCGAATCCTTGATCGAGCAGCAAACGGGCATCGCGGCAAGCGGTTTTGAGCACCCACTCGCTGAGTGGAATGATCTGTCCGGTGTCCTCGGCGATGGGCACGAATTGCGCCGGAGAAATAAACCCCTGCTCGGCATGCTGCCAGCGCAACAGCGCCTCGTAACCAATCACCCGGCCACTGTGGCTGTCGATCTGCGGCTGGTAATAGAGTTCGAAGGCTTCGCTGTCGATGGCTTTCTGTATCTCGTTGCGCAAGGTCACCCGCTCGCTGACCTTTTGCTTGAGATCCTCGGTGTACCACTGATAGTTGTTGCGGCCTTGCTGCTTGGCTTTGTACATGGCCAGGTCGGCCTGCTGGATCAGTTGCATTGGCGGCTCGATGCTGCCGTCGTTGAGCGTGATGCCGATGCTTGCGGTGATGTGCAGATCGACGCCGCCGACCGTATAGGGCCGCGCAATGCTCTCCATGATCCGGTCTGCCACCAGTAGCACATCCTCTTCGCGGGCCAGGTCCGGCAGGATGACGATGAACTCGTCGCCGCCAAGACGCGCCACGGTGTCGCCTGGACGTACCTGCTGGTTCATGCGGCGTGCCACTTCGACCAGAACCAGGTCGCCGGCACCGTGACCCATGCTGTCGTTGATTGGCTTGAAACCATCCAGGTCGATGAACATCACCGCCAGGCTGCGCTTGTAGCGGCGGCTGATCTGGCACCCCTGGATCAGGCGATCCTCCAGCAGCGAGCGGTTGGGCAGCCCCGTGAGAACATCGTGGCTGGCGTTGTAGGCCAGTTCGGATTCGTAGCGTTTCTGCTCGGAAATATCGTTCTGCACGCCGATGAAGTGGGTGATCTTGCCCTCCTCATCCGGTACCGGTGCGATATACAGATCATTCCAGAAGGGTGTGCCGTCTTTGCGGAGGTTGCGCAACACCACATGGCTGTCGCGTTTTTCTGCCAGGCCCTGGCGAATTTCTTGAATGCCCGCTTGTTCGCGTTCAGACCCTTGGAGAAAGCGACAATTTTGGCCGATGGCTTCTGCTGCGCTGTAGCCGGTGATGCGTTCGAATGCCGGGTTGACGTAGATGATTGGCAGGTCATCGGCCAGCGCATCGCAGATCAGTGCGCCGTTGTAACTGGCTTCCAGGCTGCGTTTGAGCAGGCGCAGTTGCTTGTCCGCCTCTTTTTGTGGGGTGATGTCGCGAAAGGCCACCACCCAGCCCTGCGGGACATCGTCATCGAGCAGGGGCGCGCTGTCGTAGGCGATATAGCGTTCGCCCTGGGATGTCAGCGTCAGCCTGATTTCGCCGTGGTAACTGCTGGTTCGTTGGTGATGCTCGCTGTCGTTGAGCGCCAGCGGCAGGTAGTTTGCCAGTGCCTGGCCGAGTAGCGCTTGCGCCGGTTGGCCGAGCAGTTCGGCGGCGGTGGGGTTGACGAAGCTCAGCAGGCCCTGGCGATCTACCGCAAGCAGGCCCTCGGCAATGCTGTTGGTAATCGCCGAGGTGAACTCAAGCTGGGCTTGCAGGCGGCGTTCGCCGGTGATCACCGCTTGCATCAGGCGGTTGTTCTCCAGCACCGCCACGGCCATCTGGGCAAACTGCCGGGCAATCGCCAGGTCGTCTGGATTGAATTCGCCGGTGTATTTGTCCGATAACTGCAACAGGCCGAAATGGGCTCCGTGGTGGTTGCTCAGGGGCACAGCAAGCAAGCCGCGCATGGGCGGGTGGAGATTGTCGGCACGGCTCAGCTCAGGCCAGCAGGGGTGCTGTGCCAGTTCTTCCTGGGTCAGTAGGGTCGGCTGATCGATCTCGCCGCTCAGGCTGCGGATGGCGCTGTCGTCGAACGGATTGGGCGCGTCCTGCCAGGCGGCGTATTTTTCCGAGAGCGAGACGGCGTTGATCGACGTTGCGCCGTTGTCGCCCGGGTTCAGGCGGATGGCCGACTGGTGTGCACCCAGCAGCAAGCGCAGGCGTTCGCTCATGTAGTCCAGCAGCGCTTGGGTGCCCATGATGCTGTTGAGGTTGACGGCGATTTCACTCAGGCCACGCAGCAGTTCGGCCTGGTGTTCGGAGTGCTGCAGCGCTGCGCGCAGGGCACGGGTCATGCGGTTGCGCTCGCCGATGTCCTTGGCGATGGCGAACACCCCGACGATCTGCTCGTCGATGATGATCGGCAGGTTGGTGATGTCCACTTCCACTAGTTGCCCATCGCTGTTGCGGCAGCGGACTTCGTGGCTTTGGGCACCTCCGGTGCTGGCGGAGTCGATGTAGTCCTGGATCAGTGCCAGGTCTTCGTTGTGTACCAGCTTGGAAATGTGTTGTCCGAGCAGTTGCGCTTCGCTGTAGCCGGATAGCCGGCAGCCCGCCTGGTTCATGCTCTCGAAATTGCCGTTCAGGTCGAACGAGAACACCGGGTTGGGGTTGAAGGTGAACAGCGAGCGGTAGCGCTGTTCGCTTGCCTGCAGGCGCAGGCGGTCGTGCTGGCGCTCGATGGCGATGGCAGCCAGCTGGCCGGCGGTGGCCATCAGTTGCAGGTGCTCGTCGTTCGGGCTGCCGGGTTCGTGGTTGTAGATGGCGAAGGTGCCGAGGACGTCGCCGTGGTGGGAGATCAGCGGGATCGACCAGCAGGCACGCAGGCGATGCTGCAAGGCCATGTCACGAAACTCATGCCACAGCGGGTCGCTGTCGATGTCTTCGACGATGACCAATTGGCGGCGATACACGGCGGTGCCGCAAGAGCCGACACTGGGGCCGATGGTGAGGCCATGCACAGCCTGGTTGAAACTGTCTGGCAGGCTCGGCGTAGCGCCGTGGACCAGGTGTTTCTGCTCTTTATCGACCAGCAGCACCGAGCACAATGTGCCGGGCGCCTGAGATTGGGCCAGCAGGCAGATGGTTTTGAGAATTTCTGGCAGCGCTTGGTCGGTGGAAATCATGCTGAGGATGTCGCGCTGGTCCTCGGCGTAGGCTTCGTTGTACACCAGGCGGGTGACGTCATGGGCCACGGCAAACAGGGTGCGGTCGTTCTCCGACCAGCCTGCGGACCAGAGCAGGTGGATAATGCTTCCATCCTTGCACCGAGCGCTGTTGCGAAAGCCGTGATGGGATTCTCCGGCCATGATGGCGTCGACCGTGGCCTGAGTGCGTTCGCGGTCTTCGGCCGCGATGAACTGCAGGTAAGGGCGCCCGATCAACTCTTCTGGCGAGTAGCCAAGCACAGTGCTGGCGGACGGACTGAGTTGGGTGAAGCGGCCCTGGGCGTCGATCGAGCAGAGCACGTCCATGGAGTAGTCCATGATCCGTTGATTCAGCGCCTGCAGTTCGGCCTGACGGCGCAGGCTCTGCTCAAGCGCCTGGTTGCTCAGCTGCAAGCGTTTGGAGTGCTCGATTGCCAGAAGGGCCAGGCGCTGACTGACCATGATGACGAGGCTGAAGGCCAGGCCAAACAGCACCACGATACCGGGCAAGTGGTTGCTGGTCAGGCTGGTCGTACTGGCGTCCTGGTAGCTGACCAGGCGCCAGTTGTTGGCGGTCGGCCCGAGCGGCTTACTGGCACCGGCCAGGCTGGGCGGGTGGCTGGTTTTGTCGAACAGCAAATGCTCGCCCTGGTAGATCCGTACGCCGTTGTCATTCGGCTCACTGCCCAGGCCGTCGTGCAGGGTGCGGGTCAGATCCAGGCTGGCGACCAACATCCAGTCAGGGTTGTTCGGCAAAGACAGGCGGATCGCTATCAGCCCCTGTGGTCGGGCGGCGAGGTTATACGCCTCGCTCATGTGCGGCTTGCCGTCCAGGGGGAGGCGTTCTAGCCAGGCGCGCGGGCTGGTTTGGCTGAGCAGGCTGGCCAGCTGTTCGGTTTCTGCATGGCTGCGGTCGAGCAGCCGTTGCGGGCGCAGGTGTTCATCGAACAGGGCGATCACCTCGATATCGGCAAAATCGCGCAGATAGTTGTGGCTCTCTTGTTGCCATTGGGCGTGAGTGGGCAGATTTTCGTTGACTGCCCAATGTTCTGCTGTGCGCTGGATCAGCGAGAGACGCGTATCCAGGGTGCTGGTGATCGAGTTTTGCTGGTTGGCCAACAGCAATTCGCTTTGTCGGCTGTTCGATTCGATGTTCTGCAGAGTCAGCAGATACCAGACGCTGCAGGTGATAAGGGTGCCGAGGGCGCCGGTGAGGATGGTGCTACGCAAGAGCAAGTGGTTGCGCTCGGCGGGCAGTCGAGTGAGGCAGAGCAGCGCAAGGCCCGTGGACAAGCCGAACATATTGGCTGGGCGGCTGATGCTGGTGTTGTAACCCAGGCGCCAGGCATCGAACGCTGGCAGCCAGGATGACAGTAGCGACAGGCCGGCCAGCGCCAGCGCTGCGCAGCCGATGATACAGTTCAGGCGCTGGCCTTTGCTGCCCCACTGGCTGCTCAGCAGGGCAATGCCGAGCAGGCAGAACAGCAGGGCCAGGGAGCTGCGCATGCGCTGATAACCGCTGATCAGCGATTGGTCTTGCGCCGAGCTGCCGCTAAGCAGGTTGTGCGCCAGGCTGTAGAGCGCTAGTCCGAGCAGCAGGCTGAGGGTCAAATTGGCCAGGCGGGGCTTTTGCTGGATGCAGCCCAGGAGTCCAAGGCCGAGCAACAGCCCTGCCAGGGCGCTGTCCGGCAGGAGCACAACCTGAGGGGAGTTGGGCTGCCACACGAACAGGTAATCCAGCAGGCTGATGCCGCTGAGGGCCAGAATGGTGAAGGCCAGAATGTGCAGATAGGCTTGGTAAATCAGATGGCGGGTCTTGATGTCCATCCACGCGTCCTTATCGATCTGCGCCGGGTAGCGCGGATGATCATCAGTTGGCCTGTGCGTCGTCCAGTTCGTCGATCAGCACTGAACCATCGCTGTCGCGGCGAACTCGGGTAAGGCCTGGATGTTCGACCTCCAAGCGCAGTAATTCCTGCTGCTGGCGATCGAGGGCGCTTTGTTGTTGGCGCACCTGCATAAGCAGGCGCTGGTTTTCATCGCGCAGGAGAAACAGGTCGATGGCGCCACGCAAAGCGACTTCGATCTCGAAGTCTTCCCAGGGTTTGGCGATGAAGCGATAGACCTCCGCCTGGTTGATCGCTTGCATCATCGAATTGCGGTCGCAATGACCGGTCAGCAATATACGCATGGCATTGGGCTGACGCTGCTTGGCGAATTGCAGGTAGGTGACGCCGTCCAGGTGCGGCATCTTGAAGTCGGAGACGATCACCGCGTATTCATGCTCGGTCAGCGCATCCAGGGCTTCCTGTACGTCGCTGAAGGCATGCACTTCCCAGTCGTGAGGGCGCAACACCCGCTGTAGCGCCTTGAGAATCTGCGGTTCGTCATCCAGCAGTTGAATCTTGATCATGGCGTCTTCTCCGTGGCGTGCGTGGCATCCTCGGCGGTGCGGACAAACAGGGTGTAGTGGCCACTTTCACTGGCTTCGAAGGCGATCAGCTTGTCGATTAACAGAGCGGTCAGCGGCTTGCCCTCATTGAGCAGCAGCATGCCATTGTCGGCGTTCAGGTTGCGCGCCAGCACCATGCCAGGCTCCAGGCGGCGGGTATCCAGGGCGAGAATGCTCGGGTCAGAGAGGGTGATGTCCGGTGCCAGTTCGGTGCAGAGGCTGATGAACTGCTCGCACAACTGCGGATCGTAGAGGCGTCCGCTGTATTTGTTGATCAGCAACAGGGCTTCATCGCGGTTTAGCCTGCGCTCGAGAATGCTGCCGCGCTGCAATTCGATGAAATCCACGGCCAGTTTCAGCAGGCGTGAGCCGAAAGGCGTGGCTTCGCCCTTGAGGTGGTCGGGGAAGCCGCTGCCATCCCAGCGCTCCTGGTGATGTCGGATCAGGCGGGCCGCATCCTGGAGCGGCTCCAGGGTCATCAGCAAATTCTCACCCTGAACCGGGTACTGCCGGTAGCGCTCGCGCTCCTGCTTGTAGAGCAGATCGGAGGGGCGGCTGAGCAGTTGATCGTCCCAGGTCAGCTTACCGATATTGTAGAGTGCGGCGGCCATGGTCAGGTCGCGGCTGGGGGCTGCGTCGAGGCCGTGTAATTCGGCATAGGCGCGAACCAGGGCAATGACTTGAGTATTGGTCTGTTTGTCCTTAGGGATGCGTTGGTTGACCAGGCTGGAGAACACCTCGGTCGCCGTCACATAGCTGCGCTTGAGCTCCTCGTAAGCCAGGTCGAGCATGTCGGCGGTCTGTTCCAGCTCGGCGGTGCGCGCCATGACCCGCTGTTCCAGGGTTTCGTTGAGCTCCTGCAGGCGCTGGTTCTGTTCCAGACTCAGCGCTTCCAGGCGCACTCGCTCACGCTCCGAGTGTTGATAGGCCAGGGCTTGGCGCATGGTCAGGCGCAGTTCGTCGTCGTCCCAGGGCTTGCTGATATAGCGGTAGATCTGCCCCTGGTTGATGGCGCGAATGGTGGTGCTGATATCGGCGTAGCCGGTGAGCAGGATGCGCATGGTCTCGGGCCAGTGCTTCTGCACTTCGGCCAGCAGGGTCGCGCCGTCCATGCCCGGCATGCGGGCGTCAGAAATCACCAGGTCGATCGGTTGGCTGCGCAGTATCTCCAGCGCCTGCTCGCCGCCATTGGCGATCTGCACGCTATAGGCTTCGCCCCTGAGCACGCGGCGTAGGCTGCTGAGAATGTTCTCTTCGTCGTCGACCAGAAGGACGTTGGCGATGCTGTTCGGTTCATTCATGGTGATCGGCGTCCTCCTTGAACGGTGGCTGGGTTGGCTGCTGGGCCGGTAACCAGACACGAAAGCGCGTGCCCTGGCCAGGCGTGCTGAAAACCTCGATGCGACCATTGTGCTTACGCACGATGTTATAAGACAGCGACAAGCCGAGGCCGGTGCCTTTACCCACCGGTTTGGTGGTGAAGAAGGGTTCGTAGATACGGTTGAGCAGGTGCGGCGCGATGCCTTGGCCGGTATCTTCCACTTCCAGCCAGACCCATTCGCCTTGGTGCCCGCTGCGCAGGGTGATGCGACCGAACTGCTCGATGGCGTGGGCGGCGTTGACCAGTAGGTTCATCATGACCTGGTTGATTTGCGAGGGCATGCATTCCACCGCAGGTAGCTGGCCGTATTCCTTGACCACTTCGGCCTTGTACCTGAGCTCGTTATTGACCACGTTAAGGGTGATGTCGAGGCCACGATGCAGGTCGGCGAGGCGGAATTCATCCTCCTCGAAATGGGAAAAATCCTTGAGCGCGGTACTGATCTTCTTGACCTGCTCGATGCCATCTTCGGACTCACCGATTAGTGCCTCGACATCATTGCGGATGTAGTCGTACTCCAGACTGCGCTTTAGCTGGCGTACCTCGCCGAGGCTGGCGGCGCCATCCACTGCATCGATGATGCGCAGTAGATCATGGACGTAGCCGGCGAGGGTCTGCAGGTTGGAGAACACATAACCGATCGGGCTGTTGATCTCATGCGCCACGCCGGCAGCGAGCTGGCCGATGGCCGCAAGCTTTTCCGACTGCATGAGCTGGGCATTGGCTTTTCCCAGCGTCGTGATCAGTCGTTCCTGCTCGACCTGTTTGCTGCTCAAGGTATGCAGGGCGGCATCCAGCTGGTTGTTGTCGCGGGTGAGTTTGCTGCTGTCGTACAGCAGCAAACCAAATAGCGGCTGGTCATCGCTGCGCTTGAAAGGAAACAGCAGGGTGCTTTGCCGCATCAACGGGGCCGGTTCCCCGGACGTGTCGAATGGCAGTTGAATCAGGTAGGGGCTTTCGTGCCACTCGGTGTAGACGTGCTCGCCCTGATCGCGGGCCAAGACCAGCATCTTGCTCAGGCAGGGGGTGTCGGTTTCCGGGAATATGAGGGCCAGTGGCTGTTGCTGCGCCTGCTCAAGCCGCTTGCCGCTACACTGGGTAACAAAGTTGTTCCAGTACTGAATGCGCAGCTCGGCATCGAGGATGATCACGCCGATATCGATGTGCTCAACAAGAGCAGAGGCCAATTCACTTTGGCGGCTATCCATGGCGAGCTCCGCTTGGCGACCAGGCTGGGAGTTGTTTGTATTACCTGGGGTGCGTTTTGTAATTCGTCGTTTAGACTTTTTTTTGACGTCGAAATTATGGCGTTGATAGACGTTCGCTGCCACACTTATTTTAATCACTCTGCCACTCAGGTTAGCCCATGGCGCAGCCCGCAATCGATGATTCGATTATCCAGTATTATTTCGAGTTCGCCGACGGCCGCAGTTGGCAGCATAAGGTCGATTTGGCGGCGCTACCCGGCGCGCCAGACGAAGCGCTTCCAGACTGGGCGCGCCTCGAATTCGAGCAATGCGGACATTGTCCGCTGCGTGATGCAGACACCTCCTATTGCCCCTTCGCCGTAGCCTTGGTCAAGCCTGTTGAGGTGTTGGCGCAGATGCCTTCCTATGAGGAGGTGGCTGTGCGTGTGGTGTGGCGGGGCCGGGATATCCGTCAGCGTACCTCGTTGCAGCGCGCTTTCGGTTCGCTGCTTGGTGTGCTGGGAGCCGCTTCGGGCTGTCCATACACGCGACAGCTTAAAGCCATGGCCTGGTTTCACCTGCCGTTCAGCGGCACCGACGAAACCCTGTACCGGGTGTTCGGCACTTACCTGCTTGGGCAATACCTGCGCCAACAGCGTGGCATGAGTGCGGACTGGTCGCTGACCGACTTGCGTGAGGTGTATCGCAACTTGCGCCTGGTCAACCTGGGTATGACTGCGCGGCTGCGCGCCGCGGCCGGCGAAGATTCGGGGCCCAATGGCATGATCCTGCTCGATTTGCTGGCGGCCGACACCCTGTATTCACTGGATCAGTACGAGGGTGAGCTGGATCGCTTCTTCGAGACGTTTTTCGAGTAAGCCCGAGCAGGGAGAGGGATCAGTTCTGTAGGAGATCCCCCGTCGTCCAGACGCCGCGCTGTCGCGCAGCAAACTGGAGGCAATGGTGTCTTTCGGCTTGTGGGTACCTGTAGGAGCGGGCCATGCCCGCGATGGGTTTCGCGGGCATGGCCCGCTCCTACAGGGCTTTGTGTATATTTAATTTATATATATAAAACAATGAGTTATTCTTTGTTTGATGAGAGTCGTCCTACCTCTCCGCCGGCAAGACGATTCCTACGGACTCAACCATCACCCGCTAGTAGCGGAGGCGTTGAGTCAGGGGCGGTGTTCGCGCAGTTCGGCGATTTCTGCGCGCAGGGCTTTCAGTTCATCGAGCAGCAATTGTTCGGTTTTCGAGGGCGGCGCCTGGAGGGCTTCCTGGTCGTGGGTGGCTTGCATGGCATTGACCACTACCGCGATGAACAGGTTGAGCATCATGAAGGTGGCGATCAGGATGAAGGGCAGAAAGTACATCCAGGCCAACGGGAACTGTTCCATCACCGGGCGCACAATTCCCATCGACCAGCTTTCCAGGGTCATCACCTGGAACAGGGTGTAGAGGCTGGCCCCGAGGCTGCCGAACCATTGCGGAAAAGCCTCGCCGAACAGTTGGGTAGCCATTACCGCCGCCACGTAGAACACCAGGCCAAGAAGCATGGCGATGCTGCCCATGCCCGGCAGCGAAGACAGCAGAGCCTGTACCACCCGGCGCATATTAGGGTTGATCGAGATCAGCCGCAAAACGCGCAAAACCCTCAGCGCGCGCAGCACGGCGAATGGTCCACTGGCTGGCACCAGGGCGATACCCACCACCAGGCAATCGAATACCGCCCAGGGATCGCGCAGCAGGCTGGCGCCGCGGGCAATGAAGCGCAGTGCCAGTTCGAGGATGAACAAGCCGAGTATCAGCTTGTCCAGTGCCTGCAACACGCTGCCCCAGTCGGCCATCAGGCTTAGCGAGGTTTCCATGCCGAGGATTGCCGCATTGAGGATGATCAGGGCGGTCACCAGGCGAGTGATGCCTGGGCTTTCCATCAGGTCGGCCAGGCGCTCGCGCCAAGTGCCGTAGCTCGGGGCCAGGATATTTTCGGGCATGATTAGCGGTCGTCGAGGGCGAAGGCGATGAGGGTAAAGGTCGGGATGCCGATGTCTTGCAGTTTTTCCGAGCCGCCCAGTTCAGGCAGGTCGATGATCGCGGCGGCTTCAAGGATGTTCGCGCCCATGCGCCGCACCAGTTGTGCGGCCGCGAGCAGGGTGCCGCCGGTGGCGATCAGGTCGTCGAACATGAGTATCTGGTCGCCTTCGCAGAGGCTGTCGGCGTGCACTTCGAGAAAGGCCTCGCCGTACTCGCTCTGGTAGCTCTCGCGCAGCACGTCGCCTGGCAGTTTGCCTTGCTTGCGAAACAGGATCAGCGGCTTGTTCAGTTCATAGGCCATGATCGAGCCAATCAGAAAGCCGCGGGCATCCATTGCGCCGATATGGCTGAACTCGGCTTCGACGTAGCGTTGGATAAAGCTGTCGGCGACCATGCGCAGGGCGCGTGGCGACTGCAGCAGCGGGGTGATGTCACGAAAAGTCACCCCAGGCTTGGGGAAGTCGGCGATCGGGCGGATCAAGGTTTTGATACTGAATTCGTCGAAAATCATCGTGAGAGTCCTGCCGCTGACTGAAGTGGGCGCAAGGCGCCGGCTGTTGGCGACCGACGCTCATACTTCGGTCAGCCGTCGAGGTTGCCACCGGCCAGGGCGCACAGCTCGATCGGGTCGAGAATATGCACCGACTTGCCTTCGGCTTCGAGCAATTGGTTCTGCTGGAAGCGGGTAAATACCCGAGAGACGGTTTCCACCGCAAGGCCTAAATAGTTACCGATTTCGTTGCGCGACATGGCCAGACGGAACTGGTTGGGTGAAAAGCCCCTGGCGCGGAAACGGGCAGACAGGTTGACCAGAAAGGTGGCGATACGTTCGTCGGCACTTTTCTTCGACAGCAGTAGCATCATTTGCTGGTCGTCGCGGATTTCCCGGCTCATCACCCGCATCAACTGGCGGCGCAGTTGTGGCAGCAGTATCGACAGCTCGTCGAGCCGATCAAAGGGAATTTCACAGATCGAAGTGGTCTCCAGTGCTTGCGCGGATACCGGGTAGGTCTCGGTGTCCATGCCGGACAGGCCGACCAGTTCGCTAGGCAGGTGGAAGCCGGTGATCTGTTCTTCGCCGCTGTCGCTCAGGCTGAAGGTCTTCAGTGCGCCGGAACGCACGGCGAACACCGAGTTGAAGACATCGCTTTGGCGAAACAGGAACTCGCCTTTCTTCAGCGGGCGGCCACGCTTGACGATCTCGTCCAGCGAATTCATGTCTTCCAAGTTCAGCGAAAGCGGTAGGCACAAAGTCGCCAGACTGCAATCCTTGCAATGGGCTTGATGTGGCGTATGCAGCTTGAGGCTTCCGGACATTGGCGTTGCTTCCTAGGTAAAACACGCAATATTCGCAAGGTTACAGCAGGGGGGCGATCTCAGCCAGTCGAGGGAAGTATTGATCGGTTAGCAGAACGCCGCTTTACCGTGGCGGAAATGACCGCTGGTCGTACGTTTCCCGATACGCCGCGACAGCACAACCCGGCAGCCCTACGGGCTGCATTCGCCGCGGGGCGGGCGGCCCACATGGATGTGGGAAATGCCGCAGGCGCCGCTGGCGCCCCATGGATGGGGAAGGTAGGAAAAATGCTCGGAACATTTTCGACGACCCCCATGGATGGGGTGAGGTAGGAAAAATGTCGGGAACATTTTCGAGAGCGGGCGCGGCCTCCGGCAAGGTTCTGGGCAGGCGTGAGTCTATGGATAAACGGATTAATTGATCAGGCCACTAGATCGCCCGCGAGAAGCACTAGCGACTGTCCTGTGTGAGGTAGCGATCGAACAGCATGCACAGTGAACGCACCAGCAAGCGACCGGTGGGGCGCACGTCGATGCCTGCAGTGTTGAGGTCGATCAGGTCGTCCCGTGCCATTTGCTTCAGTTGTGGCCAGATATCGGCAAAGTATGCGCGGAATTGGATGCCGTGGGCCTGCTCGATTTCGGCAAAGTTCAGGCAGAAATGGCAGATCAACTGCTGGATCACCGCGCGTCGCAGGCGATCATCGGCATTGCAGTGCAGCCCACGCTGGGTGGCCAGTTGAGCGCTGGCCAGGGTTTTCTGGTACTGGCTCAGCTCGCTGTCGTTCTGGCAGTAGAGGTCGCCGATCTGGCTGATGGCCGATACGCCGAGGCCGATCAGGTCGCAATGACCGTGGCTGATGTAGCCTTGGAAGTTGCGCTGCAGGCGGCCGTCTTCCTGGGTGCTGGCCAGTTCGTCATCGGCCAGGGCGAAGTGCTCCATGCCGATATAACGGTAACCGGCGGCGCTGAGCTGGGCGATGCTGCCCTGCAGTATCGCCAGTTTGTCTGCGGGGCTGGGCAGGTCGTTGCCGTCGATGCGTCGCTGCGGCATGAACCGCTCGGGCAGGTGGGCGTAGTTGAAGAGGGATAGCCGGTCGGGCTGCAGGGCGATGATCTCGTCCAGGGTCAGGGCGAAGCTTTGCGGGGTCTGCTTGGGCAGGCCGTAGATCAGGTCGATATTGACCGAGCGGAACTGCAAGGTGTGGGCGGCTTCGACGATGGAGCGGGTTTCTTCCAGGGTTTGCAGGCGATTGACTGCGCGCTGCACCGCCGGGTCGAGGTCTTGCACACCGAGGCTGACCCGATTGAAACCCAGTTCGCGGAGCAGGCCCATGGTCGACCAGTCGGCTTCACGCGGGTCGATCTCGATGCTGTAGTCGCCGGAGTCGTCATCCAGCAGGTTGAAGTGCTGGCGCAGCTGGCTCATCAGGTGGCGCAATTCGTCATGGCTGAGGAACGTCGGCGTGCCACCGCCAACGTGCAGCTGTTCGACGCTCTGGCGGCGATCGAGCTGGTGGCCGATGAGGGCCATCTCGTGTTCCAGTTCGCGCAGATAGGGCTGGGCGCGACCGCGATCCTTGGTAATTACCTTGTTGCAGGCACAGTAGTAGCAGAGGTGCGCGCAGAAGGGCACGTGCACATAGAGCGACAGCGGGCGCAATTGCTTGCGGCTTTCGCGCAGCGCCTGCAGCAGTTCGAATGAACTGACACCGCTGTGCATCTGCACGGCAGTAGGGTAGGAGGTGTAACACGGCCCGGCCTGATCGTAGCGACGGATCAGGTCCGTATCCCAGTGGATGGCGCCAAGCATGCGGGTAATCCCCGATCTAACTATCAAGGTCGGGAGTTTATGCAAGCGTGCTCTTGAGCGTCTTGACCTGTGTCAACGGGAGTTTGGGGGGCGAGGTTGCAGAGAGGCAGATAAGGGAACCGGATGGGACGCGCGCGGGTTAGGCGGTGCAGCTATCCCATTGGCTTGTCCATTCCTGCCTCAATGCCCCATCAGCCAATGCTGATGCGGGCCGGGCAGGGTCCACAGGCCGAAGAGGATCACCAGTAGGCCGCCCGCCATACGTACGCCTTGTTTGCGCAGCAAGGCGGTCACGCGTTCGGCGGCCATGCCGGTGGCCAGCAGCACCGGCAGGGTGCCGATGCCGAACGCCAGCATCAGTGCGGCGCTGTCGAGCGCGTCGCCCTGGCTCGCCGCCCAGAGCAGGGTGCTGTAGACCAGACCGCACGGTAGCCAACCCCACAGGCCGCCAAGCAGCAAGGCGCGTGGCAGGCTGGTGACCGGCATGAAGCGGCGGGTCAGCGGTTGGATGTAGCGCCACAGGCCGCGGCCGAGCGCTTCGATGCGGGTCAGGCCGCTCCACCAGCCGGCCAGGTACAGGCCCATGGCGATCAGCAGCAGCGCTGCGACAACCCGTAACAGCATGGCCGCCGGGCTGCTGGCCAGGGCCCAACCGGCCATGCCGAGGAGCAGGCCGGCAATGGCATAGCTGAAAATCCTCCCGACGTTGTAGGCCAGTAATAACTGCAAGCGTTGCGCGCGCTGCTCCGCCGGTATGGCCAGGGTCAGTGCGCCCATCAGGCCGCCACACATACCCAGGCAGTGGCCGCCACCCAGCAGGCCGAGGATCAGGGCAGACAACAGCATCGGCGCCAGTTCAAGCACGGGGTGGCTCCTCGTCGTCTGTTGCCTCGTCGGGGTTTTGCGCTTGTCTGACGCCGGCCTTGTGCATGGGGTCTTCGTCGTCGAACAGGATGCTGTGGGCCGGGCCGTCGAGGTCGTCGTACTGCCCGCTGTCGACGGCCCAGAAGAACAGCCAGATGGCGAAGCCGACCAGGGCAATGGCCACCGGGATCAGAATGTAGAGCGCGGGCATGGGGTCTCCGAATGCATCATCTGAAAAGGGTGTGCCGAGTCTGTTGATGATCTCGCGAGCTAAGGTCAGGCCAGGCGAAGGCGGGCGAGGACGCACAGTTTACTGGTGTAAATGAGCAGTCCAAGCCCACGTTCAACGCCGCTTGGCCGACGCGTAGCAGGTCAAGGGCGGGCTCGGGTCAGGCGCAGGGCGTTGAGCACCACCAGCAGCGAGCTGAGCGACATGCCCAGCGCGGCCCAGATCGGCGTGATCCAACCGATGGCGGCGAACGGCAGCACCAGGCCATTGTACAGGCTGGCCCAAGCGAGGTTCTCGATGATGATCCGGCGGGTACGCCGTGCCAGGCTGAAGGCCTGGACCAGGCTGCTCAACCGGTTGGACAGCAGCACCGCATCGGCGCTGGTTTTCGCCAGGTCGGTGGCGCTGCCCATGGCCACGCTGATATCGGCGCCGGCCAGTACCGGCACGTCGTTGACCCCGTCACCGAGCATCAACACCCGGCGACCCTGTTCATGCAGTTTGTGCAGCACCGCCAGCTTGGCGTCCGGGGTCATGCCGCCACGGGCGTCTTCGATGCCCAGTTGGCGGGCCACTGTGCCGACCATCGGCGAGTTGTCGCCCGATAGCAGCAGCACCTGCCAGCCGCGCGCGCGGCAGGCGGTGAGCAGGGCGGGGGCGTCGTCGCGCAGGCGGTCATCGAGGACGAACCAGGCGAGCGGGCCGTGGCCATCGCCAAGCAGCAACCATTGGCCCTGCTGGCCGGGGATCGCCGGCGCGGCCTGGCCACTCAACTGGCTGACGAAGTCGGGCTGGCCAATGCGCAGCTGGCGGCCCTCGACCTGGCCCTGCAATCCTAGCCCGGGAATGCTATCGACCTGCTCGGCGGCCAGCGCCGCGCGGCCAAAGGCGCGCGCGATCGGGTGCTCGGAACGGTTTTCCAGGGCGGCGGCCAGGGCCAGGCAGGCGTCGCTGTCCAGTGCGCCGAGCGGATGGATGGCACTGAGGGTCAGGCGGCCCTCGGTCAGGGTGCCGGTCTTGTCGAAGATTACCGTGTCGATCTGATTGAGGCCTTCCAGCACATGGCCGCGGGTCAGCAGCAGGCCGAGCTTGTGCAGGCTGCCGGTGGCGGCGGTCAGGGCGGTCGGGGTGGCCAGGGCCAGGGCGCAGGGGCAGGTGGCAACCAGCAGGGCCAGCACGATCCAGAAGGCGCGCGAGGAATCGATCTGCCACCAGACCAGGCCGACGACGGCGGCGACTACCAGGACTATCAGCAGGAACCACTGCGCCGCCTGGTCGGCGATCTCCGCCAGACGTGGTTTCTCGCTTTGCGCACGCTCGAGCAGACGGACGATGGCCGACAGCCGGGTGGCATCGCCAAGCGCCTGCACTTCGACGGTCAGCGGCCCTTCGACGTTGAGGGTGCCGGCGGTCACACTGTCGCCAACGTTGCGCGGTTGCGGCAGGTATTCGCCGGTGAGCAGCGATTCATCGACGCTCGACTGGCCACTGAGAATGCGTCCATCGGCCGGCAGCAGGGCGCCGGGCGGCACCAGCACCTGCTCGCCGGCGCGCAGTTCGCTGAGCAGAATTCGCTGGCTCTGGCCATCGGCATTCAGGCGCAGGCAGGATGCCGGCAATAGTTGCACAAGCTGCGCGGTGGCCGCCGCCGTGCGTTCGCGGGCGCGGCGTTCCAGGTAGCGGCCGGTGAGCAGGAACAGGGCGAACATGCCGACCGCATCGAAATACAGCTCGCCCTGGCCGGTGACGGTCGACCAGATGCCGGCGACATAGGCGCCGCCGATGGCCAGTGACACCGAGACGTCCATGGTCAGGTGGCGGGTACGCAGATCGCGCAGGGCGCCGCGGAAGAACTGGCCGCAGCAATAGAAGACGATGGGTGTGGTGAGGAACAGGCTGACCCAGCGCAGAATCTTGTCCAGCTCGGGGCTGAGGTCGATGTTGAATTCCGGCCAGGTGGCCATGGTCGCCATCATGACCTGCATCCACAGCATGCCGGCCACGCCCAGTTCGCGCATGGCCCGGCGGTTTTCCCGCTGCAGCTGTTCGGCGGCGGCATCGGCGTGCCAGGGGTGCGCGGCATAGCCGATCTTGCGCAGCTCCTTGAGCAACTGACTGAGTGGCAGTTGGCTGTCGGCCCAGCGCACTTGCAGGCGGTGGTTGGACAGGTTGAGGTGGGCCTCGGCAACACCCGGCACCTCGCGCAGGTGCTTCTCGATCAGCCAGCCGCAGGCGGCGCAACTGATGCCTTCGATCAACAGGCAGGTTTCGCTCAGCTCGCCATGCTGTTCGACAAACGGTTGCTGCACGTCGGCGCGGTCATACAGCGCCAGTTCATCGGGCAGCGCCTGCGGCAGGCTTTGCGGGTTGGCGGCGCTTTCACTGCGGTGCTTGTAATAGTGCTCCAGCCCGCCTGCGACTATGGCCTCGGCCACCGCCTGGCAGCCCGGGCAGCACATGGCGCGAGTCTCACCCAATACCTGGGTGTGAAAGCGGCTGGCGGTGGGGACCGGTAAGCCGCAGTGGTAGCAGGAGGTTGGGCTAGCCATGGGGAGAGCAGTCTGAGGCCTGGTGCTTGAGTATGATGGGCGCAGCAGGCTGCGCCTTCAGATGGCGGAATGGGTGCTACTGGGCGAGACCGATACGGATGGTCTTGCCGCTTTCCACGGTTCTTTCGTCGAACAGGCGCCAGTCCTTGCCGCCTTCCTGGCCGATCAGCTCGACGAAGCGGCGGCCCTGCACGGCATCCTGCATCTGCCCGTGGTACAAGCCTTGGCCTTGCGGCTGCAGAATGATCCGGCGGTCGCGCTCCGGTTGGGTTGGCGAGATCAGGTTCAGCACCAGTTGCGCCGGGCCGCTATTGCCTTGCAGCTGCAATTTGGCAACGCCGGTTTCATCGTCGAGGTCGAGGGTAGCGCTCAATTTCAGGCGCTCGGCCAGGGATTCGCGCTCCAGCGACTGGTTGATGCCTTTGCCGACATCGTAATAATCATCGGAGATCAAACCCGGCGGATTGCGCGTGGCAATGGTCAGCAGGGTCAGCCCTTGCACTACCGAGTAACCCAGCAGGGCAATAAGGAACCAGGGCCAGAACTGTTTGAACCAGGGTTTGATCGGTGCTTCGTCAGACATGCTTGACCTTTTGATCAGCGGACGCTCGGGCCGATAAAGCGGCTGTCGGCGTCGTTGTTGATGCTCGCATCGTCCGCGGAGCGGATGCGGAACATGATTTCATTGGTGCTGGACGGCAGTTTTTCCGGATCGATCGACAGTTCGACCGGCAGCGACAGTACTTCACCGGCGAGGGCCTTGATTTCACGCTTGCCTTCGTAGACCAGGCCGTCAAGGCCGTCGGCTTCGATCAGGTAAGTGATCGGGTGCTGGGCCTTGTTCATGATCTTCAGGGTGTAGACGTTCTCGATCCGGCCTTCCTCGTTCTCGCGGTAGAGCACGCGATCCTTGAGTACATCCAGCTCGACCAGGGAACGGCTGGACACGGCCCAGGCGAAGACCGCCATCATGGCCAGCAGGGCGATGGCGTAGCCGATCAGGCGTGGACGGACCAGCTGGGTTTTCTGCCCCGACAGGTTGTGTTCGGTGGTGTAGCTGATCAGCCCTTTCGGGTAGTTCATCTTGTCCATGATGCTGTCGCAGGCGTCGATGCAAGCGGCGCAGCCGATGCATTCGACCTGCAAACCATCGCGGATGTCGATACCGGTCGGGCAGACGTGCACGCACATCTTGCAGTCGATGCAGTCGCCCAGACCGTCGGCCTTGTAGTCGGCATCGCGTTTGCGCGGGCCGCGCTGTTCGCCACGACGTGGGTCGTAAGACACGATCAGGGTGTCCTGGTCGAACATCACGCTCTGGAAGCGCGCATAGGGGCACATATAGATGCATACCTGCTCACGCAGATAGCCGGCGTTGCCATAGGTGGCCACGGTGAGGAAGCCGACCCAGAACAGTGCCCAGCCGCCGGCCTCGAGGGTGAACAGTGCGGGGATCAGTTCGCGAATTGGCGTGAAATAGCCGACGAAGGTGATCGCCGTGACTAGCGATACACCGGTCCAGATACCGTGCTTGGCCAGTTTGCGCAGGAATTTCTGCGCAGTCATCGGCGCTTTGTCGAGTTTCATGCGCTGGTTGCGGTCGCCTTCGGTGACCTTTTCCGCCCACATGAACACCCAGGTGAATACGCTTTGCGGGCAGGTGTAACCGCACCAGACGCGGCCGGCATAAACGGTGATGAAGAACAGGCCGAAGGCGGCGATGATCAATATGGCTGACAGCAGGACGAAATCCTGGGGCCAGTAGGTGGCGCTGAGGATATGGAATTTGCGCTCTGGCAGGTTCCACCAGACGGCCGGACGGCCATTCCAGGTTAACCAGACAGTGCCGAAATAGAGGATGAACAGCAGTGCGCCGCCGAGCATGCGCAGATTGCGGAAGATGCCGGTAAAGGAGCGGGTATAGATTTTTTCGCGATTGGCGTAGAGGTCGACGGTTTCGACCTTGCCCGGGGTAACGTCTTTAACAGGAATCTGCGAGCTCATCAGTGTGTACCACGGCGGTTGGTTGGCTGCCCCGGCCGATACATGCCGGCCGGGGTCATTCTCGCTATTGCGCTATGGTACGCCTGGCTTGCCCTGGTTGGGTGCGGCCGGAGGTCGCGCCCAACTCAGGTGGAGAATTACTTCTCCAGGGGTTGTTGCGACAGGCTGTAAACATAAGCCGCCAACAAGTGCACCTTGTCATTGCCGAGGAAGTCTTCCTGGGCAGGCATCTTGCCGTTGCGACCATAGCGCAGGGTCTGCTGAATCTGAGCGAAGCTGGAGCCATAGAGCCAGACCCGGTCGGTCAGGTTCGGCGCGCCCATGGCCTGCTGCCCCTTGGCGTCAGCACCATGACAGACTGCACAATTGGTCGCGAAGATGTTTTGACCTGCGGCAACGTCTATCTCGATACCTTCCGGGTTTTTCTGGTCAGACAGGCTGCGCACGTAACCGGCGACGTTCTTGATCCCCTGTTCGCCGAGATTGTCCTTCCATGCAGGCATTGCTGCCTGGCGCCCGCCCATGATGGTGGTCTTGATGGTGGCTGCTTCGCCACCGTACAGCCAATCGCTGTCGGTCAGGTTGGGAAAGCCGTAGGCGCCTTTGGCGTCGGAGCCATGGCACACCGAGCAATTGGATGCGAACAGGCGACCGCCCATCTTCAAGGCCTGCTCGTCCTGTGCGACCTGCTCGATTGGCATGGCGGCATATTTGGCGAAAAGCGGACCGTATTGCGCGTCAGCCCTGGCCATTTCCTTTTCCCACTGATGCACGCCGGTCCAGCCCGCATTACGCACGCCGTCACTGATTTGAATGTCGGTGGCGAACGGCGTATTGGCCTTGTTATCGAGGTGCTCGTAGCCCGGCAGCAGACCTTTGAAGTTACCCAGGCCCGGATAGAGCACCAGGTAACCCAAGGCGAAGACGATGGTGGCGAGGAACAACATGAACCACCACTTGGGCAGTGGATTGTCGTATTCCTCGATGCCATCGAAGCTATGGCCGACAGTCTCTTCGGTGGCTTCCTGGCGCTGGCCCTTGCGAGTGCCAAAGATAAGCCAGGTCAGCGCGAAGATGGTGCCTAGGGAGAGGATTGTTACGTACCAACTCCAGAACGTGGTCATTGGTTATTGCTCCTGGAAGATTTCTCGTCACGCTCACTGGGTTTGGGTTCGTCAGCGAAGGGCAGATTGGCTGCTTCGTCGAAGTTCGATTTGCGCTTGCTGCTATAGGCCCAGAGCACCACGCTGATAAAAGCGATGAACACCACTACTGTGCCTATGCCGCGAATAGTCCCGACATCCGAAAGAAAAGAAGGCATGTTGCGTTACCGTTTGTTCTTGATTGAGGTGCCCAGAACCTGCAGGTACGCGAGCAGCGCGTCCATTTCGGTCTTGCCCTTCACTGCGTCTTTGGCCCCGGCGATGTCTTCATCGGTGTAGGGAATGCCAAAGCCGCGCATGACTTCAAGCTTCTTCGCGGTGTCCTTGCCATCGAGCTTGTGCTCGACCAGCCAGGGGTAGGCCGGCATCTTCGATTCCGGCACCACGTTGCGCGGGTTGTACAGGTGGGCACGGTGCCACTCGTCCGAGTAGCGCCCGCCGACCCGCGCCAGATCCGGGCCGGTACGCTTGGAACCCCAGAGGAACGGGTGGTCGTAAACGCTTTCGCCAGCGACCGAGTAGTGGCCGTAGCGTTCGGTTTCGGCGCGGAACGGACGGATCATCTGCGAGTGGCAGCCGACGCAGCCGTTGGCGATATAAACGTCACGACCTTCCAGTTGCAGCGCGGTGTAGGGCTTGAGGCCCTCCACCGGCTCATTGGTCACGTCCTGGAAGAACAGTGGGACGATCTGGGTCAGGCCACCGATGCTGACGGCGAGCACCATCAGCAGCGCCATCAGGCCGATATTCTTCTCGATGATTTCGTGTTTCATCAGTGAGCGCTCCCAGCGTTGAACTGCGCGGCCGCTTCATATTCAGTCGGCTTGGCGGCACGCACGGTGCGGTAGGTGTTGTAGGCCATCAACAGCATGCCGGTGACGAAGAACATGCCGCCGATCATGCGCACCACAAAACCAGGATGGCTGGCTTCCAGTGCTTCAACGAAGGAGTAGGTGAGGGTGCCGTCTTCGTTGACTGCGCGCCACATCAGGCCCTGGGTGATGCCGTTGACCCACATCGAGGAGATATAGAGCACGGTGCCGATAGTGGCCAGCCAGAAGTGCAGGTTGATCAGTGCGATGCTGTGCATCTGCTCACGACCGTAAACCTTGGGAATCATGTGATACAGCGCACCGATGGAAATCATCGCTACCCAGCCGAGCGCGCCAGCATGCACGTGGCCGATGGTCCAGTCGGTGTAGTGGGACAAGGCATTGACTGTCTTGATCGCCATCATCGGGCCTTCGAAGGTCGACATGCCGTAGAACGCCAGCGATACCACCAGGAAGCGCAGGATCGGATCGGTACGCAGCTTATGCCAGGCGCCCGACAGGCTCATCATGCCGTTGATCATGCCGCCCCAGCTCGGCGCCAGCAGAATCATCGACATCGCCATGCCCAGCGACTGCGCCCAGTCCGGCAGCGCGGTGTAGTGCAGGTGGTGCGGGCCAGCCCAGATGTACAGGGTAATCAGTGCCCAGAAATGCACGATCGACAGACGATACGAGTAGATCGGGCGCTCGGCCTGCTTGGGTACGAAGTAATACATCATCCCCAGGAAGCCGGTGGTCAGGAAGAAGCCCACGGCGTTGTGGCCGTACCACCACTGGATCATTGCATCGGTCGCCCCGGAGTACATCGAGTACGACTTGAACAGGCTCACCGGCATGGCGGCGCTGTTGACGATGTGCAGCATCGCGGTGACCAGGATGAACGCGCCGTAGAACCAGTTGCCCACATAAATGTGTTTGGTCTTGCGCTTGACCACAGTACCGAAGAACACCACCGCGTAAGCGACCCAGACAATGGTGATCAGTACATCGATCGGCCATTCCAGTTCGGCGTATTCCTTGGTGCTGGTGTAACCCATTGGCAGGGTGATGACTGCCAGCACGATCACCAACTGCCAACCCCAGAAGACGAAAGCCGCCAAGGAGTCGGAAATCAGGCGAGCCTGACTGGTGCGTTGCACCACATAGAAGGACGTGGCCATCAGTGCGCATCCGCCGAAGGCGAAGATCACCGCGTTGGTATGCAGCGGACGCAGACGGCCGAAGCTCGTCCATTCCAGGCCCAGGTTGAGTTCCGGCCACACGAGTTGTGCGGCGATGAACACGCCTAGGAGCATGCCAATGACTCCCCAAATCACCGTCATCACGGCGAATTGGCGAACCACCTTGTAGTTATAAGCAGTCTGACTGATTGCTGTGCTCATGCTGGGTTCCACGGTTAATGGATTTTTATAGAGGGTAAAAATCGGCGGCAAGTATGGAGAAGGCAGGTAGCCATTGCAACGCTACAGACCCAGCGGGTCGTGCTTTCAAGGGCTTTCGGCAAGGGTTTCGCTAGTGCTCTGCAGCGCCTTATCGACAACTGGAAAAGTAGCGCGAAGATGGTCTTGCCCCGAGTTATGGCGGCTGGCGACTGGCGGCAAGCTTAACTCAAATCAAGAAATGACCAAGCCGTAGCTAGTTGATGCGACGTTGCGTCGCACCCGCTGCGGCTGGCAGAAGACGGGTAGTGGAGGGGTTGGCGACAGCGCGCTGTCGCCAACCCTGCGGGGAAGGCTTATTCGGGCCGCTGTTGCCCCTGACTCAGGCTCAGTACATAGGCAGCCAGCAGGTGCACCTTGTCGTTACCCAGGTATTGCTCTTGGGCCGGCATCTGGCCGTTACGGCCGTGGCGAATGGTCTGCTGCAATTGCACCAAGCTGCTGCCGTAGATCCAGCCGGCGGACTTGGTCAGGTCGGGCGCGCCGAGCATGGCCATGCCTTGGCCTTCTGCGCCGTGGCAGGCCTGGCAGTTGCTGGCGAATAGCTGTGCGCCCTGCTGCAGGTCGAAGGACTTGTCGGCAGGCAATGGCAAACCGGCCAGGTCATGGCGCACGTAAGCCGCAACCTGTTGCACGCCTTCCTCGCCGATCACCTGATCCCACGCCGGCATCATGGCCATGCGGCCATTGAGGATGCTGGTCTTGATCGCGGCCGACTCGCCGCCCCAGCGCCAATGGTTGTCGGCCAGGTTGGGGAAACCCGCCGAGCCCTTGGCGTCGGAGCCATGGCAAACCGAGCAGTAGGTGGCAAACATACGGCCGCCCATTTTCAGCGCCTTCTCATCTTTAGCCACTTCTTCCAGGGGCATGGCCGCATATTTGGCGAAGATCGGTCCGTAAAGCGCATCGGCTTGATCCACTTCGCGCTGCCACTGGGCAACCTGGGTCCAGCCACCTTCGTAGCCTGGCAGCACACCTTTCCAGTTTCCCAGGCCGGGGTAGAGCACCAGGTAGCCGACGGCAAAAATCAGCGTGCCGATGAACAGCATGAACCACCACTTGGGCAGTGGATTGTCGTACTCCTCGATACCGTCGAAGGAGTGACCCATGGTCTGCTCGGTTTCGTTCTTGTGCGCCTCGCCCTTGCGGGTCGCGAAAACCAGCCAGAACAGGGCGAGCAGGGTGCCAACGGTCAGCAGGGTTACATACCAGCTCCAGAAGGTGCTCATGGGGTGTTGCTCCTAGATGCAGCAGACGTGGGTTCATCGGCAAAAGGCAGCAGCGCCGCCTCGTTGAATGCGGCGCGACGCTTACTGCTGTAAGCCCAGAGCGTCACGCAGACGAAGGACAGCAGTACCAGTGCCGTACCTATGCCGCGCAGGGTGCCGATATCAATGGTTGCGAATGACATGGCCTACCTCTTGTTCTTGACGGCAGTGCCGAGTACTTGCAGGTAGGCGACCAGGGCATCCATCTCGCTTTTGCCCTTGACCGCCTGGGCGGCACCGGCGATGTCCTCCTCGCTGTAAGGCACGCCGACCGTGCGCAGCGCCTTGAACTTGGCCGCGGTGTCCTGGCCGTCCAGGGTGCTTTCCACCAGCCACGGGTAGGACGGCATCTTCGATTCCGGTACCACGTTGCGCGGGTTGTACAGGTGGGCGCGGTGCCACTCGTCCGAGTAGCGGCCGCCGACCCGGGCCAGATCCGGGCCGGTGCGCTTGGAACCCCAGAGGAACGGGTGGTCGTAGACGCTTTCGCCGGCGACCGAGTAATGGCCGTAGCGCTCGGTTTCGGCGCGGAACGGCCGGATCATCTGGGAGTGGCAGCCGACGCAGCCTTCGCGGATGTAGATATCGCGGCCTTCCAGTTGCAGCGCGGTATAAGGCTTGAGGCCTGCCACCGGCTCATTGGTGACATCCTGGAAAAACAGCGGGACGATCTGGGTCAGGCCGCCGATGCTCACGGCCAGTACCATCATCAGCGCCATCAGGCCGATATTCTTCTCGAGTATTTCGTGTCTCATCAGTGGGCTCCTTCAACCGAAAACTGCGCGGCGGCATGCAACTCGGCGGCCTGGGTATGGCGCACGGTCTGCCAGACGTTCCAGGCCATCACCAGCATGCCGCTGAAGAAGATCGCCCCGCCGATCAGGCGCACGACAAAGCCAGGGTGGCTGGCTTCCAGCGCTTCGACGAAGGAGTAGGTGAGGGTGCCGTCTTCGTTGACTGCACGCCACATCAGGCCCTGGGCGATGCCGTTGACCCACATCGAGGCGATATAGAGCACGGTGCCGATGGTAGCCAGCCAGAAATGCACGTTGATCAGGCCGATGCTGTGCATCTCATCGCGACCGAAGACCTTGGGGATCAGGTGATAGAGCGAACCGATCGAGACCATAGCCACCCAGCCGAGAGCGCCGGCGTGAACGTGGCCGATGGTCCAATCGGTGTAGTGCGAGAGCGCGTTGACGGTCTTGATCGCCATCATCGGGCCTTCGAAGGTCGACATGCCGTAGAAGGCCAGCGACACCACCAGAAAGCGCAGGATCGGATCGGTGCGCAATTTATGCCAGGCGCCCGACAGGGTCATCATGCCGTTGATCATGCCGCCCCAGCTGGGTGCCAGCAGGATCAGCGACATCACCATACCCAGGCTCTGCGCCCAGTCTGGCAGTGCGGTGTAGTGCAGGTGGTGCGGGCCAGCCCAGATGTACACGGCAATCAGCGCCCAGAAGTGCACGATCGACAGGCGATAGGAGTACACCGGACGTTCGGCCTGCTTGGGCACGAAGTAATACATCATGCCGAGGAAACCGGCAGTCAGGAAAAAGCCCACTGCGTTATGCCCGTACCACCACTGGATCATCGCGTCGGTCGCCCCGGCATAGGCCGAGTAGGACTTGGTCAGGCTGACCGGAATCGCGATATTGTTGACCACGTGGAGAATCGCCACGGTGAGGATGAAACCGCCGAAGAACCAGTTGCCCACATAAATGTGGCTGACCTTGCGCTTCATGATCGTGCCGAAAAACACGATGGCATAACTGACCCAGACCACGGTGATCAGAATGTCGATCGGCCATTCCAGTTCCGCGTATTCCTTGGAGCTGGTCCAGCCCATGGGCAGGCTGATGGCCGCCAACAGAATCACTGCCTGCCAACCCCAGAAGGTGAAGGCCGCCAGCTTGGGCGCGAACAGGGTAGCCTGGGAGGTGCGTTGCACCGCGTAGTAGCTGGTGGCAAACAGTGCGCAACCGCCGAAGGCGAAGATTACCGCGTTGGTGTGCAGCGGGCGCAGGCGACCGAAGCTGGTCCACGGCAGGTCGAAGTTGAGCGCGGGCCAGGCTAGTTGCGAGGCGATCAGCACGCCGACCGCCATCCCGACTATGCCCCACACCACTGTCATGATGGCGAACTGGCGAACCACCTTGTAGTTGTAGGCGGAACTGATTGTAGTGTTCATGTCTGGGCTTCCATCCACGGTTATGGGTAGATCATTCAAAACACTTGGCCTCGCACGAGCAGTGAGTTGTGACGCGGGCCGAGGGACTTCTAAAGCGAGGCAAGCATGAGCAAAGGGCAAAGTGCCGGTATTGACAGGGATCAATGCGCGCAGCCGGCGGGACAGGATGGGCTGCTGTGGAATCGGCCTGCCGCGGCGGCGCAAGCGACCCTGATCCTGGCCCACGGCGCCGGCGCGCCAATGGACAGCGAATTCATGACGCAGATGGCGAAACTGCTGGCCGTGCGCGGGGTTGCGGTGTTGCGCTTCGAGTTCGACTACATGGCCGCACGCCGCCTGGATGGCAAGAAACGCCCACCCAACCCGCAGGTCAAACTGCTGGAAAAGTGGCGTGGGGTGTATACCCAGGTGCGCCAACAAGTCGCAGGGCCGCTGGCCATCGGCGGCAAGTCCATGGGCGGACGCATGGCCAGCGTGCTCGCCGACGAACTGGGCGCCGACGCGCTGGTCTGCCTGGGTTATCCGTTCTATGCCGCTGGCAAGCCGGACAAACCCCGGGTTGCGCACCTGGCCGACCTGCACACCCCAACCCTGATCGTCCAGGGCGAACGCGATGCCCTGGGTGATCGGCAGACGGTGGCCGGTTACCGATTATCCAGCGCGATAACCCTGCACTGGCTGGCGAGCGGCGATCACGACCTCAAGCCGCTTAAGCGCTCAGGCTTCAGCCATGAACAGCATATGCAGGTTGCGGCAGATAGCGTGGCAGGCTTTCTATCGCGCTAGGGGCGGCCCACAGGGCGAGCGAAACGAGTCGATCGGGCAGTTGATCGCGGAGTCTCTTATGGGCGACGCTCAAGCCTGGCGGCTTGCTGGATTGGATTGCCGGTCGGTTTTACGGCAGCGCTTGGTCGTACTACCAGCCACAGGGCAATGGCGATCAATACGCCGCCATACAGGTAGGCCCAGGACAGTGGTTCGTCGAGGAGCAGGGCCCCCCACAACACGCCGAACGGCGGGATCAGAAAGGTGGTGGTCGACGCCTTGATCGGGCCGATATCAGCCAGCAGGCGGAAATACAGCACGTAAGCGAAGGCCGTGCAGATAAAGCCAAGCCCGGCCAGGGACAGCCACTCCTGCAGGCCGCCCCAGCTCGCCGGCGGTTGTACGATCAAGCTACCGGCGAACAGGGGCAGGAGGAACAGGCTGGCACCGCAGAGGCTGCTGAACGCGGTGAGGCGATTGTCCAGGCCGCCCTGTTGACCGATCCAGCGCCGAGTCAGAAACCCGGCAAAACCGTAACAGGTAGTGGCGATCAGGCAGGCCGCGGCGCCGAGCAGCAGTTGCTGGTCGACCTCGACCGGGCCGGTCCGGGTCAGGACGGCGACGCCAAACAGACCAAGCGCCACTCCGGCAGCTTTGCTCAACGTCAGCGCCTCGGCGAAGAACAGCATGCCGATCAGGACACCCATCATCGGGATAGTATCGGCAAAGGTAAGATTGAAAATTAGCCGTAAAATGTGCCTGCATTACAGCTTGTCGGGGGTGTCTCTCGGACAGGCCAAATTTGAGAATATTTGCTGCTACTATGCGACCAGCTGATACGGAACCCGTCAAAACACAATATGTTGTGTTTCTTGATAAACGGTAAAGTGTCAAGAAAACGCTGAAACTGCGGTGGATTGAAAAGTTACCCCAAGGTAACCCACAGGTTTATCCACAGGCTGGTGGGTGTCTTACTACTTGCGCCCCCCAGATTCCAAGGTATCATTGCCGTAATTGGTCTTAAGCGTGAACCACTACATGTAGTGTTTTGCGCTCTCTAGATGAAACGCTGAGGTCAGTAGGCGTGGCAGGGGCGTAAGGATAGGCAGCGGTTGCTGCAACTATTTGATTTGGAAGGGGCAAGAGGGCTTGACTTTGAGTGAAGTGCCCGGATAGCATTTAAACTGCTGTATTTTTATACAGCACAAACGCCCCTGCCACCTTTCGGTGGCTAGGGGTACACACGGCAACCAAAGGGCTAAGTTTTCGACGCCTACCCTGAGGCTGCTGCAAAACCCCGGTAAGGGCAATGCGGTGACGGAGTCTAGAGATTTGCGCACATCCTTTCAACTACATGTTGTAGGGGGCTTAAGCCTTCTTGGCAAGAGCTTGCGGAAAAGATTTCCTGCCAACTTCCCTTCATCGGGGCATCTGGGAGATCCGTTATGGATACCAGTGACACCGGTGACACCCCTCCACCAGAGGGCTACGAGTACATTTATTGCCGTTTTCGTAAGTGCGGGAAACGCCTGCTGGATGCCCGTGCATACGGTCTGAAAGCATGGCGTCTCTGTGTTCGCATTAAGAAGGGGGGCTGACGAATGGTTATCCGTCGTCGTATCTGGCCTCGACTTCATGTTGTGACGTGCGTGCACGTCAATCCCTACATCCGCTTCCGCCTTGGGCGGTGGGAAAGCGTCTGTGAGCACTACCGTAGTATGCCTGGGCAGCTTGCCTTCGACTTCTACAGCTAACGCAATACCGGGCAGGGATGCCCACCTTCACCATTTTCCGCTAGCACTTCCGGGATCTATTTCGAGGTCTTGGGTGAAATGAATCCACTAAGGACCCAGCCAATCAGCCAGCCAATCACGAGCAGGCCGAGACTTGCTGCAGCCCACGCTATAATTCCCCGCAGTACATGCCAGAGCTGCTTTGAGGGCAGTTCTTCAATCGAAAGCTTGTAGCGCTCTGTCGCCTTGGCTCGAAGCTGTTCAAGAGTCTTGGTAGATGATGGTGCTGGTGCGAACAAGCCTGACATGCGGTCAGCCCTGTCGCGTGCTAATTGTTCAGGGGTTAGTCGGCTCATTTCCATATCGTAGCGAGTCTGTAATTCTCCACTGTAGGTGTTCCCTGCGAGAATGTGGAAGAGTGCTACTACGCCAAGCAGTACGGATATGAATACCCACAACCGAAACCAGCCAGCCTTACTACAAATGTTGAAAGCCATCTTCCAGGCTGCTCCTGTCTCATGAGTTGCTAGCATACCTGTATTTTCTGCGGGCTCTGGGTATCTGTGATTTGCCAGTGCATCTCGCAGTGCCAATTTGGAAGCAATTGAGGACCCATCCAAAACCTTGCCCTGCCGCCGAGAAAGGAGGTGCACTTCAATATGAGCATGATTTTCTGGCTGGGAAATAAATAATTCTGGTGATTTTGCCTGACCCGCTTAGTCATGTGCGAGGGGGCAGAATGAGCCCCGCCAAAATCGATAAATAAGTAGGAGGTCTATCTAGCAGGCAGTTTGCGTGATGCCCGTCTGGGCCATTTCAGATTTGTTCCAGTGGCGTTTCACTGTTGCAATACCAATCCTGAGTGCTGATGCTGTTTCTGCTTGTGTCTTGTCCTGAGCCTTCAGGTGCTGCACTGCTGCGGTGGTGTCAGTTGCTGCAGGACGCCCTAGCTTCTTACCTTCAGCCTTGGCACGCTTCAATCCTGCTTGTGTACGTTCGATCAGCAAGTCACGTTCAAACTCAGCTACAGCCCCCAGCACCTGCATGGTCATCTTGCCTGCTGCCGATGTTAGGTCAACTCCACCAAGGGCGAGGCAGTGAACACGAATGCCTGTAGCTGCCAGATGCTCAACAGTCTGACGGACATCCATGGCGTTACGACCAAGGCGGTCGAGCTTGGTAACGATCAGCACATCACCTGACTCCATGCGATCCAACAGCTTCTGGAATCCGGAGCGTTCTTTGGCGGCGATGCTGCCTGAAATGGTTTCCTCGACTACTCGGCTCGACTGCACATCGAAGCCAGCGGCTTTCACTTCCTGTACTTGGTTTTCAGTGAACTGGGCAGAGGTGCTGACACGGCAGTATAGGAAGGTGCGGGACATGGCGGCTGACTCCTTGGGATCGCTTAACGTGGCATCAGTGTACCAAGGTATCAACAAATCTCAATGGCTATATATATGATCCCAAATACCGCTTGTCTGGAAGGTATCGTTTATCGGTCGATTGATGATGCTCTGATATCCTCAGGTTCAGCCATGCAATCGGTAGGGAATTGGTAATGGGTACTGCACCGGAAAATTTAAGACCTACCAGCAAATCGATGATTATGGACTGCGTTCAAAACGCGGGTATTGATGTCCAGGCGTGGGGGATTAGGAAAAAAGACGGAAAGCCAGTGTCCCAACCTCAATCAAATGGTGGCTACTGCTATGAATGGTCTTTCCGCAGCGGCGATGGACGCATATCGCTGTTGTGTGTTTGGTTCGAAGAAATGGATGTCGATAGCCAAGGACGTGTTTGTTTCGTTGGAAACCTGAGGGCATATGGCGACACGCTGATCCGTCAGCTTGAAAAAGACCCAAAAAACAGAAGCCGTACGATCAAAGACCCACGCATCAATCGTGCACAGCATTTCAGTTCAACCGTTGAGCTGGCTCACGTGAATGCGAGAGATGTTCGAGTGGTCATCGTCTCGGGGCCAGTCCGTGAAAAGGAAGATGAAGGATCAGAGCATGATCGAGCGATTGGGCGCCAGTTAGATGATCAAAAATGGTTCGTCGAGTCGTTTGATGATGACACTGGGGCGTTCGTATTGGTTCGCGGCAATCGCCATCAAGTGAATGCCAGCCTCAGAACGACTGATATTGAAGAGATTCCCGTTGAGCCGGGTGTGGGCATGAGCAGTGATGCAGACGTTGTAGATCAGTTCGCTACTGATGAACGGCCTGATACATACACCTACAACGGCGTGCAACGGTATCGTGATCCTAGCGTTCGTCGGCGGGTATTGAAACGGTCAGGAGGTGTCTGTGAGCTAACGGAAGTCCCCGGCTTTCTGATGGCGAATGGAGGTGTTTATCTGGAAACCCATCACATCATTCCTCTTTCAGAGGGTGGCCCTGATACGGTGGAGAACGTCATAGCCTTAACTGCGGGTGCCCATCGCCAAGTCCATTTTGGCGTTGACCGGGATGAGTTGCGGGCACGCTGCTTGGAGATCGTTGCAAGTCGGATCGGTCGCTAGAATGAGCAATCGCAGAGTGCTACTGCATTGATAGTGATTATTGACTTGGCGTTGTGAGGTAGGGTGGCACGATGAAGGGTTGCTGACCTTCCAGCAGGGCTGATTGCGATAACTCCAATCCGTCTGCAAGCACCTTGCCCGCCTCAAGACTAGGACTGGCTGCGATTGAAAAATTCAAAAAACGGTTTTGGTGGGTGAAAGCACCCTTTGCTTAGCACGCACCCTGAGTTTACTGAGGGCTGACCCTAATAGGATTGCCTGCAATTGATTATGCACTGAGTTAATCCATGGTATATGTATGGTTATTCAGGGTAATCTAGACAGCCCTTGGTAAACGGAGTTTACGGCTGCACTCACCTTGCTAGATCAGCACGCACGAGAACGTACGTTCTAAGCAGTACACCTTTAAGACTATTGCACTGGTTATTGTTAACATATTAAATAAACATACAATATACGAATCCAGCTCCGTTGTTGCTCTTGATCTTGCTTATGGTGCGAAACCTAAAGCGGAGCTTTAAGCTGTATTCCCTCTCAAGCTACGCTTGAAGTCATTGCACCGAAAGCATGAGCTTTCAAGTAGATACAGCTATGGCGTGACCGCCAGCATTCCTTGGGATGTACTCCAGTAATATAATGAAATTTATACACATCCAGCTCTTGCCTTTGATCTTGATCTTTTTGTTGGTGCAGAAACGAATACGGACGTATTCAGTAATATCTCCGTCAGCGGATGCTGACAGTTATTGCACGTCACCTTCGGTGGGGCAGATCAAGAGCAAGAGCGTAGATGTGTGTTGATTTTACTATATATATTGGTGTGCTGATCCAGAATCGGGACGATACGACTATCGTCTTCGACAAGGGTTATACCACTCAGACGTCAACGTCTGGGGTAATCATCGTATTGAGTGTGTAATTGCACTTGTGCACCTTTTATATATCTTCACGACAAAAGGTGCGGTTACACACAAAGCTCATCAAACTCGGGGTCTTCAGGAAGCGGGGAGCGTTCATAACCTGCTGTTTGGGGCATGCGCTCCACCATACGCTCCACTGCTTGGCTCATGTGCTGACCTTGTACCAGCGGACCGCCTGGATAATCGCCGGTCAGTTGCTTCAGCATGTAGTCCTGTACGTGCCAAGGTGATGCACCGGGGCACTGGGCACACACCTCTGTTGTCAGTTCGGTGAGGCGGTCCATGAGAATCATAGTACCTTCGAGAATGGCTCGCTGAGTGGCTACTGCTGATTGCGGGTCCATCCAGTCTGGACGAATGAAAGCTTCTACAGGTAGCGACCTGCGAACCTTGCGTTCAATCGCCTCTGGAATTTGTTCGCCGGGAACAATGCCATAAGCGTTCTTGATGAGCTTGTAGAACTGGAGTCGAGCGATGCCCTCAGGACGTATTGCGAGCGGGGTTATCTCCTCCATCAGGAAATAGAGGGTGTCGTAGATCGCGATGGTGGATAGGTTCCGTTTGCACCAGTCTACCGTTACGCCTTGCGTCGCAAGGTCTGTCGCAATGTCTTTGTAATTCCTTCCTTCGCTACGCATTTGTGCAGCTTGCAGGCGGGTTTCTTCTGTTACCTTGCTCTTTGCCATGGTATTTCTCCTGTTTTCAAGTTCTTGTCATAGGCGTGTGCCTCGTTAGGTATGGTTGCCGCAGGCGTTGGCCTGCGGTTGTACTTGGGTGGGGCGTAATTCAGTCCCGGATGTGACGGGAGCATGTACGGAGTCGCTGGATCACGCGCGCATCGAGTTTTGATTCGTAGATGTCCGCCAACTGATTGCAGTACGCCCGATGAGCCGATTGGTATGCTCTGAAAGCGTCCGTGATGTCATGGTGCGCCCCCAGTGCGACAGGTTTTCCGAACATTGAGAGGGTAGATAGAACCCCGACACCGCCTGATGCTACTGTTACCCCGATAGGCAGCTTCCCGCGACGACTCCGCGTGTCCCTGAAAATCTGGTTGATCAGTTTTGGAATCACCGAGCAATGTTCGGCTGAGTACACCGTGTTCAACTGGTCCAAGGTGTCTTTGTCCAGCTCCGCATCAGCTTCGAAAGCATATGGTTGTACGGAGTACCAAGGTGCGAATTCCTGATAGTCGTGCCATTTAAGACAGACTTTGCATCCATGGTATGTGGGATCATCGGACCCGTAGTTTCGCCGCATCATGTTGTGCCAAGCCTTGTACGGCGTTCCCTTTCCTGTTTTGAAGTAGGGCATCCCCATGGCCTTACGTCGGGGGGCGGAGTTATAGCCGACGCCGTAGGTCAGCGGCTTGTCCAGTGGGGGAGCGAAAAGCGGCAATTCTTCGCCAAGGCTGTAGTCAAGGTGGACTCCAGCCACGCAAGGGGCTACGAGGATCGTTCTGGTGATGTCATTGATGCTGTGTTGTTGCATGTTATTACCTCCGTTGTGTTGAAAAATGGGCATTAAAAAACCGACTCAAGGTCGGCATCGGGGCTCGTCATTCTTCTCGCTACGGAGGAGTGGGGACTCAGCTATTCGATGTCGTCGACCTCAACGTTGGTGTTGCTTGGGTTGCGTTTGTCATGGGACTTCTCATGATTTGCTATGACCGTCAGGTGGTGGTCAGCCAAAACTCAGGCGTTAAAAAACCTCCTGCGATTTCTGGGCGATTTGTCCGCACCGTGGTCGCGTAGAGGCTTCTTAATTGTCTGTCTGCTCACTGAAAGCAGATCGCCATCATCTCACGGATTAGGTCCGTCTGTCAATGTATAGTTGCGGAAAGCGTTTAGGTGTGGTTGGGATTTTGTTCGGAGCGCTATTCAAGAGCCCGATAGCTCAGTGCCATTTTGCATAAACCAGTTTCCAGTGTGAGAGAAAGCATCCTGCTTAGCCTAGACCGCCATCAAAGCCCGTAAACACTGGATGTAACGGAAGTTGATGGACTGTACAAGGCGCAAGCAGTGGAGGTTCTGCTCGGGTTTATCGATGGTTTCTGACGGTTTTTGATGTTGGTTAGGGGATGACAGCGTACATAAACGAACAGAGGTCAACCCAGCAATGGGCCGAAGCCTTCTGCGGGCGCCTGTGTAGCTGCGTGGGCGACGTTTATGCCCAGCCAGCCAAATGACACTACCAACACCATCAAAACGCCTCCTGCGAGCCCATGGCGACCACACCCTCGTCAGATTGAACAACCTCGATAAACTCAGTGCCGTTCCAACGTAGTGTCTGAGTGATCGGAGTGTTTTCAAACTCAGCAATCATCGCCTCCACGAGCTTGGAGTTGGGCATGTCAAGGTGATGCTCAGTGTGATTGTTCTCAATCACCCTGTACGTTTCCGTAGCACGATGGGAACCTTTGTACTCGTACACCTGACACTCTCCCTTGGTTTGAAGGTGCGGCTCATCCACGGTGATTGTGGTGCCGTCGCAGATGATGGCGTATCCCACTCCTTGCAGCAGCGCGTTCAATCGTTGCTCATCGTCATCCATCAACGTGTGCTGTAGGTCGATCATGTCCCCTAAGGTCGCTGGCGCTGGTGCAGTCTTGAGTAATGCCCTGTCCTGCTCAAGCTTCTGTATTGAAGCCGTCACCTGTTCCAGCTTTGCACGGATTGGCGCCAGCATCCCGAACTCAGCAAGGGAGTCAGCAAGGTTGGCAGACTGACGTTGTAGTTCGGTCAACTCACCTTCAATCTCTATTAAACGCTTCTCACCTGATGTTAGGTTTTGGCTAGCGGCTGCACGCTGCATTGCCCCGTACATTGTCTGACTGCGGACGAAGTCTAGGACGTGCATAGGGATGGAACGGCTATTGGAACAACCAGCATCTCCCAACCGATGGCGCCCCATACAGAGCATCGCAGCAGGTGATTTCTTCGTGTTGACTACTCCGAAGTTTTTCCCACAACGTCCACATTTCACCAGCCCAGATAGCAGGTACTTGGTGGATGCCGATTTGATTTTTGACCCATCAGTCAAACGCTTTTGCACCCGATACCACAGCTCTTTACTGACCACTGCGGGATAGACATTTTCGATGTCGTTCCAACGGCCAATCGCAGTAGGGTTCTTGAGCCACTTCTTGATAGTGGTTGGATTCAGGTTGTCCAATAGCTGATGCTGACCACGTATGCGAGTGAGAATTCGACGTTCACCAATGCCGTCAGCGTAGTCTTGGAAAATCTGCACAATGTACGGGGCCACGTCTTCAACTAGTGTGCCTTCTGACGATAACCATAGTGGTGTGCGGCGTTTGGCACCACCACCCATAGCAGCCTTTTCACGCTTACGGGCGTATGCGTCTTTCACGCGTCGACTCAGGGAGTCACTGTACTGGTGGGCCTGCTGCACCTTGGCAACGAGAAGGAAAAGGTTGTTGGACTTGGCCGGATCGCTATCGTAAATAACGCCATCGTCAAGACTGATAAGGGACACACCAGCGTTCACAATGTCAGTTAGTAGGTTGAGCATGATGGATGGGGCGAGGCGCCCAGCTCGGTCGATAGCTTCGATCAGAACGCAGTCACCCGGCTTGATCACACCTGATTCAATAGCAGCCAGCAGACGACCGAAAGCATTATCCAGATGCTTGCGGCTGTAACCGCTAATCCCCAAGTCCTCGAAGCGTTGAGTGCTTCGCTGATACGCGGGGTGGGCTACCAACCACTTTCCGACCATGTCCTCCTGACGAGCCAAACTGGCGCCATGTTGCTGTTGGGCACTACTAAACCGGATATAGCTGAATGCCGTTGGCATGACGATTACCGAAGATTAAAAAATCATCATAACACTGCCGATTTCTTCGGCGTGGTGGCGTTGAAAATCGCCGAGTAGCCGGCCGGTAGCACCAGCGCCGCGAGGCAATACATGGCCGACGGCAGACCGGCACTGGTCACCCCGAGCAGCAGGCAGTGCTTGAGCTTGCCGCGAAAGTCCCACTGCACACGCATGATCAGCAAAATCGCCAGGAGACCGAGGGCGCCCAGGCTGGCGCGGAAGAATGCGGTCGGCATGCTGCCGAGCACGGGGGCAACGATCCGCATGAATAGAAAGCTGGCGCCCCAGATGGCAGCGAGCAATATCAGGCGCAGCAGGTCGGCGAGGCGCACGACGAACTCCAAGTCGGGTAGGGGTGAGCAGTGTTGCCGGGCATGCTGGGCAAGGCAATGCGGAAGTGGCTTTTAAATTCGCCAGCCAACACTATTTCGCCGCGATAAACCCAGTTAGGCGTTTTTCCGGTTGTTCCTCGGGACAGCCACTGGCTAAGCTCGGCAGTTCATCCCGTCGGTGCATTTTTTACTTAGAGGTCTGTCCATGCCGCAGCAATGGCCCGCCAGCGCTATCGCCACGCTCATCCTCGACGGTTTTGACGACTATCGAGAGCAGTTCCGTCAGATCACCAATGGGGCCCGGGAGCGTTTCGAGCAGGCGCAGTGGCAGGAAATCCAGCAAGCTGCGGCCGCTCGTATCGCCCTTTACGAAGCATTCGTCAGCGAAGTCAGTAAGCGCCTGCGCAAGGCCTACCCGGCTGAGGTGCTGCTGGATGTGGCGCAGTGGCCGCTGGTCAAGTCGGCCTGCATCAGCCTGATCGACGTGCGTTGCGACGATGAACTAGCGGAAACCTGGTACAACTCGATCTTCTGCGGGCTGTTCAGCCATGACCAGATCAACGATGGCTGCATGTTCATTCACACCACGCGCCCGGCGCTACGCGCCAATGCTCCGGCGCCGCTGACCCGGATTTATCGACCCCAGGGCAATCTCGAGCAGGCGCTGCGGCAGATCTTCGAGGATTACCGTTTCGAAGTGGCTTACGAAAACGTCGAGCGGGACCTGGCGCGGCTGATCAAACAGATGCATGAGAACTTGCCAGACTGGGTGTGCAAGGATCCGGAGCTGCGTATCGAGCTGTTCTCCTCGCGCCTGTATCGCAACAAGGGCGCTTATCTGGTCGGGCGCATCAATACCCGTGACGAACAATGGCCGCTGGTGATTCCGCTGTTGCACCGCGAGGGCCGGGGTATCCAGATCGACACGCTGATCACCGATGAGGCCGAGGTGTCGATCATCTTCTCCTTCACCCGGTCCTATTTCATGGTGCGGGTCGGCTATCCGGCTGAGTTCGTCGGCTTCCTCAGGCGCATCCTGCCGGGCAAGCATATAGCCGAGTTGTACACCTCGATCGGCTTCTACAAGCACGGCAAGTCGGAGTTCTATCGCGCGTTGATCAACCACCTGGCGAGCACCGACGACAAGTTCATCATGGCCCCCGGCGTGCGCGGCATGGTCATGAGCGTGTTCACCCTGACCGGCTTCAATACCGTGTTCAAGATCATCAAGGACCGTTTCGCGCCGTCGAAGAACGTCGACCGCAATACGGTGATCGAGAAGTACCGCCTGGTGAAGCGCGTCGACCGGGTCGGCAGGATGGCCGATACCCAGGAATTCGCCGATTTTCGCTTCCCCAGGGCTAAGTTCGAGGCGGATTGTCTGGCTGAACTGTTGGAGGTGGCGCCGTCGACCGTCGTGGTCGACGGTGATACCGTGCTGATCCGCCACTGCTGGACCGAGCGGCGCATGACGCCGCTGAACATGTATGTCGAAAATGCCAGCGAAGCCCAGGTGCGCGAAGCGCTCGATGATTATGGCCTGGCGATCAAACAGTTGGCCGCCGCCAATATTTTTCCCGGCGATATGCTGCTGAAGAACTTTGGCGTGACCCGCCATGGCCGAGTGGTGTTCTACGACTACGACGAAATCTGCTTCCTCACCGAAGCCAATTTCCGGCATATCCCGCCGCCGCGCTACCCGGAGGATGAGATGGCCTCCGAACCCTGGTATTCGGTGGCGCCGCTGGACGTGTTTCCCGAGGAGTTCCCGCCGTTCCTGTTCGCCGATATCAAGCTGCGCCGCTTGTTTAACCAGCTGCACGGCGAGTTGTATGACGCCGATTACTGGAAAAGCCTGCAGGATACGATTCGCGCAGGCAAGGTGATCGACGTATTCCCCTACCGGCGCAAAGCCGAGCAGATTGAATAGGGAGCAGGCAAAGGCCGAGGTCTCTGCCATTGGTTTTTGCCCAGCCCGACAGCCGGTATGCTTCAGGACGATTTGATTTGCATCAAGCCTCGGCAATTGCGCTAGGGTTAATCTACTCTGAGATAAGGCGCATTCGGGCGCCTTGTCGAAGTCCTTGGCAGGAGGAAATTCCATGATCGCCAAGCTGCATAACGCCTTACACGACCTGCTGGTTGCCTTGGGTTTGCTTGATCGGCCGAAACTGCAACCTGTGCCTGTGCGCGACGACGACCAGCGCCGCCCGCAAGCGCCGCGTCGACGTCGCTGATATTTCAGCAAGGGTGGGCTTTAGCCCACCAAGGCCGCTTATCGGCAACCGCTGATTAAGGTGGGTCGGAGCCAAGCTAGGTCAGCTGCGGGTGATCGTTGAACCATTGCTCGATCAGTTCGCGCATGCGCTCCCCGGAAAAGCTCGGGAAGTGCCCGCCATATACGTTGCGTACCGGTAGTTGGCGCAGCCGGGCGAGGCTTCGCGCGTAATCCTGCAGGTTCGAGTGATAAGCATCTTCGATCAACGGGCCGTCGTAGAGAATATCGCCGGAAAACAACGTCTGCGTCGTCGCCTCCCACAAGCTGATACCGCCTGGTGAATGACCCGGGGTATGCAGCACCTGCAATACCCGATCGCCCAAATCCAGCACATCACCTTCCTCGATCAATCGAGTTGCGGGCGCAGCCTTGACCCGGTACTCGGCGTAGCACAGCGGGCAATCCGGGTGCGCCTCGAACATCTCATCGCCAACGAAGTCCGTGGCCAGGGTGTTGGCCCCGGTCGGCGCCGCGAGTATGTCTGCTTCGGCGGGATGCACCAGGCGCTCGGGGAATTCGTGGTGCCCGGCGATATGGTCGAAGTGCGTGTGGCTGGCCACCGCCAGCAACGGCCGCTCGGTGAGCCAGGGTAATTGCTCGCGCAGGCTGACTAGGCCGGAACCGGAGTCGATCAGCACATCGCGGTCGCGGCCCTGCACATGCCACAGGTTGCAACGGTAGAACGGCCGCACATAGGGCTCGTGGATCAGGCAGATGCCGTCGTGGCGGTGTTGCACTTCGAACCATTGGTCACGGCTGACGATTTTCATGGTTGCGCTCGGCTCATAAGGTGCGATTAGGTCTCTGCTTGATTAATGGGTGATCGGCTCAGCTTGAGTCGAGGATGAAGGTCGCGCAGGTAATCCTGGGCTTTGCGGCTCTCCTGGCAACGACTGAGATCGAGGTCAAGGATGGCGCTGTCGGGCTGGTCCACTAGTTGCACGAGAACTTCGCCGTCCGGGTCGGCGACCAGGCTATGGCCGCAGAACTGCAAGTGGTCTTCCTGACCACTGCGGTTGATGCAGGCGACGAAGACCTGGTTGTCCAGGGCGCGACAGGTGATCTGCAGTTGTTGTCGCTTGGCATTCGGCACCATGTTGGCCGTGGGGCTGATAATCAGCTCGGCGCCTTGCTGGGCCAATGCCCGGCTGACTTCGGGGAACTCGTTGTCGTAGCAGATCATCAGGCCGATGCGGCCGAGACGCGTGTCCACTACCAACGGTGTCTCGCCGGGGGTGAACATGCCGTGTTCATCGGCCCATAACTGCATCTTCCTGTAGCAGCCCAGCAGCGTGCCTTGGTCGTCCAGCAGCACGGCGCTGTTGTAGATGCCGTCCACGGCCTTTTCGGCAACCCCGAAGACCAGGTGCAGGCCATAGCGGCGCGCCAATCGGGCCGCCTCGGTGAGTAGCGGGCCATCGAGCGGCTCGGCAAGTGCATCGAGGCGATCGAAGATCAGGTAGCCGGTGAGGGCAAGTTCCGGCAGCGCCAACAGATCGACTTGGGCTTCCTTGGCCTGGAGGCACAGCGCCTCCAGCTCGTCGAGGTTGTGCGGGATTTGCTCTCTTTGTGGAGCGGTCTGGGCAATCATCAAACGCATGGGTATCAGCCTTTCGAGGTTTGCTGGGGGCTCTGCTGCGTGCCGGGTAGCACCAGGAGCTTGACGCTGGCCCAGTAGAACGGGCCGGTGATGATGAACACTGGCAGCGACGAGCCGAAGGACAGCGGCGAGAGCAGGGCCCAGTAAGTAGAAAGCCCGGCGCCGATCAGGTAGGCGGCGAAGGCAAACTTGGCCGTCGGTAGGCCGTCTGTTGCTTCTGACTGAGCAGGTCCGCGTTGTAGCTGCTGGCATCAATCAAATAATAGTCGCAGATCATCACGGCGAAGGCCGGAATGAACAGGCCGCCGATGATGATCAGAAAGTTCTGGAGCTGGTCGAGGATGCCTGGGATCAGGGCGCCGAAGACACTGACCAGGCCGATCGTCAGGGCTGGCTTCCAGAATTTCATTTCGGGGGGTCAGGTTCATCGCCGACAGGGTGGCGCTGTAGATCGCCATGATGTTGGTGGTCATTACCGAGAGGAAGATCACCAGGGCTGCCGGCAGGCCGAAGCCGAAGTGGCTGAGCCGCTGGGTCGGGTCATACGTCTGCTCGATGTGTTACGCAGGGACAGGCCCGATACTGCCGCGCCCAGGGTCATGGCTAGCAGGGTGGCGGTGAAGTAGCCCAGGTAGGTGGCGCAGACGGCCGTGCGCGGTGAGTCACGAAAATCCAGGTCCGGAACCAGCAGCATGCCGGTCAGAATGGTGGTGAGCACCATGTTGGCGCCGAGTCAGAGGGCGAAGGTGGCGAAAAACTTCATGCTCTTCGCCTGCGAACTACTCAGGGTGTCGTGACCCAGAAGGGATCCGGTCATTTCTCCCGCGTTATTGTTGATCTTGTGGTCTGGCAGGATGCCCCTCGCGTAACTGCGGGGCGGGTTAGGGGCTGGCGCGGCAATGCGGCAAAGCATTCCGGCGAGTACCTGACGGAGAAAATAAGCTTGGGAAACAGCGCCCCCTCTCCAGTCCGGAGAGGGGGCGGGACGGTCAGCCGACGATCCAGTGCGCCATCAGCGCGATGATCGGCAGGGTGATCAGGGTGCGGATGATGAAGATCACGAACAGTTCGAGGAGGTTCAGCGGCAGCTTGGCCTTGATGATCAACACGCCCACTTCCGACATATAGATCAGTTGGGTCAGCGACACGCAGGCCACCACGAAGCGGGTCAGTTCGCTCTCGATGCCCTTGCCCAGTACCGCTGGCAGGAACATATCGGCAAAGCCCACCAGCATGGCTGGCGCCGCCTTGGCCGCTTCCGGCAATTGCAGCAGTTCCAGCAGCGGTACCAGGGGGTAGGACAACCAGTTGAAGATCGGGGTGTATTCGGCAATTGCCAGCGATACGGTGCCGATGGCCATGACCAGTGGCAGCAGACCCAACCAGATGTCCACCACGTTGTTTACGCCGACCTTGGCCATCTGCGTCGGCGAGGGGTTGGCGTTAGCACGCTTGACTGCCTGGGTGACGCCCCAGCGCAGCAGCGAGGTGCCGGCGGGGACGTCTTCATTGATCTGCTTGCCGACTCCGGCGACGTACTCGTCCTTCTTCCATGACAGCGGCGGTATGCGCGGGGTGATAATCGCCGCGGCCAGGCCTGCGACCACCACCGTCAGGTAGAAGGGCACGAACAGGTGATCGAGCTTCATAAAGTTGGTGATCAGCAGGCTGAAGGCGATCGAGGCGACGGAGAAGTTGGTGGCGATTACCGCCGCCTCCCGGGCGCTGTAGAAACCCTTGTGGTACTGCTGGGCGGTGATCAGCACGCCCACGGTGCCGGAACCCAGCCAGGAGGCGATGGCGTCGATGGCCGAACGGCCTGGCAAGCCGAAGACCTTGCGGAATACGTTGCGCACCAGGGTGCCGCAGAACTCCATTAGACCGTAATCGGTGAGCAGCGGCAGGATCAGGCCTGCGACCAGGAAGAAGGTGATCAGCACCGGTGCCAGGTCTTTCAGCACCACGCCGCCGGTATTGGCATTCCAGATCCACTCTGGACCGAACTGCCAGAGGGTCATGGCTGCGAAAATTGCACCGAGCACGCGCAGGACCAGCCACAGCGGGTGCAGGTTGAACAGTTCGTTGAGCGCGTGGCGTTGGGTGAGCCAGCGCGGCTTGAGGACCGAGCCGAGCAGGCCGAGGGCAGCGGAGAACAGCAGCAGCCCGGTGGCGATAGCCGGAAGCCAAGCGCTCAGCGAGGTTTTCAGGGCGTCGGCCATGACGCCGAGACCGATGGTGACCTTGCCGTCGTAGACGATGGGGGTGAGAAACAGCAGTACGCCGAGCAGCGAGGGGATCAGAAAGATCAGCAGCTGGCGCAGGCTGTAGGAGCTGTACGCTGGCGGTTGGTCGTCCAGCAGTGGCATGGTTTCGTCGTGATTCATTGCAGCACCTTAATTGTTTTTATGCAGTGCCTGGACGCCGTTCGGCGCCCAGTTTTGAGTAAAAGGCCCGTAGATCAGCGACGCTGGACGCCGGGCAACACGCAGAGCATTTCGTAGAGCAGGTTGGCGCCGAGCAGCGAGGTGTTGCCGGTGGTGTCGTAGGGCGGAGACACTTCCACTACATCGCAACCGATCAGCTGCAGGTCCTGGCAGCCGCGAATGATTTCAATCGCCTGGATGGTGGTCAGGCCACCGATCTCCGGGGTGCCGGTACCCGGTGCCCAGGCCGGGTCGATACCATCGATATCGAAGCTCAGATAGACCGGGCCACCGTCGACCTTGGCGCGCACTTCTTCCATCAGCGGGGCCAGCGATTTGTGCCAGCACTCCTCGGCCTGGACTACGCGGAAGCCCTGCTTGCGGCTCCAGTTGAAGTCTTCGGCGGTATAGCCCTGGGCGCGCAGGCCGATCTGCACCACGCGGTCGCAATCGAGCAGGCCTTCCTCCACGGCGCGGCGGAAGGTCGTGCCGTGGGCGATTTTCTCGCCGAACATGTGGTCGTTGACGTCGGCGTGGGCGTCGATATGCACCAGGCCGATCTTGCCGTGCTTCTTCTTCAGGGCGCGGAGGATCGGCAGGGTGATGGTGTGGTCGCCGCCGAGGGTCAGTGGAATGATACCGAGTTCGACAATCTTGTCGTAGGACTCCTCGATGATGCGTACCGCGTCGAGCAGGTTGAAGGTGTTGATCGCCACGTCGCCGATGTCGGCGATGTTCAGCGAGTCGAACGGCGCGGCGCCGGTGGCCATGTTGTAAGGGCGGATCATCACCGACTGGGCGCGAATCTCGCGTGGGCCGAAGCGGGTGCCAGGGCGCAGCGAGGTGCCGATGTCGAGCGGCACACCAACGAATGCGGCGTCGAGTTGGCGCTGTTCTTCCAGTGTCTGGATATGCGGCAGGCGCATCATGGTGGCTATGCCGCCGAAACGGGGCATCTCATTGCCGCCCAGGGGCTGGTGCAGAATCTTGTCCACGGGTTGGCCTCACGGTTGTTGTGGTTGTAATAGTCGTTAGGTCGGATTGTTGGACAAGATGGGCTGGGGAAAAATCGCTGGGGGCAAAAACTTAGTTCAGATATTTCTAAACTAATGGGGCCAGGCCTACACTGGGCGACCCTTGTGGTGCGCCGTGCGCAGCATTGATCTCTGCAACACCGGATGAGAAACCATGAACCACGCCTTGCCCGATCTGAAGCTGCTGCGCATTTTCGTCAGCGTGGTGCGCCAGCAGGGTTTCGCCGCGGCGCAGCAGGAGCTGAATCTGTCGACTTCGGCGATCAGCACCTACATGAGCCAGCTGGAAGGCCAGCTCGGCCTGAGCCTGTGCCATCGCGGTCGTGGCGGCTTCAGCCTGACCAGCAAGGGTGAGCTGTTCTACCACGAAACCCTGCGTCTACTCGGCGAATTGGAGGGCTTCGAGCGCTATTCGGCCGCGCTCAAGGGCGAGTTGCGTGGCACCCTCAACCTCGGCGTGCTGGACACCACCGTCACCGACCCGGCCCTGCCGCTGGCCGAGGTGATAGGTGCCTACAGCGAGGAACATCCGGCCGTGCACCTGCACCTATCGGTGATGAGTCCCTATGAGCTGCAGCTGGCGGTGCTGGAGAACCGCCTGGACCTGGCCATCAGCGCCTGCCCCACGCGGATGAACGGCTTGGTTTATCAGCCGCTGTATCGCGAGCAGCACTGGCTGTACTGCAGCGAGCGCCACCCGCTGTTTCGCGAGCGGCGCATTCCCGATGAGCTGATCACCCGGCAACGTATGGTCGGCCGTGGCTACTGGAGCCAGTCGGAGTTGGCGCGGCACGGTTTCAAGCACAGCGCGGCGACCGTAGAGTCGATGGAGGCGCAGCTGATTCTGGTGTTGTCCGGCGCCTATATCGGTTACCTGCCGGAGCACTACGCTCAGCATTGGGTCGATCAGGGGCAGTTACGCGTATTGCTGCCGGCGACTTTCGGTTACCAGGCGCCATTCTCACTGATCCTGCGCCGCAGCCGGGTACGCGATCCCTTGCTGCAGACTTTTCGCGACCTGTTGAAGGCGCAACTCACCGAGCATTAGCAGGCCGCTGAAAAACTACTGCGCTAGGCTATGCCGCGTTGCGGCCGCTTTACTCGCTTCGTTCGCCCAGCGGGCCAGCCTTCGGCTGTTACTCCCGTTGGTCGTTGCGCCTGGTGAGCCACATGGATGTGGGGAATGCCGTTACCCGTCAGGAGCGGGTACGGTCCTCGCCGTCGCTCGCTACATTTTTCAACGGCCTGCTAGGGTGCAGCATCGAGCGGCCGATCATTGGTCCGATTGTCCTCAGGTGCTGGACTGTTCGCCGGTAGAGGGGGGCACGGGTTCTGCCTGTTGGGCGTCCTCTGGCAAGGGGTCCATCAGCACCGAGCCAACCGGGAAGGGGGCCTGCATCTGGAAACTCGACTGCTCCGTGGATGTAGTGAAGGGGTCAGTCAGGCGTTTGTAAACGGCGTGTGCTGTCATCAGGCCGGCCATCGCCGCCAGACTCCAGAAGAAGCTCGACGGTCCCCAGCTATCCATCGCCAGGGAAACCATGAACGGGCCGATCGAGGCACCCACGCCGCCGACCAGCAACAGGGCGCTGCTGGCCCCCACGGCTTGGTCGGCCTCCAACTGGTCATTGGTCAACGCTAGATACAGCGCCAGCAAGGGGAAGCAGCTGCCGCCGAATAACAACGCCAGCAGCAGATAACCCACGCCTCCCGACACCCCGACAAGCGCACTGGCCACTGCAAAGATCAGAGCGGCAAAGGCTGCCCCCGCGATCACCGTGCGTCTATCCATGCGGTCTGAGAGCTTGCCCAGCGGCCATTGCATCAACATGCCGCCAATCAGCAATACCGCGATGAACAGCGATATTTCACTGACGCGCATGCCCATGCGGCTGGCATAGACCGCGCCCATGCCGAGCGCCATGGCGTAGCAGGCGTTGATCAGGAAGGAGCCGACCAAGCCGGTTGGCGCAACGCGGTATAGGGTGACGATGCCCACCGGGCGCGCGGCCGCAAAGGCCGGCATCGGCGTGGCGGTGACCAGAATCGGTATCGCTGCCAGGCTTATCAGGATTGAAATCAACGTAAACAGCTCAAAACTTCTGGGGTCTGAGACATTCAGCAGAAATTGGCCACCGGACAGCCCGGCGAGCATGGTGATCATGTACAGCGATAACAACTGGCCACGGGTGCGGTTGTCGGCGGCTTGGTTCAACCAGCTTTCGGCGACTACGTAGATGGCTGAAACGGCAAAGCCGGTGAGCAAGCGCATCACGCCCCATGTCCAGGGGTCGACAATCACTGAGTGCACCAGGATGGTCATGGAGGCCAGGGCGGTCAGTGCGCCGAAGGCGCGCACATGGCCGACTCGCTGGATAATCGCCGGTGCGCGCAGGGAGCCGAGTAGGAAACCCAGGTAATACGCGGACATGAGCAGGCCGGTTGCCAGGGTGTCGAAGCCTTCCAGCTCGGCGCGAATGCCCAACAAGGAGCCTTGCGCGCCGATACACAGGCCGATAACGCCCAGGCCGAAGAACAAAGGCCATACGGAACGAACAGTCTTATGCAGCATGTCACCCCCAAAGTTAGTGGCCTGTACGGCTAGCGGATTAACTCAAGTGCGGATGACTGGAGCCCTGAGACCAAGCGCTGTAACGAGTCATAGCAGCTATGGTGAGGCGCGGCAACGTGGAATCAGGGCCTCAGAGCAAAGTTGACTGGTGCCACCGACCACTCGACAAACCTAGTCGTGTAAAACCAAATCTGCCAGTCCAGTACATATAGCCCGGCACAAACAAAACGGGCGGAACATCCGTTCCGCCCGCTGTCTTTACGCCTGGGGTCAGCTAGGCAGGAACTCCTCGGACCAGCCCAGGCTGGCAATCTCGCGCTCGATCATCGAATCGATTTGCGCCTCGCTGTAGTCCATGTCCGCGAGCACTTCACGGGTGGAATGGCCCCAACGCTCCGGCAGGGTCACGGCCTTGATGCTGGCCTCGGCAGGACGAATCGCCAGGTGATCGATCTGCGTCAGGCAATGGCCACTCGGATGGTCGTGGTGGATGGAGAAGGCGAAGCTGCCTCGGTCAATCCCCACCGTGCCGTCGCCTGCGCGGGTGTACTGCTCGCGCAAGGTCTCGATGGACATCGGTACTGCCGCGGCGATATCGGCGGCCTGCAAGGTTTCCGCCCAGTAGGCGGCTGGTGCGGTCAGCAGTGCAGCCTTCAGGAATTCACTGATGCTGGCCGCAGTGCTGATGCCGGCTAGGCCCTCGATCAGCTCCAGCTGAGGCAGTTCCGACTCCTTGGAATCGAGGTAGAGCCAGCCGTCAGCAGTCTTGTAGAAATGCGACAGGACGTTGTGGCCCAGCACTTCCCGGCCAGACGGCTCATTGAAGGGCGCACGGCCCGCGTAGTCGAAGGCGAACGACAGCTGCGCCAGGTTGGTGACCGCCGACAGCGAGGTGCGCGAACGGGTCGCCTCACCCGTTTTCAGCTTGTGGTAAATCGACACGGCCATGCCCAGGCCCGCGGCGAAGCCGCAGTTGACGTCCAGGGTACCGAGGTGGGCGTGCTCTTCCGGGGTTTCCGGGCCGCCAAAACGACTCATGATGCCGCTGTGCGCCTGGATGATGTCGTCGTAGCCGATGTAGTTGGTCTTCGGGCCTGGCAGCGGACCGCCGAGGCAGTCGAGGCGGCAGAACAGCACGCCTGGGTTGACCGCTTGCAGGCTGTCGTGATCCAGGCCCAGGGCCTTGAGCTGACGCTCGGGGGCGTTGATTACCACCATGTCGACCGAGCGCACCAGGCGATTGAACACCTCGCGACCTTCACTGCTCATGATGTCGACCAGGGCGCTGCGCTTGCCCATGCTGGTCTGGAAGCTGAACAGGGTGCCGATCAGCGGGTCGTACATGGGTTTGACGGTATCGAGCTTGATCACCTCGGCGCCGAAGCGGGCGAGGAACGCGGTGGCATGCGGGCCGGCGATCACGTTGGTCAGGTCGAGAATGCGGGTTCCATCAAGCCAGCCAGCATTGGACGCCGGCTTGACCGCGGCACCGACCGGACGGGTCACGGTTTGCGCGGCGGCCACTGCACTGAGCTCGGCCAGTGCCTGCTCGAAGCTGACGTTTTTGCGCGGTCGCGGGGTGACCATCTGCGCGGCAGACTCTTCCAGCCAGGTAAACGGCCCTGGTTGCTTCATCAGGCCATAGATCGGGTCATTGACCTCGACGATCAGGCCCGCCGTGTTGGTGTGCTCGTGGTTGACCCATTCCTGGGTGGTGCGGTGCGGCGCGCCGGGGATCTGCCCTTCGCCAAAGATCACGGCCCACTCTTCGGAGGTCTTGGTCAGGAAGGCTGTCTTCATCTTGGCCGAGATGTGGTCGGCCCATTTCTTCGGCAGCGGGTACACGCCGATGGAGGTCTCGCCGTCCCACTCGCTGATCGGGGCGTGCAGGTTTTGCACTTCCGGCAGACCTTCGGCGACCAGTTCTTCATAGATGCCGAGGACCGTCAGGGCGCGCTTGGCGTGGTTGCGGTGCGATGGGCAGACGCAGTAGAACATGCGGCCATCGGCGCACTTGTAGGTGCGGTAGAAGGGGTCCAGGTATTCCTGCAGATCGGCGTAGCTCAGGTCCATCGCAATGTTGTTGGCCTTGCGCTGCTCGATTTCCAGCTCGCGCATGGTCTTGTAGCGCTCGGGCAGGCCTTCGATGACGTAGGAATTGTACGAGAGGCCTTCCATCAGGGCGGAAATCACCGGCACTTCGATGGCATCGCCGCGGCCGGTTTTTTCCCGGGCCTGCAGGGCCAGTACCACCGAGGAGGCTGCCAGAGTGGTGGCGTAGGCGGAGCCCAACGGCAGCGGCGAGAAGCTCGGGTTCAGACCCAGCAATACGCGGTTGAAGCCCATGTCGGTGAAGGCACCGCCGGTCGCGGCGACCACGGCTTCGGTGGCTTTCCACTCGCGGCGCAGGGTGTCGTTGCTGGCGAAACCGGGAACCGACAGGGTGATCAGCTCCGGACGCGCTTCACGCAGTTGGGTGAAGTCGATACCCAGGCGCTGCATGACACCCGGGCGGAAGCCCTCGATGACGATGTCGGCTTGTTCGATCAGGGTAAGGGCCTGAGCCAGGCCGGCTTCGGTCTTCAGGTCCAGGCGCAGAGAACTCTTGTTGCGGTTGAGTACGGCGTTAGCCGGATGATCCCACTGTGGGCCTGCGGGTGGATCGATGTGCACGACGGTAGCGCCCAGGTCGGCCAGGGTCATGGCCACGGCCGGTGCGGCAATCTGTTGACCGAAATCAACTACGCGAACTCCGGTTAACGGCAATTGTTGGTTGTTCATTGCAATTTATCCTTCAAATAAGCTGAACCGGCTGGCGGAGACTAAACAGCCAAGTTGGATTTTTGTTTGATTGCCATGGGCGCTGCTGTCAGGTTGCACGACCCGCTAATAACCGGTTTGGCATGTTGTTCAGGCTGAACGACTTGCCAGGTGATAAAGGTCCGGCCAATGCTTAACGCTACACCGAGTGTTGCTTAGTTCTGCCAGTCTGCTGGGGTGTGCCCAAACAGCAGCCTATATAGGTGGCTGAAACAGCTGGTAGGGGTCGGCGCTTTTTCGATAACGCCGATATTAGGAATGAAGAGAGGTGGCAGCCAGCAATAAAAAATTGACCTAAGAGGGTGTTTTTTTTATGGCTGCATAAATTCCATACCTGAGGCTGCGCTGGAGGCCCGGCAAATCAGGTCCGGTCGGTGTGTTTGGCGAGGTAGGGTTGCCGCTATGGCCCGCGGCGAGGCTGGCTCAGAGGCCGTGATGGGCGCGTTTTGACTAATCTACCCATAAGCAAACAAGGGGCATTGCCTGCTTTTTTTTTGCTTCTCATCGATATCCGCATTCATAACAATAGATTTCGTATCGATATAGGCGTCCTGCTTGCTGTGTATCGCTACTGCTGCCCCGTCTAACAACTACAGCTGTGCTCGCATCTCTCACTGCCATTGTCGTGGGGTGCGCAGGTACGGCCCCTCCATGAGCACGCTGCGTTTTCGCTCATGGTCAACTAGATCTTTGCCCGGCAAAGATTAACCAACAGTTGAAAGGTGCAAGATGAATAACAATTACAAAAAATATATCGAACAGAGGATCGCGTCATGAGTAGCGCGAAACAGTTGACGCCCAAAGGTGGGTTGCTAGCTGAGGTGAATCCGGTTATGTCGATCGGTTCGGCACTGCTGGTTATCGCGTTTGTGCTGTTTACGGTTATCGATCCTGTTTATGCCGATTCCATTTACAGTGCGGCCAAAGGCTTTATTGCCTCGAAGCTGGCCTGGTATTACGTCGGCATCATGAGTTTCTTTCTGTTTTTCGCTGTTTGGCTGATCTTCAGCCGTTATGGCAGCATCCGCCTGGGCAAGGACGGCGACAGGCCGGAGTTCAGTAACTTCTCCTGGTTTTCCATGTTGTTCGGCGCGGGTATTGGCATCGGTATTCTGTTCTGGAGTATCGCCGAGCCGATCTACCACTTTCAGAGCAATCCCTTTATCGGAGAAGGGCAGGCGATGACCGCAGAGGCCGCACAAGTTGCCATGCGCATTGCGATCTTCCATTGGGGCCTGCACGGTTGGGCGTTGTTTGCGGCTTTCGGCTTGATGCTGGCTTATTTTTCCTACCGCAAGGGCTTGCCGCTGTCGATCCGCTCCTGCCTGTACCCGCTACTAGGTGAGCGGATCTATGGTCCGCTGGGGCATGCCGCAGATCTGCTCGCGGTGTTCGGCACGGTATTCGGCATCGCCACATCGCTTGGTCTGGGCGCGCAGCAGATGAACGCGGGGCTGCAATACTTGTTGGGCATCGAGGTGTCGATCACCAATCAGGTGATCCTGATTGCGGTGATCTCGGTGATCGCCACCGCTTCGGTACTGAGCGGCGTGAACAAGGGGATTCGCATCCTCAGCGAGCTGAACATGCAGCTGACCATGGTGATTCTGGCGCTGTTCGTTATTTGTGGTCCGACGGCCTACCTCATCGGCGCCTTCGTCACCAACTCCGGTGACTACCTGGCCAATGTCGTGCAGTTAGGCATGTGGGTCGATCCCGATCCGAAGAGTGAGTGGCAGGGCTGGTGGACCGTCTTCTACTGGGGCTGGTGGATCGCCTGGGCGCCGTTCTGCGGCATGTTCATCGCGCGTATCTCCAAGGGTCGCACCATTCGTGAGTTCGTCCTGGGCGTGCTGATCGCGCCGACCGTACTGGCAACCTTCTGGATCACCATCTTCGGTAACACCGCCATGTTTATCGAGCTGTTTGGTGGCGGTGGCGTGACAGCGGCGGTCAATGAAGACATCACCATGGCCTTGTTCAAGACCATTGAATTGATGGGCCTGGGCCAGTTGCTGACACTGCTTGTCGCGGGAATCTGCACCCTGTTGCTGGTGACCTACTTCGTCACCTCGGCCGACTCGGCCACCCTGGTAATTTGCACCTTGATCACTATGGGCCATGAGCATCCACCGGCTCGTCTCCGGGTGTTCTGGGGTGTGGCCATCGGCGCCGTAGCCGCCGGATTGCTGTTTGCCGGTGGGCTCAAGGCCCTGCAAACGGCCTCCATCGTCGCTGCGCTGCCGTTCTCCTTGGTTGTCATTCTGTCTACTTTCGGCTTCATCAAAGCGTTGCGTCAGGAACCGCTAACGAGCAAGGCTGTTGGCAATGCCAAGCCGGTGCAGGCAACTGAGGCAATGGCTGCCATCGAGTCTGCAGCGGCCCCGAGCAGTCTCTGATCTGAATTGCACCGCGAACCCAGGTTCGTGGTGCCCACTTACCCCAGCAAGGCTGCAGGATGATGCACGGCGTGCACACCGACGGTTCTTGTCTCAGCAATAGCGGAGTCGCCATGTCTACTCAAGTGATCCTCCCCCGCATCATGCAGATCGGCGAGGGCGCCAGCCAGGATATCCCCAACGTGCTGGCCAGCCTCGGCTGTACACGACCGCTGATCATCACCGACAAGATGATGGTGCAGCTGGGCTACGCCAGCCGGATACAAGACATCCTGGCAGGCCAGCAGATGAGCGCCGATGTGTTCGATGACACCGTGCCCGAGCCGACTGTTGCTTCCATACAGGCTGGTGTCGAGAAAGCCCGCAACGGCGATTACGACTGCATCATCGCCCTCGGCGGTGGCAGCCCGATCGACAGCGCCAAGGCCATTGCGATCCTGGCCAAGCATGGCGGCGAGATGCGCGACTACAAGTTTCCGCGCATCGTCATCGAGTCCGGCCTGCCAATCATCGCGGTGCCGACGACTGCGGGCACCGGCTCGGAGGTCACCCGGGTGACCATCATTGCCGATGAGAAGACCGACGAGAAAATGCTCTGTGTCGGTATTGGCTTCATGCCGGTAGCGGCGCTGATCGACTTCAGCCTGACCCTGAGTCTGCCGGCACGCATCACCGCCGACACCGGCATCGATGCCCTGACCCACGCGATGGAGGCCTACGTCAGCAAGAAGGCCAGCCTCTACAGCGACAGCCAGGCCCTCTCGGCCATGCGCCTGATCGCGCCCAACCTGCGCCGCGCCTACCACGATGGCTCGGACAAGGCCGCACGTGAAGCGATGATGCTCGGCTCGACCCTGGCCGGCGTGGCGTTTTCCAATGCCTCGGTGGCCTTGGTGCATGGCATGAGCCGCCCCATAGGCGCGCATTTCCATGTGCCCCATGGTCTGTCCAACGCCATGCTGCTACCGAGTGTCACCGCGTTCTCGATTCCGGCCGCAGCCGAGCGCTATGCCGACTGCGCGCGCGCCATGGGTGTGGCCAGCGAGCAGGACAGTATTGAGGTGGCCAACGACAAGCTACTCACCGAGCTGCGTGCGCTCAACGATGAGTTGCAGGTGCCCACGCCCGAGCAGTTCGGCATCGACCGCCAGCAGTACTTCGACCAGTTGCAGGTCATGGCGCAGCAGGCCCTGGCTTCCGGTTCACCGAACAACAACCCGCGCGTGCCGAGTGCCGAAGAGATCATCGAGATCTACCAGCAGCTCTGGTAAGCCCAGTCTTTTAATCACTGCCTTTAATCACTGCAGGCCCTGAGCCCGCGACCTGAATACTTTCCGAGGAATATCCGCGATGAACACAGTAGGACACCTGATCAACGGCCAGATCATCAGTGCAGGCGAGCGCTTTCAGGACGTGTACAACCCGTCCACCGGCGAAGTCAGCAAGCGCGTAGCGCTGGCCTCCAAGGCCACCGTCGAGCAGGCTATTGCCGCCGCCGAAGCCGCATTCCCGGCGTGGCGCAACACCCCGCCGATCAAGCGTGCGCGGGTGATGTTTCGCTTCAAGGAGCTGCTCGAGCAGAACGCGGAGCGCATCGCGCAGATGATCGGTGAGGAGCACGGCAAGATTTCCCACGATGCCCTGGGCGAGCTGCAGCGCGGCATCGAGAACGTCGAATACGCCTGCGGCGCACCCGAACTGCTCAAGGGTGAGCACAGCAAGAATGTCGGCCCGAATATTGATTCGTGGAGCGAGTTCCAGCCGCTGGGCGTGGTGGCGGGTATCACCCCGTTCAACTTCCCGGCTATGGTGCCGTTGTGGATGTTCCCGATGGCCATCGCCTGCGGCAACTGCTTCATCCTCAAACCGTCCGAGCGTGACCCAAGCTCGACCCTGTTCATCGCCCAACTGTTGCAAGAAGCGGGTTTGCCCGATGGTGTGATGACGGTCATCAATGGCGACAAGGAAGCGGTCGACACCCTGCTCAGTGACGCGCGCGTTCAGGCGGTCAGCTTTGTCGGTTCGACGCCGATTGCCGAGTACATCTACAAGACCGCCAGTGCCAACGGCAAACGCTGCCAGGCGTTGGGCGGGGCAAAGAATCACGCCATCGTGATGCCCGATGCCGACATGGATAACGCGGTGAACCAGCTGCTCGGTGCAGCCTTCGGCTCCTCGGGCGAGCGTTGCATGGCGCTGTCGGTCGCGGTCGCGGTGGGCGATGCGGCCGCCGATGCCCTGGTCGAGAAGATGCAGAAGGCCATGCAGGCGCTGAAGGTCGGCGCTTACTCGGAGAAGAGCAATGACTTCGGTCCGGTGATCACCAAGGCGCATCAGCAGAAGGTCGTTGGTTACATCGACAGCGCCGAAGAGCAGGGCGCCACTATTGTGGTCGACGGCCGCAACCCGCAGGTGGCCGGCTATGAGAACGGCTTCTTCGTCGGCGGCACGCTGATCGATAACGTCAGCCCGGAGATGCTCAGCTACAAGGAGGAAATCTTCGGCCCGGTGCTGCAGATCGTACGGGTGGGCAGCATGCAGGAAGCCATGGACCTGATCGATGCCCACGAATATGGCAACGGCACCTGCATCTTCACCCGCGACGGTGAGGCCGCGCGCTACTTCTCCGACAACATCAAGGTCGGCATGGTCGGCATCAACGTGCCGTTGCCGGTGCCGGTGGCCTACCACAGCTTCGGCGGCTGGAAGCGCTCGCTGTTCGGTGACCTGCATGCCTATGGCCCCGATGCCGTGCGCTTCTACACCAAGCGCAAGACTGTCACCCAGCGCTGGCCTTCAGCGGGTGTACGTGAGGGCGCTGAGTTCTCCATGCCGACCATGAAGTGATTGGTTGATACGCCGTAGCAGTCTGTTTCTGTTACGGGTCCTAGGCGACGCCCCTGAACAGGGCCGTCGCCTTTTTTGCTATCCACCTGTTGCTGCGCGCGTCGCGTGCCAGGCCTGTGTGGGGAGAATAATATGAGCGCGTCTGCCAGAGAAAAAGGCTCCTCGATTACCCGCGTTCTGGAAATCATCGAGGCGGTCTCCAGGGCCGAACGGCCCATGTCTCCCGCCGACCTGGCCTATCAGCTGGATATCCCCAAGCCGAGCATTCATCGTCTGCTGGCGCAGCTTGAGGGGGACGGCTATCTGCAAACCAATATGCGCGGCCTGGTCGTGCCGGGTGCCCGCCTGCACGATATCGCGCTGGGGGTGCTCTACAGCGGGCGCTTCAAGGCGCCACGCCAGGCCATCCTGCAGCGCCTGACCGCGGCAATTGGCGAGACCTGTGGCATCGCCATCCCCAACGGCACCGAGATGATTTATTACGACCGGGTGCAGACGGACAGACCGCTGCAGGTGCATCTGCCCATCGGCAGCCATACCCCGACTTGGTGTACGGCCAGTGGCAAGCTGTACCTCAGCTCGCTATCGAAGGAGCGGCGCCAGCGGATCATCCACAACCTGCCGCTGCGTCAGTACGCCCGCAATACCCTGACCGACCCGCATGCCCTTGAGGCTGATCTGCTGAACATCAGAGCCAGCCAAGTGGGCACTGACAATGAAGAGTTTGTCGATGGTCTGGCTGCGTTTGCGGTGCCGGTCAATGATCGTGATGGTCGGCTGTTCGCCTGTCTATTCGCCCATGCGCCGCTGATCCGCAAGAGCCTGGACGAGCTGCTGACATATACTCCGCTCTTACGCCAAGCTGCAGTGGAACTGGGCCAGCTAATCAATGACCCGGACGTCGGCATAGATTGAAAATGAGCACGATATGAAGAAAAGGCTCCCCCCGTTAAATTGGCTGCGCTCATTTGAAGCGTCCGCCCGCCACCTGAATTTCACCCAGGCCGCAGCCGAATTGAGTCTGACCCAGGCGGCCATCAGCCAGCAGGTCAAGGGGCTGGAATGCCAGTTGGGGGTTAATCTGTTCAAGCGCTTGCCCCGGGGGTTGGAGCTGACCGAGGCGGGCCAGGCCTACATGCCGGTGATTCATGAATCCATAGAGCGGTTGATTGCCGCGACGGATGAGCTGTTCGGCATGGGCCGTGTTCGGCGACTGATCATCAGGGTCAATCTGGTGTTCTTCACCACTTGGCTGGCGCCCCGGTTGGCCCGCTTCAGGGCGCGCCATCCCGAGGTCAGCCTGCAGTTCACCAGCAATATCTGGCTGGATGAGCGGGGCAAGGAGGCGGATATGGAAATCCGTTACGGCAAGGGCAACTGGCCGGGCCTCAAGGCCATCCGGCTGACCCGTGACGAGCTGTTTCCGGTCTGCAGCCCCACGTTGCTCGATGGGGTAAACCCACCCGATTCGCCCGAGGCGCTCTCCGCACATACATTACTGCATGTCATCGGCTACGAAGAAGGCTGGGGCTACTGGCTCAAGCAAACGGGCTTCCAGCACCTGGATGCCTCGCAGGGGATGCAGTTCGACACGTTGATCACTGCCTTGGAAATGGCGGCCCTGGGCCATGGCCTGGCGCTGGGACGCACCTCCCTGGTGGCGGAAATGTTGGCCAGCGGGCGTTTGCTGGCGCCTTTCGAGCAACGGATCAGCGCCTCCGAGTCGTTCTATCTGACCTGCCCGACTCATCAGTACATGCACCCCAATGCCGAGGCATTCTGGTCCTGGTTGATCGAGGAGGCAAAGGCTGAGGAAGGCCTCCTTGAGGCAGTACCTGACGCTCATTCTTAGGCGCGGGGCTGCGCGCTTAGATAACGCGGTGGCCATCTCGCTGTGTGTGCGGCGACAGGCTTCAGCCTGATCGCGGCTTGAGTCAGCAGTCCGCCCGGCGCGGGGCTTGTGGCACACTGCGCAGCTGAGGAGATGCCCATGCCACGTCCCCATTGCCCACGCTGTAGCCGCCCACTCGATCATTGTCTCTGTGCGCTGATCCCGTTGTTGCCTAGCGTTACCCGCGTGCTGATTCTGCAACACCCCAGCGAACTCAAGCATGCACTGAATACCGCGCGCCTGGCCGCCTTGGGCTTGAGCAATGCCGAGCTACGAGTGGGCGAGGTGTTCGAGGACCTAGCAGCGCTGCTGGCGCAGCCGGGGTATCGACCGTGCCTGCTGTTTCCGGGGGAGGGTGCGCAGCCGCTGCAGCAGTTCGCCACGCAAGCAGTCGATCAACCTGCGCTGCTGGTGGTACCCGACGGCACTTGGCGTAAAGCGCGCAAACTGTTGCACCTCAATCCCCTACTGGCGGCCTTGCCGCGGGTTGCGTTGCCGGAGGGGCTGCAGTCGCGCTACCGGTTGCGCAAGGCGCCGATGCCAGGGGCTTTGTCGACTATCGAGGCGGTTGTCAGTGCGCTGGATATCCTGGAAGCACCGGCGCAATTCGATGCCTTGCTCAAGCCCTTCGAGGCCCTGATCGAGGGGCAGATCGCGGCCATGGGCGAGGAGACCTTTCGGCGCAACCATCAGCGTGGCTGAGGCGCTGGTCGCTAACCAAGTGCGCCCGCTTCAGCGCTCGCGCAGCGCTTCGGCGCGGGCCTTGAGTACGGGTTTTAGCAGGTAAGCCAGCACGCTTTTTTCGCCGGTGATGATGTCCACGGTGGCGATCATGCCGGGGATGATCAGCAGCGGGTGTTCGTCGCTGCCCAGGTGGCTTTTATCGGTACGTAACTGGATCAGGTAGAAGCTGTTGCCTTCCTCATCGATGATGGTATCGGCGCTGATCAGCTCCAGATTGGCCCTGAGTCCGCCATAGATGGTGTAGTCGTAGGCGCTGAACTTGACCATGGCTTTCTGCCCTGGATGGAGAAAGGCCACATCCTTAGGGCGTACCTTGGCTTCGATTAGCAGGTTATCTTCCAGCGGCACGATCTCCAGCATGTCGCTGCCTGGCTGGACGACGCCGCCGATGGTGTTGATCTTCAGTTGTTTGATGATGCCGTTGACCGGAGACACCACGGTGGTGCGGCTAACCCTGTCCTGAATGGCCGAACTGGTGGCGGTGATTTTTTTCAGTTCGGTGCGGGCATCATTGAGTTCCTTGAAGGCGTCGGAGCGAAAGCCCAGTTCGGACTCCTCGATCTTGCTCTTGATCTCGTTGACCGCTGCTTCCGCCCTGGGGATGGCCAGGGTCGTGGCGTTGAGTGAACCACGCACTTCGACCATGCTGCGGCGCAGGCGGAGTATTTCTACCTGGGAAATTGCCCCGGAGGCGACCAGGGGTTGCGACATGTTCAGCTCTTGCTGAATCAGGCCCAGGCTGGAACGGTATTGCTGTGCCTTGGAACGGAATTCCGCGAGCTCCTGGCTTTTTTGCAGTAGCTGTTCGCCAAGTGTCCGTTGTTCACTATGCAGGCGTTGTTGCCGCGAGCCGTAGAGTGCCAGTTCGTCCTCGGCCAGTTGCGCTGCCGTGCGGGTGATCTCTTCGGGCATGGCGATGGGACGGCCTTCGGCTTCGGCGGTCAGTCGTTCGATGCGGGCAATTAGCGCCAGACGGTCTGCTTCGGTCTCGCCCTTATTGGAGAGAAAGCGCGTGTCGTCGAGACGCAGCAGCACATCGTCCTTGTTCACCAGCTGGCCTTCGCGCACGAATATTTCACTGACGATTCCCCCTTCAAGGTTCTGGATGACCTGGATTTTGCTCGAGGGAATCGCTTTGCCCTCGCCGGTGGTGACCTCTTCGAGCACGGCAAAGTGGGCCCAGAGCAAAGCGGCGATCAGGCAGGCACAAACCACCCAGATGGTGATTCGCGACATCCAGGGCGAATCCTCGAGAATCGCGCCCTCGACTTCCGGCATGAACTCGGTGTCCTGCTTGCGCCTGCCCAGGCTGGCGAAGTAGGCGAAGATGCCTTGATGCGGTTGCATAAGTACCTCCCTATTCCGCTGCAGGGCCGACGCGGCCCTTACGCAAGGCTTCGATCACCACCGCTTTCGGGCCATCGGCGACGATATGGCCGTTGTCCAGCACCACCAGGCGATCGACCAGGCTGAGCATCGAGCTACGATGGGTGATCAGGAGCATGGTTTTACCCTGGGCCCAGGTGTGCAGGCGGCTGCGCAGGATTTCCTCGCTGGTATTGTCCATTGCACTGGTTGGCTCGTCGAACACCAGGATTTGTGGGTCGAGCAACAGGGCGCGGGCCAGCAGCACGGCTTGGCGCTGGCCCCCAGAGAGTTGCTGGCCACGCTCGCCAACCTGCCGCTCGAAGCCTTGGGGATGTTGCCGGGCCAGTTCACTGACGCCGGTTAGTTCGGCCACTTCGAGCATGCGTGCGTCGCTGACATAGCGTGCGCCGAGGGTCAGGTTGTCACGCAGACTGCCGGCCAACAACGGCAGGTCGTGAGATACGTAGCCGATCTGGTGGCGCAGGTCGGCTACGTCGAGCTGGCGCAGATCCAGGCCGTCGAGCAGGATTTGCCCCTCATCCGGGGTGTAGAAACCCATTAACAGGCGTGCCAGGGTGCTCTTGCCTGAGCCGCTGCGGCCGATGATGCCGACCCGTTCGCCAGCGGTCAGGTGCAGGCTGATCTTGGCCAGTGCCGGGTTGCTTTGTCCGGGGTAGCTGAAGCTGACCTGGCTCACGTCGAGGGCCCCTTTCAGCTGGGGCCGCTCCAGCGGCCGCTGCTTGGTCTGGCGTTCTTGCGGCAGCCCCATCAGCGCATCGGTGCTTTTCATGGTCAGGCGCGCTTGCTGGTAGCGGGTGATCAACCCGGCAACCTGGCCGAGCGGGGCCAGCACCCGGCTGTTGAGCATGTAACAGGCGATCAGCGCGCCGACGCTCATGTCGCCAGCGATGATCGCGTAGACCCCGGCGATGATGATGGCCATGCCCGCGCATTGCTGGAGAAACAGGGTGCCGTTGGTGGCCAGGGATGAGAGGAAGCGGGCGTGGGCGTCCAGCCGGGTCAGAGCGCCATGGGTGGTTTCCCACTGGTGTTGACGTTCGCTTTCCGCGCCGCAGGCCTTGAGGGTTTCCAGGCCTCCGAGGGTTTCGATCAGCAGTGCCTGGCGCTCCGCGCCTAGAGCCAGGCTGCGTTGCACGGTGTCGCGCAGGCGGCCCTGAATGATCAGGGCAAAGATCGCCGTGAGCGGAAAGGCCAGCAGCGGAATGACAATCAGCGAACCGCCGAACAAGCCAATCACCACAATCATCAGCAGGGCGAAAGGCAGGTCGATCAAACTGGTCAGAGTCACCGCTGTAAGGAATTCGCGCAGGCCCTGGAAATCGTGGATGTTCTGGGCGAAGCCGCCGACAGTGGCCGGCCGCGCCTTCATGGACATGCCGGTAATGCGTTCGAACAGGGTGGCCGAGAGCACCACGTCGGTTTTCTTGCCGGCGCTGTCCAGCAGATTGGCGCGCAATACCCGCAGTAGCAGTTCGAAGGAGGTGCCGATGAATAGGCCGATGGCCAGCACCCAGAGGGTCGCGGTGGCTTGGTTGGGGACCACGCGGTCATAGGTCTGCATGACGAACAGCGGCACCATCAGACCGAGCACGTTGATCAGCAAACTGGCCAGCATGGCATCGGTATACAGCCAGCGGGACAGCTTGAGCGTGTCGCGGAACCAGGCGTCAATACGCGGCAGCAGTGGCGTGCGTGCATCTTCCAGCTCATGTCGTGGGCGGGCGAAGAATGCCTGACCACCGTACTCCTCGGCCAGTTGTGCCCGCGCAACCTGTTGTTCACCTCCGTCCGCCTCGCACGGCAGAATCAACGCCTGATCGTTGGCCAGCCACTTGCGCAGAACTGCGCTGCGCCCGTTCTTGAGCAATAGCAGTACCGGTAGGTTCAGTGCGGAAATGGCCGTCAGTTCGCGGCGCAGCAAGCGACCCTGCAAGCCTGCTCGCGCTGCTGCACGGGGCAGCAGGTCAGCGCTCAGGCGTTGCTCGGCCATCGGCAAGCCAGCGCTCAGGCTGCCACGACTGACGGTACAGCTATGGAGTTTGCAGAGGATCAGCAAGCCGTCGAGCAATGGGTCGTCGTGGCTCACGCGTGGATCGCTGGTTGGGTCAGGCCTTTCCATTGTCGTCACGGATACTGCTCCTTGACCGGCACTACTTCATTTGCGGTAAGCGTGCCTCGCTCTTTACATCGGAAAGGGCTACAGCCTCAGCTGGGATAATCACCTGCTGGTGGCGCAGCAGGTCACCCATGGCCGCGAGCACGCGGTACATGGCGAATTCTTCGGTGTAGCGCACTTGGCTATAACGGCGGTTGGCGGTGAAGAGTTCGTTCTCACTGTCCAGCAAGTCGAGCAGGGTGCGCTGGCTCAGGCTGAATTGCTGCTGGTAGGCCTCGCGAACCCGTGTGGTGTAGTCAGCATAATCGCGCGCCTTCGGGGTTTGCAGGCGGGCGTTGTCCATGGCGTTCCAGGCCAGCGAAAGATTTTCGTTGAGCACGCGCAGTGCGTTGTTGCGAATGTCCATCGACTCGTTGATCTGGTGAGCTGAGGATTGCAGGCGCGCTTTATCGCGCATGCCGTTGAACAAGTTGTAGTTCATCACCACGGCGGCACGCCAGCTGTTGTAGTGGCCTTCATCGCCTTGGATGTTGTCGTCGGCGTTGGTCGCCAACTCAACGTCGAAGCGTGGGTAGAACGGCGACTTGGCAACTTCATACTGCTTCTCGGCAGCATGCACGTCGGCTTGCGCTGATTTGAGGTAGGGATTGTTTTGCATAACCGCCTGCCTGGCAGCGTTCAAATCCTCTGGCAATGCGCTCCTGATCGAGGTTGGGGCGACCAGTTCGTCGGGCATGCGCCCGGTGACGCTGATGAAGTTCGCCTCGGCATCCGCCAGGTTGACCTGCTCGGTATAGAGGTTGTTCTCCGCTAGGGCCAAGCGTGCATTGGATTGGTCGAAGTCGGCAGTACTGCCGACGCCTTGACGGCTACGCAGATCGATTTGATCGGTGATGCGTTGGTGGGCAAGCAGGTTATTTTTCGCCAGATCGATCAGTTCACGGCGTTCCAGAATATCCAGATAAACCTCGACGGTGCGCAGTGCCAGGCTCTCCGTCGTACCCAGTACCCGGTAGGCCCGCGAGTTCACTACCGCTTCGGTTCGTGCGACTTCATTGGGGGTATTGAAACCATCGAACAGCATCTGCCGCAGACGCAGTTCGGCGTTGCGCGAGTTGAGCGTTTCAGTGTTGTGGCCGCCCAGTGTGCGGGTACTCGGGCTGTCGGTATTTTCCCGACCGTAACCGACCAGCAGGTCGACTGTCGGCAGGTAACCACCTCTGGCCATCTTCACTTCTTCATCAGACGAAAGGCGGCTGTTGACCCCCGCATGAATTTCCGGGTGGTTGTCCAGAGTGCTTTGGATCGCTTCAGACAACGACATCGCCTGGCTTTGAGAACACGCCAGAGCCAGCAGCATGCTGCTCCACAGCGGATTGATAATTCGCATGTGAGGAATCTCCTTTTCGATCGTTATGTTCTTGTCGTCAGATATTTGACTTTTTCTTATAAAACCGTTTCAGACTTCTAACATCACAGCTAAGAACATCCTTAATAAAAGCCTAATAAAAAAATCTCACAAGCTATATGAGGAAAAAATCTTATGCAGTCTGGAGAATGCCAGACATTGTTAATTAGCAAAGGTCACGCAATTAGCGGGTTTTGCTTAGGTGCGTGAGCAGAAACAGGCGGTCGATCACGATTCGCAGTACTTAGGGCGGGGATGGTTCTGATGAAGTAGTACGGCAGCCAAGGGGCGTTATTTTTTTGGCGTTTCAGGGGTGGGTATGTCGTTTCATTTCACTCAGTTGTGTCTTGTTATCGCGCTCTTTGGGAAGGTGTATTGACCCTTTTCAAACGTGTCGGCGGTGGCTGGCAGCTGTAGTGAGGAAGGATTCATGGCTACTTTGATAGGTGTCGTCAGTCAGGTAGTTGGCGAGGTTTTCGCGGTAGCTGGCGATGGGACGCGCAGACCTCTGGTCGAAGGTGATCGTGTCTTTGCCGGTGAACAATTGGTCACGGGTGCGAGCGGTGCAGTTGCCATTGCCCTGGCCAGCGGTGGCGAGCTGACCCTTGGGCGTGACAGCAACCTGATGCTCGATACGCAACTGCTGGCGGACGCGCGCGGCGACGGTTCGGCTGCAGCGGCCCAAGACGCGGAAAGCGCACCCAGTGACCAGGACCTTACCGAGGTCGAGCAGTTGCAGGCCGCCATCGAAGCGGGTGAAGACCCTACCGCTAGTTTGGCTGCCACGGCCGCAGGGCCAGGTGCCGGTGCCGGAGGCAATGCTGGCGGCGGCCATTCTTTCGTATTGCTGGGGGAAACCGCTGGTGCACTCGACCCGGTCATTGGTTTTCCTACCAAGGGCCTCGGTTTCATTCCGGAGTTTCCCGATCCGGATATCGCGGTGGAGCTTGTGGCGCCTGATTTCACGCCTGCGGTCGAGGTCGTTCATGAGGATTTCCAAGGGCAAGTCATCACCGGCTCCGGTGTCGTCGATGAAGAAGCGCTGCCGACCGGTAGCAACCCCAACCCCGACGGTAACCCTGTGCAGGCGTTTGGTCGCTTGATCGTCAATTCGCCAGACGGTGTTTCTTCGCTGCAAGTTCAGGATAAGGACGGCAACTGGATCGACGTAACCGCCGGCGGCACTGTGCAGGGTGTTTACGGTACCTTGATGGTCGATGCGGCGGGGAACTGGACCTACACCCTCGACGCCAACACCTTGGATCACACTAACCCCAATGCGACTGGTGTCGATGATCAGGCGGGCGAGAGCTTTCTGGTGCGGGTGGTTGACAGTGATGGCGACGTGTCGCCGACCGTTTCGCTGAATGTAGTGGTGTACGACGATGGTCCTCTGGCAGCTGTAAACGGTGAAGCCCCAAGTCTTGGCCGCGTGAGCGTGGACGAAAGCCTGCCCGGCTTTGGTGGTGCTTACGCTGATGGCGTGGCGCAAGCGGTGCTGGCCGGAGCGATCGTGCAGGCGCAATTTAGCAGCGTTTATGGCGCGGACGGCCCGGGCACCACGGTGTACAGCCTGAGCCTGAATACCGGAGCAGGCAGCAGCGTTGGCAGCGGTTTGTTCGCGGTGAATGCGGCAATGCCGAACGGCAAGGGTGGCGAGATCCAGCTGAGCCAAGTGGGCAACGTGATCAGCGGCAAGGTGGGTGGCGACACCTACTTCACCCTGACCATCAACCCGGCCAGCGGTGCGGTGACCCTGGACCTGCTGGACAATCTCTGGCACAGCAACACCGGCAACCCGGATGATGCACAGAGCCTGCTGCTGGGTACGGGCGTGCTGCAACTGGTGCAGACCCTGACTGATGGCGATGGTGACAGCAACAGCGCCTCGTTCGATCTGGGTGCGGCGGGGGTCTTCAGCTTCGAAGACGATGGTCCTCTGGCAGCTGTAAACGGTGAAGCCCCAAGTCTTGGTCGCGTGAGCGTGGACGAAAGCCTGCCCGGCTTTGGCGGTGCTTACGCTGATGGCGTGGCGCAAGCGGTGCTGGCCGGAGCGATAGTGCAGGCGCAATTTAGCAGCGTTTATGGCGCGGACGGCCCGGGCACCACGGTGTACAGCCTGAGCCTGAATACCGGAGCAGGCAGCAGCGTTGGCAGCGGTTTGTTCGCGGTGAATGCGGCAATGCCGAACGGCAAGGGTGGCGAGATCCAGCTGAGCCAAGTGGGCAACGTGATCAGCGGCAAGGTGGGTGGCGACACCTACTTCACCCTGACCATCAACCCGGCTAGCGGAGCGGTGACCCTGGACCTGCTGGACAACCTCTGGCACAGCAACACCGGCAACCCGGATGATGCACAGAGCCTGCTGCTGGGTACGGGCGTGCTGCAACTGGTGCAGACCCTGACCGATGGCGATGGTGACAGCAACAGCGCCTCGTTCGATCTGGGTGCGGCGGGGGTCTTCAGCTTCGAAGACGATGGTCCTCTGGCAGCTGTAAACGGTGAAGCCCCAAGTCTTGGTCGCGTGAGCGTGGACGAAAGCCTGCCCGGCTTTGGCGGTGCTTACGCTGATGGCGTGGCGCAAGCGGTGCTGGCCGGAGCGATCGTGCAAGCGCAATTTAACAGCGTTTATGGCGCGGACGGCCCGGGCACCACGGTGTACAGCCTGAGCCTGAATACCGGAGCAGGTAGCAGCGTTGGCAGCGGTTTGTTCGCGGTGAATGCGGCAATGCCGAACGGCAAGGGTGGCGAGATCCAGCTGAGCCAAGTGGGCAACGTGATCAGCGGCAAGGTGGGTGGCGACACCTACTTCACCCTGACCATCAACCCGGCCAGCGGTGCGGTGACCCTGGACCTGCTGGACAATCTCTGGCACAGCAACACCGGCAACCCGGATGATGCACAGAGCCTGCTGCTGGGTACGGGCGTGCTGCAACTGGTGCAGACCCTGACTGATGGCGATGGTGACAGCAACAGCGCCTCGTTCGATCTGGGTGCGGCGGGGGTCTTCAGCTTCGAAGACGACGGCCCGGTGGCTGGCTTGGCCAGCTACGCACCGAGTCTGGGTACTGTGAAGGTGGACGAAAGCCTGCCCGGCTTTGGCGGTGCTTACGCTGATGGCGTGGCGCAAGCGGTGCTGGCCGGAGCGATCGTGCAAGCGCAATTTAACAGCGTTTATGGCGCGGACGGCCCGGGCACCACGGTGTACAGCCTGAGCCTGAATACCGGAGCAGGCAGCAGCGTTGGCAGCGGTTTGTTCGCGGTGAATGCGGCAATGCCGAACGGCAAGGGTGGCGAGATCCAGCTGAGCCAAGTGGGCAACGTGATCAGCGGCAAGGTGGGTGGCGACACCTACTTCACCCTGACCATCAACCCGGCCAGCGGTGCGGTGACCCTGGACCTGCTGGACAATCTCTGGCACAGCAACACCGGCAACCCGGATGATGCACAGAGCCTGCTGCTGGGTACGGGCGTGCTGCAACTGGTGCAGACCCTGACTGATGGCGATGGTGACAGCAACAGCGCCTCGTTCGATCTGGGTGCGGCGGGGGTCTTCAGCTTCGAAGACGACGGCCCGGTGGCTGGCTTGGCCAGCTACGCACCGAGTCTGGGTACTGTGAAGGTGGACGAAAGCCTGCCCGGCTTTGGCGGTGCTTACGCTGATGGCGTGGCGCAAGCGGTGCTGGCCGGAGCGATCGTGCAAGCGCAATTTAACAGCGTTTATGGCGCGGACGGCCCGGGCACCACGGTGTACAGCCTGAGCCTGAATACCGGAGCAGGCAGCAGCGTTGGCAGCGGTTTGTTCGCGGTGAATGCGGCAATGCCGAACGGCAAGGGTGGCGAGATCCAGCTGAGCCAAGTGGGCAACGTGATCAGCGGCAAGGTGGGTGGCGACACCTACTTCACCCTGACCATCAACCCGGCCAGCGGTGCGGTGACCCTGGACCTGCTGGACAATCTCTGGCACAGCAACACCGGCAACCCGGATGATGCACAGAGCCTGCTGCTGGGTACGGGCGTGCTGCAACTGGTGCAGACCCTGACTGATGGCGATGGTGACAGCAACAGCGCCTCGTTCGATCTGGGTGCGGCGGGGGTCTTCAGCTTCGAAGACGACGGCCCGGTGGCTGGCTTGGCCAGCTACGCACCGAGTCTGGGTACTGTGAAGGTGGACGAAAGCCTGCCCGGCTTTGGCGGTGCTTACGCTGATGGCGTGGCGCAAGCGGTGCTGGCCGGAGCGATCGTGCAAGCGCAATTTAACAGCGTTTATGGCGCGGACGGCCCGGGCACCACGGTGTACAGCCTGAGCCTGAATACCGGAGCAGGCAGCAGCGTTGGCAGCGGTTTGTTCGCGGTGAATGCGGCAATGCCGAACGGCAAGGGTGGCGAGATCCAGCTGAGCCAAGTGGGCAACGTGATCAGCGGCAAGGTGGGTGGCGACACCTACTTCACCCTGACCATCAACCCGGCCAGCGGTGCGGTGACCCTGGACCTGCTGGACAATCTCTGGCACAGCAACACCGGCAACCCGGATGATGCACAGAGCCTGCTGCTGGGTACGGGCGTGCTGCAACTGGTGCAGACCCTGACTGATGGCGATGGTGACAGCAACAGCGCCTCGTTCGATCTGGGTGCGGCGGGGGTCTTCAGCTTCGAAGACGACGGCCCGGTGGCTGGCTTGGCCAGCTACGCACCGAGTCTGGGTACTGTGAAGGTGGACGAAAGCCTGCCCGGCTTTGGCGGTGCTTACGCTGATGGCGTGGCGCAAGCGGTGCTGGCCGGAGCGATCGTGCAAGCGCAATTTAACAGCGTTTATGGCGCGGACGGCCCGGGCACCACGGTGTACAGCCTGAGCCTGAATACCGGAGCAGGCAGCAGCGTTGGCAGCGGTTTGTTCGCGGTGAATGCGGCAATGCCGAACGGCAAGGGTGGCGAGATCCAGCTGAGCCAAGTGGGCAACGTGATCAGCGGCAAGGTGGGTGGCGACACCTACTTCACCCTGACCATCAACCCGGCCAGCGGTGCGGTGACCCTGGACCTGCTGGACAATCTCTGGCACAGCAACACCGGCAACCCGGATGATGCACAGAGCCTGCTGCTGGGTACGGGCGTGCTGCAACTGGTGCAGACCCTGACTGATGGCGATGGTGACAGCAACAGCGCCTCGTTCGATCTGGGTGCGGCGGGGGTCTTCAGCTTCGAAGACGACGGCCCGGTGGCTGGCTTGGCCAGCTACGCACCGAGTCTGGGTACTGTGAAGGTGGACGAAAGCCTGCCCGGCTTTGGCGGTGCTTACGCTGATGGCGTGGCGCAAGCGGTGCTGGCCGGAGCGATCGTGCAAGCGCAATTTAACAGCGTTTATGGCGCGGACGGCCCGGGCACCACGGTGTACAGCCTGAGCCTGAATACCGGAGCAGGCAGCAGCGTTGGCAGCGGTTTGTTCGCGGTGAATGCGGCAATGCCGAACGGCAAGGGTGGCGAGATCCAGCTGAGCCAAGTGGGCAACGTGATCAGCGGCAAGGTGGGTGGCGACACCTACTTCACCCTGACCATCAACCCGGCCAGCGGTGCGGTGACCCTGGACCTGCTGGACAATCTCTGGCACAGCAACACCGGCAACCCGGATGATGCACAGAGCCTGCTGCTGGGTACGGGCGTGCTGCAACTGGTGCAGACCCTGACTGATGGCGATGGTGACAGCAACAGCGCCTCGTTCGATCTGGGTGCGGCGGGGGTCTTCAGCTTCGAAGACGACGGCCCGGTGGCTGGCTTGGCCAGCTACGCACCGAGTCTGGGTACTGTGAAGGTGGACGAAAGCCTGCCCGGCTTTGGCGGTGCTTACGCTGATGGCGTGGCGCAAGCGGTGCTGGCCGGAGCGATCGTGCAAGCGCAATTTAACAGCGTTTATGGCGCGGACGGCCCGGGCACCACGGTGTACAGCCTGAGCCTGAATACCGGAGCAGGCAGCAGCGTTGGCAGCGGTTTGTTCGCGGTGAATGCGGCAATGCCGAACGGCAAGGGTGGCGAGATCCAGCTGAGCCAAGTGGGCAACGTGATCAGCGGCAAGGTGGGTGGCGACACCTACTTCACCCTGACCATCAACCCGGCCAGCGGTGCGGTGACCCTGGACCTGCTGGACAATCTCTGGCACAGCAACACCGGCAACCCGGATGATGCACAGAGCCTGCTGCTGGGTACGGGCGTGCTGCAACTGGTGCAGACCCTGACTGATGGCGATGGTGACAGCAACAGCGCCTCGTTCGATCTGGGTGCGGCGGGGGTCTTCAGCTTCGAAGACGACGGCCCGGTGGCTGGCTTGGCCAGCTACGCACCGAGTCTGGGTACTGTGAAGGTGGACGAAAGCCTGCCCGGCTTTGGCGGTGCTTACGCTGATGGCGTGGCGCAAGCGGTGCTGGCCGGAGCGATCGTGCAAGCGCAATTTAACAGCGTTTATGGCGCGGACGGCCCGGGCACCACGGTGTACAGCCTGAGCCTGAATACCGGAGCAGGCAGCAGCGTTGGCAGCGGTTTGTTCGCGGTGAATGCGGCAATGCCGAACGGCAAGGGTGGCGAGATCCAGCTGAGCCAAGTGGGCAACGTGATCAGCGGCAAGGTGGGTGGCGACACCTACTTCACCCTGACCATCAACCCGGCCAGCGGTGCGGTGACCCTGGACCTGCTGGACAATCTCTGGCACAGCAACACCGGCAACCCGGATGATGCACAGAGCCTGCTGCTGGGTACGGGCGTGCTGCAACTGGTGCAGACCCTGACTGATGGCGATGGTGACAGCAACAGCGCCTCGTTCGATCTGGGTGCGGCGGGGGTCTTCAGCTTCGAAGACGACGGCCCGGTGGCTGGCTTGGCCAGCTACGCACCGAGTCTGGGTACTGTGAAGGTGGACGAAAGCCTGCCCGGCTTTGGCGGTGCTTACGCTGATGGCGTGGCGCAAGCGGTGCTGGCCGGAGCGATCGTGCAAGCGCAATTTAACAGCGTTTATGGCGCGGACGGCCCGGGCACCACGGTGTACAGCCTGAGCCTGAATACCGGAGCAGGCAGCAGCGTTGGCAGCGGTTTGTTCGCGGTGAATGCGGCAATGCCGAACGGCAAGGGTGGCGAGATCCAGCTGAGCCAAGTGGGCAACGTGATCAGCGGCAAGGTGGGTGGCGACACCTACTTCACCCTGACCATCAACCCGGCCAGCGGTGCGGTGACCCTGGACCTGCTGGACAATCTCTGGCACAGCAACACCGGCAACCCGGATGATGCACAGAGCCTGCTGCTGGGTACGGGCGTGCTGCAACTGGTGCAGACCCTGACTGATGGCGATGGTGACAGCAACAGCGCCTCGTTCGATCTGGGTGCGGCGGGGGTCTTCAGCTTCGAAGACGACGGCCCGGTGGCTGGCTTGGCCAGCTACGCACCGAGTCTGGGTACTGTGAAGGTGGACGAAAGCCTGCCCGGCTTTGGCGGTGCTTACGCTGATGGCGTGGCGCAAGCGGTGCTGGCCGGAGCGATCGTGCAAGCGCAATTTAACAGCGTTTATGGCGCGGACGGCCCGGGCACCACGGTGTACAGCCTGAGCCTGAATACCGGAGCAGGCAGCAGCGTTGGCAGCGGTTTGTTCGCGGTGAATGCGGCAATGCCGAACGGCAAGGGTGGCGAGATCCAGCTGAGCCAAGTGGGCAACGTGATCAGCGGCAAGGTGGGTGGCGACACCTACTTCACCCTGACCATCAACCCGGCCAGCGGTGCGGTGACCCTGGACCTGCTGGACAATCTCTGGCACAGCAACACCGGCAACCCGGATGATGCACAGAGCCTGCTGCTGGGTACGGGCGTGCTGCAACTGGTGCAGACCCTGACTGATGGCGATGGTGACAGCAACAGCGCCTCGTTCGATCTGGGTGCGGCGGGGGTCTTCAGCTTCGAAGACGACGGTCCCATCTTCCACTCGGTGATGGATGCGGTGCTTTCCAACTCTGTGACTGTGGCGTTCCAAGGGCTCTATAGCGCGAGCTTCGGTGCCGATGGCCTGGACTTCCTGTCGGTTGCCTTGGGCGCGGGGGGCTCCTATGCAGGGGAGGCGGTCACCTTCGTGCAGCACGGCACGGTGCAGCCCGGTGTGACCCAGGTGGATGTGACCAACGGCGCCAACCAGATTATGTTCACCTTCTACTACAACACCACGACCAATGCGGTGCACAGCGGGGGAAACGGCAGCGTCGAGTTCCATGCCTTTAGCAGCCTGTCCGACCCGGCGGGTAGTCCGTTCTTTGCCCTGAGGGTCAATCCGGATAGCACCTACACCTTCGAAATGCTGTCGAACCAGGTTATCTCCAACACCACTGTGAGTGGCGAGGACTTCAGAGCCTTCGGTCCGGTTGGTCAGGTGGCGACCGATGATCTGTCGCTCACCATCAAAGGCTCCGCCGCGGTCAATGCTTCTTCGCACGGTATAGGTGTGGCCAACCCGCAAATCAACGCTGGTGAACGGTTGCTGCTCGATTTTGCCAATAAGCAAAGCTATGTGAGCTTCACCATGCAGCAATGGACTGGGCCTTCAAGCTCGGCAGTGTTGATGCTGTTGCTGGATAACGTAGCGTTTGACTTCAATAACGCTGTGGCGGGTGTCCAGAATCTGTCAGTACCGAAAGGGACTAACGGGATGGTGGTGATAGTGGATGCGGCTCTGGCTGGCACCTGGACCTATAATGCAACCAGCAAGATCTACACCATTTATACCGACAGCGAGTTTGATGATCTGGAGATCAGGCATGTAAGCGGCAGCCCGGACTTCAACATCAACCACATCACCTATGAGTTCACCCTGACGATTGAGGACCTCTCGGTCAACTTCAACCTGGGGGTGGCGGATGCCGATGGCGATATCTCCTACCTGGCCGATCAACTGACGGTCACCATGCTTGATCATCATGAAGTGGTTGCTGCTACAAGCGCTGGGGATGACGCTAATAATGGGGTTGTGTTAGTTGGCAACGGTGAAGCGGATACTCTGATTGGCGGTACGGGGGACGATATTCTGATTGGCGGTCCAGGTTCTGACATGATGAGCGGCAATGGCGGCTCAGATGTCTTCAAATGGCTGGATGGCAATACCGGCATCGATACGGTCAGCGATTTTGTGAAAGGCTTTAACTCGGGGGGTGACCAGCTGGATCTTTCCGAACTATTGGTAGGGGAGAGCGGCGAGCCTGGGGATATCGGCAATCTGCTGAGCTATATCGATATCTCCATCGTGGGTACTGACACCGTACTCAAGGTGAGTAGCACTGCGGTCGCCGACCCAGCAACTGCAGCCGAGCAGACCATCGTGTTGCAGAACGTCGACCTCTATGCCAGTTACGGCGTGGGTAGTGAAGGCGACTTGATCCTCCACATGCTGGGAGACAACACTCTCAAGGTGGATACCGTCTAGGTGTGAGCCTGGCATCAGTCCGCCACCCTGCGGGGTGGCGGTTCTTATTGAGATGCTCCGTGCTTGCGATTTCTGGTGGTGGGTAACTCCGCGCGGAGTTCAATAGCGCAGGCTCAATCATGGGCGCGCGCAAGTGCGCATCAAGAGCCTCTAGCCAGCGGTGCGGACTACGTCGCGGCGGAACCAGGTACACGACAGACATCGTTGTGTGAGGGCTTTTGCCTGTACGGCAGCTCGGCTGCAAGTGCAATCTGCGCTACTTGCCAAAGGTCGTACGCCGGAGATGATCGGTGCGGAACCAATCTGGCGGGTTGTCGCTGCGCTCCGAAGTCCGCCTACCCGCAGATAGTGTGTCGTGGGTAATCAGCGCCGGATGAATAGTCGTTTGTCGCTTTCTCGGTCGATGGCGCGAATGTAGCTGCTGTCGATTTTCAGGTAGGCCGGGGGGCAGGGATTCGATGGGTGTGACCCAGTAGTCGATCCGCTGCGAGATGCTGGTATCGTCGGCGAAGCGAATCTGACGGTTGAAGACGCGATGAGCGCTGCCCCGCTTGTTCTGTTCCGCGAGCTGGGCGCTGCGCTTGAACAATGCCTCCCAGGCTTGGATGCTGGTTCTGGCACTGCCCGGTGCTGCCCTAGCTTTTTCGGCGGTGTCGATGATCAGGCTGAAGTTCCAGTCGGCCCTGTGGCTCAGGCCAGGCTTCTCCCAAGTAGGAAGGCAAGCAAAATAACTCGCGCAAGCGCCGTTTAATGCCGCGCTGTTGTCACCCTGGAAGGTGCTGACATGGCCGCATTGCCGCTTCACCGTCAATCATCGCGGGAGTTCACGCTGCATTATTGAGTGGCTTTGCTGTTAGGCATGCAATCAGCGGTTCTGCAGGTGCGCCGGCTGACTACCCTGCGTGGCTAACGCGGATTGGGCAGGGTTTTCTGCTTGAGGATATAGATGCTCACCAACAGTGCGCTGGTCAGCATGAAGGCACGTGCCCAGAACAGAGGGACCAGGTAGCAGGAGAGGGCGATGCTGAGCCACATCAGGCTGATGCTGTAGACCTTGGCTTTGCGCGGGATGCCCTGGCCGTCGAGGTAGTCGCGAACCCATGGGCCAAGCCTGGGATGCAACACCAGCCACAGATAAAAGCGTTTTGAACTGCGGACAAAGCAGGCTGCGGCCAGTAACAGGAACGGCGTAGTCGGCAGCACCGGCAGGAAGACACCGATCACCCCGAGCACCACGCACAGCCAACCCAAGGACAGCAGTGCGTAGCGAATCAGCGGATTACGGTTTTCTTCTACGGCACGCGCCATGGTAGTGGCGCAGACTCAATGGTGACGAGGTTTGAGCAGGGCTGGTTTTTCTTCCGGGGCATGGCAGAGCAGAAACAACGCGGTCAGCAGCTCGGGAATTTGCTCGACCATACTGTCTACCAGATCGCGGTCGCTGGCGATTTCGGTGAACTCTGCTTGCTCATCGAACAAACCGGAGGCAACCATTATCGGCAGTAGCAGCTCGCTGACCTCGTCTTCGGCATCGTCGAACCAGGCGGCTTCACGCAGGAACACCCCTTCCATAAAGCCGATACACCAGCCGCGCAGATCGGAGTCGTCCGGCTCGTCGCCGAGATCGAGCTCGCAAGGCACTTCAGGGTCGTCGTCGCTGGCTAGTTGGCGAGCGATATGGGTATGCAGTTGCAGCAAGGTGGCCTCGATATCGTCGCGCTCCTCGTCGCTGCGATAATGCGGCGGCTCGGAGAACAGGGCATCGATCCATTCACGCTCGGGTACCGGGTCAGGGCAGATCGCCAAGGCGGTGAGGTAGCCATGAGCGGCCACATAGTCCAGAGCCTCTTCGTGCAGCTCATCGGCGTCGAGGAAGGCTTGCAGGCGGGACAGTTGCTCGGCGAAGGACATCGTGGGGCTACCTTGAAGAAGTAAACGAGGATGGATTCTAGTCCAGACCTGCTACAGCAGCCATAGTTCTAAGAAAATGCGCGGCGAAAAAACAGATCAAAACTCAGTCCGGCAAGCAGGTGCGTATAATGCCGAGCTCGTTTCGGAGACCTTTCATGCTCGACCACGCACTGCGCATCCTCAAAGACGTTTTCGGCTATGACAGCTTCCGTGGCCGCCAGGGGGCGATTATCGAGCGCGTGGCGGGTGGTGGCGACGCCTTGGTGCTGATGCCGACCGGCGGCGGCAAGTCGCTGTGCTTTCAGGTGCCGGCCTTGCTGCGCGAGGGTTTGGCGGTGGTGGTGTCGCCACTGATCGCCTTGATGGATGACCAGGTCGCCACCCTCGACGAGTTGGGTGTGGCGGCAGTGGCCCTGAATTCCACCCTGAATGCCGAGCAGCAGCGCGAGATCGCCGAGCGGATCAACCGCGGCGAGATAAAAATGCTCTACCTGGCCCCGGAGCGCCTGGTACAACCGCGCATGCTGGCGTTCCTGCAGCGTCTGGACATCGCCCTGTTCGCCATCGACGAAGCGCATTGCGTGTCGCAGTGGGGCCATGACTTTCGCCCGGAATACCTGCAGCTGGGCCAGCTCGCCGAGCTATTTCCCAATGTGCCGCGCATCGCTCTGACCGCCACGGCGGATATGCGCACCCGTGAAGAAATCGTTCAGCGCCTGCATTTGCACGATGCCGAGCGTTTTCTCTCAAGCTTTGACCGGCCCAATATCTTCTACCGCATCGTGCCCAAGGAGCAGCCGCGCAAGCAGTTGCTGGCTTTTCTCGCCGAGCGCAAGGGCGATGCCGGCATCGTCTATTGCATGTCGCGCAAGAAGGTCGACGATATGGCGGCTTTCCTCAGCGAGCAGGGGTTTCCGGCGTTGCCTTACCACGCCGGCTTGGCCAACGAGCTGCGCGCCTACCACCAGAAGCGCTTCCTCAACGAGGAAGGCCTGATCATGGTGGCGACCATCGCCTTCGGCATGGGCATCGACAAGCCCAACGTGCGCTTCGTCGCGCACCTGGACCTGCCCAAGTCGCTGGAAGCCTATTACCAGGAAACCGGTCGCGCCGGCCGCGATGGCCTACCGGCGGACGCCTGGATGGCCTATGGGCTGCAGGACGTGATCTTTCTCAAGCAGATGCTCAACAACTCCGAAGGCGACGAACGGCACAAACGTGTCGAACAGCACAAACTCGATGCCATGCTCGCGCTCTGCGAGGAAACTCGCTGCCGGCGGCAGACGCTGCTGGCTTATTTCGATGAGGAAATGCCCAATCCCTGCGGCCATTGTGACAACTGCATTGATGGCGTGCAGACCTGGGATGCCACCGAGCCAGCGCGCCAGGCACTCTCGGCGATCTACCGCAGCGGCCAGCGCTACGGTGTCGGTCATCTGGTCGACCTGCTGCTCGGGCGCGACAACGAGAAGGTGCGCGGCCCTGGCCATCAGCACCTGACGGTGTTCGGTGTCGGCAAGGCGTTCAGTGAGGGTGAGTGGCGTTCATTGTTCCGCCAATTGGTGGCGCGCGGCCTGGCCGATGTCGACCTTGAAGGCTACGGCGGCCTGCGCCTCTCGGATAGCTGCCGGCCCTTGTTGCGCGGTGAAGTGACCCTGCAATTGCGCCGCGATCTGAAACCGCAGCTCACGGCGAAAACCTCCAGCAGTGCTGCTAGCCAACTGGTCCGCGGCGACGAGCGCGAACAATGGGAAGCCCTGCGCGCGCTGCGCCGCAAGTTGGCCGAGGAACATGGGGTGCCGCCCTATGTGATCTTCCCCGACGCCACCCTGCTGGAAATGTTGCGCAGCAAGCCTGGCAGCCTGGCCGAAATGGCTCAGGTCAGCGGGGTTGGTGCGCGCAAGTTGGAACGCTATGGCGAGGCCTTCCTCGAAGTGCTGGGCGGTAATGCTGAGGCGCCGCGAGTGGTGCTCGACCTGCGTCATGAACTGGTCAGCCTGGCCCGTGCCGGGATGACCCCGCTGCAGATCGCCAGCCAACTCAAGTGCAGTGAAAAAAATGTCTACAACCTGCTGGCCGAGGCCATCGGTCGCCAGCAGTTATCCCTGGAGCAGGCACTGGATCTGCCGCAAGCGCTGCTCGGCGAGATCCAGGATGCCTTTCTCGATGGCGAAGGCGAACTGCCGGCAGCGGCAACCATTGGCGAACTGTTTGTCGGGCGGGTCGAATTGGGTGTATTGCATTGCGTGCGCGCCGCCTTACAGGCCGAGTTCGAAGCCTGAGCCGCGATTCTAGACAGCGTCGTTCGGCGCACGTATTCCCCCTTGTAGCCGGTATCAAAAGCGCTCCAGCTGTGTTGCACTTAAGTGAATGGCCCAATGGTCATCTCTGCTGAGGAGGTTTTGATGCCGCACCCCCGTGCCTGGCTAGAAGACGTCCGCCCCTGCCCTTATGCAGATCAGCTTGCGTCGGGCTTTCGTTTATTGCGGTTCAATCAACCGCTCGAGCGTGAATACCGTGCCCATGCTCAGGACAGCACCTACAGTGTCAAACGCATCGCGCTCTATGGCGCTATCCTGATCTGGCTGGCATTCGCCGCCTTCGATTTTGCCCTGGTGCATAGCCCAGTGATCTGGTGGATGTTTGCGGTGCGTCTGAGTGTGTTCAGCCTGTTGCTGATCTTCGCAGGCTTGTTGATTCAGGGCCGCCATGCACATTTGCTGCAACCGCTGAGCGTGGTAAGCATCATGGCCCTCGGGGTGGGGGCCGCGGTGGTAGTTGGCATCGCCCACATTACCGACCCGACCTATCCCTATGAAGGATTGTTGTTGGTCTGTATGGCGGCCTACTTTCTGATTGGCTTGCGTTTCAGGGAGGCGCTGGGCTGTTCGCTGGCGGTGCTGGTGGCCTACGTCGGCGGGGAGTTGTTCGCTGGCGTGCCGCTGTCGCGCTTGATCAGTAATCTGCTGTTTCTGCTGATCGGCAATGCAATGGGCGCTATCGGTTGCTACTTGCTGGAATACAAATCCCGTGAACACTTTCTGATCAGTCGGCTGATGCGCCTGCTCGCCGATCACGACAGTCTGACTGGCTTGCACAACAGGCGCAGTTTCAATCGCCAGTTCGAGCAACTGTGGCGCCAGGCGCAACGCGAAGGCCATTCGTTGGCCCTGTTGTTGAGCGATATCGATCATTTCAAGGCCTACAACGACCGCTATGGTCATCAGGCTGGCGACAAGGTGCTGGAGCGCATCGGCGGTTTGCTCAAGGATGCGGCGCGGCGTCCGCTGGACATGGCGGTGCGCCTGGGTGGCGAAGAGTTCGCCGTGCTGCTGTACGACATCGATCAAGCCGAAGCGCTGCAGCGCGCCGAGGTCCTGCGTAAGAATCTGGAGCTGTTGGCGATCGAGCACCAGGGTTCGGCTACCGCGCCCATTGTGACTATCTCCATCGGTGTGTCCTGCTTTCCGCCCACAGACAGCGGCACGCTGGCCAAGCATTATGAGCAGGCGGATCGGGCGCTCTACAAGGCCAAAGCGGCTGGACGCAATCAGGTGATGAGTTGAGCCGCAGACTTACCGATGGCCGATTTCGTCGCTGTAGCTGACGCTTCTGGTGACTACAGGGGACGCGACGGCGGTGCTAGCATCTGGGGCCATTCTTGCGCGAGCGGTTTCCGATGGATCGACTGATTCAAGCCAATGGCCAGCCGCATTACGGCATATTTGCGGACGCCCCCAGGCTGATCAACTACCGTGATTTCGACTTCCGCTCGGCGATGGGGCGCCGCCTAGGCGCTCTGGCCAAATGGCGGCGTTTTCACCAATTCCAGTATTTCGGTTTGCTCAGCGATGAGTTGATCGGTGGCTGTGCCCTGGCCAACCTGAGTCTGGCCGGGGTCGGCTTCGTTTACCTGTTTCATCCCGCCAGCGGGCGCATGATCGAGCGCCAATTCAAGTTGCCGCTGGGTCTGGGTACGCACTTTTCCCAGCAACCGCAGAGCGGTGTGTGCGAGTTGCGCAGCGCGGGCAATCTGCTGCGTTTCGACAACAGCGAGGCGCCACGAGAGAAACGCTTGCTGGTCGAGTTGGACGATGGCACCCGAATAGACGCCTGCTTTTCCGAGGAGCAGCCGAGCTTTCAGCCGATGTGCTTGGCTACCCAGGCTGGAGTAAATGGCTGGGTGTACGCGCAGAAGGTCGCGGGGGTGCGCTGCCGTGGCCAGGTGATCAGCAGCCTGGGTGAGTTCGACCTGACAGCGATAGACGCCTTTGCCCACCACGATTGGTCGGCCGGCTTTATGCGCCCGGAAACCCATTGGAACTGGGCCTGTCTGTCGGGCCAGGCAGGCGGTCTGCGGGTGGGTTTGAATTTGTCCTGTGGGGTTAATGAAACCAGCTTCACGGAGAATTGTTTCTGGCTCGATGGCAAGCTGATTAAGGTCGACACTGTGCGCTTCGCCTTTGATCGTGACCAGCCGCTGCAACCTTGGCAGATCGATTCCCACGACGGTCAGGTGCAATTGCGCTTCAAGGCCCGCGGTGTGCATCAGGAGCATATCAACCTGGGGCTGCTGGCCAGCAACTTCAAACAGATATTCGGCCAGTTCAGTGGTGTGCTGCGCCCGCCGGGCCGCCCGGCGCTGACGATCGACAATCTCTGGGGCTTTGTCGAAGATCAGTACGTGAAATGGTGACAGCCTGATTCATCAATGCGACTTGGGCTTAAACGAACCTTGATCTCGGGCTTGTGGTTATGGTTAGCTAACTAATAATTAGTTTTTTGATAAAAGAGCCGTTTAACCATGCCACAGCCGCAGTTGGATCCACACCGTTTCGCCATGCAATTGGCCCAGTTATCCCGCTCCTGGCGCGCCGAACTCGATCGTCGCCTAGTCGGGCTTGGTCTGTCACAGGCACGCTGGTTGGTGCTCCTGCACCTGTCTCGTTTCGAAGAACTGCCCACCCAGCGTGAGCTGGCGCAAAGCGTCGGGGTCGAAGGACCAACCCTGGCCCGCCTGCTCGATAGCCTGGAAGCCCAAGGCCTGGTTACCCGGCAGGCGGTACCGGAAGATCGCCGCGCCAAGAAAATCTCCCTGAGCCCGCCAGCGCAACCGTTGATCGAAAAGATCGAGGCAATCTCCACCCAGCTACGCAAAGAGCTCTTCGCTGGGATCGACGAAGAAGAACTGCGCCATTGCCAGCAGGTGCATGCACGGATTCTGGGTAACCTGGAAAAACGCTGATGGGGCAGGACCTACCGGACCTGCAGGCGCGTTTTGGCGCGCGCTATCCGCGCTGGTTGCTGGGCATCTTGATGATCGGCAGCATGGCCATGGTCCTGGCCTCGACCAGTATCAATGTGGCCCTGCCAGCGATCATGCTGGAATTTTCGATTGGCCGGCCCCAGGCGCAATGGCTGTCCACTGGCTTTCTTGCGGCTATGACCGCCGGTCTGTTATTGGCTGCTTGGACACATTCACGTTTTGGCGCCAGGCGCACTGCGCAGTTCGGTCTGTTGCTGTTCATCCTTAGTTCATTGCTGGCACTGGTCGTACAAGAGGCCTGGCAGTTGATTGCTCTGCGCATCGTCCAGGGTCTGTGTGCGGGAATCGTCCAGCCATTGGCTATGGTGCTGATCTTTCGCGTATTCGTTGGTGGCGGCCGCGGCATGGCCTTGGGTTTCTATGGCCTGGGGGTGATGGTCGCGCCGACATTGGGGCCGACCATCGGCGGCTATCTGGTCGATCACTTCGGCTGGGGCGCCGTATTTTGGTTGCCATTGCCTATGTGCGGCCTGGCAATGCTGGGCGGGCAGTGGTTGTTGCCCAGCCAGCGGGAAAAATCTACGCCGTTACTGGATGTGTGGGCTTTTGTTTTGTTGTGCGTGGGATTGTTTGCCTTGCTCGGTGCCCTCGCCGAGGCTCAGCGCTTTGCCTGGCAGGCGCCGCGGGTATGGCTGCCCGGTCTTCTGGGTACGCTGGCATTTATCGGCTTTTTCACCCGGAGTTGGCGTAGCGCCAAGCCACTGTTGCCGTTGCGTTTGTGGCGCCATGCCGGCTTTCGCAATGCCAGTTGGGTGGCCCTGACGTTGGGCATGGGTCTGTATGGCTCGACCTACCTGATACCGTTGTACCTGCAAACAGTCGAGGGCTACAGCGCCGGACGCGCCGGTTTGCTGTTGTTGCCTGCGGGGGTACTGATGGGCGCCGCTTCCTTTGTCGGTGGCTGGTTGAGCGATAGGCAGTCGGCGGCCTTGCTGCTGGTCAGCGGGTTGCTGATTTTCGCCTTGTCTGCCGCAGGTTTTGGTTGGCTCGAACAAGGCGCCTCGTTCGCCGTGCTGTGCTTCTGGGCCTGTGTCGGGCGGGTCGGGCTCGGGCTACTGTTGCCGGCGCTGAGCACCGGCTCGCTGGACATCCTCAGCGCACAGGAACTGGCTCTGGGCGCGGGTGCGATTACCTTCGTTCGTCAGTTGGGTGGGGCGTTCGGCGTCAATCTATTGACCTTCTTTCTCGAGTGGCGCCATGGCCGTGAAGGGGGCGATCTGGCTGCCGAGGCCGTGGCGTTCCAGCAGAGTTTCTGGCTGATGGCGGCGGTCTTCGCTCTGACTGTGCTGGCGGCTTGGCGCGTGCGCTCGACAAGGCACTGATTGCTGTAGGCAGTCAGCATACGGGGGGTAAATTGGGGTCATTTTATTGACTGCTTTCCGTTGCTTTTGCGTATGATGGCTACCTGCCTTATTGCTCGGTGTGCACTAACAAGCCGTCTGTTTAAGCGTGCAGGCTGGTAAATTATGACCATACTCACTCATTAGCCGGGTTCGACATGGACTGTTGCCCCGACGTACGAATTTGCTGCACCCACTGTTTTCACCACTGACGGATACGCACGCCAAGGCGTGGAGTGGTGTAACGACTCGGGAGCGGAGTCAGCGGGAGAGTTCATATGTCTCGAGTCCGGCAATTGCTGTTCGGCCTTGCTTCAACCTCGGCATTCTATTCCGGGGTAGTTCCGGCTTTGGGGCTGGGCGAAATCACCCTGCATTCAGCTTTGAATCAGCCGTTAGAGGCTGAAATCGAATTATTGGAAGTTGCCGATCTGGCCAGTAGTGATCTGTTGGTACGGCTTGCATCTGCCGATGTATTCAACCGCTCTGGTGTCGATCGTTTGTTCTTTCTCAACGATCTGCGTTTCACACCCTTGTTGCGCGGCGGCAGCAGTGTGATTCGTGTGGTGTCGAGCCAGCCAGTGCGTGAGCCCTACTTGAACTTCATTGTCGAAGTGGCGCGGCCCAATGGCGCGCTGCTGCGTGAATACACCTTACTACTCGATCCGCCTAGCTCATCGGCCTACCGGACCGTCGCTGCCTTGCCAGAGGTGCGGGCAGCGTCCGTGCGTCCTGCGGTTGCGGCATCACCAGTAACTGCTGCTGCGCCTCGGGTCATGCCGGCAGCCGAAGCAGGTGCGCATTATCAAGTCGTCAGTGGCGACAGCCTGTGGAAGATCGCCGCAGGCTTGCGCGCTGCCGGTAGCCAGGCCTCGCAGCAAGCGTTGATGCGCGATATCCATGCGCTCAACCCGCAGGCATTCAGTCGTGGTGATATCAACCGCCTGCAGGCTGGAGCCGACTTGCTGCTGCCGGATACAGCCCAGGCGGGCAATACGCCGATCGCCAGCGCAGAACCCTTGGCGCCTGGCGAACCGCCAGTCGACCCGCAGGTTGAACAGATGGCACAAATGCAACAGCGCCTGGATCAGGAGTTGCTCAGCCAGGCTGAGGAGAATCTCAAGCTGCAACAGAGCATCACCGATCTGCAGGCGCAGTTGCAGCAGCTGCAGGTACAGGTGGGCGACAAGGACCAGCAGTTGGCTGAATTGCAAAACCAGCTGGTGGAACGTCCTGCACTTGCACAATCGTCTCCGCTACCTGTAGTGGCGGAGTCCTCGCGGGTTGAATTGAGCGAGTCAGTCGAGACGCCGAGTCGCAATTGGTTAAGTGCCGCTGTGGCTGCGCTGGCCCTGCTGCTGGTTGGCCTGCTCGGGTTGTTCTGGCGTAATCGGCGCTCGTTGACACCGCTAAATCAACAGGTTCAGCCAATACCAGAGCCTGTGATGAAGGCGCCAGAAGCAGTTGCGCCGCTGCTGCACAGCGCGGCACCTGCGACTCGTGTCAGCCCAACGGTTGCTTCAGCGACGCCCCCTGACGCATTGGAAGGCGCAAACATCTACATTGCCTATGGCCGCTTCAGTGAGGCGGCGGTGATCCTCGGCAAGGCGCTGGATGTTCAGCCAGAGCGCAGCGATATTCGTTTCCGTCTGCTGGAAGTGTTGGCTCAGCAGGGCAATGCCCAGGCCTTCGCCGAAGAGGAAGCGAAGTTGCGCAGTGCCGGTTTCACGGCAGCGCGGATTGATCAGCTCAAGGCGCGTCACCCCGGTTTGCTTGAGGTCCCTGTGACGGCAGGCACTCTGGAGGATGCCACGCTGGTGCTGGACGAGGCACAGTTGCAAACGCCGGTGCAAGCGGGGGGAACGCTGGAGACTGATTTCCAGCTCAATCTGGATGACTTGGCGCTGGATGCGGATTGGGATCTGGTGAGTCCCTTTCCAACCAGCATGCATAAAAAGAATGGCCTCTCGACGTCAGATGCTTCCGAGCTTGGCGATCTGTCGGAGACTTTTGAGTCGGCTGGACATCGCGATGCACGCAGTCCTTTCGTCCAGACGATGCTGGTCGAAGAAACATCGGCGGAAGACTGGTTGCAGGAAGATCTGAGCGAAGGTTTCCTTGATCAATCCCTTGCCGATGGCAGCAACCTGTTGCACGACCTCGATCAGTTGGCTGGGAATCACGGTAATCTGACCAAACTCAACCAGGCACTGGCTTACATCGACCAAGGCAGTCTGGAAAGCGCGTGTAACATTCTCAATGAAGTCATCAACGATGGGGATGACGAGCAAAAACAGGAAGCCCGCGAGTTGCTGGCGAAAATTGCCTGAAGGCATGGTGCAAGCCAGTCACGAGTGGCCTGATCGGTTGGTTGGTTAACTCAAGTTCGCCGCCTTGAGTCTTATTTGTGGAAGGCCCGACCACGGTGTGTCCTGCACCGCGACAGCGCAATCTGGCAGCCCTGAGGGCTGTATTTGCCGCGGGTCGCGGCCTCCTGCAAGGTTCTGGATAGGCTGAGTCCATGGGCGAACGGATTAATCGATCAGTCCACTAGCTGACCGAAGCTTCATCTAAAAGGCTCGCTTACCGACACAAGGTAAACGGGCCTTTTACGTTGCACTCTCGAGTTTCGGACGGGGTTATCATGATTTTTTGCGTAGGCAGAGTGGTTTATGTCCAGCGACAAAGTTGAAGTGACTATCACCTATTGCAGTCAGTGCCAGTGGCTGTTGCGCGCGGCCTGGCTGGCCCAGGAACTGCTGTCGACCTTCGCCGATGATCTTGGCAAGGTCAGCCTGCAGCCTGGCAGCGGTGGGGTGTTTCGCGTCACCTGTGACGGCGTGCAGATATGGGAACGCAAGGCCGACGGTGGTTTTCCCGAAGCCAAGGTGCTCAAGCAGCGCTTGCGCGACTTGATCGATCCGGCGCGGGATCTTGGCCACAATGATCGTTCAGTCGACACCTGACCGTTCGTACGGCAGCGCTTTGCTGGATTGATTGGCATTCTGGCAATCCTGGCAATCCTGGCAATCCTGGTAACTCAATACACTCAGCCACGCTGGGCCGTGACAAATACGCGAGCCTCATTTGGCTGATCGTTCGGTCAGCTTTTATGTTTTTGGCCTTGTTCTCAAGCTGCCTCGGCGCTAGGGTTGCCAGCCCTGTAGGCTAGTTGCGACGATGTTGGAATTTTAGTGAAAGCCACGCATGAAACCTCTTTTCAATTGTATTTTCGACCGCTGCGGACCGACGCAAATTGAACGCGCCGTCTAGAGCCCTGCTATTGCTGGCACTGGTGGTCGCGGCGATCAATCTGCGCCCCGGTATCACCTCTCTGGCGCCGCTTATCGAGCGGATTGCCGATGAGTTGGCGTTGAGCCGGAGCCTGATCAGCCTGACCACGGCATTGCCGGTACTGTGCATGGGATTGCTGGCACCTTTTGCACCGCGTCTGGCTCTGCGTCTAGGGCTGGAACGCACCATCGCCTTGTGCATGGGGGTGATCACCGCCGCCTTGCTGATGCGCCTGGCTGGCCAGTCCAGTGTTGTGCTGATTGCCAGTGCGGTGCTGCTCGGTGCCGCCATTGCGATTGCCGGGCCATTGCTGTCGGGGTTTATCAAGCGCCACTTCGTTGGGCAGATGGGCACCGTGGTCGGCTGGTATTCCCTGAGCATGGCTGTAGGCGGCGCGGCTGGTGCCGTGCTGACGGCGCCGGCCACGCAACTGTTCGGCGACAGTTGGCCGCAGGGGCTGGCGGTCTGGGCCTTGCCTGCGATGTTGGGGCTGCTGTTATGGCTGTGCCTGCCCAATCGGGCGGAGTCTGCGGAAGCCGCCGAAGCCGACAGCGGTTTGCCCTGGAATCAACCGCGGGCCTGGTTGATCAGCTGCTTTTTCGCGATTCAGGCCGGGCTGTTCTATGCCCTGGCAACCTGGGCGGTGGCGCGTTACCACGAGGCAGGCTTGACCCTGCCGCACAGCAATGCGCTGTTCAGTATTTCGATGCTGATGGGCATGCCCAGTGCCTTCCTGTTGCCCTGGCTGGCCCAGCGTTTCGGCAATCGTTATGCCTTGTTGGTCGCCTGTGGCGTGGTCTCGTCTGTCAGCTTGGCGATGATCACCTTCGTGCCGACTTTCGCGCCGGAATTCTGGGCGGTCAGCATCGGCTTCGGTCTCGGCGGCTCATTTGCTTTGTCCCTGGTGCTGCCGTTGTACGAGGCGGGCTCGCCGCTGGCGGTCAGTCGCTGGACTGCGATGATGCTCTGCATGGGCTACAGCATCGCGTGTCTGACGCCGGTTCTGACTGGTCTGGCGCGCGATCTTGCCGGTCACTATCAATTGCCGTTCATGGTGCTGACCAGCCTGGCGCTGTTGATGACGGCGCTGGCCTGGGTCATGCGTCGCGGCCCGCGTCTTTCCTGACCCGGCGAGTGTGAGTCGGCCGGCAAAATGACAAAATTCCCCAGCAGTTCCTTTCTCGGCAATCGGCGCTGTGTTAGAAGGCAGCCTTGATTTTCTGGAGTGCCCGTGTGGAGTCTGAATCCATCGTTTATGGCTGCATTCGCGACTGGCCGTCCGATAGTCCGGCACAGAGCCGTCTGCGCCGTGAGATCAACCACCAGGTGCTGGGTGAGTTGCCGGCTGATGAGGCCTGGCCATTTCTCGGGCGCGAGATGTTTGCCTTCTGCCAGCAGCCCGAAGAAGGCCTGTACCAGACGCAGGTGATTCACTTCGGCGCCAGTTACCGCGCGGTCGAGTACGAGTGGAGTCTGTGGGTCGAGCGGTTCGAGACACTGCTCAAACGCCTGTATTGGGCCAGCGCCGTGGTGCATCTGGAAACCGAACTGAGCGGCACTCATACTTTCCGCTGGGAGTCGGACAACGCGGGTCACAGCCCTCAGGAAGGCGAGTTACGGGTGCGCTGCGCCTGGGAGCGCGAAGGCGGCTTGCGCGGCTGAATGCCGGGTTGCCGCCTACCTATGCGTTCAGGGTTTAGGTTGGCGATACAGGTCGATCAGTACCTGGTCGAGAATCGATGACGCGCCCCAGGGCCGCTGATCATTGAGAATCGCCACCACCGCCCAACTGTTGCCATTGCTGTCGCGGCTGTAGCCGGCGATGGCACGGACATTGTTCAGGGTGCCGGTCTTGATATGTGCCTCGCCGGCCAGGGCGGTGCGGTGCAGGCGTTTGCGCATGGTGCCGTCCATGGCTACCAGCGGTAGGGAGCTGATGAATTCGGCGGCATAGGGGCTTTTCCAGGCAGCCTGAAGCAGTTGTGCCATTTCACGTGCGCTGACGCGCTCGTCACGCGACAGGCCGGAGCCGTTCTCGATTACCAGGTGCGGGGCAGTAAGGCCCTTGCGCGCCAGCCAGCTGCGGATCACCCGCTGGGCGGCCTTGGCGTCGTCGCCGTCGGCCTCATTGCGAAACTGCGCGCCGAGGCTCAGAAACAGTTGACGGGCCATGGTGTTGTTACTGTATTTGTTGATGTCGCGGATGATCTCCACCAGATCCGGGGAGAAAGCGCGAGCAAGCAAGCGGGCATCTTTCGGTACCTCGGCGAGGCGGTCCTTGCCGAGGATCTTGCCGCCCAGCTCCTGCCAGATGGCCCGTACGGTGCCGGCCGCATAGCCGGGATGGTCGAGCAGCGACAGATAGGTCTGGGCCTTACAGCCCTCTGCAAGTTTGCCGGTGACTATCACGGTAGTACCGTCGAACTGTTTCACCGGGTTGTAGCGCACATCCGGCCAGCCTGGACATTTGCCTGCCGGCAAGGCCTTGACCTGATTGTCGATGCGGATCTCGGCAATCGGTGGCTCGACCGCGATATGCACCTTGCCGCCGTCGGTACGCGCGACGAAGCGCACTGCCTTGAGGTTGACCAGCAAGGCGTCGGGGGTGACCAGATAAGGTTTGTTGGTGTCGCCACCGTCATCGTTGAAGGTCGGCAGCGCGGGCTGGTTGAAGTGGCTGCGATCAAGTACCAGGTCGCCGCTTATCTGGTGCACGCCGTTGGCGCGCAGGTCGCGCAGCAGCAGCCAGAGGCGCTCCATGTTCAGCTTGGGGTCGCCACCGCCTTTGAGGAACAGGTTGCCGTGCAGCACGCCGTCTTTCAGCGGGCCGTCGGTGTAGAACTCGGTTTTCCACTGGTGCGTCGGGCCGAGCAGTTCCAGCGCGGCAAAAGTGGTCACCAGCTTCATGGTCGAGGCCGGATTGATCGACACGTCGGCGTTGAAGAAGGTGCTGTTGCCAGGACCGGTAAGCGGCAGGGTGACCACCGACAGCGATTGGGTACTGATCTTGCTGGCTTTCAGCGATTGCTCAACCTTGGGCGACAGGCCGCTGTTGACGGCAGCCTGCAAGGGTAGGGCGAGCGGTAGGAGCAAGCCGGCGATAACCAGCGTGCGCAAGGTGTTGATCATGGGTAGATACCCTCCAGTTGAGGGTTGGTGGTCACGAATGACATGTACGGAAGGTCTCGTCGAGGTTTTGCGAATTGCCGCACATTATGCCCGAGGGCCGGGATGCTGCGCTGCTCCATGATCGGCGTCAATGCTTTGCTCCGGTGCAGCGCCTGTCGCCTGGCAGGCAGCGAGGCGGGCAATTCGCACGGCAAGCTGCTAAAGTGCCGCGCGTTATCACTTTTGAGGATTGTTCCATGGCTACTAACCGTTCCCGCCGTCTGCGCAAAAAACTCTGCGTGGATGAATTCCAGGAGCTGGGTTTTGAGCTGAACCTGAACTTCAAAGACGATCTGGCCGAAGAGGCCATTGATGCATTCCTTGATCAGTTTCTGCGTGACGCCATGACCGCCAATGGTCTTGGTTATGTCGGCGGCGATGACTATGGTCTGGTATGTCTGGCCCAGCGTGGCTCGGTCAGCGAAGAACAGCGTACCCAGGTCGAAGCTTGGTTGAAAGGTCGTGATGAGCTGGTCGACATTACTGTCAGCCCGCTGATGGATGTCTGGTATCCAGAAAGCACCATCAATACTCCGGCCTGACGTTCGCCGGCTGGGCATGCAACATGCCCAGCCGTTGCTTCACCGTCCATGCAGGACCTCGCGTTCCACCCCTCTCTCCTGCAAGACCCTCTACTTCGGCAAAAAGATACCAAACCCAGTGGGCGCCTTGTCTAGCAGTCCGGCTTTGCTCAGTACCGTGCGGTCATCCACCTCATCGATCTGTTGCGCCGCATGAAGCGTTCGGCGTAGCGCCGATAAATTTCTGCGCGCACGAACAAGCCAAACAGTTGCGGGGCAATGCGCGCGTTCTTGCACATGGTCGCCATGATGAGCAGTGACTGCCGAGAGCAGCGTGGCCTTTTTTTGTACGGATGGTCCGCAGCAGTCAACGCTTCGAAAATATCGGCTATTGCCATCATTCGTGCCGGTCGGTTATCTGCTCGCGGTGCAGGCGTTTCGGACAGTGTTGTTATCGATTTTGTCGTGGTGACCTTGCCGCAGTCATGCAGCCAGGCGGCAATATGCAACACTTCCGATTTATCATCGCTGGCCGGGGCCATCGGCGTAGGGGGCTCGGCATCGATGGCGCCGACGATCAGTTGGACAAGGAGTCGAGCAGCTGTTTGCGCCCATCCAGCAGGCGCTGGCTTTCAATACACTGCGCTGCTACTCCAGACACCGCCTCGACGAACGCCACGCACTCGGGGCTTTGCATGGCTCGGTCGGCTGGCTCGCCACGGTCGCAGTGCAGCAGCACCAGGACGCCCAGCCTGTCGCCCTGAGGGTTATGCAGACCGGTGGCAACCAGGTGCACGCGCGGGCTGTCGAGGGTCAGCAGCAGGCTTCGGTAGTCGTCGGCCTGGTCGAAGCCCAGCGAGACGATGCGGCTTTTGTCGCCGTTGGCTGGTTGCTGCAGCCAGCTGGGCAATTGGCTGGCGGCCTTGGCGTAGCCACGAATGCCATGCTTGTCGAGGCTGTGCTGCGCGCCGTCGAGCAATAGACCATAAGGCTCCAGACGCCCGCTGTCGGCATCGAGCAAGTAAATCAGGCCGCCGTGGGCCGCGCTGATGGCCACGGTTTCCTGCAGGATTCGCTCAAGCAGAGTCTCTAAGCGGGTTTCGGCGCAGAGGCTGGCGGAGACCTCGAGGAAGCTGGCAATGGTCTCTTTCATCCGCGCCATGGATTTAGCCAGTTGATCCACTTCCAGTACCAGCGAGTGACCGCTGGAAGGGTGGTCGAAGTCGAAACGACGGATGGCCTCGGCCTCTAACACCAAGGCGCGCAGGGGTTTGGCCATAATGCGCGAAGCCAGCCAGCCCAAGGGTAGGCACAGCAGCAAGGCGGTCAGCGTGATCAGTGCGCCTTGCCAGCGGATGCGGTAGGCGTCGGCCAGCAGTTCGTCTTCCGGCACCAGTAGCGCTAGGTACAGACCTTGCGGTCCACCTTCCTGGATATGGCTGCGAGAGACGACCCAGCGTCGTTCGCTCAACTCCAGAACGCCCTGATGCGGGGCGTCCAGGCCATCGGCCAGGAGGGTCGCGAGCTCCGGGCTGAGGTCTCGGGCCGGGGTCAGGTACGCTTTGCCGTTATGCATCAGCAGCAGGCGCGTGCTGTCTGGATAGGCCACGGTATTGCCCTTGGCGTCGAACAGGATGACTTGGCTGTTAGCCGTCACCTGGTGCTGGGCCAGGGTTGTGGAAAGGTCGGAAAGCGTCAGGTCTGCGGCCAGAACGCTGGTCGGCCCGGCACGCCGAGTCAAGGTTGTGCCGACTTGCTGGGTGGAAAAGAACACATAAGGCGCGGTGGTGATCTGCTCCGCATGGCTGCTGGCGCTCAGGTACCAACTGCGGCTGCGTGGATCGAAGGCTTCGAGGGGGCGTTGCTGCTGGCTGATGAGGTTCAGCGCGTCATCGAAGAACAGGTAATGGACCTCGACCCCGGTTGCGCTGCGGTCGATCGACCAGACCTGATAGGTCGCCTGCTCGGGTGCCGCCAGGAGCTGCTTCACCGTCTCGCTGCGCAGTGGCCGCAGCATGAAAAAATCGCCGTCCGCATAGCCGAGGTAGAGCGAGGCCAGTTTGGGGTTGTCACGCAGGGCCTGGGCCAAAGGTTCAAGCAGCGCCAGGCGACCCTGAAGATCGGTCGCCTGGGTGTCGCGATTGAGCACCAGCATGCTGAGCAGGTGGTTGATGGGTAGGTAGGTGTGGCGCAGATCTTTCTGCACATCCTGTTGGATGCGCTCGAACAGCTTGGCGCTGCTGGAGAAGATGATCTGTGAGTTCTGCTGGTAGTTGAACAGTCCCAGTACTATGCCGATCAGCAATAACAGCAAGGTGAACAACACGCTGATATGTACGTGCAGGGGGAAGCGACGGTCGTGGGGCCTGGCAATCCTCAGCATCGCGCGTCTCTCCGTGAAGTGCGCTACGGACCCAGGAAGCATAGTGATGGGTCCGCAGGCTTGCCTACTAAATGCTATTAATTATAAGAAAACATCTGCTTAGAGCTGCTATTCGTCCGCCGGCGGGATGCCCGACTCAAGGTGCTCACCGCGGCGTGGCAACGCGCTTCGCGTGTTTGCCCAGTAACTGACTCAGGCCGTGCATGAGCAGCGCGACGAACAGCACCAGTACCACGCCAAACAGGGCGTTGAGCAAGCGCACCTCGGCAAGCTGCCAATCTTGCGCGAGGCTTTCGGCCAGCAAGACGAAGCAGACGGTGGTGTGCAGTACGAATAAGCCATAGTGGTTGGCCTGTATGGCACGGCTGATGGCGATCAGCGGCAGCAGGGTGGCGACCATCAGCGGCGGGTCCTGCAAGCTATGCCCGAGCAGAATCAATAACCCTGCCGCAGCCAGGCTGGCCAAGCTCGATTGCAGGGCGCGTACCAGGCTGCCCTGGAATTCCAGCTGCAGTGTGGTGACCACGGTCAAGGTCAACCAGTAGCCGCGTTGCAATTCAGCCAGGTTGACGACCAGACCGGCGAGCGAGAAGGCCAGGGTGCAGGCCAGCGCATGCAGGCGCCACTGCTGGCGCGGCAGGCGTTTGGCGTGGCGTTTGAGTACTTTGAGGAGGCTGACGAAGCGTGGCATGTATGGCCACATGCGCAGGCCATGCATACCGCGCAGGCCAAACGCCAGGAGCATCACCCAGAGCCCGCCGAGGATGAACAGCATGGCGATGGCGAGCGGTTTATCCAGGTTGCCCAGGCCTTGCTGACCTTGGCCCAGGCACAAACAGACGGCCAGGCCTATGCCGAGTTTGCCGGCTTCGCTGCCAAAGCGTTGTAGCCAGGCGAGCAAGAAGCCGAAGGCACCGAATAGGCCGAGACTGATCAGCGGGTCGCTGGCCGCCCAGAAACCCAGGCCGGCACTGCCGGCACCGAGGCCAATGAGCATCAACATGCGCAGCATGCCGAGGCGGTGCAGGGGGTTGGCCTGGGCGGCCTGAAAGGCGCCAACCGATGCCCAGAGAAAGCCCGGGTGGGCACTGAACAAACCCAGCAGCAGGGGCAGGGCGCAACCGAAGCCGGCGACCATCGCCGGCCCCCAGGCCGGCGGTCCGGCATGCCAGCTGAAGGTTTTGCGCAGGACACTTTTCATGAATTACACCGGACTCGAGCGCCCCGTCATTTCACGGGCCATTTCAGTAGCGTAGCTGTCGGTCATGCCGGCGATAAAGTCGATCATGCGCAGAAACGAGGTATACAGCGATCCGTGCGGATCGGGCGCATTGTTGCCGAGCAAGTCGAGGATGCGCCGGTGTTTGAACGATGGCGTGCGTCCGCCGTGCTGCTCCAGTGCGGCGCCACAAAAGGCATTGAGGAGAATTTCCAGGGTGGTGTAGGCGCCGATCTCGTGCAAGGTCTTGCGCTTGTCCTGGAATATTTTTTCCCGCGCCATGTCCTTGGCGCTCTGCACGCAGCGTTTGGCGGTGCCGTGCATATGCTCGACCAGATCGCCTTGCAGGGTGCCGGCCAGCAGGGCGTCCTGTTGCTCGACGAAGGCATGGGCAGCGGCATTGGTCAGGTGTTCGATGGCCTTGCCGCGCAGGATCGCCAATTTGCGCCGTTTGGAGTCTTGCGGGCCAAGCTGGCGATAGGTTTCCGGCAGGTCGTCACCGACCAGGTCGAGCAGCAGCGCCTCGACTTCGCTGTAATCGAGCAACTCCATCTCCAGGCCATCTTCCAGGTCGATCAGGCCATAGCAGATGTCGTCTGCCGCCTCCATCAGATAGACCAGCGGATGGCGCGCCCAGCGCTGTTCTTCCAGTTGCGGCAGGCCGAGTTTTTGGGCGATCTGTTCGAGCAGTGGCAGTTCGCTCTGGTAACAGCCGAATTTGTGCTTCTTGTAGCCGAGCGCTTCGGCGTGACGCGCGGTCCAGGGGTATTTCAGGTAAGTGCCGAGGGTCGCATAGGTCAGCCGAGTACCGCCGTCGAACTGGTGGTATTCCAACTGGGTGAGCACGCGAAAACCCTGGGCGTTGCCTTCGAAACTGAGAAAGTCGCCACGCTCGGCCGCACTCATCGCATCCAGCCAACCGCGCCCTGCGGCCTGCTGAAACCAGTGGCGAATCGCATCCTCGCCAGAATGGCCGAATGGCGGGTTGCCGATGTCATGGGCCAGGCATGCCGACTGCACGACCATGCCCAGGTCGCTTGGCTCACACCAGGCGGGCAGTTCAGGGCGAATCATCTCGCCGACGCGCATGCCCAGCGAGCGTCCGACGCAGCTGACTTCCAGCGAGTGGGTCAGGCGCGTGTGGATATGGTCGTTGCTCGACACCGGGTGCACCTGGGTCTTGCGTCCCAGGCGGCGAAATGCGCCGGAGAAAATGATCCGATCATGATCTTTATGAAAGGGCGTGCGGCCCAATTCATCGGCGCTGTGCGTCGGTTTGCCGAGTCGTTCGCGATTGAGCAGTGTTTGCCAGTCCAAGGCCAGTCCTCGCCATTCAGTGGCTGATGTCTCTAGCTTCGGGGTTGCCGAGCTTTCCTGCAAGTATCCAGGCTGCTCGTGTCGCAAGGCACGGCATGCGGGCATTACTGTGGCGTCGCTCAATTTGGCTTCGAGTGGCGAAAGGTGGGGGGCGTTGCTAAGGTCAAATCTAGGTGCGAATGGAGGCATCCTGCCAGCTGGGGCTTGTTACGCGAAAGCGTGTCTCTGCCCATCTGCATCTCCCGCAACAGCGAATATAGGGTGATCCACCGAAGCAGGCCGTTAGCGTTCGCTTAAACGGTTTTTTCTCATAATGGAGGATGTATGAATAATGCAATCGTCTTGGTCGCTCGGCTGCTGCTGGCTCATATTTTTCTGTTAGCCGGATTCAGCAAGATCACCGGTTATGCCGGTACTCAGGGGTATATGGAGAGCGTGGGCATACCCGGCGCGCTGTTGCCGCTGGTGATAGCTTTGGAAATCGGCGGCAGTCTTGCACTGATCTTCGGTTTTCTCACCCGCTGGGCGGCGCTGGCGCTGTCAGCTTTCTGTATTGCGTCCGCGTTGATTTTTCATAATAACTTTGCCGAACAGACGCAAATGATCATGTTCATGAAGAACCTCGCCATGGCTGGCGGATTGCTTCTGCTTTACGTGCAAGGTGCGGGCGCCTTCAGCGTCGATGCCCAGCGCGGTAAGTAGTCGCGCTGTCCCAATGACCTGTTGCATAGGGGGCGGATTAATCCGCGAAAACCCTGAGGCGGCGATAAAACTTCGCGGATAAATCCGCTTGTATGTTGTACCTGTCGGGGAGATGGCGCGACTAACGTCAGCGTGGCCTGATCCGCTCGACCAGTACGCTGCCGTCATGCATCAGGCGACCACGCACCTGCACGTAGTCGCCGGCTTGGGGCGAATGTTCACTGCGCGTCTTGGCGTTGATCTTGAGCGGCAGCGTATCCAGCCGCCAGTTGGCACCGAGCGTGCCTTGCAGGCGTACCTTGGCTCCGCTTGGCAGCGGTGCGGGTTTGCCCTGCGCATCGCGTGCACCTTGATCGATCCAGTCGACGATCAGGGCAATTTCCGTCTCGTCGAGAAAGGGTGGGCCATCGTATGGCATGCGTGGTCGTGCCTGCCCGCGGATACGCCGCACCAACTCGCTGGCGTCTGCCGAGCCGGGCACGACCCGCGCGCGGTCGTCGTAAGCCAGGGTCGTCGCATAGGAGGACAGCAGATAGCCCTCGGGCGCTGCCCCCATCAAGCCATGAGACGAATGGCACTTGGTGCAGCGTCGGGCGAAAATTGCTTCCACATGGCTGTAGTTCAGCGTCGTGCCAAGTGTGGCTGCAGGCGCCGCGCCAGGGTTGGGCATTGCGTCTGTTGCGCGTGGCTCGACCGCGGGCTTGAGTCCCGCGGCAATCCAGCGTTCAAACAGCTCGATTTCGGTGTCGCTGAGAAATGGCGGGCCAGTCAGTGGCATGCGTGGTTGGCTGATGCCTTTGAGACGCTTGATCAGCTCGCTGCCGGTTGGATCGCCGGTCTGCACGACAGGGCCACGTTGGCTGCCCTTGAGCAGCTGGGCAAGGCTATCGAGGCGTAAGTCCAGCGGCGGCTGTGGCCCTGCATGGCAGAGCACGCAACGACGTTGCAGGATCGGTGCGATATCGTTGAAGGTCGGTTCTGCAGCGCTGCCCTGTAGGCCGGCGAGCAGGGCTGGCATCAGGGCAATCGCAAGCTTGCGGAGGAGATGATCAGGCATGGAGAACCACGTCTCAGGGTTGCCTCTCGGTCTTTCAAGCCTAGCTGGTGCCCGTTGCGGGCGGAAAATTTCAGCGTGCAAAGCTGCAGTAGCGATCGCCGGTAAGCATGTCTGCGCTTACAGCGGCTATAAGCCTGCAGCCGGTTTTCTCGGCTATCTGCGTCAGGGCTTTGACCACTTCGCCGCTTGGGCCCGCCAGGCGGCTGCCTGGCGCAGGTGCGTATCCAGCTTGAGAATGTCCGGCGGTAAGGCCAGCAGCCGATCGAGTTGCGAATAACCAGCAGCGCAGTCATCGATGGCGATGCGCGCATCGGCTTCACGGGAACGCGCCACCACGCCGGGAAAACGCTGGCTGGCGCCGCCCAGTCCGGTAATCTCGAAGACGTTGCGCGATGGGTCGATGCCGCTGCGCTGCAACTGCTTCAAGCTGGGTAGCGGCTGGGCGGGACGCAGTTGGCGAGATATTCAGGCTAAGGAACCAGCCAATGGAGCTCCATGCAAGCGCGCCAGGGCCTGTTCGCGGCAGCGAGAGGTTTTCGCAGCGCTGCGCAGTGACCCGGCCGAGTGCAGGGGGCCAGTGGCGGTGTCGATAAAAGGTTGGAAAGAGGGCGAGCGGTTGACCGTCGAACACCGGGCACTTCCTTCGCTTATGGGCAGGCAGAAAAACGCCGCGAAGTGCGGCGTTATGGTTCAGCTAGGAAAGATCGAGTGGCACGCTTATGGGGCTTTTGCCTCGTTGTCAGTGCCTCGCGGCGGGTTGCGCCTGAGCAGCGGGAAGGCGACCAGGGCGATGCGCAGCCAGCGCCGCCAGTTGCCGCGGCGTATACCCAGCGTTGCCAGCAGTAGGGCGCCACCGGCGACCCAAAGGGGTGCATTGCTGTTGCCCAGCTCTTCACGCCAATGGCTGCTGAAATACTGCGCCTGGCGTAGCGGTTGCAGGATCACCAGGGTTTCGTGGCGCAGTTCCTGGCGATGCATTTCCAGGCGCAGGCGCAGCATGGCTTTGCGTAACTCGCTGCGCGAGGCCTTGGCGGGCAGTTCAGGTAGGCTCATGGCAGCAGTTGCTCGCGGTCACGGGCCAGTTCTTCGAGGCTGGCACTGAACGGTGGAGGGGCATTGCGCAGGTGTGTCAGCAGGCGTAGCAGGCAAATCAGCAGGCCCAGGGAATAAGCCGAGCACAGAAAGATGATCACGGCTAGCCGATGGCTATCCCAGAAACTGATCAGCAGCGCAGCGGACAAGCCAATCACCAGGAGCAGGCCAAACACCAGACTCAGGCTGGTCAGTACCAACAGACGAAGTGTATGGCTTTGCTGTTCTTTAAGCTCTTCGCCAAACAGTGCGATATGGCCATGTAATAAACCCAGCAGGGCACCGGCAAAGCGTCGCGGAGAGGCGCCGCGGCTGGGTGTGGAGGGAGGTGTGGCGTCCATGTCTTCTCTCATTAGCGCCGCGTGATCAGCATGCCCAGCAGCAAACCGATAGCGGCGGCCACGCCCAGAGTCTGCCAGGGATGGGTCTGCACATAACCCTCGGTTGCCTGGACTGCAGCCTTGCCGCGATCACGTAGCGAGTCTTCGGCATTGTGCAAGGTGGAGCGGGCGCGGCCGAGGCTGGTGCGGATCTGTTCGCGCAGCTCTTCGGCTTGCTCACCAACCAGACTGGCCGAATGTTGCAGCAGTTTTTCAGTGTCGCTAACCAGTGCCTGAAATTCGTTGAGCAGTTCGTCCTGGCTTGTTGCGCTGGCGTTTTTACGAGGCATCGGGTCTCTCCTTGAGCGGTTCTGTTCAGTGTAAGAGGTTCGAGTGTTGTGCGGGGGTTGGGTTCCTTCTTCATATTGCCAGGCGGTTTCAGCTGCTGACCGATCATGCACTGGTACAACGCTTGCATTGTGCTGGTGCGCGCCCTTGGCTGAGCGCTCTTTTATGGGGCTTGCCAAGGGTCGGCCTGGACGCCATGGTGCATTGATAAGTCATTAATAAGTATAGATTAAGTGCATTTTGTGCAGTTTTGATCGGGACTATTTTGGTGCCCTGTATGGCTGTACTACATGAAGTGGGTCGCTTGTTATGCTGCTAGATGGTGCGTATGCACTTATAAGCGACCCGCTTTGGTGCGTCTTCCCTAACCATGGAGTTTTCTTCGCTGATGGAAAACATCAATAGTGCTGTGGAAACCCTGATTCACGGCTCCAATACCCTGTTTATCCTGCTTGGTGCGGTCATGGTGCTGGCCATGCACGCCGGCTTCGCCTTTCTCGAGGTGGGTACGGTTCGCCAGAAAAATCAGGTCAACGCCTTGTCGAAGATAATCTCCGACTTCGCCGTGTCGGCCCTAGCCTATTTCTTTATAGGCTATTGGATTGCCTATGGCGTGACTTTCCTCGAGCCGGCGAGCGTGCTGACCGAAGACAACGGTTATGCCCTGGTCAAGTTCTTCTTCTTGATGACGTTCGCCGCAGCGATCCCGGCGATCATCTCCGGTGGTATCGCCGAGCGCGCCAGGTTCGGTCCGCAACTGTGCGCCACCATTCTGATCGTGGCTTTCGTCTATCCGTTCTTCGAAGGCGTGATCTGGAACGGCAACTACGGCGTTCAGGCTTGGCTCGAGGCGCAGTTCGGCGCGCCTTTCCATGACTTCGCCGGCTCGGTGGTCGTGCATGCAATGGGCGGTTGGCTGGCCCTGGGGGCGGTGTTGTTGCTGGGGCGACGTAATGGGCGTTATCGCGATGGCAAGCTGGTGGCATTCGCGCCGTCGAATATTCCGTTTCTCGCCCTGGGCTCGTGGATCCTGATCATCGGCTGGTTCGGTTTCAACGTGATGAGTGCGCAGACCCTGGGCAGCGTCAGCGGTCTGGTGGCGGTCAATACGCTGATGGCGATGGTCGGCGGCACCGTGGCGGCCTTGCTGGTCGGGCGCAATGACCCGGGTTTTCTGCACAACGGCCCGTTGGCTGGGCTGGTGGCGGTCTGTGCCGGCTCCGATCTGATGCACCCGATCGGCGCCTTGGCCACCGGCGCTATCGCCGGGGCGTTGTTCGTCTGGGCGTTCACCGCGACCCAGGTCAAATGGAAGATCGACGATGTGCTCGGCGTCTGGCCGCTGCACGGCCTGTGCGGCGTGTGGGGCGGGATCGCCTGTGGCATCTTCGGTCAGCAGGCTCTGGGCGGCCTGGGTGGTGTCAGCCTGATCAGCCAATTCGCCGGCACTGCCTTGGGCGTGCTGGTGGCGTTGTCCGGTGGCTTGCTGGTGTATGGCGTGCTCAAGGCGCTGGTCGGCATTCGCTTGAGCCAGGAAGAAGAGTTCATTGGCGCCGACTTGTCGATCCACAAGATCGGCTCGCATACCGAGGACTGATCAAGGCGATCCAAAAGGTTAAAAGCCCGCTCGAATGAGCGGGCTTTTTGTTTTCAGTCAGGGTTACAGCAGCGGGATGCTGTAACTGACGATCAGGCGGTTTTCGTCGAGGTCGCCGCCGGTGGCCGCCGCATTGCTGCGCACCATCGCATTGCGCCAGCGCACACCGAGGTTTTTCAGTGGGCCTTCCTGGACGGTGTAGCTGATGTCCAGGTCGCGTTCCCATTCCTTGCCGTCGCGACCGCCAGCACCGGCGAAGTCTTCACCGGTTACGTAGCGGACGAAGGCTGCCAAGCCGGGTACGCCATAGGAGGCGAAGTTGATGTCGTAGCGCGCCTGCCAGGACTTCTCGTCCTTGCGGGTGAAGTCGAGGATCTGCAGGTAGTTGACGATGTAGGGGTCGGTTTCATTGAGGAAGGGGAAGGCATTGTCGCCGCCGACGTCCTGATAACCCAGGCGGAAGGTGTGCGCCCCCAGGCCGGCCCAGAGGTTGACTGAGGTCAGGTCGTTATCGAGCTTGCCACCGAGCTTCTTGCCATTGTCCTGCGAGTCGAAGTACGCCAGGTTGGCGCCGAGCTTCCAGTCGCCAATCGGTTGTATATGAACCAGGTTGTAAAGCTTCTGGTCATAGATGTCTTGCAACTCGCCGTACCACAGGCCGACCGTGGTATTGCCGCCGTTGAACTTGTAATCGCCGCCGCCGAAGTTGTAGCGGTCGCTTTCACCGCCTACGTTGGTGGCCTTGATGTCCTGACTGTCGGTGGAGTTGCGGAAGTTCACCTCGCGCAACTGGCCGCCGTTAAGCGTCAGGCCGTCGATCTCCTGGGAGGAGATCATGCCGCCGTTGAATACCTGGGGCAGCAGGCGTGAATCGCCAGAGGCGACGATTGGCAGTTTCGGCATCAGGCCACCGACCTTGGCCTCGGTCTTGGACATTTTCACTTTGAGCGCAGCCGTGGCCTCGGAGTACTCGTCCGGGCCTTCGTTGCCAAAGGTGTTGGGCAACAGGTTGGTGCCGGCGCGCTCGTCCGATGAGTCGAGTTTCAGCCCCAGGCCTGCATAGGCGTCCAGACCGAAGCCTACGGTGCCTTCGGTAAAGCCGGACTCGGCTTTGAAGATAAAGCCCTGTGCCCACTCTTCACGTTTGGCTTGCTGCGCTGCAGTGCTATTGCGCAGGTCACGGTTCAAGTAGAAGTTGCGCAGCGTCAGGCTGGCAGTGCTGTCCTTGATGAATTCGGCGTGAGCCAGGGACGGTAGGGTGAGGCTGGCGCCCAGGGTGGCAAATGCCACTGCTTGGGCGAGGCGCGTCTTACTCATTATTATTGTCTCCATGATGGTGTGCGGACCGGCGCATGACCGACCTGTTACGGCATTGCGGAATAAACCACGAGCGGGTCGGGCTAGCCTTTAGACTTTAGTCGGCACGCTTTATTTATCAGTAACTTGCGTGTGACTGCCGAGTCTTGATTGGATAAAGGTCCAGGCGTTCGCGGGTGCGGACATCGTGGGCCAGTAGCGGCGCGTGACCCTGGCGACAGTTGGGGCTGTCTTGAGCGCTTGGAGATTGAGACACTCGCGCCGCTGGTCAGCCAGTACCTACTGCCGGCTCAAGTTTGTCGGCGCGCGGCCGTCAACCGTGTAGATATCCTGCTCTGGTACTTCGTCATGAGTCCCCTGGCCTCGCTCGCATCGTCAGCTTCACGTTCGTCCCTGCTGAACAATCCGACGGCTATACGCAATGCGGCCGACGCACAGCAGACCCTGGCGAATCGCCTGGCCGAGCGTCTCGGTCTGGCGCCGGATGCCTTAAGTGGCAAGCGCGATGCGTTTAGCCCGGAAAAGGTCGCCTCGGTGGTTCTCGGGTTTATCGAGCAGCGCCTGCAGAGGGAAGAGGCCGCCGGCGCCGATCCCGCCAAGCTGCAAGCGTTGATGACTCAGGCGCGCGATGGCGTGGAGAAAGGCTTTGCCGAGGCGCGCAAAATTCTCGATGGCATGGGCGTATTGCAAGGCAAGGTGGCTGCGGATATCGACGACACCCACCAGCGCATTCAGGATGGTCTGGGCGACCTCGGCAAACGCTTCGATCCGGCAGCATTGGAAGCCGCCGGCAATAGCCGGGTCGCGGCCTCCAGCGAACGTACCGCCGCCGTCGCGCAAACCTTCGAGATGGCGGTGACCACCCGCGATGGCGATCGCCTGCGCATCTCTGTCGCCCAGGCGTCGGCCAGCTGGTCGCACACCAGGGCTGTCGCCACCAGCGATGGCAACACTGCGGCGCTGGTCGCCAGCAGTCAGTCCGGCAGTGTGCAGATCGGTGCCTGGCAGGTCAGCGTCGAAGGTGAGTTGGACGACCAGGAACGCGCGGCCCTGGACAAGCTTTTTGCTCAGGTGCAGGACCTTTCCGACAAGTTCTATGCCGGCGATATGGCGGGCGCTTTCGATCGCGCCATGGCGCTGGAGCTGGATGGCGAACAACTGGCCTCGATGTCCCTGCGCCTGACCCAGAGTAGTGTGCGTCAGGCCACCGACACTTATAGTGCCGTCGCCGAGCAGGGCGGTCAGGTGGCCAGTGCGGTCAATACCTCGCTGATTGATTATGCCAAGGGCTTATTAGAGGCGCTACGCAACGTCGACAACCTGTTTGAGGGTGGTCGGAGTGGCTTGCAGGAACTGCTCAAGGGCGGTTTTGCGCTGGACCCACGTCTCGACATGGCGCGCCTGGAAAAAGCCGAGCTGCTTAACAATCGCCTGCTCGATGGCCTGCAAGGCCTGCTCGATCCTGCAGCGGTGCCGGCCGCGACCTGATTGAGATCCGATGGCGCCGCAACCTTACGTCTTCAGGGCGCGGTGCTAGACTGCAAGTCCCTATTATGGAGGCCTGCGGATGCTCCCTGAATGCCAACTGTTCGGCACCCTTGGCTGTCATTTATGTGATGTGGCCGAGGCAATGCTGATGCCTTTCGTCGAACATGGTTTGCTGGTCGAACTGATCGACATCGTCGAGCGCGAAGACTGGGTCGAGCGCTATGCCTTGCGCATCCCCGTATTGCGTCGCTGCGATACCGGGGCCGAACTCAACTGGCCGTTCGAGGCCGAGCAGGTTGTAGAGTTCTTGCGCTGAGTATTTAGTTCCGGCGCTGCTGGTCGATAAGGGTTCCAGTTGTCCTGATTCCGCATGTTCTTCAGTGCGTAGTCCGGATGAAATCCGGGGCACAAGAAAACGATTCATTTGGCTTGAGTGAACACGACTGGATGCGGGTGATTCCTTGGCCACTGCGCTGGGACTATCGCTGAACCGAGTAGGTGGTCAGGTGACTTTTTGTCGGATGGGTTGGGCTGAACTGTTAGGCTCTGAGCATATGCAGAGCTGAATTCGAAACGGAGGGTGGTTGATGAGTGTGGTGCTGGGGGATGCGTTATCGCTGCTGTTGTTCCGTTTGCATAATGGCCGGTTGTTAGGCATTAACCTGCTGAAGGTCAAGGAAATCATTCCTTGCCCGGCATTGACCAAGTTGCCTAATCGCCATCCCCACGTGCGCGGCGTGGCAACCCTGCGCGGCGCATCCTTGATCGTGGTCGACCTGGCGCGGGCAATTGGCTCGCATGGCGAGAGTGACAGCCAGGACGGCTGCCTGATCGTCACCGAACTGAGCCGCTCGCGCCAGGGTCTGCAGGTGCAAAGTGTCGAGCGCATCGTCCAGTGCTCCACCAGCGATGTGCGTCCGCCTCCGGCCGGCAGCGGGACACGTTCCTTTATCACCGGGGTGACCCAGATCGATGGCGCCATCGTGCAGATTCTCGACATCGAGAAAGTCCTGCACGAGATCACCCCGGCACTCCCGGAGGAAGTCGATGAGCAGTTGCTCACGGAGGCCGAGCGCAGACTGCTCAGCGGTCGTCGTGTCCTGGTGGTAGACGACTCCCACGTGGCCTTGCAGCAAACGCTGGCCACGTTGCGCAAGCTTGATCTGGATTGCCAGGCGGTGAGAAGCGCCGCCAGTGCGCTGGACGTGTTGCTTACCCAGCACCAGGCCGGCTTGCCGATCGAAGTCCTGGTCTCGGATATCGAAATGCCGGAGATGGATGGTTACAGCCTGGTCCGGGAAATTCGTCAGCGCAGCGACATCGGCCAGACTTATGTGCTGCTGCACACCTCGCTAGACAGCACCATGAACACCGAAAAAGCTCGCTCGGTCGGCGCTAATGATGTGCTCACCAAGTTTTCTACCGTGGACTTGAGCAAGGCGCTACTGCACGCATTTCAAAGCCTTGCCTGAGGTGTGCTGCGTCTGCGCAAGTAAAACGCACGCTGGTTCTGCCAGGTGCGTTTTTTTATGAGCAGAGCGTTTTCAATGAGCAAAACAAAGCCCGCACGAGGCGGGCTTTGTTTTGCTTGTTTCAGTACCTACACGAAGCAGGATGAAACTGGATTTGGTCGAGAGACACCACCCAAACCTGTTCTGTATATTATTGAAATATAAGGGTTTAGATGTTTTGATTTTTTGCAGGCATACATGTGGGCATACACGGTGCTCGCTGCTGGGGCCGATTTAACGGTTTTTGGGGTGGCGCCTTGCTGCGACTCTCTCCCGTGGGGCAAGTATTTTGAGAGCTGCGATATTCACACCAACTGGTAGACCGGAAGATGGTTCACTCGCGCCTTTTTACGACTCCTCGGTTTTAGCAGCTCCTCCGGCGCTGGTGTCCTTGCTCCGAGCCAGATGCTTTCCAACCAGTCCTCATAGCGCTGCAGGCTATAAACGTAATGGCTGCCGACCTTTTGCCAGACTTCTGATGGTAGCGCGCCGCTGTACCGTCTTTTTTGGATAGCACCTTTTGTGATCCCAAGGCGGGCAGCCATCTCGGTCTCTGTTAAAAAATCAGGGCGGCGCGCGCTCTGATCTTGATCGACCTGATCAGCTAACTCACCGACTGCTGTACTAAGCGCGACCAGGCTCTCTTGAACTTGGTGAAGCAGAACCGCTACTGAGTTTTTTTCATGCATTTTGACCTCACTTGCAGCCGGAGCTGGGGCTCTCGAGCTCTCGCCGCGGGCGCCCCTCCAAGTCTTTCGACGACCACCGAGCGTAGAACCTTGAGCTTGCCGTCTCCGCCAACGACAAAGGCAAAGTGTTCGGACTTAAGCCACCTGGCTTGTGCCGATGGCTTCTTATAGCCAGTGAGCTCGCTCACCTCTTCAGCGCTGAGAAACATGCTATTTCCGTGGTCTGGTTAGGCTGAGGCCTGGGGGCATTCGAGCCCCCAGCGGCTAATACTTGCTTTGCTATTTCACTCTTGAAAGATCCAGAGACCAAGCCTCGGCCACTGCGTTTGCGGATGTAGGCTTGACGCCGGCTAGCTTTAGTCGGGCGTAGACGCGACCAACGACCGGGTGATTGGCCCCGTTGGTCACGAACTGCCAACCCTTGAGCTTGAGCCAGGTGATTTGCTTGGAGGGTAGACGATAGCCGGTGATCGCCTCGATCTCTGGGCCGGTCAGTGTCTCAGAGCATCCCGAGCCCCCAAGCAAATCCACCCGGGCAGTCAGTCGATCAATTGCGGCGCACAGGCTGTCTATGGAACTCAAGGTTTTATCAGCCGAACTGCTTGCAGGTTCTGCACTGCTCATGACAGCCCTCAAGGTTGAGTCGTGAGTATCGGCCTATAGCTAAGCACAGGTGCGTGATGGCAGTATGAGACCAACTTAGACAAGGAGGTCGCTGTGCGTGCCCTAATTGCAATCCTGCTGCTCGCTCCGCACCTGGCTTATGCCGATCCGGGCATTGACCTTGTCCGCGAAGTGATTAGCACCGGCCGCCTTTGCGCTTATGGGAAAGGAACCACGGAGCGCCAGGACTGCTTTGTTCGCGCAGCGCCGGATCGCTGCGAGAAAGAGGCGAGAGCGGGTGTCATGGGTAATGCGATGCTATTCGCGCAGCTCCGCGCCTGCATCATTTCCTGCGGCAATGCCGGGACCTGGTCGTCAACAGTTGGCGAGTGCAGCCGTGATCTAGTCGCTGATGATGCACCGAAGCGTGTCGCCATGCTTGAGGCTCTCGGCTGCTTTGCTGAAGTGAATCGATACGGCACGGGCATGCTTCGCAAAGACTGCACTTCTATCGCTAACGAAGAATAATCCCTTGGGCACCCGCTCCTGGCTCTACTGGATTGACCGGGCGATGGCTGGGGATCGACGGCCATGGCCATGGGCATGGGTTGGCGCTGTCGTTGTCGTTATCGCATGCCTTGCTCTGGCCCTGGCTCTACTGCATTAAGGTCGGCCAGTTCGCTTTCCCAGGAAAGGCAGCGATCAATCGCCACGGCAAGCCGCCCCTTGATCGCGGCCATATCTTCTGCTTCATCAACCAGGCGCTGCAGGTTGCGCAGCGTCCCGAAAACACGTTCTTTGGGGGTCATGTTATCCATGGTTAAGCGTCCTGATATTGAAGCCGGTGATTGGATAGTGGTCGATGGCAGCCACTGCGTTGTGGTCAGTGTGCGCGATGAGGGCAGCTCGCTAGGCGACTGCGAGGTTGTCCTGAATGCATCAAAACCCGCCAACCGTGATGCGCGTTGGAATGGCGAATCGTGGGAGTTTGTCCCAAGCGGCGACTACGGCGGGTATGCCGAGAGATACCCGCGCCTTGCGCCATACGTGCGAATTTTGAAAGGCAACAGATAGCCAGTCCCTCCCGATAATCCCGGCCCAATGCCAGGTTTCCGTCTGCCAGACTCAGTCATCCAGGCCCAGAGTTAGCCGCAACTGCCCACACCAGTGCTCGACCTGGCGCCTCAGGCCCACCTTACGCTATGTCACTGGCAGGCCTGGCAAGTAGGCCTAGCCAGTGACGGCCGAGCCTTTCGCGAGGCGAGCCCTGCGTGAGTCACGTCGTGACACCTCGCGGGGCTTTTTTGTTTCAGTCCCTGGCCACTTGGCAGGGCACTCTTCCTGTGCCTGTTGATCAGCTGTCCACGCCGCAACGTCAAGCCGGCACAGTGGCAGGCCATCAGCTGCAGAGAAATTTGCAGCTGATACGGCTCGCCCCCTTAGTCGCTCATCAGCCGCTTCAGCCGGTCCTCGTAGGTGTCTTCATGCTGTTGGTCGTCCAAGTTGTAGGCCTGGCGCTCAAGCGTAATCATGGTCTTCAGCGTGTCAGACAGCTCCTTAAGCACCTTCGACCGACCGGGCAGGGCGATGACCTTGTGATACAGCTCACTCAGCTTGTCTTGGCCGTTGCCGTCCGGACTGGCTAGCAGCACGCCCAACTGCGCGAACAGCTCCCGGCTGCCTGTCATCCCCTCCAACTCTTCCAGCAGCGCATTGGCTAGGCGCCTCGACCTTGATATGTCGGTGCGGTGATTCATCCTCACGCTAACGATGGCAAGCGCATTGCTCTCGACAATCTCCCGCTCGGTTTCCGCTCCTGCGGTGGAAACCTGAGTGGAAACCTCCTGTTTGGAAACCAGTGCATCGGCCCGGGCTTTGATCTTCGCTTTAAGGTCGCGGTCCCAGCCATCACGCTTGGCGCGCTTGTTGATGGCGGTGTGCGACGTGCTGCGCGCCGATGCAATTTCACGCACCGACAGTAGCCCGGCCCGGTAGTCGCGCTCAATGCTCTCCCAGTCAATGGGCGGCTTGCTGCTCATCCTTCGCCATCCTTGGCCGCCTTCACGGGCACCACTACAGTTCGCGGCGCGTCCAGGCCGTAGCTCCGGCGCTCGAGGGTGATCAGCTCGTGCAGAGCGATCGACAGGTCTTTGATGATGCTGGCACGCCGCGGCAGGCTCATCGCATGCTCTAGCCTCATGCGCAGGGCGGAGGTGGCGCTATCGTCTGCCGCTGGCGATGAGGTAAGCGTACCCATCTGTTCAAGCATGGCGCGCACCTGGTCCAGTGCCCGGCGGATATCGCGGCGGTGCCGCTTCACTGCCTCGCTGAGCGTGGTCAGGTGCTCTAGGTCGGCGCGGGTGCTCTCTTGCCCTGGGCTGTTCATACACGCCTCACGTCGTTGAATGGGGAGCGGCGCAGCTCTGGCCGTAGCGCCTCTGTCCACGACCAGCCGCGGTACCGGCGACGGCGCACGGTTTCCCACTTCAGCCCCATGGCCTCGGCCCACTCGCGAGCGGACTGGGTCACTTCGGTGGTGATGGTCACCTTCGTGCGCTGGGAGCAATACGGTTCTTCTTTCTTCATACGCATGGTGATTTCCCCTATTCCGACTTCAGCTGTACACGCCACTCGCGGTCGCCGGCCTTGGCCACCGTGTAGGCATTGGAGTCGAGCAGCCCGCGCCGTGCTTTATTCGCACCGGGCACGCCCTTGAAGGTCGTCGCCAGGGTCTGCTGCTCCTTCCTGGCCAGGGCTATGGCCTGCGTTGCAGCTGCGCGCGTCGAACCCGTTTCGCGGGCCAGTTGGTCGGCATCGAGTGAGCTGTCAGTGCTTAGGCGTTCACGAATGGTCGGCAGAAGTGAGCGGACTGTCGGTCTGGGCGCGTGGTCGGCGGTGGATTGGGCAGACCCCACTCCGGCCCCGCGGCTAATGATGAGCGGTGGCGGCGCTGCCGATACGTCCCGTGCTGCGGCACGCTGAGCCGTAGCCAAGCCATCAGGACGGAGCAACGCGCCTGCAACAGCCTTGTCCGACTTCGACCTCAGGGTGTCGCGCAGCCCCTTGCCGGTGCGGTTGATAATCTGCGAAAACAGGCTGCCGACTGGCGTACCGGCCAGGGCACTCAGCACCAGGTCGCCACCAATACCGCCGGCATCACCCATCTCGGCCATCCGGCGAGCCGTTGCACTGTTGCCCAGGCTGCGGCCTGCGGTAGTCGAGGCGCCTGTTTCAAAGTCCAGCATGTCATTCCAGCGTTGCCGCGCGGCATCGTCGGGAAGCATGGCCGCGACCTTGCCGCGCATCTCCTGGCTGCGCAGGTACTTGGTCATATCGGCCATCTTCGACGGGTCGTTGCCCATCTTGTTGACGATCGCCGACACCGCTCCGATGCGATAGCCCTCCAGCTCGGCTGGGCTCATGCGTTTCAGGCTTGCAGTCAATTCCTCGGCACTGACGTTGCGACTAAGGACAGAACGACCGCCCTCAACCGCTTCAATGAATTGACTTGGCCCTGCCCAGGCGGCGCGGGCCTCTTTGTAAGTAGGGCTGGCGGCGTCCATCGTGTCGACCAGCTTGGTGCGAATGCCCTTGATCACTCGGGCCTCGCCATAGTCGCCAGAGCGCTCCAGGGTGCCAACCTTGGAGTCGAGAAACTTTTTCACAAAGTCGAGATCCCCAGTCGACGGCACACTGGTGACGGTGAAGCTGCCGTCGTCCTTCAGGTCGAGAAACTTGCCGTAGAGGTCGCGGCCCTCGTTGGCGGCCCGGCGCTCGGCACCGCGGTAGGCTTCCTGCATCACCGGACGCTTGAACAGGTCTTCCAGGTCATGCGACCACGGTACCGGCTCGCGGTAGGCCTGCTCATACAGCGGTCGCGAAGCCTTGGCCCGCTGGTCCATTGCCTCTTCTACAGCCTTGAATGCTGTTCTTCGGCCACCGCCAGTGGCCTTGCCCAAGTCGTCGGCGGCACCGCGGACGGTATCGCGTTCGCTGCGCGTCCACGACAGCGGCGAACCCGCCGAGGGCACCAAGTCGGTGGCGCTGGACGCCTTCGCTGCGGCAGGCTGGGCGGGACTTCCTGCCAATTCCTGCAGGGTGTCGGTAATCCGCTGCGGCTGCGCCTGCTGGCGTTCAGTTAGCGCCGGTATAACCTGAGTGCGGCCGGCGCCTGGGGTTTGGGCCACGCGCTCGAGCAATCCCTGCATGTTCTCGCCGCCAGCATCGGCAGGCATTGCGGCGCCTGGGTAGCGCTGCTGCAGGTCGTCGGATTGGCGGCGGAATTGCTCCAGGGTCATGCCGTCACGTTCTGCCGCCCGCTCGATCTGTTGCACAGCTGACCGGTCGGGCGATGTGAGCAGGCCGGCCGCCGACCTCACTCCGCCCAAGATGACTGGCGCAGCTGCTCCAACCGTCGCACCGAGAGCAGCCCCCTCGGCCGCATTTGGGGCGCGCTCCAGCAGATCACCCTCGGCTGAGCCGAGCCCGTACAGGCCACCATAGCCGGCCCCCACCGCAGAGCCCTCCACGGCTGCCTGCCGCAAGGTTGGCGCGGCCTGGGCGGCGGCTCGCGACACTGGGCCAGCGATAGAATGGCCCGCTGCTGGCAACAGCGAGCTGCCTGCCGTGAGCGCCGCTGGCAGCATACCGCCGGCAATACCACCCGCGATGCTTGCAACTGGGTTTTGCTCGCGGGCCTGGCGATCCAGGGCGCGCTCGCCCTCAACATTCAGGTCGTAGCGCTCGCGCCAGGTGTCGGCATCGTTGCCACTGCCGGCAATCGGGTTGATCGTCGCCGAGAGGGCGCTGCTGATCTCGTCGGCAAAACCGAAGGTCAAACCATCGTTGATGCCGCGCAGCATTGAGCGGCCCGCGCCAATGGGCGGCGGCGCCTGCCTCGACTCATCGACAGCAGGGGCGCTCTGCCAGGCAGGTGCTTTTACTTGGTTCTCCTGTCCCACAATGGGAGCGTCCTTCCAGCTGGCCATTATGGTTTTCTCCGGGTGACGCCATTCGGGTCGGTGAACACGGCTCCAGACGGCAGAGCCGCATATTCATCGTCGGTTTTGATTTGCGTGGCCGTGGCACTAGCGGGAGCCTGGCCACCCTGAGAGGCTGCCGGTATGCCTCGCAGTGCGCGCTCCTGCGCCTGTGCCAAGCTGTTGCGCACTCGCTTCAGCTCACCCTTGAAGGCCTCTGGGCTCATGCTCGTGGATAGCGCGCCAACGGCCTCTGAAAGCTTCTTACCCTCGGCATCGGAAAGCGCGCCAGCGCCCTTGAGAGCCTGCACCTGGGGCAAGAAGGTTTGTGCTTTGAGCGTGTCCAGCTGCGCTTCGAAGTTGGCGGCGTTGCCACCTGGCAGGCTGGGCGCGATAGACGAGATCCCAACGGCCCGTTCAAGGCCTGGATGCTCCAATAATCGATCTGCCGACCCGATAGCCAGCTCAAAGGTCGCGGCCGTACCCTCGGCAGCCTTTGTCCGGTCCTGCTGAGCCTGTTCTGCCTTCACCTGTCCTTGATCTAACTTCTGGCGCAATACCTGCTGCTCGAGTTGCTTGGTCTCCATGTCCAGCCCAAGAGTGCCTCTTTTGGCCTGGTTTGACTGGTAACCGGCCGGGTCGGTCATGAGCAGGAAATTGCGCTCAGCAAGCGCGCGCTCATCGCCCTGCAACGCAGAGTCGACCAGTTGTTTGCGCAGCCCATCGAGTCGCAAGCTGGAACCAAGCGACAACCGGCCGGCCTCGATTTCCTGCAGGGTCTTCTGCTGAGTGATCTGGTCGTTCGCCAGACGCTGGGCGTTGCCGGCGATGTCCGCATCGGTGCGGCGCTCATCGTTGGCGACTCGGCGCTGGTCGAGGCCCGCAGTGGCATCGGCCCGATCGCGACGATCGTTGAGCCGCTCGGCGATGCTTGGCGGGCGACTGCTATCGCGAACTATGGTCGTGCGCCCGCCGTTGTCGCCCAGTTCGCGCGGTCGACTGGCAAGCATCTGTGCGCGCTCCTGATTGGCGCGCTCGAAACGGCCAATGGCCAGTTGACTGTCGCCTGCCTCGCCCTGAGAAAAGCTGCCAATGCCGTTTCCGATGTTGCTCATCGAGCCGCGCTGCGCAAGCGGCACACTGTCGGCCATATTGGAGACGCCCGGCTTCTTCAGTGCACCGCCCATGCCAATGCTCGGCATGGCCTGCGCACCAGTCACTGCGCTGGCTTCGTTACTGACCCCAGGCACGCCATTGGTTTTTAGGGGCGCAGCAATACCGCCAAGGGGCTGCCCACCTAATGGATCTCTCTGCCCCGGAAACCCACTGCGTGCTGCCCGAAGTTTCGCCTGCGCTATGTCGCCAATGCCTCCACCAAGTCTCTTTCTATCATCTGGAATAGCCATACCGTCGCGCCTCACTGTGTGCTTTGGGCGCGACGCTATGTCACTGGCTCAGGCGCGCAAGGCCCAATGAATCGGCAAATGAAGGCGCTGTGTGTACCTGTGGTGTCTCGGGGAATAGGTCAGGCGCCTGGCCTGCTCGTAGGTCTTTCCGTTGCCGAAGCCGGCAGCCATGGCGGCAATGTCGCGGGTTGCGCCGGCAGGAGATGGAAAATTTTCCATGTCCTCTTTGCTGTGCTGATTGTTGCCGTGGCGCCCCTTCACGCTAACTACCGGAATTCCGGTAGTTTCCAAAAGCCGGACCAGCTCGGCAGTCTGCTGATTTCCGCCGGCAGCTCGGGCTGTGGCGATTCTCTTTGCCGCCGGCCTTGTTCAGATCGTTGAGGCACTAGCGCCCTTCCTGTTCCTGCTTGATCTTGACGCCTGCAATCGACACCTGAGCGTTGCGCGCTACGTTTCGCAGCAGGCGAAAACGTAGCGCTGGGAGCTGCATGTCGATTTGGTCTCAGTGAGCCCATATGGTCTCACTCGCCAGATCGGTCCGAGTCGGATCGGTTGGTCTGATTCGGCACTAAGTGTCGGGAATGGCACTTAGTGTCGGCGCTGACACGCTGGTGGTACGGGGCCTTTCGGCGATACGGGCCAAGGTCAGCAGAAGGTCGTGAGTCATTGGGCGTGCTCCATTGGCGTTTGTTCGTAGTGCTGGCGCAGATCAGCACCAGAGGCGCAGTAGCGGTTAGTTGGGGCGTGGCAGGCTCGGCAGCTCATTAGGTGATTGATGTACTGGTCGCGGATCTGACGCCAGTTGAGTGAGGCGGTGGCGGCAGTACAGATCAAGTTCAGCGGCTCTTCACGCGGGCCAGGCTCCGCGTGCCTGGCAATTGGCTCGGAGCAAGCGGGCGCTCGCCGGGTCGCGTAATCGGCGGCGGGTGGCTCAATTGAAGGCGCTGGAGGATCAGGGCGCGGCATCACACCCACCCGTTCAATCAGCCCGGCCAGCAGGCTCATGGCACCACCCAGCCTGAATGGCACTTAATCCAATGTTCCTGTGATTTCAAAAACACCGGCAACACTGGCAACAGCGGCAACAGCCCCGAACGGCGCGGCCTCCAGCTTTGCAAAGTGTTGCCAGTGCCAATATGACCGGCAACAGTTAGAAGAGAGTAGAGGGGTAGCGGCGCTCTCTTATGTTGAATATCAGGTGTGTGTTGCCAGTTGTTGCCACTCTTTTTATAGGGTGGCAACGCCTGAAAGCCCCGGCAGGCCTGGCCGTTGCCGGTGTTGCCACTGTTGCCAGTGATTTTAGGTTCCTGTGAACCTGGGCAACCCTGTTGGGCGGTAGTCATAGGCCGCCCCCCTCTCGATCCATGACCTCTGGATCAATGACATAGAGGCGCGACTGGCCGCCGCCGGGTAGTCGGAAGTTCTTTGTTTTACGTTCGCTGTCTCGGCGAGCAAGGACGTGTGCCCCTTCCAGCGCCTTGATGACGCGGCTCAGGCCGTAGCCACTGGCAGCCTCCACCAGCGCCGACTTGTTGAACAGGTACAGCCGCTTGGTGCCGATCAGCTCCCAATAGCCGGCGCGGTTGAACACCTTGGCGTCTGGCGTGTGGTCGTTCACGTCGGAGAAGCGGCTGCTGCCATGGCGGTCGATGAAGTCAATAATGCCGGCAAGGATCTGCCGGTCTTCCGCGTTACCGCTACCCACGCGGCTCAGCCATTCGCCATAGAGCAAGCGGCAATCCGCGAGAGCATTGCCCTCGGCCCAGGGCAGCAGCCCGTAGGCGATGGCCATCTCACCAGCCAGGGCGATGACGGCGAAGCGATCCGCCACCCGCCCGGCCTGGGCGTTGTCCGCGATGAAGCTAGCGCGCACTTCGGCAAAATCTTTTAGCAGTCCGGCGCGGTCGTCGCTGGCCAGCAGGTGCTCGACGAATGCCGGCCCCAGGTGGCCATGGTGCGCGTCGACAGCCACGGTGAGCAGTCGGTGGAAATCCGCCCCGGCTAGGCCGTGCAATTCATCGAAGGCGCGGTGGGTGCGGGTGCCGGCGTTCACATCGACCATGCGCAACTCTGCACCAGCATGGGCTGCATTGCCGCCGATGGCCGCGTGCTCGGAAAGCGAGCGCTCACCGCTGGACAGGGTGAGCAGGCGCCACGACAACTTGGCCCGACCTTCACGCTCGCGGGTCATAGTGCCTTTGCCCTGACCGTTCGCCAGGGAGTAGGCCATCTCCTGCACGCGCTTGGGGTCGGCGCGTTTGATCTCGTCCAGCGGCAGCAGGGTGTCATTGCGTCCCGATGCCTCGATCTCCAGCCCGCCCTTGGTCATATCCCAGGACGCGGCAAAGATCCCGGGGTCGCCCCATACCGACGAGCCGATCAGCTGCGCCAGCGACTTGCCGCTGGAGCTGTCGCCGACCAAGTGAACCCCGCCACCCAGTACGCCCACTAGGCTCAACAGCGGACCAGCCAGGGCGCAGCCGATGGCCAGGGTCAGTACGGGGTTGCCCTCGCACTTGGCCGCCACCTCGACCCGCCAGCCGGCCAGATCGCCACGCACACGAAACAGATTCAGCGCCCGACTGCCGGCCTGATAGCGAACCTTGTCGCTGCCCAGCGTGCGGCCAGGCAGTACGAATGCTCCTGACTCATGCCAACCAGGTCGGCCTGTGGTGGCGAGCACCTGGGCGGGACGCTGCTCAAGCAGGTACTCCATGAAGGCGCCGCGTTTTTTCATGGCGATAATCACGCCCATGCCGAACAGGCTGCGCCGGGCGTCCTCACCGCTGCCGCCGAACACCTCCATGGGAATGATCCACTCCTTGATGCCGCCCTCAGTTAGCAGTCGCAGCAGCCGGCCCTCGCTGCCGTCGTCGCTGTTGGTGGTCCGCGCGGTGACCGTCACGGGGCTGGCCACCCATTCATCGGTTATTGGTCGGTCGCCGTTGTCCTCGTCGGCGGTGTCCGTGCCCCGTTTGTAGCTGTGCCAGTACACGCCGGGACGCAGCTTGCGGCCTTTCTCATTGATCACCCAGTGCTCGTAGACGCCCCAGCAAGGGCGGTCAGGCTCGACCATGGGGGCTTCGGGCCGAAGGTTGATGATGTTGTGCTCAGGCGATGCCATGGGCGTTGCTCCAGGCGACTAAATCGTTGAAGTCGGTGAGGCTGTTGGGCGCCCCCTCGGGCCACTCTGGAAAGACCACCTGGCCACCCACCGCGACCGCGGCGGCATGGGCGGCGGTGCGGCCGGGATTGCCTGGGGTCAGTCGGTCGTCGTCGCCAGCGATGATGATCTCGATACCTGGGTGTTTGGCTCTCAGCCCCAGCCCTACCGGCAGCAAGTTGCCGGCATTCATCGCGCAAGCTACGGCGTCACCTGTGTGCTCATGAATGGTCGCGCCGGTCGCTCGACCCTCACAGATATAAAGCCGCTGGCCTATCTCAATAGTCCCAATGAGCGAATAGCAGCCCTTGACCATGCCGCCGAACAGAAAGCGCTTGGTCCCGTCAGGGTGGATGCGCTGCAGATTCACCAGTTTCCCGCCATAGGTCAGTGGCACCAGCAGCACGTCACCACGCTGGCGCAGGGCATAGGCGCGGATTGCCTTTGCGATCAGGTAGGGGTGATCGGGATCGGCGCGGCGAGCATCACGCCATAGACGCTTGGCATATTCGGCAGCGTCTTGCTGGCGCTGGTGCTGCTCGGCCTCCCGCTGGCGTCGGGCCTGCTCGATGCGCTGGCGCAGTTGCTCGGTCTCATGTGGGGTGGTCGGCTGGCGGCTGCTCCAAGTGTGCGATGTGCCGATTTTCCAACTGCCAAAACAGCCGGACGCGATGCCGTCAGCGAACAGCAGATACCAGCCGTTGAGGGTGCCGGGCTTGTCGGCGGGCACCCAGAATCGTCGGATGGTGCCGTCTGGTATTGGCAGCCAATCCAGCGGCCCGAACACGGTCTGCAAGGCGTCACGGTATTGAGTCACGCAATCCATAGCAGCACCTCCAGGGCGATCAATAGCACCAGATCAGCACCAGCCGGCGCGATGGTGAACAGGTAGCGATGGGCCAAAATTGGGCAAGCCGATCCCGTCGGCGCTTGGGCGCCGTTTTGAATATTCATGGGTTAAGCCCTTGTTTCGGCTTGGAGATGCTCGACTGGAGAGTTGCCCCAACAGCCAATGCCGCGCAGGAATGCGATGCCGGGGCGAGCGGTTTCCCGCGCCTCGATTACCCGGCGCTTGATACGGTCGGTGATGTGCTCCGCCTCGGGACGCTCACCGCTGAAACAGCCATGGCGATTAATCGTCACAGTGTCATTGGGCAGCGCGTCGCGCAGCATCTCGGCCAGCTCCCGGGCCAGGTCGCCAAGTGTCACCACGGGGAAGCTCACGCCGAAGTCCGGCTCGCTGTAGTGGATGCGGACGCTATAGCCGATAAACCCTTGGTCGATGCTAGAGTTTTCACTGGATGCGCTCATTGCCCGGCCTCCAGTTGCTTGCTGGTGAGAACGTCCAGGCTGTCGCCGTCGCAATACATCTTGTCGCCGATTAATGCGAGTGCGCAGCCTAGACCGTCTAACTCGGCCAGGGTCAGCCCGGACGCCATGTCCACGTTCGACTTCATCAGCGCATCACGGCGCAGGATGCCGGCGATACTACCAATGGCGAGCGCAATTTCCTGCATACGATCCGCTTCGGTATTGAGGCGGCTCAGCATTGTGGAGCGGTTCATACGGCACCCCCTACAACTTCCAAGGCGCGAGCACGGGCCATGGCGGCGTTGTACCGGGCAAGGCGGACGGACAAAGAGGAATCAGCGCGCAGGGCGGCCATGGCTATGGCGCGGTGATACGCGGCGCGAGCTTTGGACGGATTGAGACTGAGGATCTGATGCTGGGTCATAATTGGAGAGCCTATGTTGCGGTTGCGTTCTCCGCTCCCATGACGCCAATCATGGTGAGCGGAACCGTGCAGGTTGGCGTACCGGACATAGGAACCGGCGCTCCCGAAGGAGCCCCACACGGCCCGCCCATAAAGGTGCAGCCATGCTGTGGACACAAAAAAACCGCTCTTATGGCGGTGTGTCCGCCTATGTGTCAGGACGCCAATCCTGATCGCTGGATTTGCAGCGACATGGGCACCATATCGTCCTTGGTTGAGCTTGGCAACAGCGGGGAATAAATGCGAGGCCATCATGCGGCCTCACTCCCAACCAGCAAGCCGCCAGCGCCAGCCATGAAAGCCAGCACGGCCTCTTTGGCCTTGCGTCCTGCCTCCCTGTGATCCTTGCCTGCCTCAAGCCTTGAATGCAGCCGGCGCCGGTAGACAGCCTGCAAGGTCGTGAGCAGTAGGCGCTGCTCGATTGTCAGCGTACCGCGCTCGCCGCTGGCTATGCCCATAACGGCGTTCAGTGCCTTGTTCGCATTGATGTGGAACACCCGCTCGGGAGTGGTGCTACCGCATGCCTGAGCGCGCTTGGCGAGCTGCGCGACCTCGTCATGCATGGCGTGATAAAGCGGCAAGTATTGGGTGTCTGTGATAGCGGTTTTTGCACGCACCTCACGAAAGGCCATAATCAGCTCAGACTTCAAGCCCACCACGCGGTCAGTGTTGCGCGAGAGCGCCAGCAGGAAAAACGCTTGATCTTCATTTAGCTGAGCAAAGCGCTCGGGGCGACCACCTACCGAGCCGGCAAGGGGTTTCTCCGTTTGAAACGGAAGAACCCCGAACCGCTTGAGCTTATCGGCATATCGCTCGATTACTTCCATGGTGCTCTTGTGCTGCGTGCCCAGTTGTTCAGCCAACAGGCGGCTATCCACTCGGGCCTCGCCTTTGGCTTGTGTCAAAGTGACTGTGCTCATGCGGCGACTCTCCCGGCTGGTTCAGTGCTCAGGCAGTACAGGGCTATGCCGTCATGAGTGCGGCCCTGGTCGTCTGTCAGGGTAATTAACCGGGTCTTGATCAAGTGTCCGGCTGCTCGCAGTTCGGATATGCGCGCGCCAGGTCGGAGGATGTTGAGCTCTCGAATGGCGGCGAATGTGTCCACTGGCCCCAGCTTCAAGCGAGCCAGCAGGCGCAGGCGTTGAGCACTGCCACTGGTATCATTGATGTGCGATTTCTTAGGGCTGGCCGAATGGTCGACCTTTGTTGTTTGCGTCATGCGCACGCTCCCGGCAGATCACTGCCTGTACTCAGTTGCTGGGCGAGCTTTTCAGCAACGAACTGGCTTAATGGCGACTCCAGCCAATCCTTTCCACCAACCTCCTGCCACCGTGCAAAGTCAGCGGCCAAACGAGGGTGGATCCAAAGACCAGGGCGAAAGTCTTTTTGGCCGCCACCGATCGCTGTCGCACGGATAACCCGCCCGGGATCTCCAGACTCATTGCGGATAACCCCAGAGGTTGCCAGGGCTCTATGGAAATCTGGCTCGTGGCGGCGGATGGTTTGCAGATCCAACCATTGAGCATGGAGTGGCCGGCCGAGCTGCTCAGTAATCTCAGCCAACTGCGGCAGCACTTCGCCAAGGGCTAAATACTCGCGGACGTTCTTCCTGAAGTGCTTTGCCAGAAGACTGGCGTTGACGAACCCGTCAGGGCTGATAGCAACGATGTGCTTGCCGCAGTAGTGGATAACGAGATGAGTGCTCATGCTGCCACCGCGTGGTCGCGCTTGGCGATCCGGGAAGCAACCCAAGCCTGAACCTCTCCGAGCACCCAGCCAACAGGGGCGCCACGAGACTTGCTGTCGCTCAAAGGCACGGCGCGGGGAAATGTCGGATCTTCTTTCAGACGCTTGTAGACGGTAGGTCGAGCCAGCCCGGTAATGGCCTCCAGCTCGGGCATCCGAATGATGGTTACGGCAGGGTCGAACTGCGGAAGGCTGGCGGCGCAACTGGCCGCCTTGAGGGGCTGGATGTTGTTCATATTGCTTCCCGTTATTGGTGTGGACGGGAATAGATTGATGAAGTGTGCCGGAACTTTCGATCCGAACTCCAGTGGTCCAAAGTTTCCGGAAAGTTTCAGCTCTCGAAAGTTTCCGGATCGGCTTGCGGCTGAGCTCCATCTTCTGCTTCTGCTACGGCCTGAGCTCGAAGCTCTGAAAGGTTGCGCATTAGGCTGATGGCGAGCGGCTTGACCGTCTTCCTGAAACTGCTTTCGCCTTTATCGTAATCGCTCACCGCTGCAGACATAACTCGGTCAGGTATATGTACACCGGCTTCCAGCTCCCAAATAAGCAGATCAAGATGCGGTAACAGGCCATAACGCGCCCAGTCCTTATATGCTGGTTTTCGATTATTTCGAGCTAAGGGCCGCTCAGCCCTAGCCCGATTTAACCAAGCATCAAAAGCCTTTCGCAGATCGTCGTCACGGGCTCTCAGGTCAATCGATAGAACAGGCTTCCCCGCAATGTTTAGAGGCAGGCTTTTGAGGTGTTGAGGTGTTTTGTATGAGGGGTCACAGCAATGGGCAAGCATTGACCATTGATCTAAATCGCTCTGCTCTTTGCTGCCATGCTCATGCAGAAAATGATCGGAACGGGCCTGCGACAGAAGGGCGCTGACTGCAAGAGGGCGGACGGGACTTTCTTCAGGCGATATGGGGATCTTCGTCAGCCCGCCTCGATATTCAATGAAGGCGGCAGAGGATTTGCCGCGAACGATCATTGCCCTTTGTGAAATCAGTGGGCCGGTAGGACGGCTCCTTATTTGGGTCAATGCAGGGGTTGCTTTGTCACGCCAGAGTCTCATGGCTTGATCTCGCACCTCGTTGGAAAGGTCGAGCTTTATGGGATATTCGGGATTGCCCTCAAGAATTTGCCTCCGCAAACCCAGCTGCTCATGCCATTGGGCGGCATTGAAAGTCTCAGTCTCGCGATATTTCTCGAGGCTAAACCACTCTGGCAGTTGATCACGTCGGTCAATCTTTGCCACTGCAATACCTCCTGAAGTGAGACTCAAAAAGTGGCCGGCGATGTAGTTCGTCCGCTTTTGTTTCCGCTGGAGTAGGACATCCAGCATTTTGTTATGCGCGCTTAAAACCCACCACGTTGCCGGCTGCCAGTTTGTCTAGGTGGTCGGCATACCATTGCAGCATTGCGCGGCGTTGCTCCAGATAGGTGGCCTTGTTGTAAACGCCGGCCACGCCGTCCTCTGCGTGGGAGAGCTGCGCCTCTACATGTTCTTTGGCAAAGCCGTTTTCTCGCAGGGTGGTTGAAGCGATATGGCGGAAGCCGTGGCCAGTCTGCCGGCCACGATAGCCCAGGCGGCCAAGTGCCATGTTGAATGCCATGTTGCTGAGTGGTTTGGTGCGGTCATTACGGCCAGGGAACAGCAATAGATAGGCACCAGTCAGGCGGCGAAGCTCGGTGAGGGCTTCCAGTGCCTGTTGGGATAACGGCACGACATGATCCCGGCGCTTCTTCATCCGCGCGGCGGGAATGCTCCAGAGGCCGGCGTCTAGATCGAACTCCGACCACGGGGCTTCCCGTAGCTCGCTGGGTCGCGCGCCAGTGAGCACCATAAGACGTAGCCCCAAGCGGACTATGTGCGAGTGCGGATAGCCGTTGATGGCGCGTAGGAGGGCGGGCAGTTCGTCCGCCGCGACGTGGGCATAGTTCTCGGACGGCTTGGTCTTGAGAAACTTGTGCAGCCCCTCCAGCGGGTTGAAGACGGCGCGACCCGTAACCCTGGCCAGGTCGTATGCTTCCTTGCAGTAACGGCGCACGTTGCCCATCTGGTCAATGATTCCCTTCTGCTCCATGTCGCGCAGGAACTCCATCCACTCCATCGGCAGTATCCCTGTGTACGGGCGTTTGCCGAAGACCGGGAACACATGCAACTCCAGGGCACCGATGATCCGCTTGGCGGTGCCGTCTTCCCATGCATGTCGGCGAGTGCTGAACCACTCCCGCGCCAGGGCTTCAAAGGTGTTGTTGGCGGCGGCCAGCTCGGCAGACTTTCGGGCCTGTTTGGTGGCGAGAGGGTTTTTGCCTTCCGCCAGATCGGCGCGTAGTTCGGCTGCCTTCTGCCTGGCCAGTGCGCCACTGACTTCGGGGTACGCCCCCATACCAATCCATGACCACTTGCCGTCCGGCTTTTTGTAGCGCAGTTCCCACGACTTCCCGCCGTTTGGTTTCACCCTGAAATACAGCCCTTGACCGTCTTGTTCACGGTAGGCGGCGGCCTCCGGTTCGAGGCTGGAGAGGGTCGTGTCGGCCAGCGGGCGGCGCTTAATTTCGCTGCGTTTCATGCCGTGTATGCCTCGGGTTCGAGTTTTCAGCCAGCATACAAGCTGGCATACACGATGGGAAGGTCTAGGGGTAGATAAGGAGATACAGCCAGATACAAGAAAGCCCGCACTAGGCGGGCTTCTTGGGGTGTTTCGTAGAGTGGTTGAGACTGCTAGAAACTGGGATTTGGTCGGAGAGACAGGATTCGAACCTGCGACCTTCTCGTCCCGAACGAGACGCGCTACCGAGCTGCGCTACACTCCGAATAATCCGCATTTTACTGAAAAAGTTTTGTTGCACAAGGGCTTAGGTTGATATTTTTCTAGCTGCAGGGCGCTCTACGAGTCCTTTCGGTTAATAGCCAGTACTCAGGGGTCACCAATTGGCTGAAGTGACCGCCTGGGTGCCGGCTGTGCTTACAGTTCCTGAATGGTGCGCACTTGATCCTTGTTGACCTTGGCGCGGTTACCATCGAGTTGTTCGAATTCGTAGAAGCCCGAGTCATCATCAAACGCCGGTGTGTTGATGGTCTGAATCTCACGGCCATCGTTGAGGGTGATTACCGATGGCGATGCGCAGCCTGCCAGTGCGGCCAGGCCCAGGGCGAGCAGGAAAGCGGGAAGAATCCGCTGAGTCATGACGTGTTTCCTTGTGTTTATAAGGGCTGTGTACTCAGCCTCAGACGGGTAATTGGCGGTCAAGTTCAGTGGTCGACATTCATTTGCTGTTCTGCGCGAGCAGTTGCGGGGTGTTCAGGTTGGCCAGGCGGGGGTCGTTGGGCGGGCAAACGACGGCAATCGGATCATGGCGGCATAGCCAGCGTTGCGGGCTGCGTTCACCGGCCAGCCATGCTTCTTCGAGTGCGCTGCCCAGGGATTTCGGGATCAGGCTGAACAAGGGCTCCCAGAAATCGCCTTGACGCACCATGACCGGGTGGCTGCCGGCATGACCCAGTAGCTCATCGAGCAAGGCACGGTCGAGCAGGGGCGTATCGCACGGCAGCACCAGCAAATAGTCGTGGCGGGCCGCTTGCAGGCCGGTGCGGATGCCGGCCAACGGGCCCTGGAAGTGTTCGTCGTCGTCGCTGATGAGACGGTCGGCAAAGTCCCTGTAGCGTTCGCTGTTGCGGTTGCAGGAGATGATCAGGTCGTCGCTGAGCGGTCGCACCAGGTCATGCAGCCAGGCGATCAACGGGCGGCCCTGCCACTCGATCAGGCCCTTGTCACGGCCGCCCATGCGTTGTCCGCGTCCTCCGCACAACAGCAGTACGGAGCAGCTTGGCAGAACAGGGGTGGCGGGCATGGCAGAGCCTCCAAAGGTGGGCCTGTGATATAACATCGCGCATTCTCTCAGACAACTGGAAGCCTGCCATGAACCACAAGGCCGAGGCGCAATTCGTGCCGTTGAATATTGCCGTGCTGACCGTCAGCGATACCCGTAGCCAGGAAACCGACACCTCCGGTCAGCTGTTCGTCGACCGCCTGCAGGCGGCTGGGCATAGCCTGGCCGCGCGGGTGTTGCTCAAGGACGACCTGTACTGGATCCGTGCTCAGGTCGCGACCTGGATCGCCGACGACAGCGTGCAGGTGGTGCTGATCACTGGCGGCACCGGCTTCACCGGCCGTGACAGTACTCCGGAAGCCGTGGCCTGCCTGTTGGACAAGCAGGTGGACGGTTTCGGCGAGCTGTTCCGGCAGATTTCCGTGGCCGATATCGGCACCTCGACTATCCAGTCTCGCGCGCTGGCCGGCATGGCCAACGGCACCCTGGTGTGCTGCCTGCCGGGTTCGACTAACGCCTGTCGCACCGCCTGGGATGGCATCCTCGCCGAGCAACTCGATGCCCGCCATGGTCCCTGTAATTTTGTCGCCCATCTGAAGCAGACGGCTGCCTGCGAGAGCCGCGGATGAGCGGCTGCGATCAGCCCGGCCTGTTGCCGGTCGAGGCAGCGCTGCAGCGGTTGCTGGCCCTGGCGGAGACGATGCCGGTCAGTGCCAACGAGCAGGTCGCCCTGGCCGATGCCGACGGCCGGGTGCTGGCCGAGCCGCTGATCGCCGGGCTGGACTTGCCGCCCTGGGCCAACAGCGCGATGGACGGTTACGCCCTGCGCCTGGCCGACTGGACGGGTGAGCCGCTGGTGGTCAGCCAGCGTATCCTGGCCGGCAACGCGCCGCAGCCGCTGCAGACCGGCAGTTGTGCACGGATCTTCACCGGCGCGCCGCTGCCGGCCGGGGCCGATACGGTGGAAATGCAGGAAAATGTGGTGGTCGATGAAGATGCTCGGGTGCGTTTCAGCGAGCCGCTGCGACTCGGCCAGAACGTCCGGGCACAAGGCCAGGAAACCCGTATCGGTGAGCATCTGTTGCCGGCAGGGACGCGCCTTGGCCCGATCGAACTGGGCCTGGCGGCCACGCTGGGGATCGCCGAGCTGAGCGTGCGCCGGCGTCTGCGGGTAGCGGTGCTGTCCACCGGCGACGAACTGGTCGAGCCGGGCCTGCCGCTGGGGCCGGGGCAGATCTACAACAGCAATCGCCGTCTGCTGATGGCCTGGTTGCAGCGCCTCGGCTGCGCGGTGGTGGATGGCGGCATCCTCGCCGACGATCTGCAACTGACCCGCGCGGCCTTGGCGGCGTTGAGCGATGTCGACCTGATCCTGTCCACCGGCGGAGTGTCAGTGGGCGAGGCAGACTTTCTCGGTGTAGCGCTGCGTGAAGAGGGCGAGTTGACCCTGTGGAAGCTGGCGATCAAACCGGGCAAGCCGCTGACCTGCGGCCAGTTTCGCGGCGTGCCGGTGATCGGCCTGCCGGGCAACCCGGGCTCGACCCTGGTGACGTTCGGCCTGCTGGCGCGGCCCTATATCCTGCGCCGTATGGGCGTGCAGCAGGTTGAGCCGCTGGGCTTTGCCATGCCGGCCGGGTTCACCTGGAGCAAGCCGGGCAAGCGCCGCGAGTACCTGCGCGCGCGCCTGGAAGATGGTCGCGTGGTGCTGCATCCCAACCAGAGTTCCAGTTTACTGCGCAGCGCCGCCTGGGCCGAGGGGCTGGCCGAGGTGCTGGAGGGCACGACCCTGGCCGAGGGCGACAGCCTGCGTTTTATCCCGCTGAGCGAAATCCTCGGTTAAAGCTGGGCAGCATGGCTATCGCAAGCTCCATCGCATCCTGCGGGATAAGTGATGGGCTGAAGTCCACCCTGCGGGCTGAGCGAGATTCTGGAGTAGGGCGGGTGCAACCCGCGGCGCGGCCACATGTATCCGATTCGGCGGGTTGCACCCGCCCTACGGGTTCTGCATCTGGCGCTTGTTCTCGCGAAACTGTCCCGGGGTCTGGCCGGTCCAGCTCTTGAAGCTGCGGTGGAAGGAGCGCGGTTCGGTAAAGCCCAGGTAGCTGGCGATGTCCTGGATCGTCAGCTCGCTGCGCAGCAGGTAGTGCTCGGCCAGTTCCTGGCGCAGTTGGTCGAGGATCTGCTGATAGCTGGTGTCGGCCTGTTGCAGGTGCCGCTGCAGGGTGCGCAGCGTCATGTTGAATTTTTCCGCTACCCGTTCCTTGCGCGGCAGGCCGTCCTTGAGCTGCAGGCGCAGGACGTTCTTGACCCGCAGCGGTAGCGCTTCGTCTTCGTCCAGGCCGGCCATTACGGTCAGGGCATGCTCTTCCAGGGTGCGCAGCAGGTTGGCGTCGGCCTGGCGTAGCGGCAGGCCGAGGTAGTCCAGCGGGACGAGCAGGGCGCTGCAGGGTTGCTCGAAGCGCACCGGGCAGCCGAATGCCGCGCTGTACTCGGCGCTGTCCACGCCATCGGGCAAGGCATGCTCGAACCAGACTTCCTGCGGTGAGCGCTGCATATCGGCGATCCAGCGGGCGTAGAGCAGCCAGGACGCCAGTACGTCCTCGACCATATGTCGGCGGATCGGCGCGGTCTGGTGGCGGCAGCTCCAGATCAACTTGACGTGATCGGCGGTCGCCTCGATCCGGCTGACGCCCATATCGCCCACCAGTTTTTCGTAGGGCACGATACGGCTCATGGCCTCGCCGAGGGTGGCGCAGTTCATGGCGATATAGCCGAGCACGCTCCAGGAACCGGGCTGCACGAAGCGCGCACAATGCAGGCCGAACAGCGGGTCGCCGGAGACCTCGATCAAGTGCTGGAGCAGGTGTTGGTGGATCGCGCCGGGAATGCGCTTGCCGTTGTCGGCGAGATCCTCGGCCTGCACGCCTGCCGCCGCCAGTGCCTGGGCGATATCCAGGCCCAGCTGTTCGGCGTAACGCAGGTACTTGAGCAGGGCGGGAACCGAGGTATAACCGAGATTCTGCATAGGCTTCTTATTCGCAATGGCTTGATTGGCGACAGCGCCTGTCCCGATCCGACAGTGACGCCGAGCGGCGGCTGGCTAGTATAGGCAGTCAATGATGGCGACCGAAATATCCAGAGGGAGAGGCAGATGCGACGTTGGAACGGCTGGGGCGATGAGGCAACAGTGGTGGAATTGCCGCGCCATGGCGAGGCCTTTCTTGCCGACTTGATCGGGCCGGGCCAGGTGCTGGCTGATGCCAGCCTGGAGCAGGTCTTGGCCAGGGTGCCGGCTTCACGTCTGTCGGCCCACCCGCTGATCAGCCTGGACGCCGAGGCGCGGGTGCGGCACGCCCGTGGCCAGAGCCTGACGGACTGGCTGGCGATGCGCTCCGGCGAGTTCGGTGTGTTTCCCGATGGCGTCGCCTACCCGGAAAGCGCCGCGCAGATTCGCCAATTGCTGGCCTGGGCCAGCCAGCACGATCTGATCGTGATTCCCTACGGTGGCGGCACTTCGGTGGCCGGGCATATCAACCCGCAAGTTAGTCAAAGGCCGGTACTGACCCTGTCGCTGGAACGCATGGGCAAGCTGATCGAGATCGACGAGGACAGCCTGATCGCCACGTTCGGTCCCGGCGCCAACGGCCCGCAGGTGGAAAGTCAGCTGCGCGCCCGTGGTTACACCCTCGGCCACTTCCCCCAGTCCTGGGAACTGTCGACTCTCGGCGGCTGGGTGGCCAGCCGTTCCAGTGGCCAGCAGTCGCTGCGTTACGGACGGATCGAGCAGTTGTTCGCTGGCGGCAAGGTCGAGACCTTTGCCGGTACCCTGGACATTCCGAGCTTTCCGGCCTCGGCTGCCGGCCCCGATCTGCGCGAGCTGTTGATGGGCTCGGAAGGGCGCTTCGGCATCATTTCCGAGGTCAAGGTGCGCATCAGTCGCCTGGCCGAGCAGGAACACTTCTACGCGGTATTCATGCCCAACTGGCAGCAGGCATTGACCGGTATTCGCAACCTGGCCCAGGCACGGGTGCCGCTGTCCATGCTGCGCCTGTCCAATGCCATCGAAACCAAGACCCAGTTGGCCCTGGCCGGTCATCCGCAGCAGATCGCCTGGTTGGAAAAATACCTGGCCCTGCGCGGCGCCCGCGACGGCAAGTGCATGCTGACCTTCGGCGTCACCGGCAGCCGGGTGCAGAACGCCGCTTCGTTGAAGCAGGCGAAGACGCTATTGAAAGGCTTCGGTGGAGTGTTCAGCGGCACCCTGCTGGGCAAGAAATGGGCGGAGAACCGCTTTCGCTTCCCCTACCTGCGCCACGGTCTGTGGGGCGCCGGCTATGCGGTGGACACCCTGGAGACCGCCACTGACTGGAGCAATGTCGACAGTCTGCTGAACAAGGTCGAGGCCAGCCTGCGCAATGGCTTGAGTGAGGAGGGCGAGCGGGTGCACGTGTTCACCCACCTGTCCCACGTCTATGGCGAAGGATCGAGCATCTACACCACCTACGTGTTCCGTCCCGGCAATAGCTACGAGCAGGCCATAGCGCGCTGGCAAAAGCTCAAGCACGCCGCCAGCCAGACCATCGTCGACAACGGCGGCACCATCAGCCATCAGCATGGCGTCGGCCGCGATCACGCGCCCTACCTGGCTGCGGAGAAGGGCGAGCTGGGCATGGCGGCGCTCAAGGCCTTATCCGCGCACTTCGACCCGGATCAGCGCCTGGCTCCCGGCGTGTTGATCGAGCCATGAGCATGCCCGCCTGGAACGCCGCCTGGCGCGCGAGTGCGTTGCCCGAGCTGGCCGCGCGCGACTGGGACTTGATCGTCATCGGTGGCGGCATCAGCGGCGCCGGCATTCTGCGCGAGGCGGCGCGGCGCGGCTGGACATGCCTGCTGCTGGAGCAGCGCGATTTCGCCTGGGGCACCTCCAGCCGCTCCTCAAAAATGGTCCATGGCGGCCTGCGCTATATCGCCAAGGGCCAGTTCGGCTTGACCCGCGACTCGGTGCGCGAGCGCCAACGGCTGTTGCAGGAAGCCCCCGGCCTGGTCGAGCCGCTGAGCTTCGTGATGGCGCATTACCAGGGGCAGTTTCCCGGACCGAAAGTGTTTGGCGGGCTGTTGGCGCTGTACGACGCCCTGGCTGGCAAACGTAACCATCTGTACTACCCGCTGCAGGAGCTGCGCTATCTGGCGCCGGGCCTCAAGCAAGACGGCCTGCTCGGCGGCACGCGCTTTTTCGATGCGGTGACCGATGACGCCCGCCTGGTCATGCGCGTGTTGGGCGAGGCCCGCGGCGATGGTGGCGAGGCGCTCAACGGGGTCAAGGTGATCGAATTGCTGCGCGACAACGGCCGAGTGATCGGTCTGCTCGGCGAGGATCGCGACAGCGGTCGGCGTTTCACCTTTCGCAGCCGGGTCGTGGCCCAGGCGACTGGCGCCTGGACGGATCAGTTGCGCGCAACAACCGGCCGCGAGCATGTGCGTCCGCTGCGCGGCAGCCACCTGCTGCTGCCGGCCTGGCGTCTACCGGTGGCCCATGCCTTCAGCTTCATGCATGGCAAGGACCGGCGTCCGGTGTTCGTCTTCCCCTGGGAAGGTGCGACTGTGGTCGGCACCACCGATCTCGATCATGCGCAGCCGCTGGATCAGGAGGCGCGGATCAGCAGCGATGAGGCGGATTACCTGCTTGCCGCCTGCGCCCAGCAATTCCCCGCTGCGGCAATTACGGCCAGCGACGTGTTGTCGACCTGGGCCGGCGTGCGACCGGTGGTCAGCGACGGCGCCGCAGGGCGAAAACCCTCGGACGAGACGCGTGAACACGCGCTGTGGATCGAGCCCGGTTGCGTGACCCTGGCCGGCGGCAAGCTGACCACCTTCCGCCTGCTGGCCCTGGAAGTGCTGCGGGCCTGCGCCGAGATGATCGGCCGGCCGTTGGACGATCAGGGTAGCGAGACTTTTCGCCCCGGCGTGCTGCCCGCGATGCCCACGCTCGGCCCCAGTCAGCAGCGGCGCCTGGCCGGTCGGCATGGCCGCGAGCTGCCTGACGTGTTGGCGTTGCTCGATGAGGTGGGCGGCGAGCGGGTGGCCGGCAGCGACACGCTCTGGGTGGAACTGGCCTGGGCGGCGCAGAACGAGCTGGTGCTGCACCTGGACGACCTGCTGCTGCGCCGTACTCGCCTTGGCTTGCTCCTGGCGGACGGCGCGCGGGCGGAGTTGCCGCGCATTCGTGCACTGTGTCAGGCGCGTTTGGCTTGGGACGATGAGCGCTGGGAGCAGGAGGAGTGTGACTACCTGGCGCTCTGGCGCAGCTGTTACAGCCTGCCGCAGGATTGAGATCGCCTGTAGGGGTGATCGGCGGCGCCTGCCTCGGTGGGCTAGCAGGCCACCCTGCGGTTTGTACAGCCTGCTAGATATCCACTAGCCCGACCGTGCAGGCGACTGCACACCTGATAAGAAGGACTGTGTCTTGAGCGAACAAAGCTACTTGCTGGCCATCGATAACGGCACCCAGAGTGTGCGTGCGCTGTTGTTCGACCTGCACGGCAATCTGGTCGGCAAGGGCAAGGTGGAGCTTGAGGCCTATTATTCCACTCAGCCTGGCTGGGCCGAACAGGATCCGGAGTATTACTGGGCCAGCCTCGGCGAGGCCTGCAAACGGCTGTGGGCGCAGGTGGATATCGACCGCCGCCTGATCAAGGGCGTGGCGCTGACCACTCAGCGCGGCACGCTGATCCATGTCGATGCGCTGGGTCAACCGCTGCGCCCGGCGATCCTCTGGCTCGATCAGCGTCAGGCCGAAGTTCGCGGCAGGATCAAGGGGCCCTGGGGCTGGTTGTTCAAGCTGATCGGCGCGCAACAAGCGGTCGATCATTTTCGCGCCCAGGCCGAGGTCAACTGGGTCGCGCAGAACCAGCCGGATATCTGGGCAAAAACCGATAAAGTCCTGCTGCTCTCCGGGTTTCTCAGCCATCGTCTGTGCGGTCGCTTCGTCGATTCACTGGCCTGCTGCGTGGGCTACCTGCCGTTCGACTACAAGCGCCTGCAATGGGCCGCGCCGCGTGACTGGAAGTGGCAAGCCATACCGGTGCGCCGCGAGCAGTTGCCGCAACTGCACAAGCCAGGTGAGCAGCTCGGCAGCATCAGCGCCGCCGCCAGCCGCCACACCGGTATTCCCGAAGGCTTGCCGTTGATCGCCGCCGGTGCCGACAAGGCCTGCGAAGTACTCGGTGCGGGTGTGCTGGAGCCGCATATCGCCTGCCTGTCCTATGGCACCACCGCGACCATCAACACCACGCGGCGCACCTACCTGGAAACCATTGCGCTGATCCCGCCATACCCAGCGGCGCTTCCCGATCATTTCAACACCGAGGTGATGATCTACCGCGGCTTCTGGATGGTCAGCTGGTTCAAACAGCAGTTCGGCCAGCGCGAAATGCAGCGGGCCAAGGAACTGGGCGTCGAACCCGAGGCGCTGTTCGACGAGCTGGTCAATGCCGTGCCGGCTGGCTCCATGGGCCTGATGCTGCAACCCTACTGGTCGCCGGGTATTCGTGAACCGGGGCTGGAGGCCAAGGGCTCGATCATCGGTTTTGGCGATGTGCATACCCGCGCACATATCTATCGCGCCATTCTCGAGGGCCTGGCCTACGCCCTGCGCCAGGGCAAGGAGAAGATCGAGACGCGCTCGGGTACCAAGATCAGCCGGCTGCGTGTGTCCGGTGGTGGCTCGCAGAGCGATGCGGCCATGCAGTTGACCGCGGATATCTTCGGCCTGCCGGCCGAGCGCCCGCATGTCTATGAAACCTCCGGCCTGGGCGCGGCCATCGACTGCGCGGTGGGCCTCGGCCTGCACCCGGACTTTCCCACGGCAAGCAAGGCCATGACCCGGGTTGGCCAGGTATTCCAGCCCAACCCGGCGGCGCAGCGTATCTACGAGCAGCTGTACCGCGAGGTCTACCTGCACATGTACCGGCAGCTCAAGCCGCTGTATCTGCGCATTCGAGCGATCACCGGCTATCCGGCGTAAGCCACGGGCCTGTTGGCACGCTTGAGTGTCCTGCATGGCAACGGGTAGGGGTTCGGCTAAGGTGCCGGCAACCGTGATAGGGTGGCCATGCAGCATGCGGTCACGCGCTGTACGCGAAGCCATAAGAATCATAAGAAGCAGAGGATCGCTCGTTTGAAAATACTGATAGTCGATGATTCGGCCATGTCACGAAAGCTGGTGATGAAAGCCCTGCCGGCGGATTTGCAGGCTGTCGTGACCCAGGCCACTAACGGTGAGGAAGCGTTGGTGGCTTACCACGCAGGCCATGCCGAGGTGATTTTTCTCGATCTGACCATGCCGGTGATGGACGGTTTTCGCACCCTGGAGCAACTCAAGCGCGAGGATGCCAAAGTCGTCGTCATCGTCATCAGCGCCGATATCCAGCCTCAAGCCCAGCAGCGAGTGCGCGACCTGGGGGCGGCGGCCTTCATCAAGAAACCGATTACCCCCGAGGCCATGCAGGCGGCGCTGTATGAAGTAGGGCTGATCTAGATGAGCAGCCAACTGGCGAACCTGAATGAAGAGCAGCGCGATGCCCTGCAGGAACTGATGAACGTGGCCATGGGCCAGGGAGCTGACCGCCTGGCCCGCTTGACCGAAACCTTCGTCACCCTGTCAGTGCCCCACATCCATGTTGTCGACGTGACCAATACCAGCCTGTTGAGCCAGCTGATGATTGCCAGTCAGCCGGCCATCATCACCCGTCAATCCTTTCTCGGTCGCCTGCGCGGTGAGGTGATGGTTTGCTTCGGTGAGAATGGTGCCGATGAATTGGCCGGCTTGATGGGTTATGAAGGGGTGGAAAAACACAGCATCCAGGATGAGCTGATGCTGGATGTCACCAATATCCTCACCGGGGCCTGTATCAATGGCCTGGCACAGCAGGTCGATATCAAGGTGAGTTACGGGTCGCCCTCGCTGCTATCGCGTGGGCGTTCGCTGCAGGAGGTACTTGGCGCCGCGCAATTGCGTGGTCATCAGGCGCTGGTGCTGGAGATCCACTTCGAAGTGGCGACCCACAGTTTCTATTGCGATCTGCTGGTGTGCATCACCGAAGACACGGTGACCACCGTTATCGAAGTGATCGATCAGTTGCTGAGTGATATCTAGCGCACATCATCGGAAAAAGGATGCGAGATGACGCCTGCACCAGAAGAGGTATTGCCCGCGGAGTTGGTGGCGGTGCTGCAGAGCATCAGCCTCGGCGTATTGTTGCTCGATAGCCAGTATCGGGTGGCGTTCTGGAACGATTTCATGGCGATCCACAGCGGTAAGGATCGCACTGAGGTCAGGGGACGGTCGCTGTTCGATCTGTTTCCGGAATTACCGAGGCTGTGGGTGCAGAAGAAAATAGACGGGGTGTTCGCCTTGCACAACCAAGCGTTCACTTCCTGGCAGCAACGCCCGCACCTGTTCAGTTTCGCCGGCAGCCGGCCCATCACCGGCTCGACCGACATGATGTACCAGAATTGCACCTTCTCGCCGATGATGGCGGTCGCAGGTACCGTCAAATATGTCTGCCTGACCATCTCCGATGCCACTGAAACCGCGGCCCAGCATCTGCAGCTGGAGCGCCTCAATCAATTGCTGCGCGCGGAACAAAGCGAGCAGGCGCGGCTGATTCACAAGCTCGAAGACACCCAGGCGCAACTGTTGCAGTCGGAGAAAATGGCGGCGATCGGCCAGTTGGCCGCAGGGGTTGCCCACGAGATCAATAACCCGGTGGGTTACGTCTACTCCAACTTCAGCAGCCTGGAGCGATATGTCGGCGACCTGTTTCGCCTGGTCGAGAGCTACCAGGCGGCGGCCGTCGAACATCAGGATGCGGCTTTGTGCGCGCAATTTGAGCAGGCCAATCAGGCGCTGGATTATGATTTTCTGCGCAGCGACATGGCCGATCTGGTGCGTGAGTCACGCCAGGGCCTGGAACGGGTCAAGCAGATCGTTCAGGATCTGCGTGACTTCTCCCATATCGACTCGGGCGACTGGCAGGAGGCCGATTTGCACAAGGGCCTCGACAGCACGCTCAACGTGATCTGGAACGAGATCAAGTTCAAGGCCGAGGTGCTCAAGGACTATGGTGAGTTGCAGCCGGTGCAGTGTCTAGGCTCGCAACTCAACCAGGTGTTCATGAACCTGATCATGAATGCCGCCCATGCCATCGAGGGGCAGGGCACTATCTGGCTGGAAACCGGAGCGCAGGATGATTGGGTGTTCGTGCGGGTGCGCGACAGTGGCAGTGGTATTGCCCCGGAGCATCTGACCCGCTTGTTCGACCCCTTCTTCACCACCAAACCGGTTGGGCAAGGCACCGGCCTCGGGCTCTCGGTGTCTTACAGCATCGTGGCCAAACACCATGGCCGTCTGGAAGTCGAGAGCGAACTTGGCAAGGGCGCAGTGTTTACCGTTTGGCTGCCACGCTGTCAGCCACCGCAGGGCGATATCGCAACCGGCCTGGAACAGGACGAGTGATGCCTGCTGCTGCAGGCTGGATTATTGGCGATAAACAGGCAGGCACTCTTTTGCGTTTGTATGCTGGCGCACCTTTGCCGGCTTTTCGTTGTCCACTGAGTCTCGATCCGATTAGGCCCCAAGGCGCTGGTTATGAGCGAACGCAAAGCATTATTGATCTTGCATGGCAAGCAAGCCGGCAACCAAGAGGTGCGCGCCGCAGTGGCGACGCGCCGTGAGGATGGCTGGCAGCTCGACGTGCGGGTCACCTGGGAGGCGGGTGATGCCCGTCGGCTGGTCAACGAGGCCCTGCAAGCCGGCTATCCGATACTGATCGCCGGGGGTGGTGACGGCATGTTGCGCGAGGTGGCCGAAGCGATGGCACTGGCGCACACCGAGGCCAGTCTGGTGCTACTGCCGCTGGGTACGGCCAACGACTTCGCCAATGCTGCGGGGTTGCCGTTGAGTCCCCTCGAGGCGCTGGCGTTGCTGGATGAGCCGGCGCAGCCGATCGACCTGGGCGAGGTCGATGGTCAGCTTTATCTCAATATGGCCACGGGTGGTTTTGGCTCTAATGTCACCGCCAATACCTCCGAAGACCTCAAACGCCTGCTCGGCGGCGCTGCCTACTTTCTCACCGGGTTGGCCCGCTTTGCGGAGGTGCGCTCGGCCTTTGGTCGCTTCACCGGGCCGGATTTTTTCTGGGAGGGCGAGTTCATTGCCATGGGCATCGGCAATGGGCGACAGGCTGGCGGCGGGCATCTGCTTTGCCCAGATGCACGAGTGAATGACGGTTTGCTGGATGTCTGCATAGTCCCGGCCGCGGAGGATGTGGTTGGCACCTTGGGCACCTTGTTGTCTGGCGGGATCAACGGCTTGCAACGCGTCGCACTCAGTGCGCGCTTGCCCTGGCTGGAAGTCGAGGCGCCGGAAGGTCTGGATTTGAATCTGGATGGCGAGCCGCTGGAAAGCCGCCACCTGCGCTTTTCCGCGCGGCGTAATGCGTTGCGGGTGCACTTGCCGGTGGGTTCGCCGCTACTGCGTGAGTGATATTGATGGCACTTGGCTGGCACCGCTGCGCCTGCTCGTGCAAGATGGCGCCCGGTCGGCTTCAGCACTGTCGCTCCTTGCCGATACCCTTGCTGTAACTGGATTCGATCAACAATTTGGAGCGCGCAATGGCTGGCATTCTTGACTCGGTGGATAAACGCACCCAACTGGTGGGCGAGAACCGCCTGGAAATCCTGATGTTTCGCCTGGCCGGGCGGCAGTTATTCGCGATCAACGTGTTCAAGGTGCAGGAAGTCCTGCAGATGCCCAAGCTGACGCTGATGCCACACCGCCATCGCTTTGTCTGTGGAGTGGTCAATCTGCGTGGCCAGACCCTGCCGGTCATCGACCTGTCGCAAGCCATCGGCATGCGCCCGATAGTGCCGGATGAGCGCAGCACCATCATCGTTACCGAGTACAACCGCTCCGTGCAGGCCTTTCTGGTCGGCGGCGTCGATCGCATTCTCAACCTCAACTGGGAATCCATCCTGCCGCCACCGGGTAGTGCGGGGCGTCAGCATTACCTGACGGCGATCACCAAAGTCGAAGAGCAGTTGGTGGAAATCATCGATGTGGAAAAGGTGTTGGCCGAGATCGTGCCCTACAACGCCAAGATTTCCGGCGACCGCTTGGCCGATCCTGTGCTGGAGCGTGCGCGTGGGCGTGAGGTGCTGCTGGTAGACGACTCCAGCGTGGCCCTGGCGCAGTTGCGCGAGACCCTGTCGCAGTTAGGGTTGACGATGCATGTGGCCACCGATGGCCTGAAAGGCTTGAACATGCTGAAAAAATGGGCCGATGCCGGTGAGGTGCTAACCGATAAACTGCTGATGGTCTTCACCGATGCGGAAATGCCCGAGATGGACGGCTATCGTCTGACCACCGAAATCCGACAGGATCCCCGCCTGAAGGACCTCTACGTGGTGCTGCATACCTCGCTGTCGGGTAGTTTCAACGAGGCCATGGTGAAGAAGGTCGGTTGCGACAACTTCCTCTCCAAGTTTCAGCCGGACAAGCTGGTCGACGTGATCCGCGAACGCCTGATGCTCGACGAACCAAGCGCCTAAACCAGCACGGCTGGCGTTGCGCTCGGAGCGAAGCGACAGCCCGCCGTTTTTTTTGCGTTGCGCCGATTGCGGTCAGGCAGCCGCTACTGCTGCTCGCCGAGCCGTTGACGCAGATGCTCGATGCGCTTGCGGTTGACGCCCAAGTCCGAGTAGCCCAAGCGTGAGGCCGAGCGCACATCGACGGCCTGATCGCCGATCAAGAACTCCACGTCATCGACGAAACGCAGCATCTGGCTGCCGAATTCGGCATGCAGGTAATTGGCGTCTTGCTTGATCAGGCGTACCCGGGGTTCGTCGGCCAATAGCTTGACCAGCAGTGCCTGGGTCTGGCTCGGACTGCCCCGCAGTGGCAGCGGCTCGATCCGCTGCTCCGCGTCACTGGCCTGGCTGCTGACGCAGTTGGGCGACTCCGGGCAGGGGGCCAGGCGCCCATCGTGCGTGCCAAGATTCTCGGGCGGGCTGCCGCTACAGCCACTCAGCAGTGCTACCAGGGCAAAACCCAGCGCGGGCTTGTGAGTGGGCTGGGTTACTCGTATAAGGACTTTTTGCCGAACTGGATGCTGGCTCATGTTACGTCTCTCCGGGTTGTACCGTTATTCGCTGAAGTCCGCCATCGCCGAACCACTGACTGAAATTCAGCTGGATGCCCTGGGCGTGGTCGGTGACCGACGCTGGATGCTAGTCGATGCACAGAATGGGCGCTTTCTTACCCAGCGGGCGTTGCCGCATATGAGTCAATTGCTGGCACGGCACAATGTTGCGGGTGGCCTGACCCTGAGCTCGGCTGGTTTTCCTGTACTCGAGGTGCCCTTGCCAGGCGTTGATGCTGCGCTGCGCGGCGTGTTTATCTGGAGTGACAGCCTATATGTGCCGGATGCGGGCGATGAGGCGGCCGAGTGGTTGAGCCGTTTTATCGGCAAGCCCTGTCGACTGGTGCATGTGCCTGCCGAGCGCGCCCGGTTTATCGCGGGTAATCTCAGCGCGGAAGAGAAGGTCGGTTTCGCCGATGGCTTCCCTTTGCTGTTGATCGGCCAGGCTTCGCTGGATGATTTGTCGGTGCGGGTCGGGCGGCCGCTGGAAATGCTGCGTTTTCGGCCGAATCTGGTGGTCGAGGGCGGCGCGGCCTATGTCGAGGACAGTTGGCGGCGTATCCGCATTGGTGGCATCGAGTTTCGCGTGGCCAAGGGCTGCACTCGCTGCATCCTCACTACCCTTGATCCGCTGACCGGCGAGCGCAGTGCCGACCGTGAACCGCTCACCACGCTGAAGAGCTATCGCGCCCGTGATGGCGAGGTGTACTTCGGTCAGAATCTGATCAATCAAGGTGTCGGTGGACTGCAGCTCGGTATGACGGTTGAGGTGTTGGAGTAAGCCACAAACTTCAAGCCATCAGCTGCCAATACACGAGTAATGAGGTGCCTGAGCACCTCATCCTGATTCACCTGCGGCCACCGCCTATTGATCGTCGAAATAACGCTCGTGCCAGGCAATCAGTGGTTGTGGGGCGTTGAGCTTCTGTCCGTAGATCACCGAATAAGACAGCACGTTCTGCACGTACTGACGGGTTTCGTCGAACGGGATGTTCTCGATCCAGACGTCATACGCCAGGTGGTTGGTGCCGCGTAGCCACTGGCGTACACGGCCGGGGCCGGCGTTATAGGCGGCAGAGGCAAGCACGCGGTTGCCGTTGAATTGACCGTAGACCTGGCTCAGGTAGGCGGCGCCGAGCTGGATGTTGGTATCCGGCAGCAAGACATTGTTTGGGTTGCTCAAGGGGATGCCGAACTTGCGGGCGGTCTCCTTGGCGGTCGCCGGCATCAACTGCATCAGGCCCATGGCGCCTACCTGGGACTTGGCATCGGCCATGAAGGCGCTTTCCTGGCGGGTAATGGCAAATAACCAGCTGGAGTGCAGGCCACGTTTCTTCGACTCAATGGTCAGCGGTTCGCGGTGGGCCATGGGGAAGCGCACGTCCAGGTCGTCCCAGTACTGCGCCTGGCTGATGGTGCGAATCGCCGGAAAGTACCACTCCATGTCGTATGCCAGGCGCGCCTGGGCAACCAACTCATCACGGCTGAACAGGCGGCTGACGTGATACCACTCGCGGCGACCATCTACGATCTGGCCGCGTTCGTGGAATTCCATTGCCCGGCGAATACCCGCGGCGTTGCGCACCTTTTGTACGATCTTGGCTGAAAGAAGCAACGGTTTGTTGTTTAGCTGGTAGGGCGCTTTGACCTGATCGGCGGCCATGAAACCGTAGAAGTCGCGCTCCTTGGCCAGGGTTTGGTAGAGCGCTTTCGGCTCCTGGCTGTTGGGCTGGGCCAGTTGCAGGCTGCGTGCCTGCCAATAACGCCAGCGGTTGGTCTGCCCCAGCTCCTCGGGCATTTTGCGGGTCAACTGGTGTGCCTCGTCCCAGCGGCCGAGGCGCAACAGTAGGCGCGCACGCCATTCACTGACGGTATTGTCACGCAGTTGCGGGTCGTACTGCGCCATGACCTTGAGCGCGCGGGCGTCGAAGCGTTTTGCCAGGGTCAGGCCAATTTCACGAGCGATGGCAACTTGCTCGTCGCTGGAAAACTTCATGCGCTTGGCATAGCTATCCAGCAGCGTCAGGGCTTGTTCCGGGTCTTGCCGGGCCAGGCGGCGCAGGCCGAGGCCGACTACATCGGCCATGGCTGAATCGTTGGAGCTGAAGCGAGCGGTTTGGCTGAGGATTTGTGGTTTCTGCGCCACTTCGAGTAACAGCTTGCCGTGGTTGCCCAGGGTTGGCAGTTCCTTGATCAGGTAGCTGGCCAAGCCATAGTTGCGGGTTTCGGCGGCCAATTTGGCGCGTTTCCAGCGCATTTCTTCGGTGAGCTGGCCCTTGGCGGCCCACTGGTCGAACAGGCGATCGCAGGCATTGGGTTGCGACTTGCCGACCAGCCAGAGTTTTTCGGCAGTGGCAAAGCCCTCGGCAAGCATGCCGTGGCCCAGCTGATATTGGCCGTACAAACAATCCAGTTCGGTGAAGTTCAGCGCGGGATCATAGTGGTTGATGAAGGTTTTCCACTCGCCGCGCTCGGCCAGCCAGCGCAGCCAGCGCAATTTCATCCAGCCGGCCTGTGGCAGGTCGCCATGTTCGGCAAGAAATTTCTCAATCTCGTCGTTGCTCGCCCATTTGAGTCGAGCGGTCAGTTCGTCATAGGCCAGGTAAGGCTCCAGCGGGTAATTACGCAGGGCCTGGGCATAGCGTTGATAAGGGGCTTTGTCGCCTTTGGCCAAGGCGGCCTTGGCCACGTCATAGTACTGGCGCTGCTGGGCCAGACTGGCAGCCTGAGTCGCTGCGGTTGTCGCTGCGGTGATGATTAAACAGGAAAGCAGGCAAAACAGACGACCGCGCATGACACATCCGGGTAAGCAAATGAGAGGAGCGACAGTAAGACCGACGCTAGATTCATCTAGCTTAGCCTTTTGCCGGGGGCAGGTGAAAGTCACGCTGCCGACTGGCGGCTTAATGAAAATTGCCCGCAAACTCGGGGCGCTTCTCGGTTAGAATGCGCGCCCAGTTTTTGCCGGGACCTGCGGGCGTCGGCAAATAAGTTTTTTGCGGTGATAAAGCTTCGCAGAATAGGGCTGGAACGCGCAGATAGCTGTTCATTTCTTGCGCTTTCGCAGCCGTTACCTGCTTGTTTATCAGTCGCTGTATTATCGAGGCGTGCCATGACCCTGCTTAAGTTCACCGATGTTTCCCTGGCCTACGGCGCCATGCCGCTGCTAGACAAGGTGTCTTGGCAGATTGCCCGTGGCGAGCGGGCCTGCATCATCGGCCGTAATGGTACCGGCAAATCGAGCATGTTGAAGCTGGTCAAAGGCGACCAGAAGCCTGACGACGGCTCGGTCTGGCGCGCACCGGGGTTGAAGATCGGCGAATTACCGCAGGAGCTGCCAGTTGCCGACGGACGGACAGTCTTCGATGTGGTTTCCCAGGGCCTGGACGGTGTCGGCGAACTGCTTGCGCAGTATCACCACCTGAGCCAGAACATCGTCACCGATGCCGATCTGGACAAGCTCATGCATGTCCAGCATGACCTCGAAGCCCGTGACGGTTGGCGGTTGCAGCAACTGGTCGATAGCACCTTGAGTCGTTTGCAGTTGCCGGCCGACAAGACCCTGGCTGAACTGTCCGGTGGCTGGCGTCGGCGGGTGTTGTTGGCCCAGGCGCTGGTCTCCGAGCCGGACCTGCTGTTGCTTGACGAGCCAACCAACCACCTGGACATCGGTGCCATCGCCTGGCTGGAAGAGGCGTTGTTGGGCTTCAACGGCGCCGTGTTGTTCATAACCCACGACCGGGCCTTCCTGCAGAACCTGGCCACGCGCATTCTCGAGTTGGATCGCGGCGGCTTGATCGACTGGGATGGCGACTACGCCAGTTTCCTGGTGCACAAAGAGGCCACCCTGGCTGCCGAAGAAACGGCCAACGCGCTGTTCGACAAGCGCCTGGCCCAGGAAGAAGTGTGGATTCGTCAGGGCATCAAGGCGCGTCGCACCCGTAACGAAGGGCGCGTGCGGGCCTTGAAAGCGTTGCGGGTCGAGCGCAGCGAGCGCCGTGAACGTACCGGCAAAGCCAATATCCTGCTGGATACCGCCGATAAATCCGGTAAGCAGGTGATGGTGCTGGAGAACGTCAGTTTCGCCCATCCGGGTGGCCCGATGCTGATCAACGATTTCTCCATGGTGCTGCAGCGTGAGGACCGTATCGGCCTGCTCGGCGCCAACGGCACCGGCAAAACCACGTTGTTGAAGTTGATGCTCGGCGGCTTGCAGCCAACTGGTGGCAGCGTCAAGGAGGGCACGCGCATCGACGTGGCTTACTTCGACCAGCTACGTCATCAGCTCGACCTGGAAAAAACCGTGATCGATAACGTCGCCGAAGGCCGCGACTTCATCGATATCGATGGGCAAAGCCGGCACGTGCTGAGCTACCTGGGCGACTTCCTGTTCAGCCCGCAGCGTGCTCGCACGCCAGTCAAGGCGTTGTCGGGTGGCGAGCGTGCGCGCCTGTTGCTGGCCAAGCTGTTCAGCAAGCCAGCCAACCTGCTGGTACTCGACGAACCGACCAACGACCTCGACGTAGAAACCCTCGAGTTGCTTGAAGAGGTGTTGTTGACGTTCAAGGGCACCGTGCTGATGGTCAGTCACGACCGGGCATTCCTCGACAATGTGGTGACCAGCACCCTGGTATTCGAGGGCGAGGGCAAGGTTCGCGAATACGTTGGCGGTTATCAGGACTGGCTGCGTCAGGGCGGTTCACCGCGTTTGCTCGGGGTTGGCGAAACCAAGGGCGGTAAGGCCGAATTGGCTTCAGCGGTAGTCGAAGCATCGCCTGCCCCTGCACCCGAGGGGGCCGCGGTCGTAAAGAAGAAGCTCAGTTACAAGGTGCAGCGTGAGCTGGAGTTGCTTCCCGCGCAGATCGACGCGCTGGAGGTGCAGATAGCGGCATTGGAGGCGCAGATCGGTGCCCCGGCTTTTTACCAGCAATCTGCGGAAAAAAGTGCCGAGGTGTTGGCTCGTTTGCAAAGCCAGCAGCAGGAACTGGATAAACTGCTGGAGCGTTGGGCCGAACTGGAAGGCTGAGTCCGACTGCCGCAGTGGCTGATTATCCCCAAGCAGAACCTCAAAACGTCTGGCGGAGACACGCATGGCCATCGAGTATCGGATTACTCTCGACGATAATCATGAGTTCAGTTACAGGATCGAACTGGACCGCGTGTATGACTCCGCTCAGGTCCATGACGCGCCCAGCTGGACGCGCTTGGGCCACCAGCAGTGCAGCAATTGCCCGCTGAGCAGGAGCGACTTCAGTCACTGCCCGGCAGCGGTTGATTTGCATCGGGTGATCGAGGATTTTCAAGGTCTGCCGGCCTTCAAGAAAGCTATGGTCTGGGTGCGCACGCCAGAGCGTGAATACACCAAGCAGGTCGGTCTGGAAGAGGGCTTGCGTGCGCTGCTCGGGGTGATCATGGCGACCAGTGCTTGTCCGGTGTTGGGCAAGCTCAAACCGATGGCGCAGAATCACCTGCCGTTCGCCAATAATCAGGAGTTCATCCTGCGCGCAGTTTCGCTGTACCTGGCCCGGCAGTACTTCAATTTCCGCGAAGGGCGTCTTGCGGATTGGGAGCTCAAGGGTTTGGTGCGCATGTTCCAGCAGTTGCAGTTGGTCAATCAGGCGTTCTGGCAGCGGATTCACGACACCTGTGAGGGCGACTCGAATCTCAAGGCCTTTCTGACCTTCTTTTCCATGTCATCGAGCATGACCTATTCGCTGGAAACTCAGTTGCAGAAGATTCGTCCGTTGGTAATGAGCGCGGGCGACAATTTCGAATGATCCTGGAGCGAATGAGGCATGGCGCCTCATTCGCCAGGTGTGCGCTACTCGGGTTTCTTCAGGCGTACAGCCAGCACGTCGCAGGGTGCGCCGTGCAGCACGTCATTGGCGGTGGAGCCGAGCAGTAATGCCAGGCCGTGGCGGCCATGGCTGCCAACGATGATCAGGTCGCAACTTTGCTCTTCAGCCAGGCGGTGTATTTCCTGGCGGGGCTGGCCATAAGCCAGATGGCGTTGATCTGCAGCCAGATCGGGATACTTTCCGGCAAAACTGTCCAGACGTTCGCGGGCTTGCTCGAATTGCTGCTGTTGCAGCATCGACAAATCCATTGGCACATCACCGCCAAACGCCATGGCCATGGGTTCGACTATATGGACCACAGATAGTTTTGCGTGACTGCTCGAGGCCAGCTTCTGCGCGCGCTTCATGACTGGGTCGCATTCTTCGGTTAGGTCGACAGCGACCAGAATATGCTGGTAAGGCATGGGTGGTTCCTTCTAAGGGTGACCGATGGTGATAAGTATGGCCGCATTGAGCGCTTGTAACAGGGTTATACCAGCGAGATAAATTTATGCCCACATGGATCATATTGTTGCTTCTGGCTTTTGTGCTTAGCCCACTGGCCATGCTGATGCCGTCGCGGCGACAGCGTGGGCGGATGGATGTACGTTTGCAAGCGCGGCGCATGGGGTTGGCGATGCAGTTGTCGCGCGAGCAATGGCCGCACTGGCTGGCCATTGAGCCGCCGGGCCAGTGTCCGCAATATCACCGGGCGCGACGTCGTGGCCATGAAGATTGCTGGTGCTACTGGCAGGCTGAACCCGGACAGTGGCTGAATCAATGGCGCGAGCTTTGCGACGATGTGCCATTGGCCGAACAATTGGCCAGCCTTCCGGTCGATGTGTACAAGGTCGAGGCAACCGCACAGATGATTGCGCTGTATTGGGGGGAGCGGGAAGGATCGGACTCGCTGCCGACGATTGCCAGTTTCTTGCTTGCGCGTGCTTGAGTGACCGCCCATTGAGGCGTCAGGCAATCAAGAAAGAAAACCCGATGCAAGCACCGGCTTATAAATGTGGCCAGGCAGGCCGGAAAGGTCGAATGAGCCATGCACCGAGTGCGCGCTGGTCCGGATCTGCATGTCCGTGTATTGGCTGGAAGCCTCTTCAGGCCTTCTAATGATGCTGTTGGAATACTTGTTCGTCAGAAATGGCGCGCTGCTTTCATGGCAATTGCCAAGCGATTATTCAATAAGCGTCACTGGCTGCTGATGCTATGGAGCGACAGCTTGATTTTCCGGCTGTTCTACGGGGGGCGGTTCCAGGCGCTCCAGTTTTGTCGGCGAACGCCTTGACCATTACTTCCAGTGTTCGCGCTTCCCCAGCGCTATAAATGGTCGCGACTAGCGAAGCATAGTCGAGCACAAATGCTGCGTCAGCAGGTTTTGCTCGCGGCATTACGGGGTCAGTGCCGCGGTGCGGCGTCTATCTTCTTGTTCGATTGTGTCATATGGCACTGCTGGCGGAGTGCCGTCAATTGTGGTCGCTGGTTGCCAGGTCGGCCACCGGCTACACGTCAGTGAATGCCTTGGTTTTCGCTGCGCTGATGGCCTTCCATGCTGCTGTACATAAAAGTCTCTGAGCCTTTTTGTGCGCCTTGGCGCAGTTGAGGCGGTCTCGCCAAGCTGCTGGAGGGCTCGGTGGCATGGGCCGCTGTTGTCGGTTAGTTGTCGGATCTTTTCTGTATATCGGTACTGATGATCACCTGATCGCTTCAAAATAAGACTGTCCATCAGCCGAAATCCTCGCTCGGGCAGTCGCCGATGCATCAAGCTACACGCGACCAATTGACAATCTGCAGCTTTTCCTTGAAGGTGGGCACACCCGAATCAAACGGGCGTATGAATTGAGCGTTTGCTGAAAAAGGCAACGCCAATCCAGTCCGATTATCGCGTCGGCGGGTGTGCCAGGCTCATAGCGCTACTCTCTCAAACGGCTGAGCCGTGGGGTAGCAAGCTGGTTGGCTCCGATGTGTACTGTTCAGCTTCCATATCGTGGAGATCAGTTGATGATTTACGAAGGTAAAGCCATCACGGTTAAGGCTCTTGAGAGCGGCATAGTCGAATTGAAATTCGACCTCAAGGGTGAGTCCGTCAACAAATTCAACCGTCTAACCCTTAACGATCTGCGTCAGTCGGTTGATGCAATCAAGGCCGATGGTTCGATCAAGGGCGTGATTGTCACCAGTGGCAAAGACGTATTCATTGTCGGCGCCGATATCACCGAGTTCGTCGACAACTTCAAGTTGCCGGATGATGAGCTGGTGGCTGGCAACCTCGAAGCCAACAAGATCTTCAGTGATTTTGAAGACCTCGATTTCCCGACAGTCGTCGCAATCAACGGCATCGCTCTCGGCGGTGGTTTTGAAATGTGCCTGGCGGCGGATTATCGGGTCATGGCCGACAGCGCCAAAGTGGGCCTGCCGGAAGTCAAACTGGGTCTGTACCCAGGTTTCGGTGGCACCGTGCGTCTGCCGCGTTTGATCGGTACCGACAATGCGGTCGAGTGGATTGCCTCGGGCAAAGAGAACGGCGCAGGCGATGCCCTGAAAGTAGGTGCGGTCGATGCAGTAGTGGTCGCCGACAAGCTTCAGGCGGCTGCGCTGGATCTGGTCAAGCGCGCTATCTCCGGCGAACTTGACTACAAAGCCAAGCGTCAGCCGAAGCTGGATAAGCTCAAGCTGAATGCCATCGAACAGATGATGTGCTTCGAAACCGCCAAGGGCTTCGTTGCAGGCCAGGCCGGCCCGAATTATCCGGCCCCGGTCGAAGCGATCAAGACCATTCAGAAAGCTGCCAACTTTGGCCGTGACAAGGCCCTGGAAGTGGAAGCCGCTGGTTTCGTCAAGCTGGCCAAGACCTCGGTTGCCGCCAGCCTGATCGGGCTGTTCCTGAATGATCAGGAACTGAAGAAAAAAGCCAAGCATTACGACGAAATCGCCAAAGACGTGAAACTGGCTGCCGTCCTTGGTGCCGGCATCATGGGTGGCGGTATCGCCTACCAGTCGGCGGTCAAGGGTACGCCGATCCTGATGAAGGATATCCGTGAAGACGGTATCCAGATGGGTCTGAACGAAGCCTCCAAGTTGCTCGGCAATCGCGTGGCCAAGGGCCGCCTGACCGCAGCGAAGATGGCCGAAGCCCTCAACGCCATCCGTCCGACCCTGTCCTACGGCGATTTCGCCAACGTCGACATCGTCGTCGAAGCCGTGGTCGAGAACCCCAAGGTCAAGCAAGCGGTACTGGCCGAAGTAGAAGGCGCGGTGAAGGAAGATACGATCCTCGCGTCCAACACCTCGACCATTTCCATCAGCCTGCTGGCCAAGGCGCTCAAGCGTCCAGAAAACTTCGTCGGCATGCACTTCTTCAACCCGGTGCACATGATGCCGCTGGTCGAAGTTATCCGTGGTGAAAAGTCCAGCGAGGTGGCGGTTGCCACTACGGTGGCTTACGCCAAGAAGATGGGCAAGACCCCGGTTGTAGTCAACGACTGCCCGGGCTTCCTGGTCAACCGTGTGCTGTTTCCCTACTTTGGTGGCTTCTCCAAGCTGCTCGAGCTCGGTGTCGACTTCGTGCGTATCGACAAGGTGATGGAGAAATTCGGTTGGCCCATGGGCCCGGCGTACCTATCCGATGTGGTCGGTATCGATACCGGTCACCACGGTCGTGACGTGATGGCCGAAGGCTTCCCGGATCGCATGGCGGTCGAAGGCCGTACCGCGGTCGACGTGATGTATGAAGCGGACCGCCTGGGCCAGAAGAACGGCAAGGGTTTCTACTCGTACGAAATGGACAAGCGCGGCAAGCCGAAGAAGGTCATCGACCCTGTGGCTTACGAGTTGCTCAAGTCCATCGTCACCGAACAGCGTGAAGTGACCGATGAAGACATCGTCAACTTCATGATGATCCCGCTGTGCATGGAAACCGTTCGTTGCCTGGAAGACGGTATCGTCGAGACTGCTGCCGAGGCCGATATGGGCCTGGTCTACGGCATTGGCTTCCCGCCGTTCCGTGGTGGCGCACTGCGTTACATCGACAGCGTCGGTGTCGCCGAATTCGTGACCCTGGCCGACAAGTACGCCGATCTGGGCGCGCTGTACACCCCGACTGCCAAGCTTCGCGAAATGGCCGCCAATGGCCAGAAGTTTTTCGGTTAATCGCGCACAGACTAGAGCGAGAGTGAATTTATGAGCCTGAATCCTAGAGATGCAGTGATCGTCGACTTCGGTCGTAGCCCGATGGGGCGTTCCAAGGGCGGCATGCATCGCAACACCCGTGCCGAAACCCTGTCGGCCAACCTGATCAGCGGCTTGCTGACACGTAACACCAAGGTCGATCCGGCCGAAGTGGAAGACGTGATCTGGGGCTGCGTCAACCAGACCCTGGAGCAGGGCTGGAACGTCGCGCGCATGGCGTCGCTGATGACCCAGATTCCGCACACCAGCGCTGCGCAGACGGTCAGCCGTCTGTGTGGTTCCTCCATGAGCGCCCTGCACACTGCCGTGCAGGCGATCCAGACCGGCAACGGCGACGTGTTCGTCATCGGTGGTGTCGAGCACATGGGCCACGTCGGCATGATGCATGGCGTCGATCCGAACCCGCACCTGTCGCTGTATGCCGCCAAGGCGTCCGGCATGATGGGTCTGACTGCGGAAATGCTTGGCAAGATGCACGGCATCAACCGCGAGCAACAGGACGCTTTCGGTGAGCGTTCGCACCGCCTGGCGCAAAAGGCCACCGTCGAAGGCAAGTTCAAGGATGAAATTATCCCGATGCAGGGCTACGACGAGAACGGCTTCCTGAAGGTATTCGACTACGACGAAACCATTCGTCCGGAGACCACCCTGGAAAGCCTGGCTGCCCTGAAGCCGGCGTTCAACCCGAAGGGTGGCATCGTGACTGCGGGTACTTCCTCGCAGATCACTGATGGCGCTTCCTGCATGATCGTCATGTCTGCCCAGCGCGCCAAGGATCTCGGCATCCAGCCGATGGCCGTGGTACGTGCCATGGCGGTCGCCGGTGTCGATCCGGCGATCATGGGTTACGGCCCGGTACCCGCCACTCAGAAAGCCCTCAAGCGCGCGGGTCTGAGCATCAATGACATCGACTTCTTCGAGCTCAACGAAGCCTTCGCCGCACAGGCCCTGCCGGTGCTGAAGGATCTGAAAGTGCTCGACAAGATGGAAGAGAAGGTCAACCTGCACGGCGGCGCGATTGCGCTTGGTCACCCATTCGGTTGTTCCGGTGCGCGTATCTCCGGTACCCTGTTGAACGTGATGAAGCAGAATGGTGGCACTTTTGGTGTGTCGACCATGTGCATCGGCCTCGGTCAGGGCATTACCACTGTCTTCGAACGCCTTTAAGCGTTCACAGACGAAAAACCGGGGCCTCGTGCCCCGGTTTTTGTTTGTCGACGGGAAAAAAATTCAAGGAATTTAGCGATGCAATTACAGCCCGGCCTTTATCGCCACTACAAGGGACCCGAGTACCGCGTATTTGGCATAGCCCGGCATTCCGAGGAAGAGCAGCAAGTAGTGGTCTATCAGGCGCTATACGGCGAGTACGGCTTGTGGGTGCGCCCGCTGGAGATGTTTTGTGAACGCGTCGAAGTGGATGGCGAGTTGGTTCCACGCTTTACTCTAATTCAGGCCGAAACAAGCCTTTTCGACCGGACCTGAACGCAGGTCGCGCTATTGCTGCGCTTGACCTCAGCCTGAGCGCCACTATATATAGCGGTGCCGCGCTGGCCGGCTATTGAAAACCATGCGCTGGATCGTGCAGCGTTGAACGCGGCCGCAGAAGGCTTCTTTACAGCATGTAAACTCCGCTTCTTCGGTTGAATTCACCTCGTAAGTTATTGGCGCGCACTATTTTCAACAGTCTGTATGGCGCCTCTCGCCTTTCATTTATCGAATTTCAGGAAACTTCCAATCCATGGGCAAATCGCTGGTCATCGTGGAATCCCCGGCCAAGGCCAAGACCATCAACAAGTATCTGGGCGACCAGTACGTGGTGAAGTCGAGCATCGGCCACATCCGTGACCTGCCTACCAGCGGCTCGGCAAGTGCTGCCAAGGAACCGGTCAAGCGGGGCAAGGCGGCGGCTGGTGAAGTGCCGGCGTTATCGCCCAAGGAAAAGGCCAAGCGCCAACTGGTGGCGCGCATGGGGGTCGATCCCGAACAGGGCTGGAAAGCCAAGTACGAAATCCTCCCGGGCAAGGAAAAGGTTGTCGAAGAACTGCGCCGGTTGGCCAAGGATGCCGACACCATCTATCTCGCAACCGACTTGGATCGCGAGGGGGAAGCTATTGCCTGGCACCTGCGCGAATCCATTGGTGGCGACGAAAGCCGCTACAAGCGCGTGGTATTCAACGAGATCACCAAGAAGGCCATTCAAGAGGCCTTTTCCAAGCCGGGCGAGCTGGACATCAATCGGGTCAATGCCCAGCAAGCGCGGCGCTTCCTCGACCGTGTAGTGGGCTACATGGTCTCGCCATTGTTGTGGGCCAAGATTGCGCGTGGTCTTTCTGCGGGCCGGGTGCAGTCGGTGGCAGTGAAGTTGGTGGTTGAGCGCGAGACAGAGATTCGCGCCTTCGTTCCTGAAGAGTATTGGGACGTGCACGCCGATCTCGGCACGACCAAGGGCGCCAATGTGCGCTTCGAGGTGGCCCGCGAAAACGGTGCTGCCTTCAAACCGCTGAACGAAGCTCAAGCGATGGCCGCCCTGGCCACGCTCGAGGCGTCTAGCTACAGCATTACCAAGCGTGAAGACAAACCGACCAGCAGCAAACCTTCGGCGCCGTTCATCACCTCCACCCTGCAGCAGGCGGCGAGCAACCGCCTGGGCTTCGGGGTGAAGAAGACCATGATGATGGCCCAGCGTCTGTACGAGGCTGGTTACATCACCTACATGCGTACCGACTCGACCAACCTGTCGGCCGATGCGGTGAGCATGGTGCGTGACTTCATCGAGGGCGAGTTCGGCAAGAAATACCTGCCGGCCAACCCGATTGCCTACAGCAGCAAGGAAGGCGCGCAGGAGGCGCACGAGGCGATTCGTCCGTCTGATGTCAACCTCAAGCCAACCCAGCTAGCCAAAATGGAGCGTGACGCCGAGCGCCTGTATGAGCTCATCTGGCGCCAGTTCGTGGCATGCCAGATGCCGCCTGCCGAGTACCTGTCGACCACCGTGACCGTCACTGCCGCGCAGTTTGAATTGCGCGCCAAGGGCCGCATTCTCAAGTTCGACGGTTACACCCAGGTATTGCCTCAAATGAGCAAACCGGGCGACGACGATGTCTTGCCGGACATGGCCAAGGGCGATGCGATCAAACTGATAAAACTCGATCCGAGTCAGCATTTCACCAAGCCACCGGCACGTTATTCGGAAGCCAGCCTGGTCAAGGAGATGGAGAAACGCGGTATCGGTCGTCCGTCGACCTATGCGGCAATCATCTCGACCATTCAGGATCGCGGCTATGTCGCACTGCACAACCGGCGTTTCTATTCGGAAAAGATGGGCGACATCGTTACCGGACGTCTGAGCGAAAGCTTCTCCAACCTGATGGACTACGGCTTTACTGCCGGCATGGAAGAGAACCTGGATGATGTGGCCCAGGGCGAGCGCGAGTGGAAGCATGTGCTCGACGAGTTCTATGGCGACTTCAAGAAAAAACTCGAAGTAGCCGAGGCCAGCGACAGTGGCATGCGTGCCAACTTGCCGACGCCGACCGATATCCCATGCCGTGAGTGCGGTCGGCCGATGATGATACGTACTGCCTCCACCGGGGTTTTCCTCGGTTGTTCCGGGTATGCGTTGCCGCCGAAAGAGCGCTGCAAATCGACCATCAATCTGGTGCCTGGCGATGAAGTCGCCGCGGACGATGAGGGCGAGTCGGAGTCGCTGGTGCTGCTCGGCAAGCATCGCTGCGACAAGTGCGGCACCGCCATGGATGCCTATCTGCTCGACGAGACGCGCAAGCTGCATATCTGTGGCAACAACCCGGATTGCACGGGCTACGAGATCGAACAGGGTCAATACCGGATCAAGGGTTACGAAGGCCCAAGCCTGGAGTGCGACAAGTGCGGCAGCCAGATGCAGCTGAAAACCGGGCGTTTCGGCAAGTTCTTCGGTTGCACCAACACTGAGTGCAAGAACACCCGCAAGCTGCTGAAAAGCGGTGAAGCCGCTCCGCCGAAGATGGACCCGGTGAAGATGCCGGAGCTCAAGTGCGAGAAGGTCAATGACACCTATATCTTGCGCGACGGCGCGGCGGGTTTGTTCCTGGCGGCCAGTCAGTTCCCGAAAAATCGCGAGACCCGTGCGCCGTTGGTGCTGGAACTGATCCCGCATAAGGACGAAATCGACCCCAAGTATCACTTCCTCTGTGATGCGCCGAAGAAAGACCCTGAAGGTCGCGCGGCGGTTATTCGCTTCAGTCGCAAGACCAAAGAGCAGTACGTGCAGACCGAGGTCGATGGCAAGCCTACCGGCTGGCGTGCCTTCTATGATGGCGGCAAGTGGAAGGTCGAAGAGAAGGGATGATCGGGACAAGGTGCGCGTCTGCAGGCAGCAGGCGCGCGTATAGTGGCCTGATCGGTCTGTAGTGGAGGGCGCCTTGATGGCCCATGAACTGTACACCCGTACCAACCAGAAGCTCTTCTATGCCGGCCTGTCGCTGGAGTCCTGGCGCGTTGCGCAGGAGGGGCGAGCAGTCAACTCTTTGGCCCTGATACAAGCTGAGCGTGAGGCTGCCCTATTCCATCTCTATGGGGCGCTGCTGGGGCTGTGTCACGAGATTGCCGGTTACTACCGCCTGCCTGAAAGTAATGCAGCACGGGCCGAGCAGTTGCTGGACAAGGCACTGCTGGATGCTGCTCCCAGCCCTGAGTTGGCCGAGCTTATCGAGTTGGCGCAGCAGCCGGAAACCTGGCTGGCTCAGCTGCTGAAGGCTTATGGCGAACTGTTTCAGCCGCCGCAGGCGGCGAAAAAGGTCAAGGTCGACCCGCGTACTCCCTTGATCGTAGCGGTTAGCCTGGATCAGGAGGCGCCGCCACTGGCGCGTGAAACGCTGGAGGTTTGGCGACAGGAGTTGAAGGGGTTGGCCAAGCGCTTTCGCGAGTCGTTGAGTGAGTGGTGAGTCGAGTTTGGATAAGCGGTCTAGGGTGAGCCTTGGACGACTGTTACAATGCCGGCCTTTCGTGGAGAACCAGCCCTATGCCTACATCCTACCTTGAGATCGTCGAGTTGCCCGATGGGCGCATTGCACTGCGTCGTGCAGAAGACGAAGAAACCTTGGTGGTGCTGGACTTTTCCGCTGATGCCAAGGAATTTCTGCAGGGTCAGCACATCGAGGTAGCCAAGGCTATGCTCAGTGTCGGCGTGCAAATGGCGGGAAAATTGGCTGAAGGTGATCTTGACCATGCACAAGGCCCGCGTGTGCTGCACTGATTGCGGGTGGGTTGTCTCGACGCTAATATTGCTATCAGCAGCTGGTTCTAGGTGTTGTGGCTGGTATATGTGCCTGGTTGATGGTGTCGTCTCATGCACAGTCCTTGTGCCATTGCCCGCGATTTTTACCCCAGACTGATGTTGAGGCTTTGCGCTTTGCCCTGTCGTGCGGCCTGCTCCAGTTGCTCCCGAGCATGCTGTTCAAGAGGGTGAAACCAGCTGACGACTGTATGGCTACGGCCCAGCTTCAGTGCCTCCTGAGCCAGTTGCAAGGCACTTTGTTTGCCGCGAGGATGGAGTAACAGAATGCGTTCGCGGTTGAGCCCGGCTTCGCGCAGCCAGGTTTGCGTCAGGCTGCTGGGCGGGGCAATCAGGCTCAGCCAGCGCGCATCTTTGTTCTGGCTCAGCTCGCGGAGAATTGGCGCGAGCAGGTTCAGACAGTGACCTGCAGTACCACGTAGCGACATTTCACTGAAGGCTTCGGGGTTCTCCTGCCAGGGTGACTCCACAATCTGATTCAGCCGTGGCGTCACTGCTGAAGCCATTAGCCCCTCGAATAGTGGTAACTGTGTACGCTTTAGTGATTGCGGGGACTGCATAGAACCTCCTCTGGCAGGCGGTGGGAAACTACCTGCGTTTTGCCCTCTTGGTGTCAAAGCTCGGGGCGTTTAAAACGGCCTCACAGCCATTGCGTGACTCGCCTGAACGAAACCTGAGTGGGCGAGTGAAGCGAGGCAGGTGCACGTTTAGCGAGGGAAGCAGCTCTTTTGACCTGCTGTAGTTGCCCTGCCTCCGGCTACTGACTTGGCTCCACTGCGTGCGTCCTTCTTGCCCCGTGCGGGTGATCACGGCCGGTTACGGGTTGCAGGAGTCTGCTAACGACGGATAACACCGACACTTAAACCTTCGATAATTAGCTCCTGCTCTTCCAGGTTCACTTCAATGGGGGCGAACTCGGGATTTTCGGCAATCAACCAGACCTTGTTGCCTTCGCGCTTGAAGCGCTTGACCGTCACTTCGTCATCGATGCGGGCTACCACTATTTGCCCGTTGTGAGCTTCACGGGTGGTGTGCACGGCCAGCAGGTCCCCGTCGAGAATACCAATGTCCTTCATGCTCATGCCGCGCACGCGTAGCAGGTAGTCGGCCTTGGGGTGGAAAAACTCGGGGTTGATCCGGCATGAGTCTTCAATATTCTGCTGCGCTAGAATGGGTGCGCCGGCGGCGACGCGGCCGATCACGGGTAAGCCCTCTTCCGTGTTGTTCGGTTCGTAGCCAGGGATGCGAATGCCACGTGAGGCGCCGGGGGTCATTTCGATTGCCCCTTTGCGGGCCAGGGCCTTGAGGTGTTCTTCTGCGGCATTGGGTGACTTGAAACCAAGTGCCTGAGCGATTTCCGCCCGGGTTGGCGGATAGCCGTTGTCGTCAAGGCAGTGCTTGATGAAGGCGAGAATTTCAGCTTGGCGTGGCGTCAGTTTCAGCATGTTGGACTCTGTTTTTTTATACAGTGACTGGGATTATATACAGTGATCGGGGGTTGGCAATCCTCCATTTTTCTTCTTGGCTTAAATGCGCTGCTTGTTGTTTGATCCGCTCTGCGGGTTACTTGCTGAACTGACGAGCACATCAGCTGTTGTTTGCTGCTGATCCATGACTGTCCGGCCATATAATGGCTTGCGTGACTTGACAAGATGGTGGGTCGAAACGTATGTTTCAAACAAGTGTTTGTCAGGTAGGTAGTCATGGCTCAGTCGGAAACCGTTGAACGCATTCTCGATGCAGCGGAGCAGTTGTTCGCAGAAAAAGGTTTCGCGGAAACTTCATTACGGCTGATCACCAGCAAGGCTGGAGTCAACCTGGCAGCGGTGAACTATCATTTTGGTTCCAAAAAAGCGCTGATCCAGGCCGTGTTCTCGCGCTTTCTCGGTCCTTTCTGCAGCAGCCTCGAGCGCGAGCTGGACCGTCGCCAGGCCAAGCAGGAAGTGAAGGTCAGTCTTGAGGAATTACTCGAGTTGTTGGTGGATCAGGCGCTGGCCGTGAAACCGCGTAGTGGCAACGACTTGTCGATATTCATGCGTCTGTTGGGTTTGGCCTTCAGCCAGAGCCAGGGTCACCTGCGCAAATACCTGGAAGAGGTGTATGGCAAAGTCTTCCGCCATTACATGCTCCTGGTGCATGAAGCCGCACCGCGTCTCCCTCCGCTTGAGTTGTTCTGGCGCGTGCATTTCATGCTCGGCGCTGCGGCATTCAGCATGTCCGGGATCAAGGCATTGCGCGCCATGGCCGAGACCGACTTCGGGGTGAGCACCTCGATCGAGCAGGTCATGCGCATGATGGTGCCATTCCTGGCGGCTGGCATGCGTTCGGAAAGCGGTGTGAGCGATGAGGTTCTGGCCGCTGCTCAACTCAAACCGCGCGTCAAGAGCGCTGGCCTACCCGCCAAGGTTTGATGTCGCGCTTGTGGGCTTGGCCAGCCCGATCCGCTAAGCTAGTCGCCCATGCGCGACCTCGACTTTCTACATCTCTCTCTCGCTGATCAGTGCCTGTACGGTTTTGCCGACGGGCAGTTGATATTGCGCCTGCCTGTGTCTACCGCCCTCAATGGTCCGGGCGAGCTGAATGGCTCCGGCTGCACGCCGCGTGGATTGCATCGAGTGCGGGCGAAGATCGGCGAAGGCTTGCCGCTGAGGGCGGTATTGCGGGGCCGGCGCTGGACGGGCGAGGTCTGGTCGCCGGCTCTGGCTGCGCAATTTCCCGGGCGCGACTGGATTCTCACGCGAATCATCTGGCTCAGTGGTTGTGAGGTGGGGCGCAATCGACTAGGGGAGGTCGATACCTTCCGCCGCTATATCTATTTGCACGGTACGCCGGACACTGAGCCCATGGGCGTGCCGCGCTCCCACGGCTGCGTGCGGCTACGCAATGCCGATCTGCTGTCGCTGTTCCCGCTCGTCCCTGTGCAATGTGCCGTGCAGATCGACGAGGCGGCCTGTCCGCTCTGGGCGGCGGCGTCACTTTAGTTAAGGATTATTTGTGAGTTCACCCCTGCAAGGCTCGTTGATGCTGGATATTGCCGGCACTTGGTTGACCGCCGAAGATCGCCAGATCCTGCGCCAGCCCGAAGTGGCTGGCTTGATCCTGTTCGGGCGCAATATCGAGCACCCGAGGCAGGTGCGCGAGTTGTCGGCTGCGATTCGCGCGGTACGCCCGGATCTGCTCCTGGCCGTCGATCAGGAGGGCGGGCGGGTGCAGCGTCTGCGTCAGGGTTTTGTACGGTTACCGGCGATGCGTGCAATTGCCGATAACGCCAATGCCGACGTCTTGGCCGAGCACTGTGGCTGGTTGATGGCCATCGAAGTGTTGGCCGCGGGGCTGGATCTGAGCTTTGCGCCGGTGTTGGATCTGGATCATCAGCGCAGTGTCGTGGTTGGCAGTCGGGCCTTTGAGGCAGATGTACCGCGTGTTACACAGTTGGCCGCAGCGTTTATTCGCGGCATGAGCGCGGCAGGTATGGCTGCGACAGGCAAGCATTTCCCCGGGCATGGCTGGGCCGAGGCCGACTCCCATGTGGCGATTCCAGTGGATGAACGCAGCCTCGAGCAAATTCGCACCTGCGATCTGCAGCCGTTCGCTCAATTGAGTCGGCAGCTGGCCGCGGTGATGCCGGCGCATGTGATCTACCCGCAGGTCGATGACCAGCCTGCGGGCTTCTCGCGGCGCTGGTTGCAGGAAATTCTGCGTGGTGAGTTGCAGTTCACCGGGGTGATTTTCAGCGATGATTTGTCGATGGCCGGGGCCCATGTGGTGGGCGACGCGGCTTGTCGCATCGAAGCGGCACTGACAGCGGGCTGCGACATGGGGCTGGTCTGCAATGATCGCGCGGCCGCGGAGTTGGCGCTGAACGCATTGCAGCGTTTGCAGGTGGTCACTCCGCCAGGTTTGGCGCGTATGCGTCGCCAGGCTTTCCCTGGTATGGAATATCGGCAGAGCCCGCGCTGGCTGGAAGCAGTCGGCGCGTTACGCGCCGCGCAATTAATCGACTGAGGAGAGTTTGATGACTGTCTACGCCATAATCGGCGGTACTGGTTTGACCCGGCTTGATGGGCTGACCATTAAAGCTGCGCTGCATGTTGATACCCCCTACGGTGCTCCCTCGGCACCGGTATTGCGGGGTGAGTATGCCGGCCGGGAAGTGTTGTTTCTTGCCCGCCATGGACACCCGCACCGGATCCCGCCGCATCAGGTGAACTATCGCGCTAATCTCTGGGCGCTCCGGCAGTCGGGTGCCAAGGCGATTATTGCGGTGAATGCGGTTGGTGGCATCCAGGCGGCCATGGGCACTGGGCATTTCTGTCTGCCGCACCAGATAATCGACTACACCTCGGGGCGTGAGCACACCTTTTATGAGGGTGAGCTGGAACATGTCACCCATGTGGATTTCAGCCACCCTTACGATGCTGGGTTGCGGGAGAAACTGGCCGGAGCGCTAGCTGCCGAGCGTTGCGCTTTTAGCGCGCAGGGAGTCTATGGTTGCACCCAGGGGCCGCGCCTGGAGACGGTTGCCGAGATCGCCCGGATGGAACGTGATGGTTGCGATATCGTCGGTATGACCGGCATGCCCGAGGCGGTTCTGGCGCGGGAGCTGGCGTTGCCTTATGCCTGTCTGGCGTTGGTGGTGAACCCGGCGGCGGGTAAATCCAATGTGTTGATTACCATGGCCGCGATCGAGCGCGCCCTGGACGAGGGCATGGACCGGGTCAAGGCCGTCTTGGCCAATGTGCTGGCCGGCTGAGCATTTTGACTGTGAATAAAAGGGTCGCTATCGCGGCCCTTTTTTTGTGCAGGCAAGACGCCATGCGTACCGTTTAAAGCGGGTTGATGCGCACCAGCAGGCCGAGGCTGCCGTGATCGAGGTAGGTCAGTTCGCCGCTTTGCAGGCGCGCGCTGTGCTTGATCAGTTCGCTGCTGCTAAGCAGGCCGCTACCATCGAAGCGGTTGACCCACAGCTTGGCGTCCAGGTCGATAAGGCGATCCTGCTTGAGATTCAGGGTGCCTTCTACCGGAAAATGGCCGAATTGTTCAGTGCCTGTGCTCAGCGCCACTCTGGTGGGGCTGGCGCCGATGCTCTGCGCCCAGGCTTTGTGCAGTAGCACGTTATAGCCGTTCGCCGGGGTGAGTTTGCCCGCTTCATTATTCAGCGAGGTGGCGCGCTCCTGGTTGGGGTCGATTGGCAATGCGCCTTGTGCCCAATCGTCGGGGGCGGGGCGGGCGGCGGCTAGTTGCTGCGTTGTTTGCCGGAAGACGATGATTTCAACCTGAAACAGGGTCTCGGCTAAGGCGGCAGTGCTGCTCAGTAGCGAGAACAGGATAAGCGGCAGCAAAGCCAGGGTGCGGAGTGCGCGCATGGGTCAGTCCTTACGCAGAGGGAGTCAGGCGCTCGAACAGCGCTTCCAGGGTATTAAATCGATGTTCCGGCTGCTCCATCGGCACCTGGAATTTGAACATTGTGGCGCCTTCGAACTTGTAGCGAGCCGGCGCGCCCTGGATCAGTTTGATCAAGGTCAGCGGATCGACGCAGGTGTCGGCGGCGAATTCGATGCGACCGCCTTGCGGGCCGGCGTCGACCTTTTTGATCCCGAGCTTTTCCGCCTGCAATTTCAGCAGGGTCAGGCGCACCAGGTTCTTGGTTGGTTCCGGCAGCAGGCCGAAGCGGTCGATCATCTCCACCTGCAGCTCTTTCAGGCCGTCTTCGTCGGCGGCCGAAGCGATGCGTTTGTAGAGGATCAGCCGGGCATGCACGTCCGGCAGGTAGTTTTCCGGGATTAGCGCCGCTACCCGCAAGTTGATTTCCGGGCCGCCACCCAGCGGTTGTTCGAGGTTGGGTTGTTCGCCCTTGCGGATCGCTTTGACCGCGCGCTCGAGCATTTCCATGTACAGGGTAAAGCCGACTGCCTGGATCTGCCCGCTCTGGCCGTCGCCGAGCAGCTCGCCGGCACCGCGGATTTCCAGGTCGTGGGTGGCCAGGAGGAAACCGGCGCCCAGGTCCTGGGCGCCGGAGATCGCCTCGAGACGCTTCTGCGCGTCGACGGTCATCTGCTTGCGCGGTGGCGTCAGCAGGTAGGCGTAAGCCTGGTGGTGGCTGCGCCCGACCCGGCCGCGTAGCTGGTGTAACTGGGCCAGGCCGAACTTGTCGGCGCGCTCGATGATGATGGTGTTGGCGCTGGGCACGTCGATGCCAGTCTCGATGATGGTCGAGGCGATCAGCACGTTGAAGCGCTTATGGTAGAAGTCGCCCATCACCTGTTCCAGCTCGCGCTCGCGCATCTGCCCGTGGCCGATGCCGATACGCGCCTCCGGCACCAGTTCGGCAAGGTCGGCCGCGCATTTCTCGATGGTTTTCACATCGTTGTGCAGGTAATAGACCTGACCGCCACGCAGCAGTTCGCGCAGCAGTGCTTCCTTGATGGTCGGCTTGTTCTGCTCCATGACGAAGGTGCGCACCGACAACCGGCGCGCTGGCGGGGTGGCGATGATCGACAGGTCGCGCATGCCCGCCACCGCCATGTTCAGGGTGCGCGGGATCGGCGTGGCGGTGAGGGTGAGGATATCCACTTCGCTGCGCAGGGCCTTGAGCTGTTCCTTCTGGCGCACGCCGAAACGGTGTTCCTCGTCGATGATGACCAGGCCCAGATTGTTGAATTTGACGTCACCCTGCAGCAGCTTGTGGGTGCCGATGACGATGTCGACTTTGCCCTCGGTCAGTTGCTGCATGGCCGCAGCGATTTCCTTGGCGCTCTTGAAGCGACTCATCACCTCGACATTCACCGGCCAGTCGGCGAAGCGGTCGCGAAAGCTGTTGTAGTGCTGCTGGGCGAGCAAGGTGGTGGGCACCAGCACGGCGACCTGGCGACCGCTGTGCACGGCAATAAAGGCGGCGCGCATGGCCACTTCGGTCTTGCCGAAGCCGACGTCGCCGCAGATCAGGCGATCCATCGGCTTGGCGGTGAGCATGTCGTCGCGCACCGCATCGATGGCGGTTTGCTGATCCGGGGTTTCCTCGAAGGGGAAGCCGGCGCTGAAGGTTGCGTAATCGAGCTGTGGGTCGGCGAAGGCGTACCCTTCGCGGGCGGCACGGCGGGCATAGATGTCGAGCAGTTCGGCCGCCACGTCGCGCACTTGTTCGGCGGCCTTGCGTTTGGCTTTCTGCCAGATTTCCGAGCCGAGGCGGTGCAACGGGGCCAGGGCGTCGTCGCTGCCGGTGTAGCGGGCGATCAGGTGCAGGCTGGCGACCGGCACATAGAGTTTGGCTTCCTCGGCGTACATCAGCGCGAGGAACTCGGCAGCCTGGCCGTCGATCTCCAGGGTGACCAGGCCCAGGTAGCGGCCGACGCCGTGATCGATATGCACCACGGGCGCACCTTCGCGCAGTTCGGCGAGGTTCTTGATCACATTGTCGCCGCCGTCACGCGACTTCTCGCGGCGGCGGCGTTGCATCACCCGTTGGCCGAACAGCGGGCTTTCGGCGATCAGGGCCAGGTCGTCGAGCAGCAGGCCGTCGTCGAGCGGGGCGATGGTGATACCCAGGCGCTCCTTGCCGGCCGTGAACTCCGGCCAGTTGGCCACTTCCCTGGGCTTTAGCTTGAGGCGGGCGAGCAGTTCCAGTAGCACTTCGCGGCGCCCGGCGGACTCGGCGCAGAACAGTATGCGGCCTGGGTAGTCTTCGATAAAGCGGCGCAGAGCGGCCAGTGGTTCGCTGGCCTTGGCCTGGATCGCCAAGTCGGGCAGGGGCTGCGCATTGAAGCGCTGGCGGCCAACGCCGGGTTCGATGTCCTCCTGGCTGATGACGACCCGTGGCCAGTCTTTCAGGCGGGCGAAGCAGTCTTCCACCGGCAGGAAGATGTCGGCTGGCGGCAGCAGCGGGCGCTCGGGATCGACCCGGCGCTCGTCATAACGATTGCGTGCGTCGCTCCAGAAGTGCTCGGCGGCTTTTTCCACCCCAGGCAGGGAAAATACCTGGGTGTCCTGTGGCAGGTAGTCGAACAGGGTCGCGGTTTCTTCGAAAAACAGTGGCAGGTAGTACTCGATGCCGGCCGGTGTGATGCCGGTGGACAGGTCCTGGTAGATCGGGCAGCGGCGGAAATCCACGTCGAAACGTTCGCGAAAGCGTCCGCGGAAATCGCTGACGGCCTTTTTCTCCAGGGGGAATTCGCGGGCCGGCAGCAGCTTGATCGACTCGACCTTGTCGATCGAACGTTGGGTTTCTGGATCGAAGGTGCGCAGGGTTTCGATCTCATCGTCGAACAGGTCGATGCGAAACGGCTGGTCACTGCCCATCGGGAACAGATCGATCAGGGCGCCACGCACGGCGAATTCGCCGTGTTCGTAGACCGTGTCGACGCAGCGGTAGCCTGCCGCTTCCAGGCGGGTGCGCATGTCGTTGACGTCGAGTTTCTGGCCGGCGTCCAGCACTAGGCTGCTGCCGAGCAGAAAACGCTTGGGGGCCAGGCGATGTAGGGCGGTGGTGATAGGCACTACCAGGACGCCATGTTTCAGTCCTGGCAGGCGATAGAGCGCGGAAATTCGCTGGGAAATGATGTCCTGGTGCGGTGAAAACAGGTCGTAGGGCAGGGTTTCCCAGTCGGGGAAGTGCAGCACCGGCAACTCCGGGGCGAAGAAACTCAGCTCCTGCTGCAGGCGTTCGGCGTTCTGGCTGTCGGCGGTCAGCAGCAGAGTAAAGCGTTTGGCGGCGCTGGCGGCTTCGGCAATCGCCAGGCTCAAGGCAGCGCCGGGCAGGTTGCCCCAGTGCTGTTTTCCGGCGGTGGCGGGCAGGGACGGTAGGCGCATTATGGACACGGGCGGTACAGGCACGGGCGGCTCACGGTCATGGCGACATGGCCCGCGATTGTAACTATCCGCGCTAGTTGCTGTCAGTGTTTCGTCCGTTGCAGATTGCCGGCGTTTGTCTACGCCGTCATAATGTAGCCCCTTTTTTCAGCCCCTACATGTGGAAGGTACTGCCCGTGAATCAGAATCCCGACCAGTGTCTCGGTGAGTGGATCGATCGAGAAGCCCTCGCAGAAGCGATGATTCCCTTGATTGGCCAGCTCTACCGCAACAACAACGTAGTCACCTCGATCTACGGTCGTAGCCTGATCAACCGTTCGGTCATTCAGATTCTCAAAGCCCACCGCTACGCACGCCACCGTCTGGATGGCGATGCCGAGCTGTCAGTGCATGACACTTTCCCGATGCTCAAGACCATGAGCGAACTCAAGTTGGGCGCCGCTTCCGTGGATTTAGGCCGCATGGTGGCCAAGTACCTGGACGCGGCCAATGGCCGCAGCATCGAGCAGTTCGTGCGTGACGAACTGGAGCCGGTAGCCGGTCAGCAGAATGTCGTGGCCCGCAAGGGCACCGACGTGGTGCTCTACGGTTTCGGTCGTATCGGTCGTCTGCTGGCACGCATCCTGATTGAGAAAACCGGTGGCGGTGATGGCCTGCGTCTGCGGGCGATTGTCGTGCGCAGGGGCGCTGATAACGATTTGGACAAGCGCGCCAGTCTGCTGCGTCGTGACTCCGTTCACGGTCCGTTTGACGGCACCATCGTCATCGACGAGGAAAACAACACCATCACCGCCAATGGCAACCTGATTCAGGTGATCTACGCCAAGTCACCAAGCGAGGTGGATTACACCCAGTACGGTATCGACAACGCGCTGCTGGTGGATAACACCGGTGTGTGGCGTGACGCCGAGGGCCTGAGCCAGCATCTGGCCTGCCCTGGCATCGATCGCGTGGTGCTGACCGCGCCGGGCAAGGGCGCGTTGAAGAACATCGTGCATGGCATCAACCATGGCGACATCACGGCTGACGACAAGATCGTTTCTGCGGCCTCCTGCACCACCAATGCCATCGTGCCGGTGCTCAAGGCGGTGAATGATAAGTACGGCATCATCAATGGTCATGTCGAAACCGTGCATTCGTACACCAACGACCAGAACCTGATCGACAACTTCCACAAGGGCAGTCGTCGTGGTCGTAGTGCCGCGCTGAACATGGTGATCACCGAGACCGGTGCCGCCACTGCGGCTGCCAAGGCGCTGCCAGTACTCAAGGGCAAGTTGACCGGGAATGCCATTCGCGTACCGACGCCGAACGTGTCCATGGCCATCCTCAACCTGAACTTGGAAAAGCCCGCGACCCGTGAAGAGATGAACGAGTACCTGCGCTACATGGCGCTGCACTCGGATCTGCACAAGCAGATCGACTTCGTCAATTCCCAGGAGGTGGTCTCCACCGACTTCGTCGGCTCGCGTCACGCCGGTGTGGTGGATGCGGAGGCGACCATCTGCAATGACAATCGCGTTGTCCTGTACGTTTGGTACGACAATGAGTTCGGCTATAGCTGCCAGGTAGTTCGCGTGATGGAAGACATGGCTGGGGTCAACCCGCCGGCTTTTCCGCGCTAAGCGCTAGCGGTAATTGAAGAAAAAACGGGAGCCTTGGCTCCCGTTTTTTTATTCAGGCTTGTCGGTTAGTCGCTGAGCAGGTTGCTGCGCAGGCTATCCGAGAGCCCGTTGGGCGCCAGCCAGATGCCCAAGTAGGCGCTGGCCAGTTCCGGGTTGCTGCTGGCAAAGGCGGTTTTGCCGTTGCGATCCAGGCTCAGGCCACTGTCAGCGCTGTAATTGAGGGCGTAGCGGTCGCCTGGATTGATGTCCAGGAAATTGGCGTGCAAGGCATTCAATTCATTGCGCAGGCGCGCGAGCGTAGCCTGGTCATGTTGTCTTCTCAGTGTGGTCCAGGCGGCCTCGATCACGTCGCTGCGCAGGATTTTGCGGAAGTAATAGAGTTCCAGGCGAATGCTGCGTTGACGGTCAAGGGCCTGGGCTGCACTGACATTGGGTTCTGCATAGAGGGCGGCGGCGTAGACGTCGACCCACAGGTAGCGCAGAACGCTTTGGTTTTTGCGCTCCAGGCTGGCTCGCTCCAGGGTTGTATGTGGGGCGAAATCCGCTTGGCGCAAGCGCTCGTCAGAACTGGCAAGCAGGGTGGGGCTGAGCAGGAGCAAGGCGGCGATGAGCAATAGTCGGCGCATGGTGAGCATCCTTGGGGCGCGATGTTTGAATGTCATCAACGCGGCATTTTGAGTCAAGTAGTCGTCAGTTTCGGTCTATTGCAGAAACCCCAAAAAAAGCAAGCGCTTGGGTGGTCAGTTGGGGGGCGCATCTTTATAATCAAACGGATTTTTTACCCGCGCTCGGCATCATTACCCGCGCCAATCACGTTATTGGTGTGGGTATGGCTATTAAGCATCCAGATGCCGCCCGTTTTCTAAAAAAGCTTATAAATCAGTGGTTAGGCAAACCTATGATCAAATTGAAACATGGGCTTGATTTGCCCATAACAGGCGCGCCGGCGCAGCGTATAGAGGCTGCAAGGCCGGTACGCAGTGTCGCCATCGTCGGCTTCGATTATCACGATATGAAGCCGACAATGCAGGTGCAGGTCGGCGATCGAGTCAAACTCGGTCAAGTGCTGTTCTCCGATAAGAGGTCGGCAGGGGTTGATTACACTGCGCCAGGCGCCGGGGTGGTCAGTGCGATTCATCGTGGTGAGAAGCGTGTGCTGCAGTCGGTGGTGATCGACCTGGACGGCGATGAGCAAGTGACCTTTGCCAGCTATCCACTGACGCAGCTGGACGATTTGAGTGACGCGCAGGTGCGTGAAAACCTCCTGCAGTCTGGTCTCTGGACCGCACTGCGCACTCGTCCGTTCAGCAAGGTGCCGGCGGTAGATGCAGTGCCCCGCTCTATTTTCGTCGCAGCCATGGATACCCAGCCGTTGGCGGCTGATCCAGCGGTGGTCATCGGCGAATATGCCGCTGATTTCGAAAACGGTCTCAAGGTGCTGAGCAATCTGGCCAAGGTCTTCCTGTGCAAGGCCGCTGGCAGCAGCCTGCCGGGTGAGCAGCTAAGCAAGGTGCAGACCGAGGCGTTTGCCGGACCGCATCCGGCTGGTCTGCCAGGCACCCATATCCACTTTCTCGATCCGGTCAATGCCAGCAAGAGTGTCTGGACGATCAACTATCAGGACGTGATTGCCGTCGGCAAGTTGTTCGCGACCGGGCAGTTGTGGGTCGAGCGTGTAGTCGCCCTGGCAGGTCCGGTGGTTGAGCAGCCACGTCTGTTGCGTACTCGCCTGGGCGCCAGTCTGGATGAGCTGACCGCAGGTCAATTGCAGTCTGGTTTTAACCGCGTGGTTTCCGGTTCGGTGCTTGGCGGGCGTACCGCCCAGGGTGCTTTTGCCTATCTGGGGCGTTATCACCTGCAGGTGTCGTGCCTGGCAGAGGGTAATGACCGCGAGATGCTGCATTACCTGCGCGCCGGGGTGAACAAGCATTCGGTGTTGAATGTTTTTGTTTCCAAGTTGGCGGCGGCGAAGAAGTTCGCGTTTTCCACCACGACCAACGGCAGCCCGCGCGCCATGGTGCCGGTCGGCAACTACGAAGAAGTGATGCCGCTGGATGTACTGCCGACGCAACTGCTGCGCTACCTGATCGTTGGTGATACCGAAATGGCCCAGAAGCTTGGCTGTCTCGAGCTCGACGAAGAAGATCTGGCGCTGTGCAGCTATGTCTGTGCCGGCAAATATGAATACGGCCCGATCCTGCGCGATAACCTCGCCCGTATCGAGAAGGAGGGTTAACCCATGGGTATTCGCGAATTCCTCGACAAGATCGAGCACAACTTCGAGAAGGGTGGTAGGTACGAGAAGTGGTACGCCTTGTACGAGGCGCTCGACACCTTCCTCTATCGCCCCGGTAGCGTGACCAAAACCACTGCCCACGTGCGTGACGGCATTGACCTCAAGCGCATGATGATCATCGTCTGGTTGTGTACCTTCCCGGCGATGTTCTTCGGTATGTGGAACACCGGTTACCAGGCCAACCTGATTTTCGCCGGCAGCCCCGAGCTGTTGGCAGCGCAGGAAGGCTGGCACTTCGCGGTGATCAGCGCGCTGGCCGGTTTCGACCCAAACAGCCTGTGGGATAACTTCATCCAGGGTGCTGCCTGGTTCCTGCCGGTTTATGCGGTGATTTTCATCGTTGGCGGTTTCTGGGAAGTGCTGTTTGCCTCGATCCGCAAGCATGAAGTCAACGAAGGTTTCTTCGTCACCTCCGTGCTGTTCGCCCTGATTTTGCCGCCCAGCATTCCGTTGTGGCAGGTGGCGCTGGGTATCAGCTTCGGTGTGGTGATTGGCAAGGAAGTGTTCGGCGGTACTGGCAAGAACTTCCTCAACCCGGCGCTGACCGGTCGTGCCTTCCTGTTCTTCGCCTACCCGGCGCAGATGTCGGGTGATGCGGTCTGGACTGCGGTCGACGGCTTCGCTGGCGCGACCTCGCTGAGCCTGGCCGCCGCCGGTGGCATCGAGAACGTACTGAGCAATGGCATCAGCTGGATGAACGCCTTCGTCGGCACCATCCATGGTTCCTTGGGCGAAACCAGCACGCTGGCGATCATGATTGGCGGCGCTGTGCTGTTGATTACCAAGATCGCCTCCTGGCGCATCGTCGTCGGAGTGATGCTGGGTGTGATCGGCCTCAGCCTGCTGTTCAATACCCTCGGTTCGACCACCAATCCGATGTTCGCCATGCCCTGGTACTGGCATCTGGTCGTCGGTGGGTTTGCCTTCGGTATGTTCTTTATGGCCACCGACCCGGTGTCGGCGTCCATGACCAATACCGGCAAGTGGATTTTCGGTGCCTTGATCGGCGTCATGGTGGTGTTGATCCGCGTGGTCAACCCTGCATTCCCGGAAGGCATGATGCTGGCGATTTTGTTCGCCAACCTGTTCGCACCGCTGGTCGACCACTTCGTCGTTCAAGCCAATATCAAGCGGAGGCTGGCACGCAATGTCTAGTCAAAAAGAATCTACCGCCCGCACGTTGACGGTGGCCCTGCTGGTTTGCCTGGTGTGCTCGGTGTTCGTCGCCGGCGCCGCTGTGGCGCTCAAGCCGACTCAGGTGAGCAACCGTCTGCTGGATAAACAGCGCAGCATCCTGGCTATCGCCGGGCTGGGCGATGCGAGTATGTCGAGTGCGCAAGTCAAAGACATGTTCAAAGGCACCATTACCGCCAAGCTCGTGGATCTGCGAAGTGGCAAGTTCACCGATGCCAAGGATCCAGTGACCTTCGATCCGCTGAAATCCTCGAAGGATCCCAAGCTTTCCAGCGTTCTGCCGGCTAAGCAGGATATCGCTTCGATCAAGCGTCTGGAGCATTACACCACGGTGTATGTGGTGGAAAAGGATGGCCAGGTCGACACCGTGATTCTGCCAATACGCGGTTACGGCTTGTGGTCAACGCTGTACGGTTTTATTGCACTTAAGGGCGATCTTAATACCGTGGCTGGCATGGGCTTCTATCAGCATGCCGAGACCCCGGGCCTGGGTGGCGAAGTGGATAACCCGAAGTGGAAAGGCCAGTGGCCAGGCAAGACTCTGTTTGACCAGGACGGCAAACTTGCCGTAGCGGTCGTCAAAGGCGGCGTCGACCCACAAAGCCCGAAGGCGGTGCATCAGGTCGATGCATTGGCCGGCGCGACCTTGACCAGCAAGGGCGTGGACAATCTGCTGAAATTCTGGCTTGGCCAGAATGGCTTCGGCCCGTTTATCGCTAACCTGCGTGCAGGGGAGGCTTGATCATGTCGCAACCCACGATCAAACAAGTACTGCTGGACCCAATCTTCAATAACAACCCCATTGGCCTGCAGATTCTTGGTATCTGTTCCGCCCTGGCGGTGACCACCAACCTGCAGACCGCACTGGTGATGTCGATTGCCCTGACCCTGGTGACAGGTTTTTCCAACCTGTTTATTTCAATGATTCGCAGCCAGATTCCTAGCTCGATCCGCATGATCGTGCAGATGGTGATCATCGCCTCGCTGGTGATCGTGGTGGATCAGGTGCTCAAGGCCTATGCCTATAGTCTGTCCAAGCAGCTATCGGTGTTCGTCGGTCTGATCATCACCAACTGCATCGTGATGGGCCGTGCCGAGGCCTTTGCCATGCAGAACCCGCCGGTGCTGTCGTTCTTCGACGGTATCGGTAACGGTATTGGTTACAGCGCCATGCTGATCATGCTGGGCATCGTTCGCGAGCTGTTTGGCAGTGGCAAGCTGATGGGCTTCGAAATCATTCCGGTGATCAACGATGGTGGCTGGTATCAGCCTAACGGTCTGCTGCTGTTGCCACCTTCGGCATTCTTCCTGATCGGCCTGTTTATCTGGGCCCTGCGCAGCTGGAAGAGAGAGCAGGTCGAACAGCCGAGCTTCAAGATGGCAGCGCAAGTATCGAATAAGGAGGCCTATTAATGGAACATTACATTAGCCTGCTGGCCAAGGCGGTATTCGTCGAGAACATGGCGTTGGCCTTCTTCCTCGGCATGTGCACCTTCATCGCCATTTCGAAGAAAGTAGAAACGGCGATCGGTCTGGGTATCGCGGTGATCGTGGTGCAAGTCATCACCGTTCCTGCGAACAACCTGATCTACACCTACTTGTTGAAAGACGGTGCACTGGCCTGGGCCGGCTTGCCGGAAGTCGATCTGAGCTTCCTCGGACTGCTCAGCTATATCGGCGTGATCGCCGCTATCGTGCAGATCCTCGAGATGCTTCTGGATAAGTACGTGCCCGCGCTGTACAACGCCCTCGGCGTGTTCCTGCCGCTTATTACGGTTAACTGCGCCATCATGGGCGGCACCCTGTTTATGGTGGAACGTGACTACAACCTGGCGGAAAGTACCGTTTATGGCTTCGGTTCAGGTCTGTCCTGGGCGCTGGCGATTGCTGCATTGGCAGGCATTCGCGAGAAGCTCAAGTACAGCGACGTACCGGCAGGTCTACAGGGGTTGGGCATCACCTTTATCACCATCGGTCTGATGTCTCTGGGCTTCATGTCCTTCTCCGGCGTGCAGTTGTAAGGACGGGATGAATAGATGATCAATTACGAAATCTTTCTCGCCATCGGCATGTTCACCGGCATCGTGCTGGCGTTGGTGCTGGTTATTCTGGCTGCGCGCGCCAAGCTGGTTTCCAGCGGTGATGTGAGCATCGAGATCAATGGCGAAAGAACTATTGTGGTACCTGCTGGCGGCAAGCTGCTGCAGACCCTGGCGTCCAACAATATCTTCCTCTCGTCCGCCTGTGGCGGCGGTGGCACCTGTGCTCAGTGCAAGTGCGTAGTGGAAAGCGGCGGCGGCGAAATGCTGCCGACCGAAGAAGCTGCCTTCACTCGCCGCGAAGCCAAGGCTGGCTGGCGTCTGTCCTGCCAGACTCCGGTCAAGCAGGACATGAAGATCGAGGTGCCGGAAGAAGTCTTCGGCGTGAAGAAGTGGGAATGTACGGTGTTGTCCAATCCGAACGTGGCCACCTTCATCAAGGAGCTGACGCTGAAATTGCCGGAAGGCGAGAACGTCGACTTCCGCGCGGGTGGCTATGTCCAGCTGGAATGTCCGCCGCACAAAGTGCATTACAAGGACTTCGATATTCAGGAGGAGTATCGCGGCGACTGGGACAAGTTCAACCAGTGGAAGTACGTGTCCAAGGTCGAAGAGACCACGATTCGTGCCTTTTCCATGGCCAACTACCCGGAAGAAGTCGGTCTGGTGAAGTTCAATATCCGTATTGCCTCACCACCACCGGGCAAGGACGACTTGCCACCGGGCAAGATGTCCTCCTGGGTCTTCAGCCTCAAGCCTGGCGACAAGGTCACCGTGTACGGTCCGTTTGGTGAGTTCTTCGCCAAGGACACCGATGCCGAGATGATCTTCGTCGGTGGTGGCGCCGGTATGGCGCCGATGCGTTCGCACATCTTCGACCAGCTCAAGCGCCTCAAGTCGACGCGCAAGATCAGCTTCTGGTATGGCGCACGCTCCATGCGTGAAGCCTTCTACGTGGAAGAGTACGACCAGTTGCAGGTAGAGAACCCCAACTTCAAGTGGCACCTGGCGTTGTCCGATCCACTGCCGGAAGACAATTGGTCCGGCATGAAGGGCTTCATCCACAACGTGCTGTTCGAGAACTACCTGAAGGAGCATCCGGCTCCGGAAGATTGCGAGTTCTACATGTGCGGCCCGCCAATGATGAACGCGGCCGTGATCAAGATGTTGGTCGACCTGGGTGTGGAGGAGGAGAATATCCTGCTCGACGACTTCGGCGGCTAGGCATGAAGTTAGTGGTATTCCAGCCCGTTATCGCTGTCGCTCTTGCGGCAGCCCTAACGGGCTGTTTGCATTCTGAGACGGTCGAAGAGTTCGGCGGCCCCACTATGGGTAGCACCTATTCGGTCAAATATGTCACCGGCGAAGGCGTTGCCGATGGGCTGACCATCAAGGACGAGACCGAGGCGGTTCTTGCCGAAGTCGACCAGCAGATGTCCACCTACCGAGACGACTCGGTTATCTCCGCGTTCAACCGGGCACCGGCGGGCAGCTGTATGGCGGTTCCCGCAGGGATGCTCGAGGTTGTGCGCACGGGTCTGCAGTTGGCCAGGGAAAGTGACGGCGTGTTTGATCCCACTCTCGAACCCTTGCTCAACCTATGGGGCTTCGGTCCGCAGGCGCGGGTCGAGCGTGTGCCGACCGCTGAGCAATTGGTTGAGGCGCGTCAACGCAGTGGTTATCGGCATCTGCGCATAGACGGGCAGCAACTGTGCAAGGATGTCGATCTGCAGTTGGATCTCAACAGTATCGCCGCCGGTTACACGGTCGATAAAATAAGCGTTCGCCTCGCTGAACTGGGTGTCGCTAATTATCTGGTGGACGTCACCGGGGAACTCAAGGCCGTCGGCAAGAAGCCGGATGGACAGCCTTGGCGCATTGCCATCGAGGCGCCACGCGATGATCAGCGGGTCGCGCAGAAGATTCTGCAACTGGATGGTTACGGTATTTCCACCTCGGGTGATTACCGTAATTATTTCGAGGAAAATGGCGTGCGCTACTCGCATACGCTTGATCCGCACACCGGCGCGCCTATCACCCACAAGTTGGCGGCGGTGACAGTCGCCGATCCATCGACCTTGCGCGCCGATGGCTTGTCTACATTGTTGATGGTGCTGGGGCCCGAGCTAGGTTTTGCCTACGCTGAGCAGGCCGGCATCGCGGCATTTTTCGTGACCCGTGAGGGCGAGGGCTTCGTCACACGGAGTACCACGGCTTTCGAGCAGCTGTTCGCTGCAGGAGAAGAGCAATGATTTGGTTGATCGTATTTTTCACCATGCTGTTGGTGGTGTCGCTGATGGCAGTTGGCGTGATCATGGGGGGTAAACCGATAGCCGGTTCCTGTGGTGGTATTGCCAATCTGGGTATCGAGAAAGAGTGCTCGATTTGCGGCGGGAGTCGCGAGAAGTGCGAAGAAGTCAACAGTTCGCCCGCCGAGACCAATACCCGCGAGCTCGCCTACGACGCGACCAAGCGCTAATCGCCATTCGCCGGCCTGCATGTCAGGCTGTTGAATCACGTATCGATTGCCAGGCTGCTGATGCAGTACTGGCCCTGCCGAGAGTGCGGCACAAGCGCTCCGGTGTGATCTGAAGGAGTAAACATGGCGGTCTACAACTACGATGTAGTGGTGCTGGGTTCTGGCCCGGCGGGTGAGGGCGCGGCAATGAACGCCGCTAAGGCGGGGCGCAAGGTGGCGGTGGTTGATAGCCGCCGCGAGGTCGGCGGCAACTGCACCCACCTGGGCACCATCCCGTCCAAGGCCTTGCGCCATTCGGTGCGCCAGATCATGCAGTTCAATACCAACCCGATGTTTCGTCAGATCGGCGAGCCGCGCTGGTTTTCCTTCCCCGATGTGCTCAAAAGTGCCGAGCGGGTGATCAGCAAACAGGTGGCCTCGCGCACCGGATACTACGCGCGCAATCGCATCGACCTGTTCTTCGGCACTGGTAGTTTCGCCGACGACCAGACTATCGACGTAGTCTGCGCCAATGGCGTGGTGGAAAAGCTGGTGGCCAAGCAGATCATCATTGCTACCGGTTCGCGCCCCTATCGTCCGGCGGATGTCGATTTTAACCATCCGCGGGTGTACGAGAGCGACACCATTTTGACCCTCAGTCACACGCCGCGGCGGCTGATTATCTATGGGGCGGGGGTCATTGGTTGCGAATATGCGTCGATCTTCAGCGGTCTCGGGGTACTGGTCGATCTGATCGACAACCGTGATCAATTGCTCAGTTTTCTCGATGCGGAAATCTCCGATGCGCTGAGCTATCACCTGCGGAATACCAATGTACTGATTCGCCACAATGAAGAGTACGAAAGCATCGAGGGTGTCGACAACGGTGTGATCCTGAATCTCAAGTCGGGCAAGAAGATCAAAGCCGACGCCTTGCTCTGGTGCAACGGCCGAACCGGCAACACCGATAAGCTGGGCTTGGAAAACATCGGCATCAAGGTCAACAGCCGCGGGCAGGTAGAAGTCGACCAGAATTACCGTACCGAGGTGTCGAATATCTTCGCTGCTGGCGATGTGATTGGCTGGCCGAGTCTGGCCAGTGCGGCCTACGACCAGGGACGCTCGGCGGCTGGCAATATCGTTGAGAACGACAGCTGGCGTTTCGTCGATGATGTGCCAACCGGAATCTACACCATCCCGGAGATCAGCTCGATCGGCAAGAACGAGCGCGAGCTGACCCAGGCCAAGATCCCCTATGAAGTAGGTAAGGCATTCTTCAAGAGCATGGCGCGGGCGCAGATATCCAACGAGCCGGTCGGCATGCTGAAGATCCTGTTCCACCGCGAAACGCTCGCAGTGCTGGGCGTGCACTGTTTCGGCTATCAGGCGTCGGAGATCGTGCACATCGGTCAGGCGATCATGAACCAGAAGGGTGAGGCCAACAGCCTCAGGTACTTCGTTAACACCACCTTCAACTACCCGACCATGGCTGAAGCCTATCGGGTGGCGGCGTTCGACGGTCTCAACCGGCTTTTTTGACCGGCTCCGATCGGTGGCCTGAGCCGGTCGGGGAAGATCCGTTCAGTGACTCTTCGGCGTGGCGCTGGCCTAACCGGGAGAGTTTCTGACCAGGCAGCAATAAAAAACCGGCCCACTGTGGCCGGTTTTTTATTGGCTATGTACTCGTTAACTGTTGCAAGGCCTAGACTGAAGACGTGTGCTCATCAAGGAGTGCCGTTATGGATGCCCAACCCTTTCAACACCTACTGGCTCGGCTTGATCGCCTCACGATCAAACAGAAGTCCATCGTTCAGCATTTTCTCCAGATCAACGTGCAGCGAGATGGCTTTGAAGAGCTCATCCCTGATCTGAAAGCCTGCCCGCACTGTGCCGCCGACGCCGCGCAACTGGCCTCATGGGGCCGCAGTGGTGGCTTGCAGCGCTATCGCTGCAAGGTCTGTCGGCGCACGTGCAATGCATTGACTGGAACACCCTTGGCGCGCCTACGCAAAAAGGACTGCTGGCTGGATTATGCCCAAGCCCTCATTGCTGGATTGACCGTGAGAGCGGCGGCCCGACACTGCAGCGTCAGCAAGAACACTTCATTTCGCTGGCGACATCGGTTTTTGCATGATGTGGCGGCGCATCACGATGCGCGTGAAAGCGGCATTGTCGAGGCCGACGAAACGTTCTTTCTCGAGTCATTCAAAGGTCAGCGCGAGATGCCGCGCCCACCCCGTAAACGCGGGGGTGTGGGCAAGACACGCGGAACGGGGCCGGATCAGATACCCGTTTTGGTTGTTCGCGACCGTGAAGGACATACCGCTGACTTTCAGTTGGAGAAGCTCGACGCCGCCCATGTAAGTGCCGCGCTAAGGCCTTTGGTGGATAAAGCGTCGGTGCTCTGTACTGATGGCGCAGCAATCTATGCGGCATTTGCACGCCGCAACGGGATCACCCACAAGGTGGTGTATGCGAGGCCGGGGTTACGCGTCCAGGAAGCGGCTTTTCATATCCAGAACGTCAACGCTTATCACAGTCGGCTGAAGGGCTGGATGGCGCGCTTTCATGGGGTTGCGACCAAGTACCTCGTTAACTACCTGGGTTGGCGCCGCATGTTGGAGCGGTACACAAAGCGCATTCAGCCAGAGTTTTGTCTGCAGGAGGCGGTGGGCCGGCCCATGCAACAGTTAAAGGGTACATAGCCTTTTTATTGCCTGCTTTGCAGAGAGGATTATCCATCCGGCGGCACCGGGAGCTCTGCATGTCAGGCTTCGCGACGCTCAGTCTGCGCGGTCGGTCCAATCTACGTGTTTGGTTGCAGCGTCTGCACCGCTAGCCCCGGGAAGTCGGTAATTATGCTGTCCGCGCCGAAATCGGCGAGTCGGCGCATCAGTGCTGGTTCGTTGACCGTCCAGACCGAGACATGCAAACCGGCTTTCTGCGCTTTGAGCAGGCGCTCCGGAGTGCACAGGGTCCAGTTCAGCGCCAGTAGGCTGCAGTCATAGTGCTGGGCCACTTTCAGCGGGTCGAGCCAGGCATATTCCGCCACCAGGCCGCGGGCAAGTTGCGGTGTCAGGTGTTTGAGTGCACCCAGGACTTCCCGTGAGCTTGAGGTGACCGTGACTTTTTCGGTCAGGCCATAACGGGCGGTCAGCTCGGCAATCGCTTCGACCAACCGCGCGGCACGGACTTTCGAGGCGCTTTTGACTTCCAGTTGCCAGTGCTCGAAGTCGCATTGCTCGAACAGCTCGGCCAGGCGTGGAATCGGGCACGGGGTCTTCCAGCCAGGCCCGCCTTTGCGGGCGTCATAGTTGGCCAGTTCAGCGGCGTCGTGTTCGACCACCTTGCCGCGATGGCCGGTGGTGCGCTTTAGGGTTGGGTCGTGAATGACCATCAACTCGCCGTCGCGCGACTGGTGCAGGTCCAGTTCGCAGCGGCGCACACCATGCTCCAGACATTGCTGGAAGCTAATCAGGGTGTTTTCCGGTGCTTCGCCTTTGGCGCCGCGATGGCCGTAGATCAGGGTCACGGTTGCTCCTTTGCAGGGTAGCTGGTGCGCGGTTGATGGTGGCGCACGCTGTTGATGACGTGGTCGTACTCGAAGTACACGCTGAACTCGCGGTAATCCCAGCGGCTAATCGGTGGGCTGCCGACTGCGCGGTGTTCTTCATCGGCCAGGCCGAAACGCTCCAGTACCGAGCGCTGCGATTCGCCAGGCTGAGGGAGTGCAACGGTGGCGGCGCCTTGCTCGCCGAGGGGGATCTGCAGGGTTTCGGCGATAGCGCCGAACGGCAGGCACAACATTATCAATGCAAGGAAAAGGCGTGGCATAGGGTTCTCGTCACTGAGGCTGGGGCTGTTCACGGGCCTGGCGGCGCTCCAAGGCTTGGCGCTGGAAGATATGCCGGGCCAGTAACTGGCGCTGTGCGTCGGTCAAGGCTTCGAACTCGGTGCCGATCTCGAACTGTTGCTCGGCGACTGCCTGGCAGTGTATGACCTTGGCTCTCAATAGCAGACCCAGTGCCTGCGGCATCAGTACTATCTTGATCGCCAGGTGGGTGCCTATGTCGAGGCTTTGGCTGCTGTTGAAGCTCACTCCGCCCTCGGACAGGCAGACCCGTCTCGGCGTGCCGATATCGCGCAACAGGCTCTGCGCGACGGCCTGGCCGAGCAGGTCGATACGTTTGTTGATTACCTTGAGGTAGTTGGCCAGGGTGCGGTCGCGCTCGCTGATATGGCGCAACAAATGCTGCGACTCGAAGTCCAGCAGGTGCAGTTCACTGAGCAGGTTGAACAGTGGCGAGCTGTCATGAAGCTCGTCGCTGGCCAGGGCCTCGGCGCCTGACAATGGGGTGAATTCCAGTGCGATCGTATCGTCGATACGATAGTATTCGCGGCGGTCATCTTCATCTTGAATCGACATGGCGAACCCATGGCAGCAGTAGTGGTCTGAGTGTAAGGCCGCTTGCCAAGCCCCGCCACAAGGACGTTCCTCTTTCCCTCGAATCAGCCCCCACCATGTTCAGACCTCTGTTCGTATATATAGGTACGCGTTATACGCGCGCCAAGCGTCGTAATCACTTTGTGTCCTTTATTTCCCTGACTTCAATGATCGGGCTGGCACTCGGTGTGCTGGTGATGATCGTGGTGCTGTCGGTGATGAATGGCTTCGATCATGAGATGCGCACGCGGGTGCTCGGTATGGTGCCGCATGCCACTATCGAGTCGGCTACGCCCATTGATGATTGGCGCAGCCTTGCCGACAAGGCTATGGAAAACCCGCAGGTGTTGGCCGTCGCGCCATTCAGCCAGATGCAAGGCTTGCTCACGCATGAGGGCAAGGTGCAGAAGGTGTTGATCAACGCCGTCGATCCAGTCGAGGAAGTGAAGGTTTCGATCATTGGCGATTTCTTTCAGCAGGGCCGCTTGCAAGACCTCGAACCCGGCGCCTTTGGCATCGTCATCGGTGACAAGGCTGCAGCCAAGCTGGGCGTCGCTCTGGGCGACAAGATCACGTTTGTCGCGCCTGAGGTCACGGTAACGCCAGCGGGTATGTTTCCGCGGCTCAAGCGCTTTACCGTGGTTGGCATCTTCCATGTGGGTGCCGGGGAGATCGATGGTTACGTGGCGATGACCCACGTGCAGGATCTGGCGCGCTTGCAGCGCCGCCAAGCGGATCAGGTGCAGGGCATCCGCCTGAAGGTCGCCGATCTGTTTCAGGCGCCGCGCACGGCCTGGGAGTTGGCGCAAACCCTGGGCGAACGTGAATATTACGCCCGCGACTGGACCCGCACCCACGGCAACCTGTATCAGGCGATCCGCATGGAGAAGGCCATGATCGGTCTGCTGTTGCTGCTGATCGTGGCGGTTGCCGCGTTCAACATCATCTCGACGCTGGTCATGGTGGTGACGGACAAGAAGGGCGATATCGCCATCCTGCGCACCCTCGGTGCTACGCCTGGGCAAATCATGGCCATCTTCATGGTCCAGGGCACGGTGATCGGCGTGGTCGGCACCCTTATTGGTGCGCTGCTGGGGATCTTCGCCGCACTCAATATCAGCGCCGCTATCGCCGCACTGGAGCGTGCACTGGGCATGCGCTTTCTCAGCGCAGACGTCTATTTCATCGACTACCTGCCGTCGCAGCTGATGCTCGCAGATGTACTGCTGGTCTGCGCCGCTGCGCTGGTTCTAAGTTTTCTCGCCACCCTTTATCCGGCCTGGCGCGCGGCGCGCACCCAGCCAGCGGAGGCTTTGCGTTATGAGTGATCAGGTTATGCAGGATCGTGCGGTGTTGAGTTGTCGCAACCTTGGCAAAAGCTATGAGGAAGGCCCCCAGTCGGTGGTGGTGCTGGAAGGCTTGCAGCTGGAGCTGCACCCCGGCGAGCGGGTGGCTATCGTCGGCAGTTCGGGATCGGGTAAGAGCACTTTGCTGAATATGCTCGGCGGCCTGGATACGCCCAGTACCGGCAGCGTCTGGCTGGCGGGCGAGGAACTGTCGGCGCTGAGTGAAAAGGAGCGTGGCCTGCTGCGCAACCGCTCGCTGGGTTTCGTCTATCAATTCCATCACCTGTTGCCGGAGTTCACGGCGCTGGAGAATGTCTGCATGCCACTGCTGATCGGGCGCACGCCGATTGCCGAGGCGCGTCAGCGGGCAACTGGGCTACTCGAACGGGTTGGGCTTGGCCATCGCCTGGCGCACAAACCGTCGGAGCTGTCCGGCGGCGAGCGCCAGCGCGTGGCCATTGCCCGTGCCTTGGTCAATCGACCAGGACTGGTGCTGCTCGATGAGCCGACCGGCAACCTCGATCATCACACCGCCCAGGGTATTCAGGATCTGATGAAGGAGTTGAGCAGCGCGTCGCGCACCGCTTTCTTGGTGGTGACCCACGACCTGGAGCTGGCTCAGCAGATGGATCGTATCCTGCGCCTGGAAGACGGCAAGTTGGTGGCCGCCTGATGTTTCGCCCCCTGAGTATTTACATCGGTACCCGCTACACCCGGGCCAAACGGCGCAACCATTTCATTTCCTTTATTTCGCTGACCTCGATGATTGGCCTCGCCCTGGGTGTGTTGGCGATGATCGTGGTGCTGTCGGTGATGAACGGCTTTCAGAAGGAAATGAGCTCGCGCATCCTCGGCATGGTGCCCCACGCGGTAATCTCCGGGCTCGAGCCGTTGGATGATTGGCAGGCGGTGGCCGCGGCTGCCAAGCGCAGTCCACAAGTGTTGGCCGCCGTGCCCTTTGCCGAGTTGGAGGGCATGTTGTCCTACCGCGGGGGGATGCAGCCGATTCAGTTGCAGGGCGTCGATCCCGCGTTGGAACCGCAGGTGTCGATCATTGCCGAGCACATGACCCAGGGTCGTCTGAGCGATCTGCAGGCCGGTGAGTTCGGGGTGGTGATCGGTGAAATTACCGCCCGGCGCTTTCAACTGAAAATCGGCGACCGGTTGGCGTTGATCGTGCCCGAGGCCAGTACGGTGCCTGGTGGCATCACGCCGCGTATGCAGGCGGTCAATGTGGTTGGGGTGTTCAAGGTCGGTGCCGAGCTGGATGGCTCACTGGCCTTGCTGCATGTCGCCGATGCTGCGCAGATTCAACGCTTGCAGCCGGGCCAAGTGCCCAGCGTGCGTTTAAAGTTGCAAGACTTGTATCAGGCGCCGCAGGTGTCGGCCGCGGTCGTCAGCGAGTTGGGCGAGGGCTATGGGGCCAGTGACTGGACGTTGACCCAGGGCAGCCTGTTCAGTGCAATGAAGATGGAAAAGACCATGATCGGCTTGCTGTTGCTGCTTATCGTCGCGGTGGCTGCGTTCAATATCATTGCCACCTTGATCATGGTGGTCGCCGATAAAGGTGCAGATATTGCCATCCTGCGCACCCTGGGCGCGACCCCGGGACAGATCATGGGCATCTTCATGGTGCAGGGCACGGTGATTGGGGTGATCGGTACGCTGATTGGGGCCGTGTTGGGCATAGTGGCGGCGCTGAATGTCAGCCAGTTGGTCGGTTGGGTCGAGCGTCTCAGTGGTCAGCAGATACTCAGCTCGGATGTCTACTTCATCAGTAACCTGCCGTCTGAGTTGTTGCTGTCCGATGTGTTGCTGATTTGCGGCGCGGCCTTTGCCTTGAGCTTTCTCGCCACTCTCTACCCGTCCTGGCGTGCGGCAGCTATCCAGCCGGCTGACGCCTTGCGCTACGAATGAACTAGTCTGTGTGAAACTAAAAAGCCGTTACTCAAGTAACGGCTTTTTAGTTTCAGGAGTTTGAAAATAACGAACGCCATCGCGAGGCCGTCGCAGTAGGAGAGTGTTTTTCACGGCCTCTCAGTTATCCGGCTTGTTGTCGCGACGTTTTTCCTGGCGCCGGCGCCAGCTGCGCCGTACCCACCAGTGCCAGTAGGTGTTGGTGGCCAAGTAGCCCAGCGCAGCAAAGAGCAAGCCGAGCACGAAAGAGCCGAGGAGCAGAGGCTGCCAGTGGGTCTGCAGCATATGGCCGACCCAGCTCAGGGTGATCTCGTCGGGCATGCGCAGGGCGGGGGTGTTGGTCATCCATGCGCCGAATTTGTAGCTGCAATAGAACACCGGAGGCATGGTGATCGGGTTGGTCAGCCAGACCAGTCCAACGGAGATGGGCAGGTTGGCGCGTGCGGGGATGGCGACCAGTGCGGCGGCGGCCATTTGCAACGGCATGGGGATCATTGCCCAGAACAGGCCGACGGCCACGGCGCGCGCCACCGAGTGGCGGTTGAGGTGCCAGAGGTTGGGGTCGTGAATCAGGGCGCCGAGAAAGCGCAGAGATTTGTTGGCCTTGATGCGGTCTGGATGAGGCATATAGCGCTTGAATAAACGACGCGGCATCGTGGCTCTCTGGCAGTCTAACAGCGCCAATATTATGCACAGATTCGCAGTGCCCCGCTTTCACACTTTGTCACAGCAAATAATTGAAGGCCGCTTGTTGGGGTAGATCCACGGAATCGGATCACAAGGAGTGAGTGATTATGCGTACAGGGATGACTGCGCTGGTGGCCGGGTTGCTGCTGCTGCGATTATTGCCGATTTTGCCACCGGTCTGGTTGTTATGGCTGCTGCCGATCCTGGGGCTGATGTTGCTGCCCTTTCGCAGCTATCCGCTGGCGTTTTTCCTGTTTGGCCTCAGTTGGGCCGGCATCTCGGCGCAGTCGGCCTTGGACGACAGGCTGGCGCCGGAGCTCGATGGCCGTACCCTGTGGCTGCAGGGAAGGGTGGTCGGCCTGCCCGATGTGCGCGATGGCGTCGTCAGGTTTCAATTGCAACAAGCCAAGTCGCGGCGTGCCGAGTTGCCGCAGCGACTGCGCTTGGCCTGGCATGGCGGCCCAGAGCTGCGAGGCGGCGAGACCTGGCGTCTGGCTGTGCGCCTCAAGCGGCCACATGGCCTGGTCAACCCGCAGTCTTTCGATTACGAGGCCTGGCTGCTGGCGCAACGCATTGGCGCGACCGGCACGGTCAAGAGTGGCCAGTTGGTGAGCGCCGCCAGCGGGCTTGGTAGCTGGCGCGATGGGTTGCGCCAGCGCTTGCTCTCAGTCGATGCCCATGGTCGCGAGGGAGCGCTGGCGGCCCTGGTGCTGGGTGATGGCTCTGGCTTGTCGGTGGCCGATTGGCGCGTGCTGCAAGACACCGGCACGGTGCATTTGCTGGTGATTTCCGGTCAGCATGTCGGGCTGCTGGCCGGGCTGTTGTATGGCTTGATTGCCGGGTTGGCGCGTTTGGGCTGGTGGCCACGCCAATGGCCGTGGTTGCCCTGTGCTTGTGTCCTGGCCTTCGCCGGTGCGCTCGGCTACGGCATGCTGGCCGGCTTCGAGGTGCCGGTGCGGCGTGCTTGTGTGATGGTCGGCCTGGTGCTGCTGTGGCGTTGGCGCTTTCGTCATCTTGGGGTTTTCTTGCCGTTGTTGCTGGCGTTGGTCGTGGTCTTGCTGCTGGAGCCCCTGGCCAGCCTGCAACCGGGTCTCTGGCTATCCTTCGGCGCGGTGCTGTTGCTGATCCTGATTTTCAGCGGCCGGCTGGGCGCATGGTCGTGGTGGCAGACGCTGGGGCGGGCGCAGTGGGCGATGGCCATAGGTCTGCTGCCGCTGTTGCTGGCGTTGGGGTTGCCGGTCAGTGCCAGTGGTCCGCTGGCCAATCTAATAGCCGTGCCCTGGGTCGGCCTGGCTGTGGTGCCGTTGGCATTGTTGGGTACCTTGCTGTTGCCGCTGCCCTGGCTGGGCGAGGCGCTGCTATGGCTCGCTGGTGGTTTGCTCAAGCTGCTGTTCCTGGTATTGGCGCAGATGGCCACCTGGTTACCGGCCTGGTTGCCCGAGACATTACCGCTCTGGGCCTGGCTGCTGGTGGCGCTGGGCGCTTTGCTGTTGCTCCTGCCGGCCGGTGTGCCATTGCGCAGCCTGGGCTGGGTTTTACTGCTGCCACTGTTCTACACCGAGACTGAGCGACCGGTCCACGGTCAGGCCGAGGTGTGGATGCTGGACGTTGGTCAAGGCTTGGCGGTCTTGCTGCGCACCCGCGAACATGCGCTGTTGTATGACGCCGGTCCGCGTTTCGGCGACTTCGATATGGGCGAGCGTGTGGTGCTGCCGTCGCTGCGCGGCCTGGGGGTGGCTCAACTGGATATGTTGCTGATCAGCCATGCCGATAACGATCATTCCGGCGGTGCACTGGCGATTCAGCGCGGGATGGCGGTCAAGCAGGTGGTGAGCGGCGAGGCCGCAGCGCTGCCCGGGATGCATCAGGTCGAGGCCTGTGAGGCGGGGCGCAGCTGGCAGTGGGATGGGGTGCGTTTCACGACCTGGCGTTGGGCAGGGGCAGTGGATGGCAATCAAGCCTCTTGCGTATTGCTGATCGAGGCGGCTGGCGAGCGACTGTTATTGACCGGCGATATCGACAGTAGTGCCGAGCGCGCGTTGCTCGACAGTGGCTTTGACGTTCGTGCGGACTGGCTGTTGGCCCCACACCATGGCAGCCGCAGCTCATCCTCGCAGCTCTTTTTAGAGGCTGTGGCGGCGCAGGCGGCACTGATTTCCCGTGGCCGGCACAACGCATTCGGTCATCCGCATGCCAGTGTGGTGGCGCGTTACGAGGCGCAGTCCGCGCAACTGTATGACACGGTCGAGTACGGGGCCGTGCAGATTCGTCTTGGCGCTTTTACCCACGGGCGAGGGTTACGCGAGCGCGCACGATTTTGGCGAGAAAAATGAGAACCGCTGCGGTCGGCGACATGCCGCCCCTATGCTAGAGTGGCGCCACTTTTCCAAAGGGGATATGTCACCGTGTGGGAACTGGTTAAAGCTGGCGGCTGGATGATGCTGCCCATAATGCTGTGCTCTATTGCTGCGGCCGGCATTATTGCCGAGCGTCTGTGGACGCTGCGGCCCAGCCGCATCACCCCGCCACACCTGCTCGGTCAGGTATGGCGGTGGATCAAGGATAAAAAGCTGAATAACCAGAAGCTCAAGGAACTGCGTGCCAACTCGCCCTTGGGTCAGATTCTGGCTGCCGGCCTGGCCAATTCCAAGCATGGTCGCGAGATCATGAAGGAGTGCATCCAAGAGGCCGCCGCGCGGGTTATCCACGATCTGGAGCGCTATCTCAATGCCCTGGGCACCATCGCCGGTATCGCGCCGCTGCTCGGTTTGCTCGGTACCGTGTTGGGTATGATCGAAATTTTCAGCTCCTTCATGGGCTCGGGTATGGCCAATGCGGCGCTGCTCGCAGCAGGTATTTCCACGGCATTGATCACCACAGCGGCCGGGTTGATGGTAGCCATTCCAGCCTTGTTCTTTCACCGCTATTTGCAACGCCGAGTCGATGAGTTGGTGGTCGGCATGGAGCAGGAGGCGATCAAGCTGGTGGAAGTAGTGCAAGGTGATCGTGACGTCGATTTTGCTGAGGGCAAGGCGTGAAATTCCGACGCAAACCGCGGGAGAATATCGAGATCAACCTGGCTTCGCTGATCGACGTGGTGTTCATCCTGTTGCTGTTCTTCGTGGTCACCACCACCTTCACCCGTGAGACCCAGCTCAAGGTCGATCTACCCGAGGCTGCCAGTGGCACGCCGCCGGAGCAGACCGAACTCAAGCAGTTGGAGGTGCTGATCGCAGTCGACGGCAGTTATTCGCTGAATGGCAAACAACTGCTGAAAAGTGACCTGGATGGTTTGATGGCGGCCCTGCAAAAGGAGTCGGAGGGCGATAACAGCCTGCCGCTGACTATCAGTGCCGATGGCCAGACTCCTCATCAGGCGGTGATCACGGCCATGGATGCTGCAGGCAAGTTGGGCTTTGCCCATCTGCGCATTACCACGGTCGAGGTGCAGGCCGCGCCTTGAGGGCTGTTCTCCAATGAGTCTGTCCGAGCGCCTACTGGCTGCCTGGTACGCCGGGCATCCGGCGCTGACCCTGCTGCGGCCACTCGAGCGCCTCTACCGTGCTGTAGTGGAGCGCAAGCGGGCGCGGTTTCTCGCTGGCGCGGGCGATATCTACCGCGCTTCTGTACCGGTAGTGGTGGTGGGCAATATCACCGTCGGCGGCACTGGCAAGACCCCGTTGATTCTCTGGTTGATCGAACACTGCCGCCAGCGTGGCCTCAAGGTCGGCGTGGTCAGCCGTGGCTACGGCGCCAAGGCGCCGCAATTGCCCTGGCGTGTGCACGCCGATCAATGCGCCAGCGTTGCCGGCGACGAGCCGTTGCTGATCGTTCAGCGCAGCGGTGTGCCCTTGATGATCGATCCCGACCGGGGGCGTGCGGTTGCGGCCTTGCTGGCAGCGGAGCCGCTGGATCTGATTCTCAGTGATGATGGTTTGCAGCACTACCGCCTGGCGCGTGATCTGGAACTGGTGCTGATCGATGCGGCGCGCGGTCTAGGCAATGGTCGTTGCCTGCCTGCTGGGCCGTTGCGCGAGCCGGTCGAGCGTCTGCTGAGCGTCGATGCGCTGCTCTACAACGGTGCCAGCTGCGATCCGCAGGATGGTTACGCCTTCGGCTTGCGCGCTCGCGCTCTGGTCAACCTGCGCAGTGGCGAGCAGCACCCGCTGACGCATTTCCCGCCCCAACAGCCGCTGCATGCCGTCGCCGGTATCGGCAACCCGCAACGTTTCTTCAATACGCTCGAAACGCTACACTGGCGGCCGATTCCGCATGCTTTTGCCGATCATGCGCAGTACAGCGCAGAGCTGCTGAAATTCAGCCCGGCGTTGCCTGTGGTCATGACGGAAAAGGATGCGGTCAAATGCCGGGCTTTTGCCGCCGATGACTGGTGGTATCTGGTGGTGGATGCCGAGCCCTCGGCGGCCTTCATTGCCTGGTTCGATGCGCAATTGACCGCTTTGCTGCCTCTCGCTCGCTAAGCCCGCTGGCTATTACGAGTGCCGTCCCATTCATTGCAGCCGCTCTACGGCAAGGATCTCCCATGGACCCGAAATTACTCGATATATTGGCTTGCCCCCTGTGCAAGGGCCCGCTGAAGCTTGCCGCCGACAAGTCCGAGTTGATCTGCAAGGCCGATGGTCTGGCCTTTCCGGTGCGCGACGGCATCCCGGTGATGCTGGAAAGCGAAGCCCGTACCCTCAACGTCGACGAGCGCCTGGACAAGTAAATGAACCGCGTTTTTACCGTTGTGATCCCGGCGCGTTACGCCTCTAGCCGTCTACCCGGCAAGCCGCTGCAGGACATTGCCGGCAAACCGATGATCCAGCATGTCTGGGAGCAGGCGTGTAAAAGCAGTGCCCAGCAAGTGGTGGTGGCGACCGACGATGCACGCATCGTTGAGGCATGCCGCGGTTTCGGCGCTCAAGTGCTGTTGACCCGTATCGACCATAACTCCGGCACCGATCGCCTAGCCGAAGTGGCCGCGGCGCTGGGTCTGACGCCTGACGCCATCGTGGTCAACGTGCAGGGTGACGAGCCGCTGATTCCGCCAGCGCTGATCGATCAAGTGGCGGCCAATCTTGCGGCCAACCCACAAGCGGCTGTCGCCACCCTGGCCGAACCGATCGATGAGGTGGCGGCGTTGTTCAATCCCAATGTGGTCAAGGTCACGAGCGATCGCAATGGCCTGGCGCTGACATTCAGCCGCGCACCGTTACCTTGGGCGCGTGACGCTTTTGCCGCCAGTCGCGAGCAGTTGCCGGCCAACGTGCCTTACCGCCGGCATATCGGCATCTATGCCTACCGCGCACAGTTCCTACACGATTTCGTCGCCTGGGGACCTTGCTGGCTGGAAGACGCCGAGTGCCTGGAGCAGCTGCGCGCACTCTGGCACGGCGTGCGCATCCATGTCGCCGATGCCCTGCAGGCTCCACCGGCTGGGGTCGATACCCAGGAAGATCTAGAGCGCGTGCGCCGACTGCTGGGGGCTTGATGCGGGTCTTGTTTGTCTGTCTGGGCAATATTTGCCGCTCGCCAACCGCCGAAGCGGTGCTGCGTTACAAGTTGCGTGAGCAGGGGCTGGAGGAGGGCGTCGAGGTCGATTCCGCTGGCACCGTCGATTGGCATGTGGGTAAGCCGCCGGACAGCCGCACTCGGCAAACGGCGCAGTTGCGCGGTTATGATCTTTCCGCCCTGCGCGGGCGTCAGGTCTGCGCCAGTGATTTCAGTCGTTTCGATCTGATTCTGGCCATGGATAACAGTAATCTGGAGCACCTGCGGCGCATGCGTCCAGGCGGCGCCATGGCCGAGCTGGATTTGTTCCTGCGCCGCTATGACCTGACGCTGGATGAGGTGCCGGACCCCTATTATGGTGGCGCGGAAGGTTTCGAGCAGGTGCTTGATCTGCTTGAGCAGGCCTGTGATGGCTTGCTCCGCGAACTGCGGGGGCGACTATGAGCCTTTGCGTGCAGTCGCGGGTATCACTCAAGACCTATAACAGCTTCGCCGTGGATGTTGCGGCGCGCTGGTTTGCCGAGGCACATGACGACGATCAGGTGCGTGAGGCGTTGGTTTATGCCGAGCAGCAGCAGTTGCCCGTGCTGCTGCTCGGTGGCGGCAGCAATATGTTGTTGACCGCCGATGTCGAGGCGTTGGTCCTGCGTATGGCCAATCGCGGCATTCGTGTGTTGCAGGATGATGGCGACCGCGTGCTGGTCGAGGCTGAGGCCGGCGAGCCTTGGCACCCCTTTGTGCAGTGGACGTTGCAGCGGGGCCTGGTAGGTCTGGAAAATCTCAGCCTGATCCCGGGCACGGTCGGCGCCGCGCCGATGCAAAATATCGGTGCTTATGGGGTCGAGTTGAAAGACCAGTTCGCCGGCTTGACCGCCCTGGATCGTCGCAGCGGCGAGTTGCGCGAGTTTTCCCTGGACGACTGTGCTTTCGCCTACCGCGACAGCCTGTTCAAGCGTGAGGCGGGGCGCTGGGTGATCCTGCGCGTTCGCTTTGCCTTGCGCCGTACGGCGGCGCTGCATCTTGACTACGGCCCGCTGCGCCAGCGTCTGGCAGAGCAGGGCATCGCGTTGCCGACGGCGGTCGATGTCAGTCAGGCCATCTGTGCGATTCGCCGCGAAAAGTTGCCGGATCCAGCGGTGCTGGGTAATGCCGGCAGCTTTTTCAAGAACCCTTTGGTTTCGGTTGAGCTGGCGCAGCGCTTAAGTGCCGAACATGCCGACCTGGTGGCTTACCCGCAGGCTGATGGCCGGGTCAAGTTGGCCGCTGGCTGGTTGATCGAGCGCGCTGGCTGGAAAGGCTTTCGCGAAGGCGATGCCGGAGTACATCGGCTGCAAGCCCTGGTGTTGGTCAATTATGGCCAGGCCAGCGGACGGCAGTTGTTGGCGCTGGCGCAGCGCATTCAAACGGATATTTTTCAGCGCTTTGCGATTGACCTGGAAATCGAGCCTAACGTGCTGTGAATCGCGTTCGGCGCTTCAAGATGGCTATGTGGGGTGAAGGGCGTGGGTAGGGCCAAGTAAGGTGGGCTTCAGCCCACCAAGACTGCTTATGTTAGCGGCGTTGGGTTCCCGTCAAAAACGAGTTGCACAGTTAGCGTGAACAGAAGCAAGAAAAAGGGGATGCCGAAGCATCCCCTTTTTTATTGCGCTGAATAGTCTCAGGCGTGCGGCTTGTCCGCGTGCTCATCCTGGTTCTTTTCAGTTTCGCTTTCGGCATCAGCATCACTTGCCGGCGTGAGCTCCGGTTCGCGGGTCTCAGCCACTGGTGCTTCGTTGGTTGCTTCAGTGGTTTCGCTAGCTTCAACCGACTCCTGGATTTCGGCTGGGCTGGCTTCTTCTACCGCTTCGGTTTGTGGCGCAGGGGCTGGAGCGTCGGCAGCTTCACGAGCCAGGCGTTCGGCTTCGCGTTGACGGCGACGCACTTCGCGCGGATCGTTCGGTGCGCGACCGGTGGCGCTCGGCACAATGCTTGCGGTTTCTGCGATCTCTTCGCTCACTGTTTCGGGCGCTGTGATTGCTGGCTCAGCCGGCTCGCTGGCAACGATGTCAGCGACCACTTCGGCATGCACTTCGCTTGGTGCGGAAGTGACTACTTCTGCGGCCGCCTCAGGGCTTGCTTCAATGATCTGCGGCGCACTGACTGTCGCTACAGCAGCTTCTTCACTCGTCTCGGTGTGTGCTTCGGCCAATTGCTCGACTGCAGGCAGTTCTGGCTCTGCAGCAGGTTGAACCGGAGCTTCCTCGGCGGGTTGTTCGATCTCGGCAGGCTCTGGGCTGAGCAGTTCTGCGCTCAGTTCGGCGGCAACGGTTGCGGCAACGGCCAGTGGAGCCGTGGCTTCAACGTTGTCTTCAGTGCTTTCTTCAGAGCCCTCGATCACATTACCGCTGGCATCGCTTTGACGCTCGCGGCGATTGCTGCGACGACGCTGACCACGCGAACGGCGGCGTGGACGCTCACCTTCTGCGCCTTCTGCGCCTTCTGGCTCTTCGTCTTGCTGCGCGTCTTCGTTGCTCAGTACTTCATCATCGACGGCTGCAGCGGTTTCGGGGCGCGGCTGACGCTCTTCACGCGGGGCGCGCGGTTGACGCGGTTCGCGCTGAGGGCGCTCGGCAGGCACTTCTACGCTGCTATCGTCGCTGTTGCTGTCAGCGTTTTGTACTGCATCGAGCGGCTCGCGCAGTTCGCGTGCTGGGCGATCTTCGCGTGGCTTGCGTTCGCGACGCTTGTCCTGACCTTCGCGTGGTGGGCGCGACTGGCGGACTTCCTGCGGCTCGCGAACTTCAACCGCTTCACGTGCTGGGCGTTCTTCACGCGGTTGCGCTTCTTCGCGTGCTACACGCGGCTGACGCTCTTCGCGAGGCGCTCGTTCTTCGCGCGGGGCGCGCTCTTCACGTGGCTTGCGCTCTTCGTCGCGGCGACCACCGCGGCTGCGGTTCTGCTGGCGACCGTTGCGACGTTCATCACTACGCTGCGGGCGTTCGCTGGTTTTCTTTTCGACTACCGCAGGTTTTACTTCTTCTTCCTTGCCGGCGAACAGGCTGACCAGGGATTTTACCAAGCCCTTGAACAGGCTAGGTTGGCTGACGGCTACTACTACTGGTTCGCTGACCTCGGCCACTGGTGTCGGTGTCGGCGCGGTACGTTGTGGTGCGGTCTTGATCGCCGCTTCCTGGCGAACCAGGGTGCGAGTGGCAGCAACCGGAACTACTTCTTCCACTTCGGTAGCAGCTATTTCATAGCTGGACTGGATGGATTGAGCTTCCGGGCTGTCGTCGCGGATGCGCTGCACTTCGAAGTTCGGCGTTTCCAGGTGATCGTTAGGCAGGATGACGATGCGCGCACGGCTGCGCAGTTCGATCTTAGTGATCGAGTTGCGTTTCTCGTTGAGCAGGAAGGCGGCAACCGGGATCGGCACCTGGGCGCGAACTTCGGCGGTGCGATCCTTCAGTGCTTCTTCTTCGATCAGGCGCAGGATTGCCAAGGACAGCGATTCGACGTCGCGGATGATGCCTTGACCGTTGCAACGCGGGCAAACGATACCGCTGCTTTCGCCGAGCGACGGGCGCAGGCGTTGACGAGACATTTCCAGCAGGCCGAAGCGCGAGATACGCCCAACCTGTACGCGGGCACGGTCGGCTTCCAGGCTTTCGCGAACCTTTTCTTCCACGGCGCGCTGGTTTTTGGCCGGCGTCATGTCGATGAAGTCGATCACGATCAGGCCGCCGATATCACGCAGACGCAGTTGGCGGGCGATTTCTTCGGCCGCTTCCAGGTTGGTCTGCAGGGCGGTTTCTTCGATGTCGCTGCCTTTGGTCGCGCGCGCCGAGTTGATGTCGATGGACACCAGGGCTTCGGTAGGGTCGATGACGATGGCGCCGCCGGACGGAAGCTTCACTTCGCGCTGGAAGGCGGTTTCGATCTGGCTTTCGATCTGGAAGCGGTTGAACAGCGGCACGCTGTCTTCATACAGCTTGATCTTGCTGGCGTACTGCGGCATCACCTGATTGATGAAGCTGAGTGCTTCCTGCTGCGCTTCGACGCTGTCGACCAGTACTTCGCCGATATCCTGGCGCAGGTAGTCGCGGATCGCGCGGATGATCACGTTGCTTTCCTGGTAGATCAGGAACGGTGCGGCGCGATCCAGTGAGGCTTCCTTAATGGCGCTCCACAGTTGTAGCAGGTAGTCGAGGTCCCACTGCATTTCTTCGCTGCTGCGGCCGAGGCCGGCAGTGCGCACGATCAGGCCCATGTCGCTTGGTGCAACCAGGCCATTGAGGGCTTCACGCAGTTCGTTGCGCTCTTCGCCTTCGATGCGGCGCGAGATGCCACCCGCGCGTGGGTTGTTCGGCATCAGTACCAGGTAACGACCGGCCAGGCTGATGAAGGTGGTAAGGGCTGCGCCCTTGTTGCCGCGCTCCTCTTTTTCGACCTGAACGATGACTTCCTGGCCTTCCTTGAGCACGTCTTTGATGTTGACGCGACCCTCGGTAGCCTTGCTGAAGTATTCGCGGGATATTTCTTTGAGGGGGAGAAAACCGTGGCGCTCCGAGCCGAAGTCGACAAAGGCGGCCTCGAGGCTAGGTTCGACGCGAGTAATCCGGCCTTTATAGATGTTGGCCTTCTTCTGCTCACGAGCGCCCGATTCTATGTCCAGGTCATACAGACGCTGGCCATCGACCAGAGCAACACGCAACTCTTCGGGTTGAGTTGCGTTAATCAGCATTCTTTTCATGTTGTACCGTCGGTTTCCGGTGCTGGCGGAAGCGGCGTTCGGCACACACGACTCTCAGGGTCGGTGTCAGGCGCGTCAGAAACGGTCGTAAATCGTTTCATTGTCAAACGACAGTCAGCCAGTTGGGCTGGGTCGCGACGGACATCTCCTGCTCGCTGTTGTGACAGAAAGCACTAGTCAGGAGGAGGAATCAACTGTCGGTAGCGGACGAGATAAAGCGTCTTCGATAAAGCTAATTGCTACGCAGACCGACGGTTGTACGTCTCCACCCTACACGTATGACTGAAAATCGGGTGCCGCTCGCATAACATCCGCAGCGGGTTGGCATTTACCGCAAGCGCCCAAAGGGGGCGGCTGCGCATCATGGCTTAAGGCTTTATTTCCGAGTTATTCGCGGCCTTTGCGGCTTTCTATCTCTGAATAACCCGTCGGACGGCCTTACGTCCAAAATGGGTTGCGTCGGTTGGGGATGGCAGTTTTGGCGATCATCCGCAAACCAGACCGCTTTTGGCGGCGTTCGCGACTATAGCAGTAATGATTAAGTGCTTCAAATCCATAAAAATTGTTATGATTGCGCGATGACAATTCCTACTTCTACAACCTCCGGCGTTCAGCTGCTCGAGGTTGCGCCGGAACTCGCCGGCCAGCGCATCGATAACTTCCTCCGCACTCAGTTAAAGGGTGTGCCCAAGACATTGATTTACCGGATTTTGCGTAAAGGCGAGGTGCGGGTGAACAAGGGGCGCATCAAGCCGGAGTACAAGCTGCAGGCGGGCGACATCATTCGCGTTCCGCCGCTGCGTCTGGCTGAGCGTGATGAGCCGGCACCCTTGGCGCAGGGCTTGCTCGAGCGCCTTGAGGCGGCAATCGTTTATGAAGACAAGGCCTTGATCGTGCTGAACAAGCCCGCCGGCATCGCCGTGCATGGTGGTAGCGGTCTCAACTACGGGGTGATAGAAGCTTTCCGTCAGCTGCGCCCGGACGCCAAGGAGTTGGAGCTGGTTCATCGCCTCGATCGCGATACCTCCGGGCTGCTGATGATCGCCAAGAAGCGCAGTATGCTGCGGCATCTGCACGAGGCTTTGCGCGGTGACGGCGTTGACAAGCGTTATATGGCGCTGGTCCGTGGCCACTGGGCGACTGCCAAGAAGCGGGTCAATGCACCTTTGCAGAAAAGCAATCTGCGTTCTGGTGAGCGCATGGTCGAGGTCAACGATGAGGGCAAGGAGGCGCTGACGCTGTTCCGCGTACTGCGCCGTTTTGGCGAGTTCGCTACCTTGGTCGAAGCCAAGCCGGTGACCGGGCGCACCCACCAGATTCGCGTACATAGCCAATATGCGGGGCATTGCATCGCCGGTGACAGCAAATATGGCGATGACGAATTCAGTCGCGAGATTCGCGAATTGGGCGGCAAGCGTCTGTTCCTGCATGCCTATGCGTTGGTCGTGCCGCTGCCCGATGGTGGCGAGCTCAGGTTGGAGGCGCCGGTCGATGTGGTCTGGGTGCGCACGCTGGAGCGTCTGAGTGCCTGACTATGAGTTATTGATCTTCGATTGGGACGGCACGCTGGTCGACTCTATTGGGCGTATCGTCGAGTCGATGCATTGGGCTGCGGATTTTTGTGACCTGGCGCGGTGTAGCGATGCGCAGGTCAAGGGGATTATCGGGCTTGGTTTGCCGGAGGCGATAGCCAGTCTGCACCCTGAGTTGCTCGACTCGGCGCTCGTCGAGCGCTTCCGTCGCTGTTATAGCGAACGCTACCTGGCGCTGGAGGTCGAGCCCTCGGCGTTGTTCCCGGGGGTTGCCGAGGCGTTGGAGATGTTTCGTGCGCAGGGCTATCGCTTGGCCGTGGCCACCGGTAAGGGCCGTCATGGCTTGCGGCGTGTGCTGGAGGGGCATGGCTGGTTGGATTACTTCGATGTCACCCGCTGTGCCGACGAAACGGCGAGCAAGCCGGATCCACTGATGTTGGCGGAAATCCTTGAGCACTGCGGTGTGTCTGCGGAGCGGGCCTTGATGGTGGGAGACTCGTCGTTCGATTTGCAGATGGCTCGGCATGCCGGGATGGACTCCGTGGCGGTAGGGTATGGGGCTCAGCCCTTGGCCGTGTTGCGCGAGTATGGCCCGGCGTTGGCGATAGATGATTTCATGGAATTGCATGCCTGGCTCAATAGGCGTGCGGGTGGGCAACCAGTAGAGGTGGGTGAATATGTCGGATGAATGGAAAGCTGCGGCTGGCAGTGAAGGTGATGGAAAAAGCTGGCAGTTGCTGGAGAAGACCCTGTTGGCTGGCGTGCAGGAGCAGCGTCGCGCACGACGCTGGGGGATTTTCTTCAAGTCGCTGACATTTATTTATCTGTTTGCTGCGCTGGCGCTATTTGCACCGCTGCTCAACCTGAAGGAAGGCGTCAAGAGCAGTGCGAGTCATACCGCATTGATCGAGGTGCGCGGGATGATTGCCGATAAGGAGATGGCCAGTGCTGACAATATAGTTAGCAGTCTGCGCGCCGCATTCGAGAACGACAAGACCAAGGGCGTGATCCTGCGGATCAATAGCCCTGGCGGCAGTCCGGTACAGTCGGGTTATATCTATGACGAGATTCGCCGTTTGCGCGGCGAGTATCCGGCGATCAAGCTGTATGCAGTGATCACCGATCTCGGGGCTTCGGGTGCTTATTACATTGCCAGTGCCGCAGATGAGATCTATGCCGACAAGGCCAGCCTGGTCGGGTCGATTGGCGTGACGGCGGCCGGTTTCGGTTTTGTCGGGGTCATGGAAAAACTGGGTGTCGATCGTCGGGTGTATACCTCTGGCGAACACAAGGCGTTTCTCGATCCGTTTCAGCCGCCGAACGATGAAGAGGCGCTGTTCTGGCAGGGGGTGTTGGACACCACGCATCGGCAGTTCATTGAAAGCGTCAAGCAGGGGCGCGGCGATCGGCTTAAGTCGGCGGAGCATCCTGAGCTGTTTTCAGGCTTGGTGTGGTCGGGTGAGCAGGCGCTGCAGCTTGGCTTGATCGATGCCCTGGGCAATACCAGCTATGTCGCGCGTGAAGTGATCGGCGAGAAAGAGCTGGTCGACTTCACGGTCGAGGAGTCGCCGTTCGATCGCTTTGCCAAGCGCCTGGGTGCCAGCGTCGCCGAGGACCTGGCCATGTGGATGGGTTTCCAGGGGCCAAGCCTGCGCTAGTTGATTTCGCGTTGCACGCGGGCCCGGTCATTGATCGGGCTTGTTGCTTTATGGGATATCAATGCCGGCTATAAGGAGCATGTCCACCAGGCGGATCAGGGGTAGGCCGATCAGGCTGGTGGCGTCAGTGCCTTCGGTGCTGCGAAACAGGCTGACGCCCAGCCCTTCAGCCTTGAAGCTGCCGGCGCAGTCGTAGGGCTGCTCTGCCTGCAGGTAGCGGGTGATTTGTGCGGCACTCAGTTGGCGAAAGTGCACGGTGAAGGGGATGCAGTCGATCTGGCAGTGGCCGCTTTGGCTGTCGAGCAGGGCCAGGCCGGTGAGGAAGGTGACGCTGTTGCCGCTTGCGGCGAGTAGTTGTGTATGGGCTCGCTCGTATGTTTCGGGTTTTCCGACAATCTGGCTGCCAAGTACGGCGACCTGGTCCGAGCCGATGATCAAGTGTTGCGGGTGCTTGAGGCTGAGGGCGCGGGCTTTTTCTTCTGCCAGGCGGCGCACCAGTGTGCTGGCGTCTTCATCGGGACGAGGGGCTTCATTGATCGCAGGCGCGTCCCAGATAAAGGGCTGGCACAGGCGGGTCAATAATTCTCGGCGATAGGGCGAACTGGATGCGAGCACCAGGGGTAGCATGTCTGTGCATCTCCTTTTATATAGGTGGGCAATTCTAGTCGGCACTCTTCGTGCGGGACAGGCCTAATATCCTTTGACAGGGGCAGGGTGCATCCATAGAATGCGGCGCCTATGTCAAATGCACCGATTCCACCTCATGTTGATCCGCGAAAGTTGGCTGATCGTGGTGCCACGCTTGAAGGCGAGGTACTGCTAGCTGATTTGGCGCGACTCTGCGACCCGCTTGCCGATAATCAAGGCGCGGTGCGTGTGAAGTTTTTCTTCGAGCGTGATGAGCGCAATGCTGTGGTTTTCCATAGTGAACTCGAGGTTGAGGTCAAGATGGTTTGCCAGCGTTGTCTGGAGCTGGTTGCCCTGCCGATCCATAGCGTGTGTGATTACGCTGTGGTGAAAGAAGGTGCAAATACCCAGTCCGTGCCGAAAGGCTATGACGCTCTGGAATTGGGTGAAGAGCCATTGGATCTGCTGGCGTTGGTTGAGGAGGAGTTGTTGCTCGCCTTGCCCATCGTCCCGCTTCATGATCCTAAAGATTGCCAGCAGCCGGCCGGCCTCGAAGAGCCCGGGCCGAGTGAGGACGAGGTAACGCGGTCCAACCCGTTCAGTGTATTGGCGCAGTTAAAGCGTGACCCAAACGTTTAGGAGTTAATTAGTTATGGCTGTTCAGCAGAACAAAAAATCCCGTTCCGCCCGTGACATGCGTCGTTCGCACGATGCACTCGATGCCAGCACGCTGTCCGTTGAGAAAAGCACCGGTGAAATCCATCTGCGCCACCACGTATCGCCGGAAGGTGTTTACCGTGGTCGCAAAGTGATCGACAAGGGCGCTGACGAGTAAATCTTGTCCGCTCCGATCATCGCGATTGATGCAATGGGTGGGGACTTCGGTCCCCACAGCATTGTTCAGGCCAGCATTGCCTGCCTGGCTGAGTACCCTTCGCTGCATCTGGTCCTAGTCGGCCAAGCCCCTCTTATCGAAGATTTGATTGCCTGTAGTCCTGGCGTCGATCGTGCACGTCTGCAAGTCGAGCATGCTGGCGAAGTGATCGCCATGGATGAGCGTCCGGCGCTGGCACTGCGTGGTAAGTCGGATTCGTCGATGCGGGTGGCTCTGGATTTGCTGCGTGAGGGGCGCGTTCAGGCGTGCGTCAGTGCTGGCAATACCGGGGCCTTGATGGCGTTGTCGCGTTATCTGCTGAAAACCCTGCCGGGCATCGATCGCCCGGCGATGGTCTCGGCTGTGCCAACCCAGACTGGTTGCTGTCACTTGCTTGATCTGGGGGCTAATGTCGACTGCAGTGCCGAGCAGCTCTACCAGTTCGCCGTAATGGGCGCGGTGGCCGCTGAGGCGTTGGGGGTGGTGAGCCCGCGTGTGGCGTTGCTCAATGTCGGCACCGAAGAGGTCAAGGGCAATCAGCAGGTCCAGCTTGCTGCGAGTCTTTTGCAGCAGGCCAGTGGTTTGAATTACATCGGCTTTATCGAAGGCGACGGGCTTTATCGTGGCGACGCCGATGTGGTGGTGTGCGACGGTTTTGTGGGCAATATTCTGCTCAAGTCCAGCGAAGGCCTGGCGACGATGATTACGGCGCGTATCGAGCTGTTGTTCAAGCGCAACCTGGTTTCGCGGCTGGCAGGTCTGCTGGCGATGCCGGTATTACGCCGCCTGCGTGCCGAGTTGGCGCCCGCGCAGCACAACGGTGCAAGCTTGCTCGGCTTGCAGGGTATTGTGGTGAAGAGTCATGGCTCAGCAGGTACTGAAGGTTTCAAGAGTGCCATCCGTTGTGCGCTGAGGGAAATCGAGGACGATTTGCCGCGGCGCCTGCATGGTCGTCTCGAGGGTATGTTGCTCTGAGCCGGTTATTGATGGGTTTTGCAGGCTGCAGGTGCAGGGTGCTGGCGATTGTGTAGCCTGCTAATGTGACCGCGGCGGATGGCCTGTCATCCAACTGTCAGATTGTTGCGCTTGACTCTGCTGGGCGCGAATTTATACGACGATAAGACCATAGAGGCTCGTTTACATGTCTGCATCCCTCGCATTCGTCTTTCCTGGGCAAGGCTCGCAGTCGCTGGCAATGTTGGCTGGGCATGGCTCACAGCAAATTGTTATCGATACTTTTGCCGAAGCCTCCGAAGTACTCGGCTACGACCTTTGGGTCTTGACCCAGCAGGGGCCGGAAGAGCAACTCAATCAAACCGATAAAACTCAGCCAGCTATCCTTGCGGCATCCACTGCCTTGTGGCGCCTGTGGCGCGCTGAGGGTGGTTTGCAGCCGGCTTTCGTGGCCGGCCATAGCCTGGGTGAATACTCTGCACTGGTTGCTGCAGGCAGTCTGGGTTTCGCTGAAGCCGTGAAGCTGGTTGAACTGCGTGGTCAACTGATGCAGCAGGCTGTGCCCGCTGGTCAGGGCGGTATGGCGGCAATCCTCGGGCTGGACGATGCCGATGTACTGGCTGCCTGCAGCGACGCGGCGCAAGGTGAGGTGGTTAGCGCAGTGAACTTCAATGCGCCTGGCCAGGTAGTGATCGCAGGTTCTGCAGCTGCCGTGGCACGCGCCGTCGAGGCGTGTAAGGCGCGTGGTGCCAAACGTGCAATGCCGCTGCCGGTTAGCGTGCCGTCGCATTGTGCGCTGATGCGCCCGGCTGCTGAGCACTTCGCTGAGGCGGTTGCAGCGGTTGTCTGGCAATCTCCGCAGATTCCGTTGGTTCAGAATGTCAGTGCCCGCGTGGTCGCAGACCTTGATACTCTCAAGGCCGATTTGCTGGCGCAGCTGTATAGTCCGGTGCGCTGGGTTGAATCAATAGTCTGTATGGCTGAACAAGGCGTGGCTGATCTGCTCGAGTGCGGTCCAGGCAGGGTGCTGTCGGGGCTGAACAAGCGCTGCGTCAAAGGAATCAATACGTATAGTCTGGACACTCCAGACGCCTTTGCCGCCGCGCGTGCGGCCTTGGCCTGAATTAAGAGAGGTTTTTATGAGCCTGCAAGGTAAGGTTGCATTGGTCACTGGCGCGAGTCGCGGCATTGGTCAAGCCATTGCGCTGGAATTGGGGCGGCAGGGCGCCATTGTGATCGGGACGGCGACTTCGCCGTCTGGCGCCGAGCGGATTGCCGAGTACCTGAAAGAACATGGCATCGAAGGGGCTGGTCTGGTGCTTGATGTCAGTAGCGACGAATCGGTTGCCACGACTCTGCAACACATTCAGCAACACCTTGGTCAGCCGTTGATCCTGGTCAACAACGCAGGTATCACCCGGGATAACCTGATGCTGCGCATGAAAGATGATGAGTGGTTCGATGTCATCAATACCAACCTGAACAGCCTGTATAGGTTGTCCAAGGCGGTGCTGCGCGGTATGACCAAGGCGCGCTTCGGGCGCATCATCAATATCGGTTCGGTTGTCGGCGCCATGGGCAATGCTGGGCAAGTGAACTATGCTGCGTCCAAGGCCGGGGTGGAAGGTTTCGGTCGGGCGCTGGCGCGTGAAGTCGGCTCGCGGTCGATCACTGTAAATGCTGTGGCGCCTGGTTTTATTGATACTGATATGACCCGCGAACTACCGGAAGCACAGCGTGACGCGTTGCTGGCACAGATTCCGCTGGGTCGTTTGGGGCAGGCCGAAGAGATCGCGAAAGTAGTCGCTTTCCTCGCTTCCGATGGCGCAGCCTACGTCACAGGAGCTACTATCCCTGTGAACGGCGGAATGTACATGAGCTGAATGTGACTGCGGTCTTCAGAAAACTGTCATAAATGCTGTCTAAAATCCGTTATTAAAGCTGCAATCGGTTTATAGGTGGATCGTTGAAGTGTTCTGGGGCAATCTCGCATTCTGCTTGAAAAGCTAAAAACCCTTTATATACACTTGGCCGCGGACCAGCTGCCTGGATTTTTCCAATTAGGAGTGAAAATACGGTATGAGCACCATCGAAGAACGCGTCAAGAAAATCGTTGCCGAGCAACTTGGCGTCAAAGAAGACGAAGTAACCAACAGCGCTTCCTTCGTTGAAGACCTGGGTGCCGACTCCCTTGATACTGTTGAGCTGGTAATGGCTCTCGAAGAAGAATTCGAAACTGAAATCCCGGATGAGCAAGCTGAGAAGATCACCTCCGTTCAGGAAGCCATCGATTACGTGACTGCGCACGCGCAATAAGCTGATCGTCGGTTCCCGACCAGGAAAAGCCGCACAGCCCTTATCGGGCGTGCGGTTTTTCTTTGACGGGGTGTTGATCGTGGCTATGCGGTTTACACCTCAAGCATTGTAGTGAGGTCTGTCTCGCCCGCTATATTCCAGGCCGACTCACATGCTGGGCTTGGCCTGCGGGTAAGTCTTTGGCTGTTGCTGCGCCGCGCGGTGTAGCGTCTTGCCTGTTCTTCGCTCGTTACCCGCTATCAGCGGTAAGGGCGTGGGTAGGTGTTGAATAACCGAAAAAGAGGAGATTGCTGTGTCGCGTAGACGCGTCGTGGTTACCGGTATGGGCATGCTGTCGCCGCTGGGTAACGATGTGGCGAGCAGCTGGCAGGGTATTTTGGCCGGACGCAGTGGCATCGCCCCCATCGAACACATGGATCTTTCCGCTTACACCACCCGTTTTGGTGGTTCGGTCAAAGGGTTCAATGTCGAGGAGTATTTGTCTGCCAAAGAGGCGCGCAAGCTCGATCTATTTATTCAGTATGGCCTAGCCGCGAGCTTTCAGGCTGTGCGCGATTCCGGGCTGGAAGTGACCGACGCCAACCGTGAGCGTATCGGTGTGGCACTGGGTTCGGGTATTGGCGGCCTGACCAATATCGAGAACAACTGCAAATTGTTGCATGAGTTGGGCCCGCGGCGTATTTCGCCGTTTTTTGTCCCGGGCTCGATCATCAACATGATTTCCGGTTTCCTGTCGATCCATCTGGGGTTGCAGGGGCCGAATTATGCGATCGCCACGGCCTGTACCACGGGTACCCATTGCATCGGTATGGCCGCGCGCAATATTGCCTATGGCGAAGCCGACGTGATGGTCGCCGGTGGCGCCGAGATGGCGGCGTGTGGTTTGGGTATTGGTGGTTTTGCTGCGGCGCGGGCACTGTCCACGCGCAACGACGACCCAGCCAGCGCCAGTCGTCCGTGGGATAAGGATCGCGACGGCTTCGTGTTGTCGGATGGTGCCGGTGCACTGGTTCTGGAAGAGTTGGAGCATGCCAAGGCGCGAGGCGCGACCATCTATGCAGAATTGATCGGCTTCGGCATGAGCGGCGATGCCTATCACATGACTTCACCACCGGAAGATGGTGCCGGTGCCGCGCGCTGCATTGCTAATGCCATGCGCGACGCCGGGTTGAATACCGATCAGGTGCAGTACATCAACGCCCACGGCACCTCGACCTCTGCGGGAGACAAAGCTGAGGTCGCGGCGATCAAGTCGGTATTTGGCGAAAATGCCTATCGGCTTGCCGTCAGCTCGACCAAGTCGATGACCGGTCACCTGCTGGGCGCGGCTGGCGCGGTCGAGGCAATCTTCAGTATCTTGGCAATTCGTGAGCAGGTGGCGCCACCAACCATCAACCTGGACGAACCTAGTGAGGGCTGTGACCTCGACTTCGTTGCGCACCAGGCCAAAGCCATGCCGATCGATGTAGTACTGTCCAATTCCTTCGGTTTTGGCGGTACCAACGGCTCGCTGGTGTTCCGCCGGTACGTCGGTTGATGCCGAGCTGGATCGACGGTCAGCCGATGGAGTTGTTCTCCGTCAAGGATCGTGGTCTGGCCTACGGCGATGGGCTGTTCGAGACCATCGCCGTCAGTGGCGGCCGTCCCGCATTGCTGGATCGGCACCTGGCGCGGCTTGGCGAAGGTTGTGCACGCTTGCTGATCGATCTCGATCTGGCGCTGGTGCGTGTAGAACTGCTGGCGTTCAGTCGTGAGCTGGCTGATGGCGTAGTCAAGTTGATCGTGACCCGCGGTGATGGTTTGCGCGGTTACGCGCCGCCACAGCCTGCGTTGCCGCGAAGGATTCTGCAGGCCAGCGCCAAACCAGCTTATCCAGTCTGCAACGCAGCGCTGGGGGTGCGTTTGTTTCCCTGCGTTACGCGGCTGGCCGAGCAACCTCGCTTGGCCGGGATAAAGCATTTGAATCGACTCGAGCAGGTGCTGGCGCGTGCCGAGTGGCAGGACGCCGAGCATGCCGAAGGCTTGATGCTGGATATCTCCGGGCGGGTAATTGAGGGCGTCTACAGCAATTTGTTTCTATTGAAGGATGGCGTCTTGCTCACGCCCGATCTTTCGCGTTGTGGTGTGGCCGGGGTGATGCGCGCCGAACTGCTGGCACAGGCAGAGGGCCAAGGTTTGCACTGCCATGTGGGCGACATCGGTCTTGATTCGTTGCTAGAGGCAGATGAGGTCTTTCTCTGCAACAGTCTCTATGGCATCTGGCCTGTTCGTGCACTGCAACGGCATGAGTGGCCGGCTGGCCCGCTGACCCGTAAACTGCAGGTCATAGCCCGCGATCTACTGGACAGTTGATTAGTGATACGTAAATTGTTGTTGCTGCTTGAGGGCGGTGTATTAATTGCTGGTTTGCTGGTGGCCTTTGTCGCCTGGCAGCAACACTCGGCGCTCGAGCAACCGTTGAATTTGACCGAGGAGCTGATGCTTGAAGTGCCGGCTGGCACCACACCTGGTGGCGTGCTCAATCGCCTGCAGGCTGACGGCGTTTTGCATGATGCGCTCTGGCTGCGACTCTACTGGCGCTTCAACCTCAAGGGGCAGCCTCTGCACAGTGGCGAGTATCGCCTCACTCCGGAGCTCAGCGTGCGCGATATGCTTGGGCTGTGGCAGCGTGGCGAGGTGGTGCAGTACAGCCTGACGTTGGTGGAAGGCTGGAGTTTTCGTCAGGTTCGCGCGGCCCTGGAACGCCAAAGCAAGCTTGAACTGACCTTGACCGAGCTGAGCGACGCCCAGTTGATGGCGCGCCTGGGCTACCCAGGGGCCAATCCGGAAGGGCGCTTCTTCCCCGATACCTACCGTTTCGTGCGCGGCATGAGCGATCTTGATCTGCTCAAGCAAGCCTATGTCCGCCTGGAGCAGGTATTGGCCGAGGAGTGGCAGGCCCGCGCTGATGGGCTGCCTTACAAGGAGCCTTACGACGCCTTGATCATGGCCTCGATAATCGAAAAGGAAACCGGGGTGCCGGAGGAACGTAGCGAGATTGCCGGTGTATTTATCCGGCGTTTGCGTATCGGCATGCGCCTGCAAACCGACCCGACGGTAATCTATGGTCTGGGTGAGCGCTACAACGGCAAGTTGACGCGCGCTCACCTGCGTGAGCCGACCGCCTATAACACTTATGTGATCGATGGCATGCCGCCGACGCCGATCGCCATGGTGGGGCGCGAGGCAATCAATGCCGCGCTACATCCGGTGGCGGGCAAGAGCCTGTATTTCGTCGCCCGCGGCGATGGCAGCCACGTATTCTCCAACACCCTCAAGGCGCACAATCGTGCAGTGCGCGAGTACCAGCTCACGCGCCGCGAAGATTACCGTTCAAGTCCTGCCCCTGTGCAGTCGAACAATCAATAAAGGACAGCCTGTGAGCGGTTTGTTTATCACTCTGGAAGGCCCTGAAGGCGCTGGAAAAAGTACTAATCGGGAGTTCCTGGCCGAGCGCCTGCGAGCTCAAGGGATTGAGGTGCTGTTGACTCGCGAGCCAGGCGGTACACCGCTGGCTGAGCGCATCCGCGAGCTGTTATTGACGCCGTGCGATGAGCCAATGGCGGCCGATACCGAGTTGCTGCTGGTGTTCGCCGCTCGTGCCCAGCATCTGGCTCAGGTGATTCGTCCCGCGCTGGCCCGCGGTTGTGTGGTGCTCTGCGACCGCTTTACCGATGCCACCTATGCCTATCAGGGGGGCGGTCGCGGTTTGTCGGAGGTCCGTATTGCCGTGCTGGAAAGCTTCGTGCAGGGCGACTTGCGTCCGGATTTGACCCTAGTGTTCGATTTGCCGGTAGAGGTCGGTCTGGCCCGTGCTGCGGCGCGTGGCCGACTGGATCGATTCGAACAGGAAGGGCGGGCGTTTTTCGAAGCGGTGCGCCAGACCTATTTGCGCCGTGCCAGTGAGGAGCCTCAGCGTTATCGGATTTTGAATGCCGCGCAATCGCTGAGTCAGGTGCAGCAGGATCTAGACGGCATGTTGGCGAGCATTGCGGAGCTGTGCCGTGGCTGATGCCTATCCCTGGCAAGCCACGCTCTGGCAGCAACTGGCCGGCCGCACGCAGCATGCTCATGCCTATCTGCTGCATGGTCCAGCCGGTATCGGTAAGCGCGCGCTCGCCGAGCGCCTAATGGCCCGTTTGCTCTGTCAGCGGCCAGCGGGCCTGGATGCCTGCGGTCAGTGCAAATCCTGCCATCTGCTGGCTGCCGGCACCCATCCGGACAACTACATTTTGCAGCCGGAAGAGGTCGACAAGGCAATCAAGGTCGACCAGGTGCGTGACTTGGTCAGTTTCGTGGTTCAGACCGCTCAACTCGCCGGCCGTAAGGTGGTACTGGTCGAGCCGGCCGAAGCGATGAACCTGAACGCTGCCAACGCCCTGCTGAAAAGTCTGGAAGAGCCTTCCGGTGATACGGTTTTGCTGTTGATCAGTCATCAGCCCAGTCGTTTGCTGCCGACGGTGAGGAGTCGCTGCGTACAGCAGGCCTGTCCATTGCCGAGCCAGGCGATGAGCCAGGCCTGGTTGGCACAGGCGCTGCCGGAGTGTACTGACGAAGAGCGTACCGAGTTGCTCTGTTTGGCGGCAGGTTCGCCATTGGTCGCTGCACGTATGCACGCACAGGGCGTGCGCCAGCAGCGTGCTTTGGTGGTAGAGGGGGTCAAGAAGCTGCTCAAGCAGCAGGTCGCGGCAAGCCAATTGGCAGAAAGCTGGAACGCGGTATCCTTGCAGCTATTGTTCGACTGGTTCTGTGACTGGGCGCAATTGATGTTGCGTTATCAGCTGACGCATGACGTGGATGGGCTGGGACAAGCCGATATGCGCAAGGTTGTACAGTACCTGGCGGAGAAAACGCCTCAGCCGAAAGTGTTGAAGATGCAGGATTGGTTGCTGGCGCAGCGGCAGAAAGTCATAGGTAAAGCCAACCTCAACCGTGTCTTGCTTCTCGAAGCCCTGCTGGTGCAGTGGGCAAGCCTGCCCGGACCGGGCTAGAATCGGCCATCACGTAATGAAAACCAGGAACGCCGCATGAGCATGCCACCTAATTTGGGCCCGCGTAACGGAATCCTGTCGCTGACGATCAAAGACAAATCCGTGCTCTATGCCGCTTACATGCCCTTTATCAAGAATGGCGGGCTGTTTATCCCGACCAACAAGAGCTACAAGCTTGGCGATGAAGTATTCATGTTGCTCAACCTGATGGATGAGCCGGAAAAGATCCCCGTCGCCGGTAAGGTGGTGTGGATCACTCCTAAGGGCGCGCAGGGTAACCGTGCAGCGGGTGTCGGTGTGCAGTTCAATGACGGTGACAACACCGCACGGAACAAGATCGAGACCTACCTGGCGGGTGCGCTGAAGTCGGATCGGCCAACCCATACCATGTAACTGCAGGCGCAAGTCCCAGCTCCAAGCCACAAGTAAGCTGCTGTGCTTCGGGCTTTCTGGTGGGTGCGGCGCGTGCTTTGCAGCTTTTCGCTTGAGACTGCCCCCGATGCTTATCGATTCCCACTGTCACCTCGATCGTCTCGATCTGACCGCCCATGACGGCTCCCTCGATGCTGCGCTGGATGCGGCGCGGGCGCGCGGCGTTGGTCATTTTCTCTGCATCGGTGTCAGTGCCGACAATGCCGCGGCGGTCAAAAACCTGGCCGAGCGCTATGCCGATGTCGATTGCTCGGTCGGGGTTCATCCTCTGGATCTCGATCCGGGCGCCGCGCCAGTTCTGGACTGGCTGCTGGCCGAACTGAACCACCCTCGGGTGGTGGCCATCGGTGAAACCGGGCTGGATTACCATTACGAACCGCAAGCGGCAGAGTTGCAGCAGCAGGCCTTCCGCCTGCACCTGCAGGCCGCCCAGGTCACCGGTAAGCCGGTGATCGTGCATACCCGGGAAGCGCGTGCCGATACCCTGGCCTTGCTACGCGAGGCCGCCTTACCGCAGGCCGGGGTGTTGCACTGTTTCACCGAAGATTGGGCGATGGCCAAGGCCGCGCTGGATCTCGGTTTCTATATTTCCCTATCTGGTATCGTCACCTTCCGTAATGCCGAGGCGCTGCGCGAAGTCGCCCGTCAGGTGCCGGCAGATCGCTTGCTGGTGGAAACCGACTCGCCCTACCTGGCGCCAGTGCCGCACCGCGGCAAACCAAATTTGCCGGAATACGTAAGAGACGTGGCCGAGTATCTGGCGTTGTTGCGGGGCGTGAGTTTCGAGCAGTTGGCCGATCAGACCAGCGCCAACTTCAAGCGACTATTCCCATTGGCGCGGGTTGCCTGAGTGTGGTGGGCCGATTGCTAGCAAGCGGAACGCCGTCAGTCTGGTCATCCGCAATCAGTAGGGCGCTACTCGCCGAAGGCAGTACGCCGTGGATAACCGGTGCGGCACACTCCTAATTGGCAGTTGCTGCGCTCTGTACGGAGTGCCGCCAGTTTGATACACGCCGCGATCCGTAGGGACGCAACTCGCCAAAGGTAGTGTGCGGTGGATAATCGGCGCGACAAAAAAAACCCGGGTTCTGGGGGGGAATCCGGGCTAAGACCATTAGGAGTAAATCAAGGCACGCGGTCCACGGTACCTTGCCTGGCGGGACACTTGGGGGGAGATGCCCCACCAGTACTCTTGAGTATTGGCGAAGTTTGCCGAACGTCCAGGCTCATTAGCCTCATTTTTTAAACAGATTTGGAATACCTGGCCGGCTTCTGAGTCCTCATCCTGTCGCCAACTGCTGCAGCAGGCTCAAGGTTTCCTCTATTACCCGTGCCTCGCTGTAAAAATGTGGGGACAGGCGGATGCCGGCGCCACGTTGTGCACAAATCACCTGTTCGGACCTGAGTTGCTGGAAAAGTGACTGATTATCCCAGCCGGCGAGGCTGAAGGTGACAATACCGGCGCGCCGAGTCGGGTCAATCGGGCTATGCAGCGTGGCGCCGGGGAGAGTGGCTAGGCCGTCGAGCAGCCACTGCACGCGCTCCTGCACGGCCTTGCCGACCTCGACCATGCCGACTTCCTCAAGCAGCGACAGGCTGGCTTCCAGTGCCATGGCCCCGAGCATATTCGGGCTGCCACATTCAAAGCGCCTGGCCGAGTGCGCGGGTTGCCAATCCTGGCGCAGGTAGTCACCGTGGTGTTCAAGCATATGCCAGCCGTATTCATGCAATTCAAGCTGGGCGCGCAGGTCGCTGCGACAATAGAACGCGCCCAACCCTTCCGGGCCGAGTAGCCATTTATGCCCATCGGCCATGGCGAAGGCGCACTGGCAAGCCTGGACATCGAAGGGCAGGGCGCCGAGCTGCTGGATCGCGTCGACGCAGAACAACACGCCGCGTTGCTGACAGCCATGGCCGATGCGCTGCAGGTCCAGGCGCAGGCCGCTGGCGTATTGCACAGCGCTGATCGACAACAGCCGGGTGCGCGGGCCGCAGGCGTTGAGCAGCTTGGTTTCCGGGTCGCCGCTATGCAGGTCGACCTTGATTACTTCGACTCCTTGCGGCTTGAGCGCCTCCCAGACCACCCGGTTGGAGGGGAACTCCTCGTTGCTGATCACCACCTGGTCGCCCGCATGCCAGTCCAGGCCGAACGCCACGAAGGACAGCGCCTGCGAGGTACTTTTGACCAGTGCGATATCGTCACTGCAGGGGGCATTGAGCAAGCGGGTCAGGCGTTCACGCAGGCGGCGTTCGACCAGCAGCCAATCTGCGTAGTCGCGGGCGCCAACCTGAGCGTTCTGTTCGGCAAACCGCCTGACCGCCAGCACTGCACGCCGTGGCCAGGGCGCGACTGCGGCGTGGTTCAGGTAACGGAGACCGGGAAGTTGCGGAAACTCGTCATGAATGCCGTACATGGTCGGATGATCCGTGCAATTTTGCGTTAGTTAGGCATAATACTCGGCTTCGATTTTCGACCTCTTAGTCCTTCTTATGCAGAATGAACCCCGTAAGGTCCGTGAGTTTCGCCGCCGCGAACAGGAAATTCTCGACACCGCGCTGAAACTGTTCCTTGAACAGGGTGAAGACAGCGTTACTGTCGAGATGATCGCTGACGCCGTCGGTATCGGCAAAGGCACCATCTACAAACACTTCAAGTCCAAGGCGGAGATCTACCTGCGCTTGATGCTCGACTACGAGCGCGACTTGAACGAGTTGCTGCATTCGGCCGACATCGACCGTGATAAGGAAGCACTGTCACGCGCCTACTTCGAGTTCCGCATGCGTGATCCGCAACGCTACCGCTTGTTCGACCGCCTGGAAGAGAAGGTGGTCAAGAGTAATCAGGTGCCGGAACTGGTTGAGCAGTTGCACAAGATCCGCGCCTCCAACTTTGAACGTCTGACTCAGCTGATCAAGGACCGTATCGCCGAAGGCAAGTTGGAAGACGTGCCGCCGTATTTCCATTATTGCGCGGCTTGGGCGTTAGTGCATGGCGCCGTGGCGCTCTACCACTCGCCGTTCTGGAGCAATGTGCTGGAAGATCAGGAGGGGTTCTTCCAGTTCCTCATGGATATCGGTGTGCGCATGGGCAACAAGCGCAAGCGTGACCCCGAGACTCCGACTAGTTGACGCTATTCGTTCGGTTGATAGCGCATACAGTGCATGTGCCATAGCGGGTTGCGGCGATATACTCCGAGTAATGTTAACCGGAGTCCTCCATGATTGTTGACCGCCAAGGTAGACGCTTTCGCAATCTGCGAGTAAGCCTCACCTCCGCCTGTAATTACGCCTGTACCTACTGCGTACCCGACGGCAAGCGCCTGGTCGCGGCGCAGGACGAGGTGTCCGCCGAGGCCATGGTGCGCGGTGTCGGCTACTTGATCGAAGCCGCGGGTATCGAGCGTTTGCGTATTACCGGTGGCGAGCCCCTGGTCAGTCCGAAGCTGGAGGCGTTTCTGCGCGGCGTCAGCCCGCTGGGGTTGGCCGATATCAGTCTGACCAGCAACGGCCAACTGCTCTCGCGCAAGCTGCCGTTGCTGCTGGAAAACGGCATTCGCCGCCTCAACGTATCCCTGGACACCCTTGATCCCGTTGCTTTCCGGACCATTGCCCGCGGTGGTGATCTGCCCACTGTCTTGGCCGGGTTGGACGAAGCGCATGCCGCCGGCATGCGGATCAAACTCAACATGGTGCCGCTACGCGGGCAGAACCTCGATCAGGTTCTACCGTTGCTGGAGTATTGTCTGGAGCGCGGTTTCGAACTGCGCTTTATCGAGCTGATGCGCATGGGCCATCTGGCGCGCGACGGCAACAGTTTCCTGCGCCAGTTCGTCGGCATGCCCGAGCTGTTGACCATGATCGGCGAGCGCTACGACTATACCCAGGCCGATGCGCCGGTGGATGCCACTGCGTTGCGCTACGAGGTTCCCGGTCAGGGCTTTTTCGGTGTGATTGCCAACGAAACTGTGCCGTTCTGCCGGACATGTTCACGTTTGCGCCTGTCGTCGACCGGCTGGCTGCATGGCTGTCTGTCGTCGAGCAATCGTCACTATGTCGGTGATCTGCTCGATAAACCGCGTCACCAGGCTTTGCCGGCTTTGCAGGGGTTGCTGGTCAAGGCGCTGGGTGACAAGCAGGAGGTGGCCTTTTCCGGGGGCGTGACTGTCATGAAGATTATTGGAGGGTGAGAGCCGCAAGCCGCAAAAAAGGGTGAGTTCTATCGGTTGTACAAGGCATCCTGGCTCGAAGCTTGACGCTAAAAAGTATGACTGATTTCCCGATTGCCTATATCGAACCGGTATTCCGCCCGCCAAGCGAGGCCCACTCGCTGATTCTGCCGGTGACCAACGGCTGCTCCTGGAATAACTGCACCTTCTGCGAGATGTACACCGAGGCGCAGAAGAAATTCCGTGCCCGCGATGAGCGAGAGGTGCTGGACGAAATTCGCCGCGCTGGCGAGCGGCTGATCGTGCAGCGGGTGTTTCTCGCCGATGGCGATGCCCTGGTGCTGCCGACGCGACGTTTGCTGGTCATCCTATCGGCCATTCGTGAGCACATGCCGGATGTCGAGCGGGTCTCGAGCTATTGCCTGCCACGCAATCTGCGCAAGAAGTCGGTCGATGAGCTGAAGGAGCTGGCCGATGCCGGGCTGCGTATGGCCTATGTGGGCTGCGAGTCGGGTGACGACGAGGTGCTGGCGCGGGTCAACAAGGGCGAAACGTTCGAGTCCAGCCTGAGTGCCCTGGACAAGCTTGGCCAGGCAGGGATCACTCGTTCGGTGATGATCCTCAATGGTCTTGGTGGTAGCACCTTGAGCGGGCAGCATGCCGATAACTCGGCGCGCCTGATGAATGCCGCGCAACCGGAGTTCCTCTCGACCCTGGTGGTCAGCTTTCCCCAAGGCGAGGCACGGTTTCGTCAGGCGTTCGCCGATTATCAGGCATTGAGTCAGGAGCAACTGTTCGTCGAGGTCGAGTGCCTGTTGCAAGGGCTTGAGCTGCGCGACACGGTGTTTCGCAGCGATCATGCCTCCAACTACCTGGTACTCAAAGGCATCCTGGGTGCGGATAAGCCGCGTCTGTTGGCGCAGGTGCGCGCCGCCATCGAACAGCCGCAGGGTGCCGGGTTGCGTCAGGAGTGGCAGCGCGGTCTGTGATGGCATGGAACCTGCGTTACTGCCCTATCCGCCGGTATTCCGTCGCCGGCATGGGAGGAGAGTGATGCGCAGTCTGATGTTAATCCTGGCGTTGATGGTCTTGGGCGGCTGCATGAAGGTCAGCGACCTGGCTGATGGAGCCGCCTATCAATTGCGCGATGCCGGTTTTCTCGATCATGGGCAAACCGAGCGCATGGCCTCGCGGCGCCTACAGCAGGACTCTTTCATCTATATCGTCCAGGGGCACTTCGTTCCCCCCGGCGCGGCCTATCCGCGCCCGAATGTGGTGGCGGAAGAGGCGTTCAAGGGCTTCGTCGAGTATTTCCCGCTGGTCCGTCGGGCGCGCAGCCCGGCCGGGCTGGAGGAGGCCATGGGTCAGGCGCGCGCGGCCGGCGCGCATTATCTGCTCTACAGCCGCTTCGCCTATGCCGATGACCGCATCGGTACCGGCGATGAGTGGGCGGATGAGCAGGCGCTGGACCGGCTGGGCACCGACCGTAGCGTCATTCAGTTGATGCTGATCGAGACCAATACCCGTTATCTGGTCGATACCGCGCGAATTCGCAGCCGTGGCGGCTTCCTGACGTTCTATGATGCCAAACCAGAAGATTTGCTCGGTCCGCCGCTGCGCGATTATGCCCGCAGCCTGATTGGGCTGAGCCGCTAAGGAAACTCACATGACCGACCCAGGCAAAAAAGCCGGCGACCTGCTGGCGCAGATCCCCAAGAGCGAGAAGAAGGGCTTGCCGCCCGTGCACCTGTGGAACCCTGACTTTTGCGGCGACATCGACATGCGCATCGCCCGTGACGGTAGCTGGTTCTACATGGGCTCCCCGATTGGTCGCAAGCCGATGGTCAAGTTGTTCTCCACCATCATCCGCCGCGATGGCGACGATTACTTCCTGATTACCCCGGTGGAGAAGGTCGGCATTAAGGTCGACGATGCGCCCTTCGTTGCCGTCAGCCTGCAGGTGGACGGTGAGGGCGAGGCGCAGGTGCTGCGATTCACCACTAACGTCGAGGAGGAGGCCGTCGCCGGCGCCGAGCATCCGCTACGCGTGGTGCTTAGTGAGCGGACCCAGGAGCCGTCGCCCTACGTGCATGTGCGCAGCAACCTGGAGGCATTGATACACCGCAATGTGTTTTATCAGCTGGTCGAGCTGGCAGTACCGCGCGAGATCGACGGTAAGACCTGGCTGGGGGTGTGGAGCAGTGGCGAGTTCTTCCCGATTGGGCCGCAGCCCTAGGGCTCGGCGGCTGGGCGAAATCGCCGGGTGCAGCGTACGCAGCATGTTCATGAGGTCCCGGCGCACTCTGCGGACTAAAGAAAAAGGCTCCCGAGGGAGCCTTTTTTGCGCGTCTTACATATTGGGGTAGTTAGGTCCGCCGGCGCCTTCCGGTGCCACCCAGTTGATGTTCTGGGCGGGGTCCTTGATGTCGCAGGTCTTGCAGTGCACGCAGTTCTGCGCGTTGATCTGGAACTTCTTCTCGCCGTCTTCAAGGGTGACGATTTCGTATACGCCGGCCGGGCAGTAGCGCTGCGCCGGTTCGTCGTACAGCGGCAGGTTCTTGGTCAGCGGAATACTCGGGTCGGCGAGCTTCAGGTGGCAGGGTTGTTCCTCTTCATGGTTGGTATTGGAGAGAAATACCGAGCTGAGTTTGTCGAAACTGAGCTTGCCGTCCGGCTTCGGGTAGTTGATCCGCGTCGACTCGGCAGCCGGTTTAAGGGTGGTGTAATCCGGCTTGGTGTCGTGCAGGGTGAAGGGGATTTTGCCGCCGAACCAGTTCTGGTCGATGTAGTTGAACGCACCGCCACCGAGGACGCCGAACTTGTGGATCGCCGCGCCGAAGTTACGGCTGCTGAACAGTTCGTCATACAGCCAACTGGCTTTGAAGGCGTCGACGTAGCCGGTCAGTTGGTCGCCGCCTTCGCGTCCGGCGAACAGCGCGTCAGCCACCGCATCGGCGGCGAGCATGCCGGACTTCATGGCGGTGTGGCTGCCCTTGATCTTGGCGAAGTTGAGGGTGCCGAGGTCGCAACCGATCAGCGCGCCGCCGTTGAAGACCATCTTCGGCAGCGAGTTGAGGCCGCCTTTACTGATGGCGCGTGCGCCGTAAGCCACGCGCTTGCCGCCTTCCAGGTACTGGGCAATCACCGGGTGGTGCTTGTAGCGCTGGAACTCGTCGAACGGCGACAGATGCGGGTTGCTGTAGGACAGGTCGACAATCAGGCCTACTACGACCTGGTTGTTCTCCAGGTGATAGAGGAAGGAACCACCGGTGTTTTCACTGTCGACCAGCGACAGCGGCCAGCCGGCGGTATGTACCACCAAACCTTGCTCGTGCTTGGCCGGGTCGATGTCCCAGATTTCCTTGATGCCGATGCCGTAATGCTGGGCGTCGGCTTCGCTGTCGAGGTTGTACTTCTTGATCAGCTGCTTGCCGATATGGCCACGGCAGCCTTCGGCGAACAGGGTGTACTTGGCGCGCAATTCCATGCCGGGGGTGTAATAACCCTCTTTCGGATTGCCTTCGCGGTCGACGCCCAGGTCGCCGGTGAGAATGCCGTAGACCGAGCCCTTCTCGTCGATCAGGGCTTCCTGAGCGGCGAAGCCGGGGTAGATTTCTACGCCCAGGTTTTCGGCTTGTTGCGCTAGCCAGCGGCACAGATTGCCCAGGGAAATGATGTAGTTGCCCTGGTTGTGCATGGTCTTAGGCACGAACAGGTCGGGGATTCGGCTGGCTTTTGTCGCGTTATTCAGCAGGTAGATGTCGTCGCGCTTGACCGGGGTGTTCAGCGGTGCGCCGAGTTCCTTCCAGTCGGGGAACAGTTCGTTCAGGGCGCGCGGCTCGAACACCGCCCCGGAGAGAATATGCGCACCGACTTCGGAGCCTTTTTCAACCACGCAGACGCTGATTTCCTTGCCCGCTTCGGCGGCTTTCTGCTTCAGTCGGCAGGCGGCGGACAGGCCGGCTGGGCCGGCGCCGACGATGACGACGTCGAATTCCATAAACTCGCGTTCCACAGGTTATCTCCTACTCAAGGCTCTCAAATTTTATTTGACGATCAGGCTCGTTCCCTGGGCGATGCTGGCGCATTATATCTGCACCCTCCGAACGGGCCAATACAAACGTTTGTTTGAATATTCTGTAGTCCTGTTAGAATCCTACTACATCACGGATGACTGGCCGACTCATTGTATTGACCAGGCTAGGCCGTGCAGTCAAGATACGGGCGGTTTTGCGTTCGCCGTCTGGGCTGAAAGTCGGTTCCGGCCGATTTGCATTACCCGCCATGTTCGCTTCTGGCGACATTCCTATTCACCGGAGAGTAACGAGGAATCCATGAAGGTTCTTGTAGCTGTCAAACGAGTGGTCGACTACAACGTCAAGGTTCGCGTCAAAGCGGACAACAGCGGCGTTGATCTTGCCAACGTCAAGATGTCGATGAATCCCTTCTGCGAAATCGCCGTGGAAGAAGCGGTACGCCTGAAAGAAAAAGGCGTGGCGAGTGAAATTATCGTGGTGTCGATCGGGCCGATTGCTGCTCAAGAGCAGCTGCGTACCGCCCTGGCACTGGGCGCCGATCGCGCCATTCTGGTCGAGTCCAGCGATGAGCTGAATTCCCTGGCCGTTGCCAAACTGCTCAAGGCAGTGGTCGATAAGGAGCAGCCGCAGCTTGTCATTCTAGGCAAGCAGGCGATCGACAGCGACAACAACCAGACCGGCCAGATGCTCGCCGCACTGAGCGGCTACGCCCAAGGCACCTTCGCCTCCAAGGTGGAAGTGGCCGGTGACAAGGTCAACGTGACTCGCGAAGTCGACGGCGGCCTGCAGACCGTGGCGTTGAACCTGCCGGCGATCGTGACTACCGACCTGCGCTTGAACGAGCCGCGCTACGCATCGCTGCCGAACATCATGAAGGCCAAGAAGAAGCCGCTGGAAGTGCTCACCCCTGAAGCCCTGGGCGTTGCCACCACTTCCAGCGTCAAGACCCTGAAAGTCGAAGCGCCTGCTACCCGCAGCGCCGGCATCAAGGTCAAGTCGGTGGCTGAGTTGGTCGAGAAACTGAAGAACGAAGCGAAGGTAATCTAAATGGCTATCTTAGTTGTTGCAGAACACACTAACGCGGCCCTGGCGCCTGCCACCTTGAATACCATTGCCGCAGCGCAAGCTATCGGTGGTGATATCCATGTGCTGGTAGCTGGTAGCGGTTGTGGCGCAGTTGCCGAAGCTGCTGGCAAAATCGCTGGCGTGGCCAAGGTCCTGGTTGCCGACAACGCTGCATTCGCTCATCAGCTACCGGAAAATGTCGCGCCGCTGGTAGCCGAGTTGGGTGCTGGTTACAGCCACATCCTGGCTGCTGCCACCAGCAACGGCAAAAACATCCTGCCGCGGGTTGCCGCTCAGCTGGACGTGGATCAGATCTCGGAAATCATTGCCGTTGAAAGCGCTGACACCTTCAAGCGTCCGATCTATGCCGGTAACGCTATCGCTACCGTGCAGTCCACGGCGGCGGTGAAAGTGATCACCGTGCGTGCTACTGGTTTCGATCCGGTGGCGGCTGAGGGCGGTTCCGCTGCTGTTGAAGCTGTTGCCATTGGCGGCGACGCTGGCAAGTCGGCATTCGTCGGCGAAGAGCTGGCCAAGTCCGATCGTCCGGAACTGACCGCTGCCAAGATCGTCGTATCCGGCGGCCGCGGCATGCAGAACGGTGACAACTTCAAGCACCTCTATGCCTTGGCCGACAAACTTGGCGCAGCCGTTGGTGCTTCTCGCGCCGCGGTCGACGCCGGTTTCGTGCCCAACGACATGCAGGTCGGTCAGACTGGCAAGATCGTTGCCCCTGAGTTGTACATCGCCGTCGGCATCTCCGGTGCGATTCAGCACCTGGCTGGCATGAAAGACTCCAAGGTGATCGTTGCGATCAACAAGGATGAAGAGGCGCCGATCTTCCAGGTAGCCGATTACGGTTTGGTTGCCGACCTGTTCGAGGCCATCCCGGAGTTCGAGAAACTGGTGTAAACCGGCTTCCCCGCTCCATGAGAAACCCGCGTTGAGCGGGTTTTTTATTGTGTGCGATGTATCTTGGCGTGACGTTATTCAAGCTCTGTTACAACGGTGCGCAGAAACGCCCGGTAGTGTTCGGCGGTTTCCTCGGGGCGTTCGATCATGGGGGCGTGCCCACAGTTTTGCATGATCACCACGCTGGGTCGTTGCAGGAGCGGCTGCATGACCTCGATACTGGAAACATCCAGAACCCTGTCCTGCGCACCCCATAGCAGTAGCGTCGGTGCCTGGATCTTCGGCAGTTCGGGTTCAAGCGGAATATAGCGACTGACCAGTTGCGCGAAGATCAGTTCGTTAAGTGCACTATTGGCGATGCTTCTTGCTGCCAGATAGTGCTTGATGCGCTCGGGCATGCTCGGCACTTCGACGAAGATGAACTCCAACAACTGATCGAACTGTTGCTGTGTGTTGACGATCAGCGGATTGGGTGCGCCGCGTTCGAGGCGCTCCATCAGCTCGCTTTTTTGTGGCGAGTCGATACCGGCATTATCGAGCAGGGCTACCGAGAGGATTTGCTCGGGGTAGCGTGCGGCATACAGGGCGCTGATATGGCCGCCCATCGAATTGCCAATCAGATGCAGTTTCTTGATCTTCAAGGCTTGAGTGAATGCAGCGAGGCGTTCGACTTGAGTGCCGACATCGTAGCTGGCGTAAGGCTTGCTACTGTCGCCGAAGCCGGGCAAGTCCAAGGCTATCACCTGGTAGTCCTCGGTGAAGTAGCGAGCAAATTGCAGCCAGTTGTCCTTGCTGGCACCAAAGCCATGGACCATCAGAATGGTTTCGCCGTTGCTCGGGCCGCCTTGGTAGTAATGAATGCTAAGATTGCTGACGGTCAACCGTTTGGCGCTTAGGTCTGCCCGTTGCTGCTCGATCAGCTGCGTCGTGGCCAGTAACGCGGCGGGGCAGAGATAGAGCGTTGTAGCGGCGCCGGCAAGCAGCAGTATCAAGCCGAGTAGCAGTTTTTTCATGGTGCACCCTTATTGCGAATTATTATTAAGCTGGTTGTCAGCTAACATACAGCCGACATTCACCAGTGTTCGCTTGCCCTGAAAGTCCATCAACAGTTCAGTCGAGAAGTCACCATGCTCGAACGTGGGTTATTGAAATCTGTATTGCTTTTGCTTGGCGTGGTCTTGTTGCCAGGGCTGAGTGCTGCTGCCGGCAAGTGTGAGCGCCTGGTCGCCACTGGTAATCCGGAGTATCCGCCTTATTTATGGCGTGACCCGCAGAATCCGCAGCAATTGATTGGTGCCAACGCCGACTTGCTCAAGCATCTGGCCAAAGAGTTGGATCTGGTGATCGATGTGATCTATACCGGGCCTTGGTCTCGCGCCCAAGACGAGGTGCGCACGGGACGGGTCGATTTGCTCGCTGGTGCTTTTCTGACCTTGCCGCGTCTGGAAATCATGGATTATGTACACCCGGCATTTTTCTTCACCCCTAGTGTGATCTGGGTGCGTAAAGGCGCGGAGTTTCCCTATGCCAGTTGGGCCGACCTGCATGGACGCACTGGTGGGACGTTGGTGAATAACAGTTTTGGCCAGCAGTTCGACGCTTATGCCAAGGCCAATTTGACCCTGGAAGGCGTGTCCAGTCTGACTCAGGCATTTCAGAAGTTACTGCTGGGCCGTACCGATTATGTGCTCTACGAGCGGTTTCCCGGTTTGGCTCTGGCCGAGACGCAGGGCATTGAGGATGACCTGCTGGTGCTGGATCCGCCTATTTCCAGCGAGGGCTTGTACCTGACCCTGTCGCATAACTCGGCATGCAACGACCCCTGGCTGCGCGGACAACTGGCGAAAAAGATGACAGAATCGGTCGCTACCGGCCTGCCGGAAGCCTTGCTGCAGCACAATCTATTGCGCTGGAAAGAGCAGCATCTGCAACCCGCAAGCGTCCCGAATCCGTAGGAAGTTTTTTGTGATTAATCGATTTTCATGCGCCGCCATCGTGGTGCTGAGTTTGACCGGTTGCGCCAGCGATCCCGCGCCAAGCGAGCAATTGCGGCTTACCGAGCAAGCCTTGGCACAAGCCAAAGCTGTTGGTGCCGATGAGCAAGTAGCTGAACTGGCAATGGCCGAAGCCAAGTTGTTGCAGGCTCAATCTGCCATGCAACGTGACGCCTTCAAGGACGCGCGGGTACTTGCCGAGCAGGCCGAGCTGGATGCCCGTCTGGCGGAAGCTCGGGTGTTGACGCAGAAAAGTCAGGATCAGCTCAACGAACTTAATAGCCGCATCAATCGCCTGCGCAAGCAGTTGGGGGCGCTGTGATGAATGCTCGGATCCAGTTGCTGGGAGGCGCTCTGTTGGCGTTGCTGCTGAGTGGTTGCGCTGGGTCGCAACAGCAGGGCAGCAATGAGGCACTCGAGACGGCCCGCAGCAGCTTTCAGGCGGTAAAGGAAAACTCCGACGTGCTGCGCAGTGCGCCGAAAGATGTGATCCGTGCAGGCGAATCCCTGGCCCGTGCAGACCGTTTGTCGAGCTATTGGGGGAGTGCGGATGACGTTGGCCATTACGCCTACCTTAGTCAGCGGTACAGCGAAATCGCCGGACAAAATAGTGCCTTGACCCTGAATCAGGATCGGGCGGCCAAGCTCGAGATGGAGCGCCAGCGCCTGCAATTGGCCCTGCGTGAAGCCAAGCTGCTCAGTGTGCAGGAGCAGAGCAACTGGCTGGAAGAGCAGATACTCAGCCTGACAACCGGCGAGACCGAGCGTGGCTTGGTGATGACCCTTGGTGATGTGTTGTTCGATGCAGGACAGGCCGAGCTGAAGGCCTCGGCCAATCGTACAGTCTTGAAACTGGTGCAGTTCCTGCAGCTGAATCCGCGCCGGGTGGTGCGTATCGAGGGCTACAGCGACAGCAGTGGCGATAAGCTGGCAAACCTCGAACTGTCCCGCGCACGGGCGCAAGCCGTCGCCGATGTCCTGGTTGATCTGGGTGTCGAAACCACGCGCATCGAGGTGCAAGGCCATGGGGAGAGCTTCCCGGTGGCGGAGAATGCGTCGGCCAGGGGCCGCGCACTAAACCGTCGAGTCGAGATCGTGTTCTCCGACGAGTTGGGGCGGCTGAGTTCCGCACGCTGATCCAGGCAGTACCCAAAAGCCCTGGCGCGCCGGGGCTTTTTACTGCGCTTGATTTATCGCAGGTCGTAGCCGGGATCGCCGCAGCCTAGAGGGTGCGAGCAATTCCAAAAAGCAGTTGGCTTGTGATTGAATTGTTCCACAGCAGTCGCTGGCGGAGCGACGCTGTTTCGTCCACAATTTATGGAACTGTACCGGTGCACTTTCGGTTGTCCGGGTTACTGTATGGGTTCAATAAAGCGGGAAGACGGCCATGACCAGTCTGTTGCTCTATCAGCGTATCGCCCAGCAATTGGCGGAAGACATCCGCCGCGGTGTCTATCAGCCGGGAGAGCGGGTGCCGTCGGTGCGCAAGATGAGCTCGCAGCTTAGTGTCAGTCATGCCACGGTATTGCAGGCTTACGCCAACCTGGAGGACCAGGGGCTGATCCGCGCGCGCCCGCAGTCCGGTTTCTACGTGCACCAGACCCCGGCCCTGACCGCGCCGACCCCGGATATCGCCCGGGTCGAGCGTCCCAGCCTAGTGACGCGCAGCAGCATCATCAATCAGATCCTCACCGAGTCGCGCCGCGAGGGCGTGTTTCCCCTCGGCGCGGCGGTGCCGCATGTTGACTACCTGCCGGTACGCGCCTTGCACCAGCAGTTGGCCAAGGTCACCCGGTTTCAAAGTCCGCGTGCCTTCAGCTATATGTTCAGCCCCGGTTTCGAGCCGCTGCGTCGCCAGGTGGCGATCCGTATGCGCGATGCCGGCGTGGTGGTCGATCCATCAGAAGTGGTGATTACCCATGGTTGCGTCGATGCGCTGCAGATGTCGCTGCGGGTGCTGACCAAGCCGGGGGATTTGATCGCCACCGAGTCGCCGACCTATTACGGCCTGCTGCAGTTGGCCGATCTGCTGGGCCTGAAGGTCATCGAAATTCCCAGCGATCCAACCACGGGGATCAGCCTGGAGGCGTTGCAACTGGCGGCCAGTCAGTGGCCGATCAAGGCGCTGGTGTTGACCGCACGCTTGAGCAATCCGCTCGGCGGCAGCATCCCCGAGCCGCGGCAGAAGCAGTTGTTGCGTCTGGCCGGGGATTTCGATATCCAGATCGTCGAGGACGACATCTACGGCGAACTGATGTTCGAGCAAGGGCCGATCAAGGCGCTCAAGTCGCATGACCGGGAAGGGCGAGTGGTGTATTGCTCGAGCTTCTCCAAGACCCTGTCGCCGGGGGTGCGCATCGGCTGGATCATCGCCGGTAAATATCAGGATGAGATCCAGCGTCTGCAGACTTTCAGCACCCACTCAGCCTGCAGCGTTACGCAGATGGCGGTGGCCGCCTACCTTGAGAACGGCGGTTACGACCGCCACCTGCGCTATATCCGCCAGGAGTACCGCAAGAACCTCAGTGCCTTCCAGTTAGCGATACAGCAGTATTTTCCAGAAGGTACGCAGATGACACGGCCCAATGGCGGTTTCATCCTCTGGATCAGCCTGCCGGTGCGGGTCAACACCAAGGACTTGCACGTGCGCGCCTTGCAGCAGGGCATCAGCATTGCGCCGGGGCTGATCTTCAGCAATACCGAACAGTTCAACCACTGCGTGCGCCTGAATTGCGGCATCCCCTGGAACCGCGAGGCCGAGCGCGCCTTGATGACCCTGGGCATGCTGGCCAGCCAGTTGTGCCAGGAGGCAACGGCGAGTAGCTGAATGTCCTCGCTGTTAACCCGAATCGGCCGGCTATTGCGTCTACCAGGGCGAAGAACTTTTTCGCCCAAGGAGATGCGTCATGTCGAGGATTCGTGCGTTAGGCCCGCAACCACTACTGCAGGGATTTGCCGGTAGTCTGCTGCTGACCCTGGCCGCCTGCAATGCCACTCAACCGGAGCCGCCGCAGGCTCCTGTTGCTGATCGGCAACAGGTAGTTCCGGCCGTTGAGCAATCTCAGGCGCCGCTGCTGGCGAAAAAAGCCGAGTTGCGACGTCATGTCGTCGGCGCTTCGCTGCCGGAAGCGGTGCGGCCCGGTACTCCTATGGCGGACTCTCTGCCGTCGACGTACCGCGAGCAATATCGCGAGCAGTACCAGGCGCTCGCCGACAATCCGGTGCAGGCCGTGGCCGAAACGCCGGTGTCGACCTTCAGTATCGATGTCGATACCGGCAGCTATGCCAACGTCCGCCGCTTCCTCAATCAGGGCCAGTTGCCGCCGGCCGATGCGGTGCGCTTGGAGGAGCTGGTCAATTACTTCCCCTATGCCTATCCGCTACCGACCGGCGCTACGCCCTTTGGCGTCGGCACCGAGTTGGCGGTGACGCCGTGGAACCCGCAGAGCCGTCTGTTGCGCATTGCGATCAAGGCGTCGGATATGCAGGTTGCCCAGCTGCCGCCGGCCAATCTGGTGTTTCTGGTGGACGTTTCGGGGTCGATGGACAGACGTGAAGGCTTGCCCCTGGTGCAGAGCACCTTGAAGCTGCTGGTCGAGCAATTGCGCGCCAAGGACAAGGTTTCCCTGGTGGTCTATGCCGGTTCCTCCAGCGTGGTGCTGGAGCCGACCGCAGGCAGCGACAAAGCCAGGATTCGCGCGGCCATCGATCAGCTGCGAGCCGGTGGCTCGACCGCTGGCGAGTCGGGCATCCAGTTGGCTTACCAGCAGGCGCAGCAGGGTTTTATCGAAGGCGGTATCAACCGCATCCTGCTGGCCACCGATGGCGACTTCAATGTCGGTATCAGCGACTTCGATACGCTCAAACAGCTGGCGGCCGACAAGCGCAAGAGCGGGATTTCCCTGACCACCCTGGGCTTCGGCACGAATAACTACAACGAGCGTCTGATGGAGCAGCTGGCCGACGCGGGCGATGGCAACTACGCCTATATCGACAACCTGCGCGAGGCGCGCAAGGTGCTGGTCGATCAACTCAGCTCGACCCTGGCGGTGGTGGCCAAGGATGTGAAGATTCAGGTCGAGTTCAACCCGGCCCAGGTCAGCGAGTACCGCTTGCTCGGCTATGAAAACCGCGCGCTGCAGCGTGAAGACTTCAGCAACGACAAGGTCGATGCCGGCGAGATCGGTGCCGGCCATACGGTGACCGCGCTCTATGAAATAGTCCCGGCCGGCAATCAGGGCTGGCTGGAGCCGCTGCGCTATCAGCCGGCGGAAAAGGCTGCGGGCAACCAGGGCGAGCTGGCGCTGCTGCGCATCCGCTACAAGGCGCCGCTACAGAGCAGCAGTCGTCTGCTGGAAATCCCCATCGAGGCGCAACGCAACGTCCCGACGATTGCCCAGGCGAGCGAGGACTTGCGCTTCGCCGCCGCCGTCGCCGCCTTTGCCCAGCAACTCAAAGGCGCGCAGTACACGGGTGAGTTCGATCTGGCCGCCAGCGCCGAGTTGGCGCGCAGCGGCAAAGGCGAGGATCGCTACGGCCTGCGCGGCGAGTTCGTACAGCTGGTCGAATTGGCGCAAAGCCTGCAAACTTCGTCTTCACTTCCCGCGCCCAGTGCTGCCAAGGTCGATTAAGCGTGACTGCCAACCCTGTTGCCCGACTGCCTGACGAAGAGGACGCCGCCTTGTTGCGGCGTTATCGCCAGGGCGATGCCGAGGCCTTTGCGCTGCTCTATCAGCGCCATCGCCTCGGCCTGTTTCGTTTTCTCTGTGGCCTGTGTGGCGACCCGACGCTGGCCGAGGAGGTGTTTCAGGACACCTGGATGAGCCTGATCCGCAGCCAGTCGCTGCAGCGCGAAGCGGTATTGTTCAAGACCTGGCTGTACCAGATCGCGCGCAATCGGCTGATCGATCACTGGCGCAAGTCGGGGCGCCAGCAGGCAAAGCATGAGGCGTTCGACGAGCAGCTGCATGACCAGCCGTGCAGCGAGAGTGATCCTGAGCAGCAGCTCAGCCTGAGTCGCGATCAGCAGCGCTTGCAGGCTGCGCTGGATGATCTACCGGCCGAGCAACGGGAGGTCTTCCTACTGCGCGCCCACGGCGATCTGGAGTTGCACGAGATCGCCGAGCTGACCCGCACGCCGGCGGAAACGGTGAAAAGCCGCTTGCGCTATGCGTTGCAGAAATTACGTCGGTTGCTGGCTGACCCGGCCACCGAGGAGTTACCCGTATGAAGCGCGATCAACACGAGCCACAAGACGTGGCGCATGAGCGGGTCTTGCTCGAACACTTTCGCGCCCAGAGTCAGGCCGAACCCAGTGCCGGGCTGGATGCGCGGATCCTGGCCGCGGCCCGTACCGCGCAGCCCTCAGTTAAACCGAGCTGGAGTCTGCGCCTGCATAGCTGGCTGTTCGGTCATGGTGGTCGGCAGCGCTGGTCGCTGACGGTGGCCGGTTTGGCCTGCGTCGGCATCGGCATCAGCCTGACTTGGCGCACGTTGGAACAAGCGCCCGATAACTTTGCTGCGCCAATGCCGCGTGGCGTAATGGCCCCAGCCACGCCCATGGCCGATGTCGACGCGCCGCATGCTCTGCTGCGCGAGCAAGCGGCGGCGCCAGCCATGCAGCGTTACGCCGAGCCGCGGCAAAAGGCCGAGAAGAAGCAGTCAATGTCAGTCCTGATGGAGGGCGCGGGCACGCCAGTACCAGGCGAGGTCGAAGCCTTGGCTGATGCCCCGGTGCCGAGTGCAGAGCTGCCGGCCGCCGTGGGTTCTATACCGCCGGCCAGCATGGCGGCGAAGCAGGGTGCGGAAAAAGTGCTCATGCAGCTGCTCGAACTGCGCCGCGCAGGCAAGGCTCAGGAGGCGCAGCGCTTGCAACAACGCCTGCAGCTGGATTATCCGCAGATGGATATCGAGGCGCAGCTCGAACGACTCGAGAGAAGCCATTAGCAGGCCAGTGCGATGATGGGCAGGTTTCATTGGTCGCAAGTTGAGTAAAACCCATGTAAGCACTGCACGGCAGGCTTGCTAGATGTCAGGGGAGAGGAGAGCATGGTGCTCCCCCTCTTACTGTGATTGTGCTTGTTGATGATCAACTTCCGGTTTTTGCTTTTGCTTCTAGCTCTACTAGCGTTGAGTGCGTGTGACAAAGAAAAATCAACGACCGCTGTGCCGGGCGAGCCTGCCAAGCCTGCCGTGCCACTGCCGGCTGCGGATGTAGCGTCCACTCCTGCTTCCAGACCGGTCACCAAACCTGTCGTCAAGCAAGTAGTCGAGCCTGCTCGGCCCAGCCCGAAGCCTGCCGTGGTCAAAAAGCCGGTGGCCAGCGACAGTGTTGTTGTCCCTCCGCTCCGGGCGGAACTGGACTTGAGCCTGCCGGCGGATCTGTTTGAAGAGTTGCAGTCGCTCGTTGCCCCTGATGAACTGCCGTCGCCAGCCTTGTTGCCGCCGCTATTTCGGGCAGATCAGGCAGCAGAAAGCCCCTTTCAGCTCAATGGAAAGCTGATCACCAGCGAGCGAAGTAATGACTATTGGGATTCGCTAGAAGGCGCCGAACTGCAGTTCAAGTTCAAGCGATAGATAGTCAGAATGAAGTGGCAGCATTGGTGCTGCACGCTAGTCAGTTCCAATTGTTTCGCTCTGGCTGAGGCGCAAGCGCGGTAAGCCAATTGGCAGATGCAATCGCTTCGATGAGTTACCCATGGGCAATCCTCCGGCCCAAGGTTACAAAAAATGCCGCTTACTTGATTCAAGTGAGCGGCATTGTGCTGTGCGGTGAGGTTGGGCGGTACAGGCTATTTCAGTCGACGTGGTAGTTGAGCACGCTGTTTTGTTCTTTCAGGGCCTTGCGCATTTCTGCTGGAATATTGCCGGAGCGAACAGCGAGTTCCAGGCGAATTTCTTCGAGGCTTTGCGCAAAGGCCTGCGCGTCGTCCCGCTGGGCGGAGCTGAGGACTCGGCTGTAGGCGGTGACATCGGCGGCGTCGATGAGGGAAAGGACAATGCCGCCGTCTGGGCGGCGCGGGCTGAAAGTGACGCGTAAAGGAGCAAACAACTGTTCGACGAATTGGCGATTGATGCTATCCATGACCGTTCTCCATCCTGAGGCTAGTCACTTAAGACCTCTGTAGCGTTGTGAAGTTCGGTCAGGCCAGTAGCGATTGGCGCGCGCGCTCGATTACTTGCGGCAAGGACTCGCTGCTGTACTGCTCGGGGTACAGGCGCTGGGTATGCTGGGCAATACCGGCCTGATTAACGATAGTGAAGCTGAAGTTACCCTTGCGGCTGGCAAGAATGCGGCAATCGAATGGCGCAAAGGCGTCGGATAGGGTGCGAATGGCATCCTGAATTTGGTGTTGAGTATTCATTTTTTGGGTGTTTCCTAAAACAACGGGCGCGTCATTGCGCTAAATAATGCTCCAGGCTTTCGACTTTTCTGGGTCGACGGCATGAATCTGATCGGAGCGGGACTGCGCACATAAGTTCAGTATTAGCCTGGTTCTTATGTGGGTCGGCACTTCGGAGGCAGGCTGAGTCAGTGCTTGCGCAAGACGGCCTGATCAGTCAGCAGGTTGGGTCTGGTAAGGAACTGTGCGGCATAGCTTGATAGAGCGTATGCGTTCTTTACCTGGAATCCAGCGAGGGGGCCAAAAGGCCTGTATGACTTACAGCGTGGTACTAACGGGCCGGAGAGTAACTGTTTGATTAAGTTTTAGCCAGTTTAATTTGTACAGGGCGCGGATAATGCTAGGTAGGAGCCCGCAGGCTGGGGTCGGGCATTCCTGTGATTCGCTAGCAGTCGCCCAATACATGGGTTCAGTCGATGCAGTGAGTATTGCCGGCAGGGCCGAGCTGCACATCGGATGCAATTTAGTCCATGCTCCGTTACGATTAGCCCACTTTTGCTTTCATCTCGCGACGGTTTTAGATGAGTTATCAGGTTCTTGCACGAAAGTGGCGTCCGCGCTCGTTTCGCGAAATGGTCGGCCAGGCCCATGTGCTCAAGGCGCTGATCAACGCCCTCGACAGTCAACGCCTGCATCACGCCTACCTGTTTACAGGTACCCGTGGCGTGGGCAAGACCACAATTGCGCGGATTATCGCCAAGTGCCTGAACTGCGAAACCGGGATCAGTTCAACGCCTTGCGGTGTCTGCTCTATCTGCAAGGAGATCGACGAAGGGCGTTTCATCGACCTGATCGAGGTCGATGCTGCCAGTCGTACCAAGGTCGAAGACACTCGCGAGCTGCTGGATAACGTGCAGTATTCGCCGAGCCGTGGGCGTTTCAAGGTCTACCTGATCGACGAAGTGCACATGCTGTCTTCGCACTCGTTCAACGCCTTGCTCAAGACCCTGGAAGAGCCGCCGCCGCACGTCAAATTCCTGCTGGCAACCACTGACCCGCAGAAACTGCCGATGACCATTTTGTCGCGCTGCTTGCAGTTCTCTCTGAAGAACATGCCGCCGGAGCGGGTGGTGGAGCACCTGACCCATGTATTGGGTGCGGAAAATATTCCGTTTGAAGATGATGCACTCTGGCTGCTCGGCCGAGCGGCCGATGGTTCGATGCGCGACGCGATGAGCCTGACTGACCAGGCGATTGCCTTCGGTGAAGGTAAGGTGCTGGCGGCAGACGTGCGCGCGATGCTCGGCACTCTCGATCATGGTCAGGTGTATGGCGTGCTGCATGCTTTGCTCGAGGGTGATGCGCGGGGTCTGATCGATGCCGTGCGCCATTTAGCCGAGCAGGGCCCTGACTGGAGTGGGGTGCTGGCGGAGATTCTCAATGTCCTGCATCGCGTGGCGATCGCTCAGGCGCTGCCGGATGCGGTCGACAACGGCCAGGGTGACCGTGATCGAGTGCTGGCATTGGCCGAAGTATTGCCAGCCGAAGATGTGCAGTTTTATTACCAGATGGGCCTGATCGGTCGGCGCGACCTGCCGTTGGCACCGGATCCGCGCAGCGGCTTCGAGATGGTGCTGTTGCGCATGTTGGCGTTTCGGCCCGCCGATACCGGCGAAGGGCCGAGGGTGGCACTAAAGCCGCTAGGGATTAGCCAGGCCACAGCTGATCCCCGTCCCAACCCAGTGGCCGGCACGGCTGTGGTTGTGTCGGCTGTGACCGCTGCCGTTGTCGAGGCTGAAGCTGAGTCAGTGGTGGTTGCGGCTGTTGTGCCTGAGCCGTCGTCTGCGCAGGTCGAGTTTCAGGCATCGGCGCCGGTCGAGCCGGGTCCTGCGCTTGCAGCGTCCCCAATTGTCGCCGCGCCGCCGCCTGCTGCGCCGCCAGCGGTGATTGCTGGAGTGACAAATTTACCCTGGGAAGAGCAGGCCGCTGCGGTTGAGGGCTGCGCGCCAGTGGCTGAGCCGATATCTGCGCCGCCGCCAACCGAGGCGCCGGAAGTACTGCCCGTCAGCATTGCGCCGCCGGTCGAGGCCGATAGTGACAGCGATGATGAGCCGCCGCTGGGCGATTATGATTATGTGGAGATGGATGCGCAGTCATTCGACTACGATTTCGATGCGGTTGATTCCGTTGCGTCCGTCGAGCCGGAGCCGCAACTCGCGACGAAGCCGGCGACCGGCCTGGCTGCCGACTGGTTGGAGCTGTTTCCCAAGCTTGGCCTGTCTGGGATGACCGGCAGTATCGGCGCCAACTGCACGCTGATGGCGGTTGAGGGTGATAGTTGGTTGTTGCATCTCGATCCTGGACACAGTGCGCTGTTCAACGCGACCCAGCAGCGTCGTTTGAATGATGCTCTGAATCAGTATCATGGGCGCGAGTTAAACCTGCAGATCGAGTTGTGCGCGCCCGAGCAGGAAACTCCGGCGCAGGCAGCGGCACGCAAGCGCGCCAATCGCCAGCGCGAGGCAGAAGAGTCGATCCATAGTGATCCACTGGTGCAACAAATGATTCAGCAGTTCGCCGCAGTTATCCGCGTGGACAGTATCGAACCCGTAGATGTTCAAGTTAACTCCCTGATTACCGAGGACTAGCACCATGATGAAAGGTGGAATGGCCGGCCTGATGAAGCAGGCCCAGCAGATGCAAGAAAAAATGCAGAAGATGCAGGAAGAATTGGCTAACGCCGAAGTGACCGGTCAGTCCGGTGCCGGCCTGGTCAGCGTGGTGATGACTGGTCGGCATGATGTCAAGCGCGTGAGCCTGGACGACAGCCTGATGCAGGAAGACAAGGAAATCCTCGAGGATCTGATCGCGGCGGCAGTGAACGATGCAGTGCGCAAGGTCGAGCAGAACAGTCAGGGTAAGATGTCTGGTATGACCGACGGGATGCAACTGCCCCCCGGCTTCAAAATGCCTTTCTGATTGATCCCGTGCCGTCCAGTCGACGCGCTGGGCGGCGTTGTCGGCGGGCTTGGAGTCCTCGCGTGCATGAGCATACTGCGCTTCCTCGTCCGCCGGCGCTTTGTTCTGCGCGCCGTCTGACCGCCCTGCGGTTGCGGTGCTCCCGAACTTAACGGCTATCTCGAATTCTGCCGTCATTGAGTACCCCCATGAGCTTCAGCCCGCTGATTCGCCAATTGATCGATTCCTTGCGCATCCTGCCAGGGGTGGGGCAGAAGACTGCCCAGCGCATGGCCTTACAGATGCTCGAGCACGATCGCCCTGGCGCAATGCGCTTGGCTCAGGCGCTGACCCGGGCGATGGAGGGTGTTGGTCACTGCACGCAGTGTCGCAGCCTGAGCGAGGATGAGGTTTGCCAGTTGTGCCTTGACCCGCGTCGCGACGACAGCTTGCTGTGCGTGGTGGAAGGGCCGATGGATGTCTACGCAGTGGAGCAGACCGGCTTTCGTGGGCGTTACTTCGTGCTCAAGGGGCATCTTTCCCCGCTCGACGGCCTGGGGCCAGAGGCCATTGGAATTCCTGATCTGCTGGCACGTATTGCCCAGGGCGGTTTTGCCGAAGTCATCCTCGCTACGAACCCTACCGTAGAAGGCGAAGCGACGGCGCATTACATTGCCCAGTTGTTGGCTAACAAGGGGCTGATTGCCTCGCGTATCGCCCATGGCATGCCACTCGGTGGTGAGTTGGAGTTGGTCGATGGCGGAACCTTGGCTCATTCGATTGCCGGGCGGCGACCGATTCAGTTGTAAGGCTGTATCTACGGTTAGCCTTCCCCAGCAACGCACTTGCTGTTGTATGAATCCTTGAGCGTAACCTCTCTCTTTGGAATCAGAGTCAACATGCAAGGAGCGGCTTCAGTCGCGAAGCTTTTGCTGTGTATCGAAGTGCTCGCGGCTGAATGACTGGGTATCCCCGACGTTCCACACAGTTTGCTGCGCGGCGCGCTTCGGGCAAGGTCCTGCGGGTAATTGCGGCAGGGTTTTGACCCTTGTGCGCCCTTCAAGTCTCGTGGGGTGGGCTTCAGTCCGCCGAGACTGCATGTGGTGGGTGGAGCCCATCTCCACTGTGACAATCTCTGCGTTGTGCTGGGCGCGGCGTTATCGTCCTTGCAGATGGCGTAATTCACATCTTGTAAACCAAGCAAGCGCTCGGTATGGTCGCGGAAACCTCTGCGGAGCTGCGCCATGTCTGTCTTTCAGGATTACTTTGATGCATCCCAGCAACTGGTGCGCGACTCAGTGCGGCGCTTTGTCGAGCGGGAAATCCTTCCGCATGTCGATGAGTGGGAGGAGGCCGAAGAGTTTCCGCGTGAGCTGTACCTGAAGGCTGGTGCCGCCGGGATTCTTGGTATCGGATATCCGGAGCAGTTTGGTGGCAGCCACGAGGGTGATATCTTCGCCAAGGTCGCCGCCAGTGAAGAGTTGATGCGCTCTGGTTCCGGTGGTCTGGTCGCTGGTCTTGGTTCGCTGGATATCGGTCTGCCGCCGGTGGTCAAGTGGGGCGCGCCGGCGCTGCGTGAACGCATAGTGCCGCAGGTGCTCGCAGGAGAGAAGATTATGGCTTTGGCGGTCACCGAGCCCTCCGGTGGCTCTGACGTGGCCAATCTGAAGACTCGCGCGCTACGTGACGGTGATTGCTATCGGGTGACTGGCAGCAAGACCTTTATCACCAGTGGCATTCGTGCCGACTACTACACCGTGGCGGTACGGACTGGTGGAGACGGTTTCGGTGGTATCAGCCTGTTGCTGATCGAGAAGGGCACGCCCGGTTTCACTGTCGGTCGCAAGTTGAAGAAGATGGGTTGGTGGGCATCGGATACCGCCGAGTTGTTCTTCGACGATTGCCAGGTGCCAGTGTCGAACCTGATTGGTGCCGAGAACACGGGCTTTGCCTGCATCATGGCCAACTTCCAGAGCGAACGATTGTCGCTGGCGATCATGGCCAATATGACGGCGCAGCTGGCCTTCGAGGAAGCGATGGAGTGGGCGAAGCAGCGTGAGGCGTTCGGCAAGCCAATCGGCAAGTTTCAGGTGCTCAAGCACCGTCTGGCGGAGATGGCTACCCAGTTAGAGGTTTCCCGTGAGTTCACCTACCGCCAGGCGGCGAAGATGGCAGCGGGCAAGAGTGTGATAAAGGAAATCTCCATGGCGAAGAACTTCGCCACCGACATTGCCGACCGGCTGACCTACGATGCGGTGCAGATAATGGGTGGGATGGGGTATATGAGGGGCGGCCTGGTAGAGCGCCTGTACCGCGATAATCGGATTCTGTCGATTGGCGGCGGCTCGCGGGAGATCATGAACGAGATCATCAGCAAGCAGATGGGTTTGTAGGGCGGGATTTAGCGCTACAGTGACGCGAAAGCCTCACGGCGCTTTTCGCGTATCGTCCTCAAGTGTCCTTTCGCGCAGGTGCGTGGAGGTTATCAAGGTCGGGGTTGTTGCCGTTCAGCAAGCATAAAAAAACGAGCCCCGCTTGTGCGGGGCTCGTCTTGAATAGGACAGGGAGCTTAAGCTACCTGAACCTCTTCAGCTTGCATACCTTTCTGACCGCGAGCGGCCACATAGGTAACGGTTTGGCCTTCTTTCAGGCTCTTGAAACCGTCGCTTTGGATAGCTTTGAAATGAACGAACAGATCATCGCCGCCGTTAGTCGGGGTAATGAAGCCGAAGCCCTTCTCATCGTTGAACCATTTGACGGTGCCAGTTTCGCGGTTTGCCATGATGTATCTCTTATGAATCGATGCGGATTGCAGTACTAGAAATACCGCAGGAGGGTGATGAACGCAATGATTTTTCGGTATTCAGTGGCTTTGAGTGGAAATTAATTCTCTCCGATTGTGCTGTAAATTTCAGCTTAAGTCGGTGATGTTTGTTATTTTTAACGCTGTTTTCCGGTTTTTTGCCTGTATATCGGCGAAGTTGTCTGTCGCGTGGTCGGTCATTCCGTCTCGGTCGTGCCAAGGCACCGAGTGGCGGTACTCCTAAACCCAGGAGTAGCTCCTAGCTGCATTATCCGATGAGGCCGGGGCGGTTTCTTGATCTATATGTGCTGCTCATCCTGGGCTCTCAGGCCAGTCAATGGTTCGTGCAAGGCTGGGTAAGCGTTAGCCAATATCGGCCACAGCTCGTCAGACTATCTTCTGCTTTCAATTGCTTGCCGTTCACTTAAGTTAAGTGAGTTGCATTTTTGTAACCCGCCGGAGATCGAAGCGCGCGAGCGCGGTGTGCTCACGGTGGCGCGGCCATTTACCCATTTCACATCTACTGGCGTGGCGTGGGCCGACGGTACTGAGCCGCAGATAGATGTAGTGATCTGGTGCAGTGGTTCTCGTCCGCCGCTGGGTCGCCTGGTCGCCTGGTCGCCTTGGAGGTGCTGAGTGAGCAAGGTACGGTGGATGTCGAGGGCACTCGTTCGCTCAAGCCGCCCCGGCTCTGGCTGGTCGGCATGGCGAATGGACCGGCGCGGTCGCCGCCACCTTGATTGGCGTCACGCGTACCACACGGCCTACCACCGCAGAAATTGCCGAGGTTTTGCAGCACTGTCTGCCGTGTAACGACGACAAATTTATAGATGTGAATCAAACGAAGTTATCCCGCGCAAACCCAGCGTCTCTCGATGCAGTCTGATCAGGTAGGGCTGGGCTGGGGCGTTATGTAGAATGTTTCGTGCTGCACCGCAAGATCCTCGACCTGCCGCCGACGTAGCTGACATGGGTAACCGCCTGCAGTTCTCCTGCGAGCAGCTGTGCGATGTGTTCAGCCGCGTTTGCTTGTATGTGCTGATCGGCTATCTGTTCAATAGCTTGGCCTATCTGTTCATCTAGCCTGCAAGGTGCATCGATATGATTATCAAGATGTTCGGTAGCGGTTGTAAAAAGTGCGTCAGCCTGAGTGAGAGCGCTCGCCAGGCATTGAGCAGTCTTGGCCTTCCGGCCGAGGTGCTCAAGGTTACCGACTTCGCCGAAATCGCCGCCTACGGGGTCATGTCGACGCCCGCTCTGGCGATCGACGACGAGGTGGTGTCGGTCGGCAAGGTGCTGACGGCCGGTGAGATAGCTGCCTTTCTGCAAGCCCGCTGATGCAGACTGCCAGGTAGCTCGCATTCAACACGGGCTAGCCATCAACCAGCAGGGGAGCGTGAGCAATTGGAATTCAAGGATTACTACCAGGTTCTCAGTCTGGAGAAGAGCGCCAGCGAGGATGAAATCAAGAAGTCCTACCGCAAGCTGGCGCGTAAATACCATCCGGATGTGAGCAAGGAGGCGGATGCCGAATTGCGCATGAAGGAAGTCAACGAGGCCTATGCGGTACTGGGTGATCTGGAAAAGCGCGCGGCCTACGATCAGCTTGGCAGTCGCTACCGGGATGGTCAGGAATTCCAGCCACCACCGAACTGGGACGCCGGCTTCGAGTTTTCCGGTGCGGACTTCTCCGGCGCCGATATGGGCGAATACAGCGATTTTTTTGCCAACCTGTTTGGTCAGCCCGGGCGCGGTGGACGGGGTGGACGGGGCGGGCCACGGCCACGGCGCGGCGAGGATCACCACGCCAAGATCGTCATCGACCTGCGTGATGCCTATCAGGGGGCGCCACGCACCATCACCCTGCGTGGCGCACGGGCCGATGCCCAGGGTCGCGTGAGCATGCGGGAGCATAGCCTCAACGTGCAGATACCCAAGGGCGTCAAGGAGGGTCAGCACATCCGCCTGGCCGGTCAGGGCAGCCCGGGTATTGGCGGCAGCGCGGCGGGGGATTTGTTTCTGGAGGTGCATTTCAAGGAGGATCCGCACTACCGCGTGGATGGTCGCGATGTCTACGAGACCCTGCCGGTAACGCCGTGGGAGGCGGCCTTGGGCGCCAGCATCGAGGCGCCTACGCCTTCCGGCAAGGTGCAGGTGAAAATACCCGCCAATTCGCAAGCTGGCCGCAAGTTGCGCCTCAAGGGCCGCGGCATACCCGGCGAACCGGCGGGTGATCTGTATCTGCTGCTGGAAATCGTGCTGCCGCCTGCCGACACTGAAAAGGCGCGTCAGCTCTATGAAATGATGGCGCAGGAGATGGCCTTCAATCCGCGCCTGGCCATGGGAGTCTGAACCATGCCACACACTGAAATTGTCACCGGCGTTGTGCTGGACGAGGTCGCCCTCGACCTCGATGAACTGGCCCAGGCCTGTTCGGTCGATGCACAGTGGATCGTCGAGCGAGTCGAGGCTGGGTTGCTCTGCGAAGTAGCCCAGCCGCAGCGCTTCAGCAGTGCCGAGTTGCTCCGCGCCCGACACATGCTGGCGATCGAGCGGGATTTCGACGCCAACCCCGAACTGGCTGCCCTGGTGGTGGATTTGATCGAGGAAGTAGGGCGACTCAAGGGCCGACTCAGGGCGGCGGGCATCGATGCGTAGCGTGCGGGTCTGAGGCCCGCGCATGGCTGTAGGCCTGGCATCCTGCCGCTCTGTCTGAGTGGCCAAGGTATATGCGGCCGCCAGGTTTCGAGTTTTTCCTTCAGCCCCCCCAACCCCATGTGGAACCTGACATGTCCAAGCAAACCATGCCGCTGTTAGATACGGATACTGCCTTCCTTTCGAAGGCTGCCGCTGCGGCAGCCTTGGCCGGGGTTTCGATCGAGGCGCTGAACAGCCGCTGCTTCTGCATCAGCCTGGACCCCGAGGCGTTGCGCCGTGCTCTGGAGTCGACGCTGGGCCAGCCCGGCCTGTTCGAGCTGGTGCAGCAGCGCTGCCCTTATCTGTTCGCCGCCCATCCGGTGTTTATCGCCCCGGCCCACTTGCAGCGCATGGCCGAGGTGATCCGCGCCATCGAGTCGGTGGTGGCCCTGCCGGCTTATCGCGAGCTGGTTTTGGCCCGCTCGCCGGCCATTGCGGCGCATGATCCGGGCGGCGCCAAGGGGGTGTTCTTCGGCTACGACTTTCATGTCACCGAGGCTGGCTTCGGTCTGATCGAGATCAACAGCAATGCCGGCGGAGCGATGCTCAACGCCGTGCTGGCGCGGGCGCAACATGCCTGCTGTCCGGCTATCGAGCACATGCTGCCGCCAGCGTTGCGTGCCGAGACGCTGGAGGCCGGGATAATGACCATGTTCCAGCAGGAATGGGCCTTGGCTGGTCATGCACGGCCGCTGCGCAGTATTGCCATCGTCGACGAAGCGCCTGACCAGCAGTACCTCTATCCCGAGTTTCTACTGTTCCAGCAGTTGTTCCAGCGCCATGGCTTGCAGGCGGTGATCGCCGACCCGGCCGAGTTGAGCTTGAAGGATGGCGTGCTCTGGCATGGCGAACTGGCCATCGATCTGGTCTACAACCGCCTGACCGATTTCGCCCTCGACGCCCCAGCCAATGCGACGTTGCGTCAGGCCTATCTTGAGTACGCCAGCGTGCTGACGCCGCACCCGCAAGCCCATGCCCTGTATGCCGACAAGCGCAACCTGGCGCTGCTCTGCGATGCCGAGCAATTGCAGGCACTGGATGTGCCCCTGGCCACTCAGGAGCTGCTGCTGGCGGCCATTCCGCATACCGAGGTAGTGGACCCGGCCAATGCCGAGCGCCTGTGGCGCCAACGCAAGCAGCTATTTTTCAAACCCTGCGCCGGTTACGGTAGCCGCGCCGCCTACCGTGGCGACAAGCTGACCCAGCGCGTCTGGCAGGAGATTATCGCTGGCGACTACGTGGCCCAAGCCCTAGTGCTGCCGGGGCAGCGGGTGATGGCCAGCGATACCCCGGCGTTGAAGTTCGATCTGCGCGATTACGCCTACGACGGCGCGGTGCAGTGGGTGGCGGCGCGCTTGTACCAGGGCCAGACCACCAACTTCCGCACTCCGGGCGGCGGCTTTGCGCCGGTCTATCCGGGGCCGCAGTCAGGTTGTGCGCCGGGCTGTAACTAGTCAGCCGGCAGGGGATGGATCGGCATGCCTGGGCAGCCCCAAGGAAATCAGCGCGGCGAGCAGGACGAAGGCCGAGGAAATCCACAGGCAGGCTTGCAGGCCATAAGCCTGATAGACCCAGCCTGACAGCAGGGTGCCGAGCAGGCGGCCCAAGGCGTTGGACATGTAATAGAAGCCCACGTCCAGCGACACGCCGTCTTCCTTGGCGTAACTGACGATCAGGTAGCTGTGCAGCGAGGAGTTCACCGCGAACACCGCACCGAACACCAGCAGGCCGCCGAGCAGCACCCACTGCACCGACAAGTCGCTGTGCAAGCCCAGGGCAATGGCGGCCGGCAGGCCTGCCAGCGAGGCGGCCCAGACAAATGCGGCGCGCCCATCCGGTACCTGGCCGCGGGCCTTGCCGGTTATGGCTGGAGCGCAGGACTGAACGATGCCGTAGCCGATCACCCAGACCGCGAGAAAACCGCCGACCATCCAGAAATTCCAACCCAAAACACTGGACAGGTACACCGGCAGCGCCACCACGAACCAGACATCGCGCGCGCCGAACAAAAACAGCCGTGCGGCCGACAGGATATTGATCGCCCGGCTTTTCGAGAGGATGTCGCGGAACCTGGGTTTAGCCTTGGCCTTGCCCAGGTCCTTTTTCAGCAGCAGCAAACTGGCCAGCCAGATCAGCGCCAGCAACGCGGCCATCACTACTAGCGCACCGCGAAAATCGAGCAGGGCGAGCAGGGCGCCACCGAGGAAAAAGCCGACGCCCTTGAGCGCATTCTTCGAGCCGGTGAGCAGCGCCACCCATTTGTACAAGGTGCTTTGCTGGCTGTCCGGTACCAGCAGTTTGATCGAGCTCTTGGCGCTCATCTTATTCAGGTCTTTGGCGATACCCGACATGGCCTGAGCACCCATCACCCAGGGGATGGTCAGCCAGGGGGGCGGTACCGTGAGCATCAGCAGGGCGGCCACCTGCAAGCCCAGGCCGATATTCATGGTGCGGTTCAGGCCCAGGCGCGCGCCCAGATAACCGCCGACCAGGTTGGTGATCACGCCGAAAATTTCATAGAACAGAAACAGTGCGGCGATCTGCAGCGGCGTATAGCCGAGGCTGTGGAAATGCAGCACCACCAGCATGCGCAACGCGCCGTCGGTGAGGGTGAAGGCCCAGTAGTTACCGGTCACCAGCAGGTATTGGCGGACTTCTGGAGCGAGGCGGGACAAAGCGTGCATATTGATTCTGCAAAGGAACATGAATGTGCAGGGCGGATATGCCTCTGCGATTAGTGGGAGGGGCTTTAGCCGCGATCAGTGCGATGCCAGTCGCGGTTAAAGCGGAATGCCGCCCAGCCCCTCCCGCAAGTGAGTACTCAGTCAGCCAGCCAAACCGACCAGCCGCGCCAATTCCACGGTGCGGTTGGCGTAGGCCCACTCGTTGTCGTACCAGGCGTACAGCTTCACCTGGGTGCCGTTGATCACCATGGTCGAGAGCGCATCGATGATCGAGGAACGCGGATCGGTGCGGTAGTCGATGGACACCAGTGGGCGCTCCTCGTAACCGAGGATGTCCTTCAAGGAACCGGCCGCCGCCGTCTTGAACAGGGCATTGACCTCATCCACCGTGGTGGCGCGCTCGACTTCGAACACGCAGTCGGTCAGCGAGGCGTTGGCCAGGGGGACGCGCACGGCATGGCCGTTCAGCTTGCCGCGCAGTTCGGGGAAGATTTCCGCGATGGCCGAGGCCGAACCGGTGCTGGTGGGAATCAGGCTCATGCCGCAGGCGCGGGCGCGGCGCAGGTCCTTGTGCGGCTGGTCGAGGATGCTCTGGGTATTGGTCAGGTCGTGGATGGTGGTGATCGAGCCGTGGCGGATGCCCAGGTGCTCGTGGATCACTTTGACCACCGGCGCCAGGCAGTTGGTGGTGCAGGATGCGGCAGTGACGATGCGGTGCCGGGCCGGGTCGAACAGGTCCTGATTGACGCCCATGACGATATTCAGGGCGCCAGCTTCCTTAACCGGTGCGCTGACCACCACGCGCTTGACCCCCTGGTCCAGGTAGCCCGAAAGCACCGCGACCGTTTTCATCCTACCGCTGGCCTCGATCACCAGATCGCAGCCCGACCAGTCGGTGTCGGCGATGGCCCTGTTGGCGCTGATCTTGACCTGCTTGCCGCCGATCAGGATGCAGTCGCCCGCGCTGCTCGCCTCATGCTGCCAGCGGCCGTGTACCGAGTCGAAATTCAGCAGGTGCGCATGGGTCGCCGGGTCGCCGGCCGGGTCGTTGATCTGCACGAATTCGAACTCTGGCCAGTCCCAGGCTGCGCGCAATGCCAGGCGGCCGATGCGACCGAAACCGTTGATGCCTACTTTGATGGTCATGTGTCGATGTCCTTGTAGCAGTGATTAGGCGCTATGCGGCGCAAACATGATGATCGCCATCGCCACATATGCGTGGCTGGTAACTAAGCGTCAGCTTGCCGTCGAGTCTCTCCAGCATCGGCAGTTCGACCAATTGCTCATCCAGGTTGGGCAGGTGGTCGTCATCCATCAATTCACTCCAGTCGCGTAGCGACACGGTTTCAGCAGCAGGCGACGAGGCGCTCGGGTCGCTCGCCCATGCCGTCGAGGCGCTTGGCGTCAGGGCTGAGCCAGTGCTGGTTGGCACCCAGGGTGGCGTCCAGTACGGCGATCACCCAGCCCGGCAGGTTGGGGTGCAGGCGGTAGTACACCCATTGACCTTGCCGGCGATCCGCCAGCAACCCGCAGCTGCGCAATTGCGCCAGGTGACGGGAGACCTTGGGCTGGCTTTCGTCAAGCGCGTAAGTCAGCTCGCAGACGCAGAGTTCCTGCTCAGCCGTGATCAGCAGCATCAGGCGTATGCGGGTTTCATCGGCCAGGCACTTGAAGACGCTGGTCGGGGTCAGGTGTGCTGCCATTGCGGGTCTCAACGTTTGCTTCCACCTTGATGCACTCATCACCAGCCGTGGCAGATTTAGCGCACCGGTTGATGAGGCGCTCGCGCTCAACGACGTGTATTTCGTCGACCAATTTGTGGCCTGGTCGCGCAGGATAACAGCGCATGAACTCGGTTGGTCATCACGCGACTCACGATATGCGGTTTGGCGAATATACGTATAGCCGCATGTGCCGTAAAGCCCGGCAGGCTTCCAGGTGTTCGCCATTTTACGGTTCGCCAGCGCACGTGGCAGGTATAGTGCGAGCAGTGAACAGTTGTCCTCCTCCAATTTTGCTCAAGCCCCCCTATGCACCGACTCGACCTGAAAATTCGCCTGCACTGTGGCGCCGATATCGCCATCGGCCCGGGCAAGGCCGACTTGCTCGACGCCATCCGGCAAACCGGTTCGATCAGTGCGGCCGCGCGCAGTTTGGGCATGTCTTACCGCCGCGCCTGGCTGCTGGTGGAAACCATGAATCGCTGTTTTCAGGAGCCCCTGGTGACCACGCTGGCGGGCGGACGCCATGGCGGCGGCACCCAGTTGACCGAAATGGGCGTGCGGGTGCTGCAGCGCTACCGTGAACTCTGTGCACAGGCATTGGCCGCCGTGCAGGATGGCCTGGATGATCTTGGCACCTTGCTGGCGGATCCCACGGCTGCGACCCGCTAGCCAGAGCCCGGCAGTCGCCTACTGGCGCCAGGCTTTGCCGCTGAACTATTTTCAGTTGTATTCGGTCGGATAGAGTGCTGGCAAGCATCGAGTCTTGCTCGCTCATTCGTCTTTCACCGGCCTGTCCAGGCGGCTGGAGACTGGTTAAGCCCACGTTGCGCGGTCAGTACCGCCGGGCGCGGTTATCTTCTGGAGATATCGATCATGCGGAACATTACCAAGTTATTCGCGGTATCCGCCTGCACGTTGATGCTGTCGGGGCTGGTTGCACCTGAATTCAATCCGTTCGTTGGCTCCGCTTATGCTCAAGGTGGCGGTGGCGGTGGCGGTGGCGGTGACGGTGGCGGAGGAGGTGGAGGCGGCGGTGGCGGTGCAGGCGGGGGTGGCGCAGGAGGTGGCGGCGCTGGTGGAAATGGCGGTGGCGCGGGCGGCCATGCTGGCGCCAATGGCGGCGGTACAGATGGTTCTGGCGGTTTAGGTCTCGGTCGAGACCATTCGGCGGCCGGGTTTGGGGCGGCCAATGGCAAGGCCGAAGCCAGTCGCAGCGACAATCGTGGAGCCACCACCTCGGCTGTGGCCAAGTCCGATGAAACCACCGGCCTGGCCAAAGCCATGGCAGTGGTCGCCAGCACGCCAGCGGCGCTGGCGGCGGCCCTGGGCCTGCAGAGCGCGGCCGACAAGCAGGCCGCCAGGGACCTTGCCGATGAGTCGGCAATTGAGGGCCACGTTGACGCAGAGGCCGAGGTCGAGGTCGAGTAAACCCAGAGCGCGGCCAGACCTTTGCAACAGCCCGGCCCTTGGCCGGGCTGTTGCATTTCAGGGGGGGCAGCCGGTCGCCCGGCGACTTCCATGCCCAGCCCATCGACCTCTGGCCGCCAGACAGGCTGACTGTCAATCCGCCACAATCCGCGCTGCCGGCGCTCGAACAGGGTCGTGAATGCGGCCGTGGTTCTTCTTTTTTAGCGCCCTGTCACCCGTCATGACTACCGGTTCAACGCTGGGCGAGATGCCTCGTCATGCGGCCTGCCTGTCCTGCAGGCAGGTAGACCAGGCGCAGATGATGATCAAGGCCGGTGCGGTTGCACGACGGTCTGCGAGGCGCGTTGCCTGCGCCTGTCGCCAGGAAACCGTCCACGGCCGCTTGGGTCTAACCTGACAGGTATAGCCTGCAAGAGGGCCTACGCGATGAAGCTGCGCTATCTGTTGTCTCTCGGTTTGCTGTTGCCGCTGGCCGCCTGCACTCTGCACGTCGATGGGGGGCGCGGGTACGCGCCGCCTCCGCACTACTCACCGCCGGCCCAGGTTGAGTGGCGCTGGGATCCAGATCTCGATGTCTTTGTGGTGCTCGGCTGGCCGCACCTGTATTACCGGGATCGGTTCTATTACCGCTGGCACGATCATGATGGCTGGTACTGGTCCGACCGCTACGATGGCGGCTGGAGCCGGGGAAACAAGCGTTTGCCACCTGGGCTGGGCAAAAAGTACGGCAAACAGCGGCGTTCCTATGGTGGCGGCGGGGGCTATTAGCGGGCGCTGAGCGTGTTTGCTGACGGCCTTTGGCCGCTCTCCCGATAGGCGGCGGTGCATCGCGTCTGCAGAGGTTTGCAGGGGTGCTAGCGTTCACATGCGGGCGTCGGTTGTTGCGCCGACCCTGCCAGGCATACTTCCTGCGCATCGCTCAGCCAGTCATGGAGGTGATCGTCATGCCCCGCACTACAGCCATCAACCATTACCGCAATATCGGCATAGTGGCGCACGTGGATGCCGGCAAGACCACCACCACCGAGCGGATCCTGTTCTACACCGGGGTCAACTACAAGATGGGCGAGGTGCATGATGGCGCCGCGACCATGGACTGGATGGTCCAGGAGCAGGAGCGCGGCATCACCATCACCTCGGCGGCGACCACGGCGTTCTGGACCGGCTCGCGCAAGCAGCTGGACAAGTACCGGATCAACATCATCGACACTCCCGGCCACGTCGACTTCACCATCGAGGTGGAGCGCTCCTTGCGCGTGCTGGACGGTGCGGTGGTGGTGTTCAGCGGCGCCGACGGGGTCGAGCCGCAATCGGAGACGGTCTGGCGTCAGGCCGACAAATACCAGGTGCCGCGCATCGCCTACGTCAACAAGATGGATCGGGCGGGCGCCGATTTCCTCCGGGTGGTCGCGCAGATCAAGCAGCGCCTGGGCCATACGCCGGTGCCGATCCAGTTGCCGATCGGCCAGGAGGAGGAGTTCCGCGGGCACATCGATCTGATCCGCATGAAGGCCATCTACTGGAACGCCGAGGACCAGGGCCTGAGCGGGCGGGAGGAGGCGATTCCGGCCGAGCTGCTGGAACAGGCGCAACACTGGCGCGCTAACCTGCTTGAGGTCGCCGCCGAGGGCAACGAGGAGCTGCTCAACAAATACCTGGACGGTGGCGAGCTGTCGGAGGACGAGATCAAGACCGGCCTGCGCCTGCGCACCCTGTCCTGTGAGGTGGTGCCGGCGGTCTGTGGCTCTTCGTTCAAGAACATGGGCGTGCCGCTGGTGCTGGATGCGGTGGTCGAACTGCTGCCGGCGCCCACCGAGGTTCCCTCGATCCGTGGCAGCCACCCGGACGACCCAGAGCGGGAAGACGAGCGCCACGCAGTTGACGAGGAGCCGTTCGCGGCACTGGCGTTCAAGATTGCCAGCGATCCTTTCGTCGGCACCCTGACCTTCATTCGCGTGTATTCCGGGGTACTCAACTCCGGCGATGCGGTGCTCAACTCGGTCAAGGGCAAGAAGGAGCGGGTCGGGCGCATGGTGCAGATGCACGCCAATCACCGCGCCGAGATCAAGGAGGTGCGCGCCGGCGACATCGCCGCGCTGATCGGCATCAAGGACGTCACCACCGGCGACACCCTGTGCGACCTGAACAAACCGATCGTGCTCGAACGCATGGACTTTCCCGAGCCGGTGATCGCCATCGCCGTGGAGCCGAAGACCAAGGCCGATCAGGAGAAGATGGGCGTCGCCCTGGGCCGGCTGGCCCAGGAAGATCCCTCGTTCCGGGTGCGCACCGATGAGGAAACCGCGCAGACCATCATTTCCGGCATGGGCGAGTTGCACCTGGACATCATTGTCGACCGCCTGCGCCGCGAGTTTGGCGTTGAGGCCAACACCGGCAAGCCACAGGTGGCCTATCGGGAGACCATTCGCAATACGTGCGAGATCGAGGGCAAGTTCGTTCGCCAGACGGGCGGGCACGGTCAATATGGCCACTGCTGGATTCGTTTCGTGCCGGCCGATGAGGGCCAGGAGGGGCTGCAGTTCAGCAATGAGATCGTTGGCGGGGCGATCCCGCGCGAATACATTCAGGCTATCCAGAAAGGCATCGAGGAGCAGATGAAAAACGGCGTGCTTGCCGGTTACCCGCTGCTTGGGCTCAAGGCCGCGGTATTCGATGGTTCCTCCCATGATGTCGATTCCAGCGAACTGGCCTACAAGATCGCCGCCTCGATGGCCACCAAGCAGCTGGCGCAGAGGGGCGGGGCGGTGCTGCTGGAGCCGCTGATGCGCCTCGAGGTGGTCACGCCCGAGGAGTATATGGGCGACATCATGGGCGACCTCAATCGACGCCGTGGCCTGATCCATGGCACCGAGGAAGCCGTTTCGGGCCGCATCGTGCGCGCCGAGGTGCCGCTGGGCGAGATGTTCGGCTATGCCACCGACATGCGTTCGATGTCCCAGGGGCGCGCCAGCTTCTCCATGGAGTTCGCCCGCTACGCCGAGGCGCCGGCGCATATCGTGGCGGCTATCCTCAAGAAGTCCGGCTGAAGGAGTGCCCGGTAACCTAAGTGGCGGGGCAAAACAAATCGCTGCAGTCTGTCGATTCGCGCAATAGGCGTTCGACTACTGGGCAGACACCACGCCACTTGCCGCGTGGCTGTGTGCCTGAATGGAGGGACGACGATGCGTTTTATGGTGATAGTCAAGGCAACCGCAGACTCTGAAGCCGGGGTGATGCCCAGCGAAGAGTTGCTGGCGGCCATGGGGCGCTACAACGAGGAACTGCTCGAGGCGGGCGTGATGCTCGCCGGCGAGGGCTTGCAACCCAGTGCCAAGGGCGCGCGGGTGAAGTTTTCCGGCAGCCAGCTCAGCGTGACCGACGGTCCCTTCATGGAAACCAAGGAACTGATCGCCGGTTTCTGGATCTTCCAGGTAGCTTCATTGCAAGAATGCATTAAGTGGGTGCAGCGCTGTCCTAACCTCATGCCCGGCGAGTCGGAAATCGAGATTCGTCAGCTATTCGACGCCGAAGATTTTGGCGCCGAATTCACCCCCGAGTTGCGCGAGCAGGAAGCCCGTATACGCGCGCGTATCGACCTTCACGACTGAGGAGAGTTTTTATGAAAATCAATGCCTACCTGACGTTCGACGGCCAATGCGAGGCCGCTTTCAACTTCTACGCCGAGTGCCTGGGTGGCACCCTGGAAATGATGCGCTACGCGCAAAGCCCGGACGTCGGCGACATTCCGGCGGAGTTCCACCAGCGCATCATGCATGTCTGCCTGACGGTGGGCGACCAGCTGCTGATGGCCTCCGACAGCACCCCGCAATGCCCGTACGAAGGCATCAAGGGCTGTTCGATTTCGCTGCAGGTGGACAATGTGCCCGAAGCCGAGCGTCTGTATGCCGCGCTGTCTGCTCAGGGTTCGGTGCAGATGGAGCTGCAGCAGACCTTCTGGGCCACGCGCTTCGCCATGCTCACCGACCGCTTCGGCGTGTCCTGGATGATCAATTGCACGGTGAGCCAGATGGACTGAGTTTCCGGGCACATGGGTGCGCACCCGACGGGATATTGCGATCCGCAGGATGCGCCGTGCGCCCCGGGGATGACCCGGAGCTGGTGCAAGCAAACGCTTTGCTGCGCATGCCTTAGCCGGTCAGCGTCAGCACTGCTTGTGGCTGTTCAGCCGGTTCGGCTACGCCGGCGAGGAATTCATCGCCCCAGCGACGGATGTCGTTGTAGTTGACGATATCGAACAGTTCGCGCAGGCGCGCCTGAGCTTCGGTCTTGGGCATGTTCAGCGCCAGGTAGCAGACTTGCGCCAGATCCGCGGTGTCGTGCGGATTGGTCAGCAGCGCGCCCTTGAGCTCGGCGGCGGCGCCAGCGAACTCCGAGAGTGCCAGCACACCATGGCCTTCGAGCAGGCCCTGGGTGGCGACGAACTCCTTGGCCACCAGGTTGAGGCCGTCGCGCAGTGGGGTGATCCACATTACGTCGGCCATGGCGTACCAGGCCACCACTTGATCGAACGGGAAACTGCGGAAGAAGAACTGTACTGGGGTCCAGCCGATGTGGGCGAAGCGTCCGTTGATGCGGCCTACGGCTTGCTCGATCTGCGCTTGCAGTTCGTCATAAATGGTCATTTCACTGGCAGCCGGTACGCAGATGCTGACCAGGGTGACCTTACCCAGCAGCTCCGGGTTGTCCTCCAGCAGGCGCTCGAAGGCCTTGAGTTTTTCCAGGATGCCCTTGGTGTAGTCGAGGCGTTCCACCGATAGGATCAGTTTCAGGCCGCTGAGTTCTTTGCGCAGGTTGGCCATCTGCTCCTGAATCTTCGGTTGCGCCAGGGCGCTGCTGATCCGCCCCATATCCAGGCCGACCGGGTGTGCGCCTAGTTTGACGATGCGACTGCCGGTGTCGACGGCGGTGGTCATGCGCTCCAGGCCCACGGCGCAGCCATAGGTGATGAAGCGCGGGGCGCAATTCTGCCGGCTAACGGTTTGCAGCGGAGTCACGCCGCGTGCCACGTCGACGAAGTTCTCCACCTGACGCGGGATGTGAAAGCCGATGTAATCGCATTGCAGCAGGCTGCCGATGATCTGCTTGCGCCACGGTAGTACGTTGAACACGTCCGCCGAGGGGAAATAGGTGTGGTGGAAGAAGGCGATGCGCAGATCCGGGCGCAACTCGCGCAGATAGCCGGGCACCATCCACAGGTTGTAGTCATGTAGCCAGACGATGGCCCCTTCGGCGGCTTCCAGTGCAGTGCGCTCGGCGAAGGCGCGGTTGACCTTGAGGAACACCTGCCAGTCGTCTTCGTTGAAGGTGGCGCGTTCCCAGAAGGTGTGCAGGGTCGGCCAGAAGGCTTCCTTGGAGAAGCGCTTGTAGAAGATGTCGACCTCTTCCTTGCTCAGTTTGACCCTGGCGGCCTTGAGCTTGGGGTAGCGCTCGGCGTCTACGGTGGTGTGGATGTCGAAGGTTTCATCACCTTCCTCATGCACGGCCCAGGCGACCCAGGAGCCAGGGCGACCGTCGCCGAAAAAACTCAGCAGGGTGGGGATGATGCCGTTCGGCGAGGTCGGGCGGCGGCGTTGCAGTTTGCCGTCGACGCGGTGTTCTTCATAGGGCAGGCGGTGGTAGACCATCACCAACTCCGACTTGCCGGGTGCGGCGGCGATACGCCGTTCGGCGGCGATACCGTGCTCGCCGAGGTAACCGAAGTGGGCGAACGCCTGGAGAATTCCGCCGCAACCGGAGCGGCTGGCGTGCAGCGTGCGCGAGTGCGTCTCGGTAGCTTGCAGCAGATCGGCTTCCGAATCGCCGACGCAGACACTGTTGAAGTCACCGTTGAGCATGCTCAGGTCGTTGAAGCTGTCGCCAGCGGCCAGCACCTGATCATTGTCCAGCTCCAGCCAGTCAACCAGGGCTTGCAGGCTGCTGCCTTTGTTGACGCCCTGAGGCAGGAAGTCGAGAAAGCGTTCGGCCGAATAGAGCAGGTCGCAGCCGAGCGATTGGGCGGCGGCAAGCAGGGCCGGATTGGCGGCCTCTTCCGGCGTGCAGAAGTAGGAACAACGGCGCATCTGCGGCACGTCCTGGCGCTCCAGAGCGAAGCCTTCGATGGCACTGGCAACCTGGCTCTCGCCGGGCCAGAGCGCATCGACCATGCTTTGCAGCGGCTGGATTGGCTGCAGGGTGTCGCCGTGAGTAAAGCTGGCGCCGACATCGGAGATGATGAAGTCCGGCTGTGGCAGGGTTGGGTCGGCCAGCAGGGGCAGTACCGACTCCAGGCTGCGGCCGGTGACGTAGGCCAGTTGGATTTCCGGGTGGGCGGCGATGATTTGATAAAGGCTTAAACGATCCTCGGGGTCACCGGCGAGAAAGGTTCCATCGAGATCGGTGGCAAGTAACATGCGCAGTCTCCTATGCAGTTGACGCGCCGACATGGGCCGACGTGCAAAGTGTTGGGTGGACTCGCCTCACGGCGGTCACCTCTTTTGTTGGGCAGAAGCTAGTTGGTCTGCTCCTGCTCTGATTCGGTGGTGGGCTCCTCGCTGACGTCGTGCGACGGCGGTGCGTCGGGCATCAGTTCCAGCACGGTATGGCTGGTGCGCAGCATCGGCATGAAGTGCGCATGCGGCTCGCTGACCAAGTCAGTGACGTGGCGCAAGCGGTAGAAGGTATAAGCCGCGAGCACGCCGAGGGTGGCGGCGAAGTACAGTGGCAGCGCCTGGGCACCCAGGTGCTGCATGAGCAAGCCGGCCAGTAGTGGCCCACAGACAGAACCAATACCATTAACCATCAGTAGACTGCTGGATCCGGCGAGAATTTCATCGGGGTGCAACTGGTCGATCAGCTGCGCCACAGCGATCGGGTAAATGGCGAAGGCCAGGCCGCCCCAGACGAAGATCAGTCCAAGCAACAGGCGTCCGGCCGGCAATACGCTCATCAGCAGGGCCACGGCTACCGATAGCGCCACTACCCAGAAAAGCACCAGGCGGCGGTCATGCTTGTCGGAATAAATACCGATCGGCCATTGCAGTAAGGCGCCGCCGAGAATCGCAGTGCTCATCAACAGGCCAACGCCGGTGGCATCGAAGCCGTTGAGGCTGGCATACACCGGGGCCATGGCCCAGAACGCGCTCAAGGCCAGGCCAGATAGCCCCGCGGCTGCAATTGCCACAGGTGCGATACTGACGATCTGGCGCAGGTTGGTGTGCAGGGTTTCAGGGACGCTGGGCTGAATCTGGCGGGTCAGGGTGATTGGCATCAGCGCCATGCTGATCAAAATGGCGGCGAGCACGAAGAGTGTGAATTCGCTGGGGTCGGCCAGGTTGAGCAGTTGCTGCGCCGCCGCCAGCGCGCCGAGATTCACCACCATATACAGGGCGAACACCTGGCCGCGCTTGCCGTCGGGCACCTGAGCGTTGAGCCAGCTCTCGATCACCATGTACAGGCCGACCAGCGCCAGGCCATAGAGCACGCGCAAACCCAGCCAGACCCAGGGGTTGATGATCAGGACATGGAGTAGCGCGGTGATGGCCGCCAGCGCGGCACAAAAGGCAAACACACGAATATGCCCAACGCGACGAACCAGCGGAATCGCTAGCCAGGTGCCAAGGAGAAAACCGACGAAGTACCCGGACATGATCAGTCCGAGCATCCCGGTGGAGTAGCCTTCGGCGACGCCACGCAGGGTCAGTAGGGTGTTGAGCAGGCCATTGCCGAGGAGGAGTAAAGCAACCCCACCGAGCAATGAGCTGATAGGGGCAATCAGGGACCACATGGCGATCTACCCTAGGGGACTATGGCTTTGATAGCAAGCAGGAAGCGCGCCATGGTTTTTAGGGCGTGCTGCTAATCTGTTGATTTATATATAAAAAATAGTCTGACAGGCGGTTGCTGGCTTTTCTATTGGCAGAATCCGCACCATTCCGGTGCGCGTTCTGCTCAGCGTTGCTCGAGCTGCAGCGGCGCTAGCGCTGGCGGTGAGAGCCCGGCGACCTTGTTGAAGCGTTCGATCATGTCATTCAACTCCTCACGGTCGCGTCGAATGGCAATATGCCGGTCGGCTGTTTCCACGACACTGCGTGCGTGCGTGATCAGCTCGGCTTGGTGGTGGGCGCGAGGGTTTTGAAACATCAGGTTCTTGAACGCCTCTAGCAGGTTGGTCAGTACCTGGGGGTCGCTGCTGCCATAGGTGCGTATCGGGCCGAAAATCTGCTGGAGCAGTTGGTCCAGCGATAGTTCGAAGAAAAATACACGGGGGGCTTCGTCCGTCAGCGGCGCGCAGTCCAGGTCGGGCAACTGCAGGCGCTTGCAGAACAGCACGCTGAGCATGTCGATAGCGGTAATGGCGGTGCATGGATCGTTGATGCCGGGACTCAGGGCTTTCACGGCAATTTCGGAAATTTGCTGGCAGCCAAATACGTAATGCGTGCTGGCGTATTGCTCGACGAAGAAGTCGAAGCAATCGAGCAGTTGCTGGCACAGTTCGTCGTCAACTTTGCGCTCGAGTTTGAGCAGCGGGTGGCCGGGCATGACGAAAAAGCCGCGATGGATCAGCACGGTCATGCGCAGGTCATTGTCTACCAGCAGCCGGTTGAGGGTGTGGATATTGAGCGTCTTGAAATAACCGCTGCGTTGCGCATTGACCACCACCCACCCTTGGTCTGCCGGCCAGGCAGGCAGCACGCCGGTGTCGAGCAGTTTGTCCACGCGGCTGGTGAGCTTCTCCAGGGTGGTGGCGTAGAGGTTGTTGAGGATGTATTCGACTTGGATCGATTGCGAGATGGAGCGGATGAAGTGCACGAACAGACCCAGGCAGGCGATAGCCAGCCCCAGCGTAATCAGCACGCCTAGGCTGGGGGCCTGATATTGCTCGGTCTGCTCGATGGTGGTGATCAACAGCAGGGCGTAGAGGATGGTGCCGAGGTAAAAGCCCAGAGTCTTCTGGTGACTCTTGCTGCTGATCAGGCCTGGGATTACCCGTGGCGATAGGGATGCAGAGGCATTATTGAGCACCACCATGACCATCGAAAAGCTGAACACCATCAATGTCAGGATGCCGCCGACCAGGGTGCCGAGAATCAACCGGGCATTGTCGGGGTTGCGCACCAGGCCGAAGTCGAACCGCTGTTTGAGCGCCATCAGCCAGGGCTGGTATTCAATGGCCATGTTCAATATGCACAGCAGTAAGAACCCCACGGCTATCAGCGTGGGGAAGAACGCCAGGCTGTGAGTGACGCGGTGGTAGGTGCGAAAGAACAGGTTGGCTGGGTGGACCACTGGTTGTCTCGTGCTGACCAAGGGGGTTGGTCAAACTATACAACTATAATCACGAGTTCCGTGGCCCCAGCTCAGCTCGTGTGACGCCTCCGCCGACCCGGGTAGCAAGACAGCGGAATTGCTCTGGAGCGTAACGATCCTCGCAGCGCAGCGGCTACCGCTGGGTAACCGCTTCGCCATCATGCCGGCTGGCGGCATCGAGCAATTAGCTTGAGCACACTCGGGCGATTGCCTGGGCCAAGGCATCCAGGCGTTCGCTATCCAAACCGGCGACGTTGGCCCTGCCGCTGCCGACCAGATACACGCTGTACTCCGCACGCAGGCGCTGCACCTGCTGGGGCGACAAGCCGGTGTAGGAGAACATCCCGCGTTGCACGGCAATATGGGCGAAGCGCTCGGCCAGGCCATAGGGCTGCAAGGCCTCGATCAGACCATGACGCAGGCTGACCACCCGTTGGCGCATGCTTTCCAACTCGTTGCTCCACAGGGCCTTGAGCTCGACATCAGCGAGGATGGTGGCGACCACGGCCGCGCCGTGGGCCGGTGGCGTCGACCACAGGTTGCGGGCGATGGAGGCCAGTTGGCTGCGCACATCCAACAGTTTTTCCGCGTCGGCGCTACAAACCAGCAGGGCGCCGGTGCGCTCGCGGTAGAGGCCGAAGTTCTTCGAGCAGGAACTGGTGATCAGCAACTCGGGCAGCTCGGCAGCGAACCGGCGCACGGCCCAGGCGTCCTGCTCCAGGCCGTCGCCGAAGCCCTGGTAGGCGAAGTCGATCAGCGGCAGCAGCTCGCGCGCCTTGACCACCTCCAGCACGCGGCGCCAGTCATCCTGGCCGAGGTCGAAACCGGTCGGGTTATGGCAACAGGCGTGCAGCAGCACCACATCGCCTTGAGGCAAGTGGCTGAGCGCGGCGATCATCGCCTCGACGTTGAGCCGGTTGTCGGCGCCGACATAAGGATAGTGTCCGACGCGCAGCCCTGCCTCGGCAAAGATGGTTTCATGGATCGGCCAGGTCGGATCGCTCAGCCAGATACCGCGACCCGGCAGGCAGTGGCGGAGAAAGTCTGCAGCCAGGCGCAGGGCACCGGTGCCGCCGGGTGTCTGGCTGGCCGCCGCGCGCTGATGTTCCAGCAGGTGGCTGTCGGCGCCGAGCACCAGCTTGGTCAGGTGGCTGCAAAACAAGGCATCGCCGTGGCCACCGATATAGCTCTTGCTGGTTTCGCTGTCGACCAGGCGCTGCTCGGCCAGCTTTACCGCTCGCGGAACCGGCGTCAGGCCCTGGGCGTCCTTGTACACGCCCACGCCGAGGTCGAGCTTGGCCGGGTTGCGGTCGGCGCGATACGCCTCCATCAGGCCGAGAATCGGGTCGCCAGGCACCCGTGCAATCTGGGCGAAATGGCTCACTTGCGGCCCTCGGCGTTGCCGGCGAGCACATCGGTGCGCGCGGCCATGATGAAGTCGTTGCGGTGCAGGCCGCGCATTTCGTGGCTCCACCAGGTCACGGTGACCTTGCCCCACTCGGTGAGCAGGGCTGGGTGGTGGCCGACTTCCTCGGCGATGGCGCCGACCGCGTTGGTGAATGCCAGGGCATGGCGGAAGTTCTTGAACAGAAACACCCGCTCCAGCTCCATGTGGTCGTCACGGACTTCGATGTTCCAGTCGGGGATCTCGCGGATCAGCTCGGCCAGCTCCTCGTCCGAGACTTTCGGGGCGTCGGCGCGGCAGGCTTCGCATTGGGCTTGGGCAAGGCTCATAGGGGATTCTCCAGGGCAAAGGGTGGGCAAAGCGTAGGGTGGATGGCCACCCCGTGGAAAGCCGTGAAGCGTTTTCCGCCCCTCGGGGTAATGGTGAATAAGCCGCAAGCGGCGTCTCCAGCCTACGCCGCTTTCGGCGGAAATTTCGGCGCGTGCAGGCCCATCTGCATGGCCTGCTGGACCATGCCCATGATGTCCTGGTGAGCCAGTTCGAACAGATGCTTGAGTTCCGGCAAGACGTAGTACAGCGGTTGCAGGATGTCGATGCGGTAAGGCGTGCGCATGGCCTCGATCGGATCGAATGGCAGGTGCTCGGGTTCCCCGGACAGGCTGTAGACGGCTTCTTTCGGCGAGGAGAGGATGCCGCCGCCATAGATCCGGCGACCCTGGCTGGTGTCGACCAGGCCGAACTCGATGGTCAGCCAGTACAAGCGAGCGAGGTAGACGCGCTGTTCTTTTGTGGCCTTGAGGCCGAGCTTGCCGTAGGTGTGGGTGAACTCGGCGAACCAGGGGTTGGTCAGCAACGGGCAGTGGCCGAAGATCTCGTGAAAGATGTCAGGCTCCTGCAGGTAGTCCAGTTCCTTGGGGCTGCGGATAAAGGTGGCGACCGGGAATTGCTGGCTGGCCAACAGTTCGAAGAAGGTCTGGAACGGAATCAGCGCCGGCACCCGGGCGACGCGCCAGCCGGTGGCGGCTTGCAACACCCGATTCACTTCATCGAGCTGTGGGATACGCTCATGGGGCAGGCCGAGTTGCTCGATGCCGTCCAGATACTCCTGACAAGCACGGCCTTCGATCACCTTGAGTTGCCGGGTGATCAGGGTGTTCCACACCTGATGCTCGGCTTCGCCGTAGTGGATAAAACCGCTTTCATCCGGTTGCCGAGCCACATACTGCGTGCTCTTCATCACTGCCTCCTGCTGGATCTGTCGTTGTTATATTGGACAATGGATACCCCAGGTTGTGAGGTTGCGCAGCAGTGAATGCGGCGGCGGGGAAGGGCTAAGGCGGGAATTTCGTAAAGAAAAGGTTACGTTGCTGGCGGCTCAGCCAATTATCGTGTTGCTGCTGGACTAATCTGTCACATATTCTTGACGAATAATAAGGCGAGTTAGTCGATTTCCGACGCTCTGCTATCAGAAAATGTGCTCAGGGCCTGCCATGCGTATCAAGATTCACTGTCAAAACCGGATCGGTATTCTGCGCGACATCCTCAACCTGCTGGTTGAGTACGGCATCAACGTCGCCCGTGGCGAGGTCGGCGGTGAGCAGGGCAACGCCATCTATATGCTCTGCCCGAATCTGATCAACCTGCAGTTCCAGGCCCTGCGGCCGAAGCTGGAGGCGATCCCCGGGGTCTTCGGGGTCAAGCGCGTCGGCCTGATGCCCAGCGAGCGCCGTCATCTGGAATTGAACGCCTTGCTCGGCGCCCTGGAGTTTCCGGTGCTGTCGATCGACATGGGCGGTTCGATAGTGGCGGCCAACCGCGCGGCCGCGCAGTTGCTTGGCGTGCGCGTGGATGAGGTGCCGGGGATTGCGCTGTCGCGTTACGCCGAAGATTTCGACCTGCCTGAGTTGGTGCGGGCCAACAAGTCGCGGATCAATGGCCTGCGGGTCAAGGTCAAGGGCGATGTGTTCCTCGCCGACATCGCGCCCTTGCAGACCGAACACGACGAGAGCGATGCCCTGGCCGGTGCGGTGCTCACCCTGCACCGGGCGGATCGGGTCGGCGAGCGCATCTACCATGTGCGCAAGCAGGAACTGCGCGGCTTCGACAGCATCTTCCAGAGTTCCAGGGTGATGGCTGCGGTGGTGCGCGAGGCGCGGCGCATGGCGCCGCTGGATGCGCCGCTGCTGATCGAGGGCGAGACCGGCACCGGCAAGGAACTGCTGGCGCGCGCCTGCCACCTGGCCAGCCCGCGCGGACAGTCGCCGTTCATGGCGTTGAATTGTGCAGGACTGCCGGAATCCATGGCCGAGACCGAGCTGTTCGGCTATGGCCCCGGCGCCTTCGAGGGCGCGCGGCCGGAGGGCAAGCTCGGCCTGCTGGAATTGACGGCCGGCGGCACGCTGTTCCTCGATGGCGTCGGCGAGATGAGCCCGCGCCTGCAGGCCAAGTTGCTGCGTTTCTTGCAGGACGGCGGCTTCCGCCGGGTCGGCAGCGACGAGGAGGTGTACCTGGACGTGCGGGTGGTCTGCGCCACCCAGGTCGATCTGTCCGAGCTGTGCGCCAAGGGCGAATTCCGCCAGGACCTCTACCATCGGCTCAACGTGCTCAGCCTGCATATCCCGCCGCTGCGCGAATGCCTGGACGGGTTGGCACCGCTGGTCGAGCACTTCCTCGATTCGGCCAGCCGGCAGATCGGTTGCCCGTTGCCCAAGCTGGCCCCGCAGGTGCTGGACAAGCTCGGCCACTATCATTGGCCAGGCAATGTGCGCCAGTTGGAAAACGTACTATTCCAGGCGGTGTCGCTGTGCGAGGGCGGTACGGTCAAGCTCGACCATATCCGCCTGCCGGACTACGGCGCACCGCAGCCGTTGGGCGCGTTCTCGCTGGAAGGCGGCCTGGATGACATCCTTGGGCGCTTCGAGAAGGCCGTGTTGGAGCGGCTGTATCATGAACATCCGAGCAGCCGGCAACTGGGCAAGCGCCTCGGCGTATCGCACACCACCATCGCCAACAAACTGCGTCAGCACGGGTTGGGCAAGGAGTAGTGCGTTCCATAATGTTTCTTGCGGATACAAATGATAACTTGCATCATTCGCCTTCAATATTTTGCCGCAGGGAGCGCCTGGCCGAACAACAAGAAGGTAAATCATGCTCAAAACGCTGCTCGTCTACAGCCATCTACTCGCCACCTGCGTCGCCCTCGGTACCCTGTTGACGGCCGACCACAAGCTCTGGCGCTGGCGCCGGGATTGGTTGGATGCGAGCAAGCGCGCCCAGTTGGCCGAGGTTCAACAGGTGGTTGGTCTGGCGCTGCTGGCCCTGTGGCTAACCGGGCTGGCGCTGGTGGCGCAAGGTTATTTCTCTGAAGGCATGGCCTATCTACTCAATCAGAAACTTTGGGCCAAGGGCACGGTGGTGGTGCTGTTGAGTCTCAACGGCCTGCTATTGCACCGCAACGGTTTTCCGCTGTTGCACCAGGCTCCCTTCGTCGCCTTGCCCGGTCCGGCCCGCTTGCGCCTCGGTCTGTTGGGGGCGCTGTCGATGAGTGGCTGGCTGTTCGCTGCCTTCCTCGGGGTGGCGCGGCCGTGGAACCATGGCATGCCTTATCTACATATCATGGCGGGCTTCGCCGCGCTGTTGTTGCTGGCCGCTGGCGTGGCGCTGGTCGTGGTGCGGGCAGTGAGCGAGGCCGGGCGCGCTGAGGCTGGGGCCGAGTCTTGCAAGACCTTGGCGCAATAGCCTGCATACAAGTGGCTGGGGGAGACTGTAGCTGTCCGAATCCTGCGTGATCTGGATGTAAGTTGTTCTCCATTCCGCTTGCGGAGTGTTTGGGTAGGCGGCCTCTGGGTCGCCTTTTTTTCATCTGCAATCTATCCTGTCGAGCGTTTGGCGGCTCTGTTGCAGTTGCTGCGGCGCCTGGTGGCTGCTCGTGCAGCGGCTTTACTTTAGGGCGCTCGCCTACTGTGGCCGCCACCAGACGTGCGCGGCTGACGGCCTAAATTTTCACCGCGCAGGGACATGCTTGCAGCGCCTTTGCGGGCTGTCAGTGGAGCAAGACCATGGTTGTAGAGCGGTAATACCATGGTCGAATGGCCCAAGTAGGGGTATCTGGTTACAAAATGCCCCATAGAAAAACAACTACTCACCGAGGTCTATCCAATGAGTGCTGCGTCCCTCTATCCCGTACGCCCAGAGGTGGCGGCTCAGTCGTTTACCGACGAAGCCACCTACAAAGCCATGTATCAGCAGTCGGTGATCAACCCCGACGGCTTCTGGCGTGAGCAGGCCCAGCGGCTGGACTGGATCAAGCCGTTCACCAAGGTCAAGCAGACCTCCTTCGATGACCATCACGTCGATATCAAGTGGTTCGCCGACGGCACTCTCAACGTTTCCTACAACTGCCTGGACCGTCACCTGGAAGAGCATGGCGATCGGGTGGCAATCATCTGGGAGGGCGATGATCCTTCCGAGCACAAGCACATCACTTACCGCGAGTTGCATGAGCAGGTGTGCAAGCTTGCTAACGCCCTGCGCGGCCAGGACGTGCACCGTGGCGACGTGGTGACCATCTACATGCCGATGATCCCGGAAGCAGTGGTGGCCATGCTTGCTTGTGCACGTATTGGCGCCATCCACTCGGTGGTGTTCGGCGGCTTCTCTCCCGAGGCGCTGGCTGGGCGGATCATCGACTGCAAGTCCAAGGTGGTGATCACCGCCGACGAAGGCCTGCGCGGCGGCAAGAGCATTCCGCTGAAGGAGAATGTCGACGACGCCTTGACCAATCCGGAAACCGCCAGCGTGCAGAAGGTTATCGTCTGCCGGCGCACCGGTGGCGAGATCAAGTGGAACCAGCACCGCGACATCTGGTACGAAGACCTGATGCAGGTCGCCGGCAGTGTCTGTGCACCTAAGGAAATGGGCGCCGAGGAGGCGCTGTTCATCCTTTATACCTCCGGTTCCACCGGCAAGCCCAAGGGCGTGCTGCACACCACCGGGGGTTACCTGTTGTATGCCGCGATGACCCATGAGCGGGTGTTCGACTACAAGCCGGGTGAGGTGTTCTGGTGCACTGCCGACATCGGCTGGGTTACCGGTCACAGCTACAACGTCTACGGGCCGCTGGCCAACGCCGCCACTATCGTGCTGTTCGAGGGTGTGCCGAACTACCCGGACATTAGCCGCGTCGCCAAGATCATCGACAAGCACCAGGTCAATATCCTCTACACCGCACCGACCGCGATCCGCGCCATGATGGCCCAGGGTCAGGCGGCGGTGGAGGGCTTCGACGGTTCCAGCCTGCGCCTGCTCGGTTCGGTGGGCGAGCCGATCAACCCGGAAGCCTGGCATTGGTACTACGAGACCGTCGGCCAGAGTCGCTGCCCGATCGTCGACACCTGGTGGCAGACTGAAACCGGCGCCACCTTGATGACCCCGTTGCCCGGGGCTCATGACCTCAAACCCGGCTCGGCGGCACGGCCGTTCTTCGGCGTGCAGCCGGGCCTGGTAGATAATATGGGTAACCTGTTGGAGGGTGTCGCCGAGGGCAACCTGGTGATCATCGACTCCTGGCCGGGTCAGGCGCGTACCCTGTACGGCGACCACGACCGTTTCGTCGATACCTACTTCAAGACCTTCAAAGGCATGTATTTCACCGGTGACGGTGCTCGCCGTGACGAAGACGGTTACTACTGGATTACCGGTCGGGTGGATGACGTGCTCAATGTCTCCGGTCACCGCATGGGTACCGCCGAAATTGAAAGCGCCGTGGTTGCTCACCCGAAAGTGGCTGAAGCCGCAGTGGTCGGTGTGCCGCACGACATCAAGGGGCAGGGCATCTACGTCTACGTCACCCTTAACGGTGGCCAGGAGCCTTCCGAGCAACTGCGTCAGGAATTGAAGAACTGGGTGCGCAAGGAGATCGGTCCGATCGCCTCGCCGGATGTGATCCAGTGGGCTCCCGGTTTGCCGAAGACTCGCTCGGGCAAGATCATGCGCCGCATCCTGCGCAAGATCGCGACCGGCGAATACGATGCACTCGGCGATATCTCCACGCTGGCCGATCCTGGCGTGGTGCAACACCTCATCGATACTCATCGCGACATGCAGGTCGCCTAATCGGCACCGGCAATCTACGCCCCGCCTCGGCCACAAGCCGAAGCGGGGCGTTTTGCTTTCTGTTAGTACCCTCTGCTGCCGTGGCGGCACTGCTGCGCAAGCGCGCCCTTTAACGTTTCCGGTTGATCCATCGGCGCTAAGCTTGCGCGCTACCGAGGTGCGCGGAGGCCGTAGGCCGGTAACACCGCGCACTTATGTGGGCGGCATGGAAACATATCGTGCTGGCTTGATACGGGAAAACCAGGCGCGAAAAAATTAATATGCTCTGTAAGGTCCGTAAACAAAGGGTTTTGTTAAAACGGGCGCGATAATTGCTTTTTATATTGGTTGCCCTTTCTATCTGTCTCCGCATGTTTGCCGGAGACTGTCAATACGTCCGCAGTGCCCGTCCGGGTCTTTTGTAATTACTTGTCGCATTGAAGAAATATCGACTTTCGACCTGTCGCTAGAATGCCGCTCACCCAGCCGGAACTGCTTGTCGCTGCGAGTTACCCAACAAACACGGCGAGTTCTCTACCATTTATCCAGGGCTGGGTGCATATGCGCTCACAGAGATACTGCCAGTCGCATCCATTCCCATTCGAAGGAGTCACAAGATGAAGAAGATTGCACTTCTCGGCGCACTGGCGCTATCCGTGCTGTCGCCGCTGGCCATGGCTGAAGACGCCAAACCCCTGCGCATCGGTATCGAAGCGGCATACCCACCGTTCGCCTACAAGACTCCCGATGGCAATATCACCGGTTTTGACTACGACATCGGCAACGCCCTGTGCGAAGAGATGAAAGTCGAGTGCAAGTGGATCGAGCAGGAGTTCGACGGCCTGATCCCAGCGCTGAAAGTCCGCAAGTTCGACGCCGTGCTGTCGTCCATGTCAATCACCGAGGACCGCAAGAAGTCGGTCGACTTCACGGGTAAGTATTACGCCACTCCAGCCAAGTTGGCGATGAAGGCTGGCAGCGAGATCAATGATCCGCTGGTTGACCTGAAGGGTAAGAAGATTGGTGTACAGCGTTCTTCGGTCTATGACCGCTATGCCTCCGACGTGTTCGCCTCGGCTGGTGCCGAGATCGTGCGCTACAGCTCGCAGAACGAGATCTTCCTCGACCTGCAGACCGGTCGCCTTGACGCCACCCTCGCTGACTCGGTGAACATCGACGACGGCTTCCTCAAGACCGACGCCGGCAAGGGCTTCGCCTTCGCTGGGCCTGACTTTACCGACGTGAAGTACTTCGGTGAAGGGCAGGGCATTGCCGTGCGTAAAGGCGACACGGCCCTGGCCGACAAATTCACGGCAGCCATTGCCGGTATCCGTGCCAATGGCAAATACAAGGAAGTGCAGGACAAGTATTTCGACTTTGACGTCTACGGCGACTGATTCCCGCAATCAAGTCGCTTATCAGTGAGAGTGGCGCAAACAGGCGATAGCGTGCTTGTGCCACTTTTCCGTTGTGCTCCTCGGCGCCGCCCGGCGCCTGTATGAGGTACTAGAGCATGCTTGACGGCTACGGCTCGACCATTCTCGAAGGCGCCTGGCTCACCCTGCTGTTGGCTCTGTCATCCATTACGGTTGCCATCTTCCTCGGCTTGCTCGGTGCGGCGTTCCGTCTGTCGCCGATCAGGTGGTTGGCGATTCTGGGTGAAACCTACGCCACCGTGATTCGTGGCATTCCCGACCTGGTGCTGATCCTGCTGATTTTCTATGGCGGCCAGGATCTGGTGAATCGGGTGGCACCGCTACTGGGTTTCAACGAATACATCGATATTAATCCGTTTGTCGCCGGTGTATTCACCATGGGCTTCATCTTCGGTGCCTACCTGTCGGAGACCTTTCGCGGCGCCTTCATGGCGATTCCCAAAGGCCAGAGCGAGGCGGGTGCCGCCTACGGCATGAGCGGGATCAAGGTGTTCTTCCGCATCCTGGTGCCGCAGATGATCCGTTTCGCCATTCCGGGCTTCACCAACAACTGGCTGGTGCTGACCAAGGCCACCGCGTTGATTTCGGTGGTGGGGTTGCAGGACATGATGTTCAAGGCGAAAAGCGCGGCCGATGCCACGCGTGAGCCGTTCACCTTTTACCTGGCGGTCGGTGCCCTCTACCTGGTGCTGACCAGCGTGTCCCTGCTGGTGCTGCGCTATGTGGAAAAGCGCTACTCGGTCGGCACCAAAGCCGCCGATCTGTGAGCATGGGAGCGAACGCATGATCTTCGACTACAACGTGATCTGGGAAAACCTGCCGCTGTACTTCGGTGGCGTCCTGGTGACCCTGCAGCTTCTCCTGATTTCCCTGGCGTTCGGCTTGGCGCTGGCGATTCCGCTGGGGTTGATGCGAGTGTCCAAGTCAGCGCTGCTGAACTTTCCGGCCTGGCTCTATACCTATGTGATCCGCGGCACGCCGATGCTGGTGCAGTTGTTTCTGATCTACTACGGTCTGGCCCAGTTCGAGGCGGTGCGGGAGAGTTTCCTCTGGCCGTATTTTTCCAGTGCGACCTTCTGTGCCTGCCTGGCCTTTGGCATTAACACCAGTGCCTACAGCGCGGAGATTCTCGCCGGCAGTCTGAAATCGACCCCGCCTGGCGAAATCGAAGCGGCCAAGGCCATGGGCATGTCGCGGGGCAAGCTGTACCGGCGGATTCTCCTGCCGTCGGCACTGCGCCGGGCACTGCCGCAGTACAGCAACGAAGTAATCATGATGTTGCACACCACCAGCCTGGCGTCGATCGTCACCCTGGTCGACATCACCGGTGCGGCACGCACCGTCAGTTCGCAGCATTACCTGCCGTTCGAGGCGTTCATCACCGCCGGGCTGTTCTACCTGTGCCTGACCTTCGTCCTGGTGCGCCTGTTCAAACATGCCGAGCGCCGCTGGCTGGCCCATCTGGCGCCACGCAAGGCCTGAGGAGCTGAACATGCAACGAATCGATCATGTGTTGCCCTGGAACTGCCCCGGCACGGAGCGGCGTTTAAGCGTGTTGCGCTTTGGCAGCGGCCCGTGCAAGGCCTATATCCAGGCCGCGCTGCATGCCGATGAGATGCCGGGCATGCGGGTCGCCGTGGAACTCAAGCGGCGCTTGCGCGAACTCGAAGCCCAGGGCCGCTTGACCGGAGTCATCGAGTTGGTGCCGGTGGCCAATCCAATCGGCCTGGGTCAGGTGTTTCAGGCGACCCAGCAGGGGCGTTTCGAGTTTGCCAGCGGTAAGAATTTCAACCGGGACTTCTTCGCCTTGGCCGAGGCCATAGCCCCGGCACTCGACGGCTTCCTGGGCGACGATGGCCCGGCCAATGTGCGCTTGATCCGTGCGGCGATGCAGGCCGCCCTGGATGCCCTGCCTGCGCCAACTTCCGAATTGCAGGCCTTGCAGCGCTTGTTGCTCAAACACGCCTGCGATGCCGATGTGGTGCTGGATCTGCACTGCGACTTCGAGGCGGTGGTGCATCTGTACACGCTGCCGCAGCAATGGGCGCAATTGCGCCCGTTGGCCGCCCGCCTGCAGGCCGGGGCGGTGCTGGTGACCGAGGATGGCGGCGGCAGTTCCTTCGACGAATCCTGCTCGCTGCCCTGGTTGCGCCTGGCCCGGCAGTTCCCCGCGGCGACCATTCCGCTGGCTTGCCTGGCGGCCACGGTCGAGTTGGGTGGCATGGCCGATACCGGCAAGGAGCAGGCCGCAGCCAGTGCCGAGAGTATTCTGGCGTTTCTCGCCGAGCAGGGCTTGATCGCCGGCGATTGGCCGCCAGCGCCCGTGGACTGCTGCGAGGCCACGCCTTTCGAGGGCGCCGAATATGCCTGCGCGCCGCATGCCGGGGTGGTGAGTTTTCTGCAGCCGGTGGGTGCGCGGGTCAAGGCCGGTGATCCGCTGTTCGAGGTGATCGATCCGCTGAGCGATCGCCACAGCACTGTCTGCGCCTCGACCGATGGTGTGCTTTACGTTCGTGAACGGATGCGTTTTGCCCAGCCCGGTTTGTGGTTGGCCAAGGTCGCCGGTTGTACCCCTATTCGCCAGGGTCGCTTGCTCAGCGACTGATTCAAGAGAGTGGAAACCATGTACAAACTCGAAGTTCAGGATCTGCACAAGCGCTATGGTAGCCACGAAGTGCTCAAGGGTGTGTCCCTGGCGGCCAAGGCCGGTGACGTGATCAGCATCATCGGCTCCAGCGGCTCGGGCAAGAGTACTTTCCTGCGCTGCATCAACCTGCTCGAACAACCCCATGGCGGCAAGATCCTGCTCAACGGCGAAGAGCTGAAGCTGGTGGCCAACAAGGAAGGCGCGCTCAAAGCCGCCGATCCCAAGCAGTTGCAGCGTATGCGCTCGCGGCTGGCCATGGTGTTCCAGCACTTCAACCTGTGGTCGCACATGAGCGCCCTGGAAAACGTCATGGAAGCGCCGGTGCATGTGCTCGGCATGAGCAAGAAGGAAGCCCTGGAAAAGGCCGAGCACTACCTGAACAAGGTCGGCGTGGCCCATCGCAAGGATGCCTACCCGGCGCACATGTCCGGTGGCGAGCAGCAGCGCGTGGCGATTGCCCGTGCCCTGGCCATGGAGCCGGAAGTAATGCTGTTCGACGAGCCGACCTCGGCGCTCGACCCCGAACTGGTCGGCGAGGTACTCAAGGTCATGCAGGATCTGGCTCAGGAAGGCCGCACCATGGTGGTGGTGACTCACGAAATGGGCTTCGCTCGCGAGGTGTCCAACCAGTTGGTATTCCTGCATAAGGGTGTGGTCGAGGAGCGTGGCGATCCGCGCGAAGTATTGGTCAATCCACAATCGGAACGCCTTCAGCAGTTCCTCTCTGGTAGCCTTAAGTGAGCGGCATGCCCTTGTCCGCCAAGAGAGCCTAAACTGCCCCCCATGACTGCCCATCGAATCGGTTTCCTGCTTTGGCCCAACTGCAAACCCCTGACCTTGGCTTTGGCCGAGGAGGCCTTGCGCGTTGCCCAGCGTGTCCACCCGGACGTGGTCTACGAACTGACGTTCATTCAGGCCGAAACCCCGGCCGAAGGTGCCTGGCGTCTCCCAGGAGAACCCTGGGTGGGCAAGCTGGACGGTTTGCAAAAGCTCTTCCTGCTCGCCGACGAGCCGCCCGGGCCCATGCCCCTGGCCTTGTCCAGCGCGCTCAAGCAACTGGTGCGTGGCGGTTGCGTGATCGGCGGGATATCCGCCGGGGTCTATCCACTGGCGCAACTGGGCCTGCTCGATGGTTACCGCGCCTCGGTGCACTGGCGCTGGCAGGACGATTTCAGCGAACGTTTCCCTAAAGTCATCGCCACCAGCCATCTGTTCGACTGGGACCGTGATCGCCTCAGCGCCTGCGGCGGTCTGGCGGTGCTCGATCTGCTGCTGGCTTTGCTGGCCCGCGATCACGGTGCCGAGCTGGCTGGCGCGGTATCTGAAGAGCTGGTGGTCGAGCGGATTCGCGAGGGCAGCGAGCGTCAGCGCATTCCGCTGCAGAACCGTTTGGGTTCCAGCCATCCCAAGCTGACCCAGGCGGTGCTGCTGATGGAGGCGAACATCGAAGAACCGCTGACCACCGACGAAATCGCCCAGCATGTCTGCGTCTCGCGCCGCCAGCTGGAACGCATTTTCAAGCAGTACCTGAACCGGGTGCCCAGCCAGTACTACCTGGAACTGCGCCTGAACAAGGCGCGTCAGTTACTGATGCAGACCAGCAAGTCGATCATCCAGATTGGCCTGTCCTGCGGCTTCTCCTCCGGTCCACATTTCTCCAGTGCCTACCGCAACTTCTTCGGTGCCACCCCGCGTGAAGACCGCAACCTGCGGCGCAGCAACAGCCCCTTCGAACTGACCTCGGCGCCGGTCGAGCGCGGCTGAGCCCTTCGTCCTGAAAAGAAAACCCGCATGCAACTGCGGGGTTTTTTCTGCTTGGGCCACAGCCCCCTAGCGTTGCGCAGGGGGTTCTATCGCGTTTGTGACGGCGGTATCGCGCCTCAGTCTTGATCGGTTTGACGTGGAAACAACGGATTGCCGCAGCGGCTGCAGAACGCCGCGCCCTGCTCGTGAAAATCCTTCGCACAGCTGGGGCAGTTGTGTTCGCGCTGGCCGCCGCCGCGCATGGCGTTGGCCAGTTCGGCGGTGAATATGCCGGTGGGTACGGCGATGATTGAGTAACCGATGATCATGATCAGGGTTGCCAGCGCCTGGCCCAGCGACGTATGCGGGACTATGTCGCCGAAGCCCACGGTGGTCAGAGTGGCCACCGCCCAGTAGATGCCTTTGGGGATGCTGGTGAAGCCATTTGCCGGTCCTTCGACCACGTACATCAGGGTGCCGAACACGGTTACCAAGGTGGCGATGGTGGCGAAGAACACGATGATCTTCTGCCGGCTACCGCGTAGCGCGGTGAGTAGAAAATTGGCCTGGCGCAGGTAGGGACTCAGCTTGAGTACGCGGAACACCCGCAGCATGCGGATCACCCGGATGATCAGCAGGTACTGGGCGTCGGCGAACAGCAGGGCGAGAATCGCCGGCAGAATCGCCAGCAGGTCGATTAGCCCGAAAAAGCTGAAGGCATAGCGCAGCGGCTTGGGCGAGCAGTACAGGCGCACGACGTACTCGATGGCGAACAAGACGGTAAAGCCCCATTCCAAGGTTTTCAGCCAGGCGCCATATTGATCGTGATCGCTACTCACGCTGTCGAACATAACCACTACCAGGCTGGCCAGGATGGTCAGCAGCAGCCAGTTGTCGAAGCGCTGCCCGGCGGGGGTGTCGGTGTGGAAGATGATGATGTACAGGCGCTGGCGCCAGTTGTCTGAGCTACTCATGGTGGATTGTGTTTTCCCTTGCGACTCGGCTGGCAACGACTATGCACGCAGCCTAGGGAGTTCTACCGCTGCAAAGCAAGCTCTCAGAGGTTGTGAAAATAGCGAGCGCCGTCGCGAGAGCAACTGCAGGCGTGCGCGGCAAGGCGCGCTGCGTGAAAAGCTGGGGGGTTAAGTGAGCTAAATGACCCTGCTTTTCACGTAGCGCAACACCGCGGCGGGCGTTTCGAGGCGGCCGCAGCAGGCGGGAGTTTTTTCACTGCCTCTCAGTCGGGGCGCGCTGGCGTGCAGTCGACGGTGGCGGCCGGGCGCAGCACTCGCCGGCTGGCCTGGATCAGCCAGCAGGCGAGGATGAAGGGCATGGTCAGTGGCGGCAGGCCAAGGGCGGCGAAGCCCGGCTGCAGGAGCAGGGCGAGGCAGATTCCCAGCAACGGCGCCCACGGCTGGCGATGCACCTGGCTCAAGGCGATGGCCGCCAACGCCGCGTTGTAACCATAGAGGCCGGCGAGGGCGCTGTGCTGCTCCCAGCCCTGATACAGCGCCAGGCTCAAGCCCGCGGCGGAGCCGAGCAGGGCCCAGAGGGCGGCGCGGCGGTCGGCCAGCAGCAGGCCGAGCCACAGGCACAGCCCGGCTAGCGGCTGGTCGAGGAAGATCACCTGGCCCAGGCCGCGCAGCAGTGCCTGCAGGCTGGCGAGCCAATCCAGGCTATGCGCCGCCGTGACAGGGTCGCTGTGCAACTGCAGCTGTAGTGGCTGCGCCAGCCACAACAGCAGCCAGCTCAGGACGACGAAGGGCAAGGTGAAGGCCGGCAGCCACTGACGTTCGCGCATGCAGCGCATCCAGGGTGCGAGAATCAGGCTGGACAGGCCTGCGCCGAGGATGATCAGCAGCGGCAACAGTGGCGACCAGCTGAACTGCGCGCTGATCAACATCCCCAGGAGGATGCCGTTGTAGCCGTATAACCCGGCGGCGATGTCGGCCTGCGGGTAACCGCGGCGCTGCGCCGTGAGCATGCTGCAGCCGCCGCCGAGCAAGGCGCCGCCGAGCAGGTGCGGCGCACCGAGCAGGATCGCCAGCACCACCAGCAGGCCGCAGCCGGCGTGGCTGAGCAGGAAGATCTGGCTGAAGCCATTGAGCAGCGCACGCAAGCCCCGTCGCGCGTGAGGAGGCAGAGACAGCTGATGCATGCTCGGTCGGCCTGAATAAAAAGCGGCGCCGATCAAGGCGCCTGGAATCGCTGGCCAGGCCAGCGTGGGATGTATGTCGTTATGACGTAGGGGGGGTAGGCGCGCGGCACATTGCCGAGTGTTGACGGCGATTGCGCGGCGCCGTAACCCACCAAGGCGATCCGTCTGCCGGTGGGTTACGCGGCGCTCCGCTGTCGTCGTCGACTCGGGAGGCGCTGTTGCGCGCCGCTAACCCTCCCTACGCAAACCCATGCTCCTGCCGGGTGCTATACGGCGATGGCTCAATGCAGGGTTTCGATCCTCAGGCTATTGGTGCTGCCGGGCTGGCCGAAGGGTTCGCCGGCGGTGATTACCAGGGTGTCGCCGCGCTGGGCCATGCCTTGCGCCTGGGCGATTTCCAGGGCGGTGCTGGTGACTTCCTCGACCTTGTGCAGGCGTTCGTTGACCACCGAATAGATGCCCCAGGCCACCGTCAGGCGCCGTGCGGTATTCAGGCTTGGCGTCAGGCTGAGGATCGCCGCGGTCGGGCGTTCGCGCGAGGCACGCAGGCTAGAGGCACCGGATTCGGTGTAATTGACCAGCGCGGCCACCGGCAGAATCGTACTGATCCTACGGATCGCGCAGCTGATTGCATCGGAGGTGGTGGCTTCGGCCTGCGGCCGGCCGACGTCGAGCTGGGCCTGGAAGTCTGGGCCGTTTTCCACCTGACGGATGATCTTGCTCATCATCTGCACGGCTTCCAGCGGGTAGTCGCCCGAGGCGGTTTCCGCCGAGAGCATCACCGCATCGGCGCCTTCGGCCACGGCATTGGCCACGTCGGTGACTTCGGCACGGGTCGGTGCCGGCGAGAAACGCATGGATTCGAGCATCTGGGTGGCCACCACCACCGGTTTGCCGAGCTGGCGGCAGGTGCGGATGATGTCCTTCTGGATGCGCGGCACGTTTTCCGCCGGTACTTCCACGCCCAGGTCGCCACGGGCGACCATGATCGCATCGCACAGACGAGCGATTTCTTCCAGGTGGATGACGGCCGAGGGTTTCTCGATCTTGGCCATCAGGAAGGCTTTGTCGCCAATCAGTTCGCGCGCTTCGATGATGTCTTCCGGGCGCTGGACGAAGGAGAGGGCTACCCAGTCGACACCTAACTGCAGGCCGAAGGCCAGGTCGCGGCGGTCTTTGTCGGTCAGCGGGCTCAGTTGCAGCACCGCTTCCGGCACATTGACGCCCTTGCGGTCGGACAGCTCGCCGCCGGCGATGACTTCGGTGATCACCGCGTCGCTTTGCTTGCTGGTTACTTGCAGGCGCAGGCGCCCGTCGTCGAGCAGCAGGTTCATGCCCGGTTGCAGGGCCTCGATGATTTCCGGGTGCGGCAGGTTGACCCGCTGGGCGTCGCCCGGGGTGCTGTCCAGGTCCAGGCGCAAGGTCTGCCCGCGTTGCAGGTTGACCTTGCCCTCTTTGAAGCGGCCGACGCGCAGCTTCGGTCCTTGCAGGTCCATGAGGATGCCGATCGGGGTGTTCAGCTGCTGTTCCACTTCACGCACCCAGTCGTAGCGTTGGGCGTGGTCGGCGTGTTCGCCGTGGCTGAAGTTAAGACGGAACAGGTTGACCCCGGCTTCCACCAACTGGCGAATGTCATCGATGGTTTTGATCGCAGGGCCGAGCGTGGCGAGAATTTTTACTTTTTTATTCGGGGTCATTTTTGCTTGCTCTCGAGAATCAGAATGGCGCGGAAATCGTTGACGTTGGTGCGGGTCGGCCCGGTGACGATCAGCGCGTCGAGGGCGGCGAAGTAGCCATAGCCGTTGTTGTTGTCCAGCTCGTCGCTGCTGCTCAAGCCCAGCGCCGCGGCGCGGGCGTAGCTCTCGGGGGTCATGATGGCGCCGGCGTTGTCTTCCGAGCCGTCGATGCCGTCGGTGTCGCCAGCCAGGGCGTAGACTCCGGGCAGGCCCTTGAGGCTGTCGGTCAGGCTCAGGAGGAACTCGGCGTTGCGTCCACCGCGGCCGTTGCCACGCACCGTCACGGTGGTCTCGCCGCCGGAGAGGATCACGCAGGGCGCCTGGATCGGCTGGCCGTGCAGCAACACCTGCTTGGCGATGCCGGCATGCACCTTGGCCACCTCGCGCGATTCGCCTTCCAGGTCGCCGAGGATCAACGTGGCAAAACCGGCGGCCTCGGCCCTGGCGGCAGCGGCGTCGAGCGATTGCTGCGGCGTGGCGATCAGCTGGAAGTGGCTGCGCGCGAGGCACGGGTCGCCCGGTTTGACCGTCTCCGATGCCGGACTCTGCAGCCAGGCGCGCACGCTGGCCGGGATCTCGATGGCGTAGCGGGCGAGGATCGCCAGGGCCTGGGCCGAGGTGGTGGGGTCGGCCACGGTCGGGCCGGAGGCGATCACCGTGGCCTCATCGCCCGGTACGTCGGAAATCGCATAGGTGTACACGCTGGCCGGCCAGCAGGCCTTGGCCAGGCGCCCGCCCTTGATCGCCGAGAGGTGTTTGCGCACGCAGTTCATCTCGCCGATCGAGGCGCCGGACTTGAGCAGCGCCTTGTTGATCGCCTGCTTGTCCTTGAGGGTGATGCCAGCGGCAGGCAGGGCGAGCAGGGAAGAACCGCCGCCGGAGAGCAGGAAGATCACCCGATCACTTTCCGTCAGGTTGCTGACCAGTTCTAGCACGCGGCGGGCGACCCGTTCGCCGGCGTCGTCCGGCACCGGGTGAGCGGCTTCCACCACCTCGATTCGGCTGCAGTTGGCGCCGTGCTCGTAGCGGGTCACCACCAGGCCGGAGACTTCACCCTGCCATTCGCGCTCGATCACCTCGGCCATGGCCGCGGCGGCCTTGCCGGCACCGATGACGATGACCCGGCCACTGCGATCATCGGGCAGGTAATCGGCCAGAACCTGGCGCGGGTGGGCGGCGTCGATGGCGCTGGCGAACAGCTCGCGCAGCAGGCTTTGCGGATCGATAGGCATGACGGATTCTCTTGTGATCGCTGGATCAACGGTGATTCTAGTGCGCAGCGTCCGCCCGGCAGGCGCTGCGCACTAGAATCGACCCACCCGGCAGTCAGGCCGTGACACCGCCTGCCGGGCAGATCGAAAGGGTTGCCAGGTAATTCCATTGGTAGGTTGGTGTTGAGCGAAGCGATACCCAACATGGTGCGCGAAGCGCTCCTGCACAACAATTCGTTGGCCGGCTCTACGAACCGATTGTTGGGTATCGCAGGCTCAACCCAACCTACGGGTAGATCGCCTGACGTAAAACCTTACTCCTTGCGGATCGAAAAGTTGGCCATGTGCTCCAGCCCCTTGATCAGCGCCGAGTGATCCCAATTGCTGCCGCCGATGGCGGCGCAGGTGCTGAACACCTGCTGGGCATTGGCGGTGTTGGGCAGGTTGAGGCCCAGCTCGCGGGCACCGGCCAGGGCCAGGTTGAGATCCTTCTGGTGCAGGCTGATGCGGAAGCCCGGGTCGAAGGTGCCCTTGATCATACGCTCGCCGTGCACTTCGAGAATCTTCGAGCCGGCGAAGCCGCCCATCAGCGCTTCACGCACCTTGGCCGGGTCGGCGCCGTTCTTGGCGGCGAACAGCAGGGCCTCGGCAACGGCCTGGATGTTCAAGGCGACGATGATCTGGTTGGCCACCTTGGCGGTCTGGCCGTCGCCATTGCCGCCTACGCGGGTGATGTTCTTACCCATCGCCTGGAACAGTGGCAGGGCGCGTTCGAAGGCTTTTTCACAACCGCCGATCATGATGCTCAGCGTGGCCGCTTTAGCGCCGACTTCACCGCCGGAAACCGGTGCGTCGAGGTAGGCAGCGCCAGTGGCTTTGATCTTGTCAGCGAAGATTTTGGTCGCGCTCGGCGAGATCGAGCTCATGTCGATCACGACCTTGTTCGGGCCGACGCCTTCGGCGATGCCTGCACTGCGGAACAGCACGTCTTCAACGTGTGGGGTGTCCGGCACCATGACGATGATGAACTCGGCTTCCTGAGCGACTTCTTTCGGGTTGGCCAGCGCGATTGCGCCTGCCGCTATCAAGTCAGCAGGTGCTGGGTCGTGGTGAGTCGAGAGGAACAGTTGGTGCCCTGCTTTCTGCAGGTTTTCAGCCATGGGCTTGCCCATGATGCCGGTGCCGATAAATCCGATTTTAGCCATGAGTAATCTCTCCTCAGATTGCGTTGTGCGCTTTCATCCAGCCAAGGCCGGCAGCGGTGGTGGTGGCTGGCTTGTATTCACAGCCGATCCAGCCCTGGTAGCCGATGCGGTCCAGGTGCTCGAAGAGGAAGCGGTAGTTGATCTCGCCAGTGCCCGGCTCGTTGCGGCCCGGGTTGTCGGCCAACTGCACATGGTTGATCACAGCCAGGTTGGCCTCGACGGTACGCGCCAGGTCACCTTCCATGATTTGCATGTGGTAGATGTCGTATTGCAGGTAGAGGTTGCTGCTGGCGACCTTCTCGCGAATGGCCAGCGCCTGCTTGGTGGTGTTCAGGTAGAAACCCGGAATGTCGCGGGTGTTGATCATCTCCATAACCAGCTTGATGCCGGCAGCCTGGAGTTTTTCCGCTGCAAACTTGAGGTTGTCGACGAAGCACTGCTCGACGGTGGCGCAATCCAGACCCTGCGGGCGGATGCCGGCCAGGCAGTTGATCTGGCTGTTGCCCAGCACCTGGGCGTAGGCGATGGCCTGGTCGACGCCGGTACGGAATTCCTCGACCCGATCCGGGTGGCAGGCGATACCACGCTCGCCCTTGGCCCAGTCGCCGGCCGGCAGGTTGAACAGCACCTGGGTCAGGCCATTGGCATCCAGACGGGCCTTGATCGCCTCGGCCGGGAAATCGTAGGGAAACAGGTACTCGACACCGCTGAAGCCGGCAGCTGCGGCAGCGTCGAAACGGTCCAGAAAGTCCACTTCGGTGAACAGCATGGACAGGTTGGCAGCAAAACGGGGCATGGTTGGCTCCTTCATTCGGTGCGTAGGGTGGATGGCCACCCCGTGGAAAACGCATAGCGTTTTCCATCTTGAAACGGTGGATGTGCTTCGTGACATCCACCGTACGGTTGCATCAATCCAACAACGAAATCGCGCTCGGCGCGTCGGCACCGCGTTCGGCCAGCTCTTCGAACTCGTTGATGGCGTTGATTTCGACACCCATGGAGATGTTGGTCACCCGCTCCAGGATCACTTCAACGACCACCGGTACGCGGAACTCTTCCATCAGCGCCTTGGCCTTGGCCAGTGCACCCTGGATGTCGTTCGGTTCGAATACGCGGATAGCCTTACAACCCAAGCCTTCAGCCACGGCAACGTGGTCGACGCCATAGCCGTTGATTTCCGGCGCGTTGATGTTCTCGAAGGCCAGCTGCACGCAGTAGTCCATCTCGAAGCCGCGCTGCGCCTGACGGATCAGACCCAGGTAGGAGTTGTTCACTACCACGTGGATGTACGGCAGGTTGAACTGCGCGCCCACAGCCAGTTCTTCGATCATGAACTGGAAGTCGTAGTCGCCGGACAGCGCCACTACGTTGCGGGTCGGGTCGGCCTTGACCACACCCAGTGCTGCCGGGATGGTCCAGCCCAACGGACCAGCTTGACCACAGTTGATCCAGTGACGCGGCTTGTAGACGTGGAGGAACTGCGCGCCAGCGATCTGCGACAGGCCGATGGTGGTGACGTAGCAGGTGTCCTTGCCGAAGAACTCGTTCATCTCTTCGTAAACACGCTGCGGCTTGACCGGCACGTTTTCGAAGTGGGTCTTGCGCTGCAGGGTGCGCTTGCGCTCCTGGCAGGATTCCACCCAGGCGCTGCGGTTTTTCAGCTTGCCAGCGGCTTGCCACTCGCGGGCCACCTCAAGGAAAACATCCAGCGCGGCGCCAGCGTCGGAAACGATGCCCAGGTCCGGGTTGAATACCCGGCCGATCTGGGTCGGTTCGATGTCGACGTGGATGAACTTACGGCCTTCGGTGTACACCTCAACGCTACCGGTGTGGCGGTTGGCCCAGCGGTTACCGATACCGAATACCAGGTCGGAAGCCAGCAGGGTGGCGTTGCCGTAACGGTGCGAGGTCTGCAGGCCGACCATGCCGACCATCAGCTTGTGGTCGTCCGGAATCGCGCCCCAGCCCATCAGGGTCGGGATAACCGGCACGCCAGTCAGTTCGGCGAACTCGACCAGCTTGTCGGCCGCGTCGGCGTTGAAGATACCGCCACCGGCGACCAGCAATGGACGCTCGGCGTCATTCAGCATGGCCAGGGCCTTCTCGGCCTGCACCCGGTTGGCCGCAGGCTTGGCCAGTGGCAGTGGTTCGTAGGCGTCGATGTCGAATTCGATTTCAGCCATCTGCACGTCGAACGGCAGGTCGATCAGCACGGGGCCTGGACGGCCGCTGCGCATTTCGAAGAAGGCTTTCTGGAAGGCGCGCGGCACCTGACCCGGCTCCATTACGGTGGTCGCCCACTTGGTCACCGGCTTGACGATGCTGGTGATGTCGACCGCCTGGAAGTCTTCCTTGTGCATGCGTGCACGCGGCGCCTGGCCGGTGATGCACAGGATCGGGATGGAGTCGGCACTGGCCGAGTACAGGCCGGTGACCATGTCGGTGCCGGCCGGGCCCGAGGTGCCGATGCACACGCCGATGTTGCCTGCATTGGTGCGGGTGTAACCCTCGGCCATGTGCGAGGCGCCTTCGACGTGGCGCGCCAGGACGTGGTCGATGCCGCCGATTTTTTGCAGGGCCGCGTACAGCGGGTTGATCGCCGCGCCGGGAATCCCGAACGCCGTGTCAACGCCCTCGCGGCGCATCACCAGTACTGCAGCTTCGATTGCTCTCATACGCGCCATGAAAAATTCCTCCAGGCTTTAGTCGATATTATTTCTACATGCCTAGAGCATGAAGGTAGGGTGTAATGGAGTAAATTGCAGGAATCTGCATTTCTGTCGGTATCAGGAGTATCGAATGGACCGTTATACGGCTTTGCACAGTTTTGTTCTGGTGGCCGATCAGGGCAGCTTCGCCGCTGCCTCCCTGGTTGAAGGGGTGACCCCGGTGGTGATGGGCCGGCGACTCGACATGCTCGAACGGCACCTGGGGGTCAAGCTGATGCATCGCTCGACCCGTGGCCTGTCGCTGACCGATCTGGGCGAGCAATACCTGGAGCGGGCCCGCGGTTTGCTGCGCGATTTCGCCGAGGCCGACGCCAGCATCACCCACGGCAGCCATTCGGTGAGCGGGCACCTGGTGGTGTCGGCGCCTGCAGCGTTCGGCCGTCGGCATATCGCGCCGCATGCGCCGGCGTTCCAGGCGCGTTATCCGGAGCTGAACCTGTCGTTCAACCTGACCGATAGCGTGGTCGACCTGGTGCGTCAGGGCTACGACATGGGCATCCGCATCGGCGAGGTGACCGACCCCAACTACGTGGCGGTCAAGCTGTTCCCCAATCGTCGGGTGGTCTGCGGTTCGCCGGGCTATTTTCAGCGCCATCCCGCACCCCAGGCCCTCGAGGACCTGGCCGAGCACAACTGCCTGGCGTTCAACCTGCAGGGTGGCCAGCAGCGCGGCTGGACCTTCCTGCGCGATGGCAAACAGGTGGCGGTCAAGGTTTCCGGCAATCTCGATTGCAATGACGGCGAACTCCTCTACGACTGGGTCAAACAGGGCCTGGGCATCGGCTGGCGCTCGACCTGGGAGATCCAGGCTGAACTCAAGCGCGGGCAGTTGGTTACGGTGCTCGACGAGTTCGCCGTGCCGGCCTACGACATTCAGGCGGTCTATCCGCAGCAGCGTTATTTGCCCGCCAAGGTGCGTTTTTTCATCGACTACCTGAAAACGATCTACAGCAGCCCGGGGTATTGGGAAGGATGAATGATGGCTGAATTGTATACAAATAATATTTTTATATGTACTAAAAATATTGTTGATTGTGTACGATTTGTGCGTTGGGCTTGTCCCGCCTGTCGCTCCGGGCGATGACGTCGAGCGTGCAGGCCCTGTTCCCATCCATTTTCCGAGGAGGGCTCTAGATATGAGCGCTATGAACCTGCACACCGCGACCACCATCAGCAACCAAGCTTTGGCGCTTGGCCGGGAGCTGTCCGCGGCACCGTTGACTGTTGCCGTGCTGGATGCCGGCGGCCACCTGATCAGCCTGCAGCGTGAGGATGGCGCGAGCCTGCTGCGCCCGCAGATAGCCATCGGCAAGGCTTGGGGCGCGGTGGCGCTGGGCAAGGGTTCGCGTGCCATCGCGGCAGACGCGCAGCAGCGGCCGGCCTTTATCGGTGCGCTGAATAACCTGGCCGACGGCAAGCTGGTGCCGGCGCCGGGTGGTGTATTGATCCGTGACGAGCAGGGCGAAGTGATCGGCGCCATCGGTATCACCGGCGATACCTCGGACATCGACGAGCAGTGCGCGATTGGCGCGGTGGAGTCGGTGGGGCTGACCGCCGATGCCGGGGGCGCGGCCTGATCCAGAGGGAGGGGCTTTAGCCGCGACGAGAGTTCTAACAGTTCGCCGCTAAAGCGTCTCCCACTGCGCCCGCGGGCAGTGCGGGCGACCATAAAAAACGGTGAATGCTGTGCAGACATTCACCGTTTTTTATGGTCGCCCTTAGCCAAGGGTAGGGCGCGCAACCAGGCTCAGGCGCGGGTGACCTGCTCGGAGGCGCTGGGTTGGTTTTCGTCGATCTCGCAGCCCTTGATCACCAGGCGGATGATGGTCTGCGCGGCGGCTTCGTAGTCGGCGTCGTCCAAGCTGGCTTTGCCGGTAACAGTAGCGATCTGCCAGTCGAAGTCGGCGTAGGTCTGGGTCGCGGCCCAGATGCTGAACATCAGGTGATGTGGGTCGACCTTGGCCATCAGGCCCTGGTCGATCCAGCGCTGGATGCAGGAGATGTTGTGCTGGGCCTGGGCGTTGAGCTGTTCGGCCTGTTCGGCAGACAGATGCGGCGCGCCATGCATGATCTCGCTGGCGAATACCTTGGAGGCGGAGGGCAGCTCGCGGGAGATGCGGATCTTCGAGCGGATATAGGCCGTCAGCACTTCAGCCGGGTTACCGGGCTGATTGAATGGCGCCGAAGCCTCCAGCAGCGGTTCGATAATGCTTTCCAGCACCTCGCGGTAGAGGTTCTCTTTCGACTTGAAGTAGTAATAGACGTTGGGCTTGGGCACACCGGCCTTGGCGGCGATATCGCTGGTCTTGCTGGCGGCAAAACCCTGGTCGGCGAACTCTTCACTGGCTGCGCGCAAAATCAGCTCTCTGTTGCGCTCGCGAATACTGGTCATAAGCCCCTGTGCTTCCATGTGCCGCCCGGCGCTGGGCGGCGGTCGGGCATGGTAGCACCGGCGTTGTACGTGGCTCAAGCTGACCCTGCGGTCAGATTGTTGTGTACAAAAAAATGCATTTCTGTTTCTATTTGCTTGCTGAATTTCATAACAATAATGTCTCGACTCCTTGCGTACAGGAGACTCGCCGTGGATCACGCGCAACTGGTCGACCCTTTCGGGCGGCGCATCACCTACCTGCGATTGTCGGTTACCGACCGCTGTGACTTCCGTTGCACCTATTGCATGAGCGAGGACATGGTCTTCGCCCCGCGTGCGCAGATTCTCAGTCTGGAAGAGCTGTATGCCGTGGCCGATGCTTTTATCGGTCTGGGGGTCAAGCGCATCCGCATCACCGGTGGCGAGCCGCTGGTGCGCAAGAACCTGCTCAGCCTGCTGAGTCGCCTGGGCCAGCGCCCGGAACTGGAAGACCTGTCGATCACCAGTAACGGCTCGCAACTGGCCGAGTTGGCGCCGCAACTGCGCGCTGCCGGAGTCAAGCGGTTAAACATCAGTCTCGACTCCTTGAGCCGCGAGCGCTTCGCTGCCTTCACCCGGCGTGACAAGCTCGATCAGGTACTGGCTGGCATCGAAGTGGCGCGGGCGGCGGGTTTTCGCAAGATCAAATTGAACTGCGTGGTGCAGAAGGGCCGCAACGACGACGAGGTACTCGACCTGGTTGAGTACGCCATGGCGCGTGCCCTGGACATCAGCTTTATCGAGGAGATGCCGCTGGGCAGCGTCTCCAGTCACCAGCGCCAGGACACCTTCTGTTCCAGTGACGAGGTACGTGCGCGCATTGAACAGCGCTACCCGCTGATGCGCAGCAGCAAACAGACCGGCGGGCCATCGCGCTACTGGCATGTCGTCGGCAGCGATACCCAGGTTGGCTTCATTTCGCCACACAGCCACAACTTCTGCGGCGACTGCAACCGGGTGCGGGTCACGGCCGAAGGCAAGCTGGTGCTGTGCCTTGGCCACGACAATGCGCTTGATCTCAAGGCCTTGATTCGCTGTCACCCAGGCGACAGCCCGCGTCTGCGCGAGGCTTTGCTGGAGGCCCTGCAACTCAAGCCCGAACGTCATCACTTTGAGGCCGATGCGCAGGTGCAGGTGGTGCGTTTCATGAGCATGACCGGCGGTTGAGTTGCTGGATAGCCGCCGCCCGCTTCCCCATAGAACCTGTTAGACCCAATCAACAATAACCTGGAGGGTTGCTGTGAAGCCTATTCGCGTCTGCAGTTTGTTCGCCGTGCTGTTCTGCACTGCTACTCATGCCGAAAGTTACGTCATCGGCGTCGAGGACATGGCCTTTGCGCCGCATTACAGCATCGACAGCCAGGGTCAGTATCAGGGCTTTGCCCGCGAGCTGTTCGACCTGTTCGCCCTGCGCAGTGGGGTGCAGTTGAGCTACAAGCCGTTGCCGGTGAAGCGCTTGTTATCGGCTCTGGTGCAGGGCGAAGTGGATTTCAAATACCCCGACAGCAGCAGCTGGGCGCAGGCCCAAAAGACCGGTAAGGACCTGCATTACAGCCAGGCGGTAGTCGGCTATGTCGACGGCGTGCTGGTCGCGCCAAAACGCCAGGGCCAGCCAGTGGAGCAGCTCAAACGCCTGGGCATGGTTAAGGGCTGGACGCCCTGGGGTTATCAGACGCGTATCGACGCCGAGCAGATCCAGCTGACCTATAGCGAGGATTTGCGCAAGATGATCCATCAGGTGCTGAAGAAGGATGCCGACGGCGCCTACTTCAATGTGGTGGTGGCGACCCATTACCTCGACAACATCCGGGCTCGTCCCGGCGCCTTGGTTTTCGATCCGACGTTGCCGAATACCCGCGGCAGCTTTCACCTCTCCACCCTCAAGCATCCTCAGTTGATTCAGCGTTTCGATCGTTTTCTTATCGAGCAGCAGGCTGAGGTAGCGGCGCTCAAGGAGCGGTACCGGGTCGAGGCCAACCTGGACTCCGAGTTCATTGGCATGGAGCAGTGGAAGGTCGACTTTCTCAAGCGGCAGAAGGCCAAAGCCGAGGGGGCTGATGGCCTTTCTGAGTGATGGCTTGAGCCATGGTTGAGGCCGCCGCGCGGCGCCGGTGCGCCGCGGACCCTGCCTCGGCAGGCGCCTCTCGACTGTTAGTTGCGCGAACGCAGTGTCCCTGCTGCGCTCTTTGTGGCGCAGCTCTTGCGTATCAGCAGGGTATGAATCAGTGCGCCGAGCGTGGCAGCGAAGATCCAGGAGTGCCCGGACAAGTTGCTGAGGCCGGGGGCCAGGCCGAGGCGACGGAAAACAGTGCGGCGATGGTGAAGGCGATCATGGCTTTGCGGTTCCAGCCGTCATCGTAATGGTAGGACGTACCGGCTTCGGCCGAGAACAGGTGCTGCAGAGTCAGATGCTGTCTGCGCACCAGATGCGTCGGATAAAAAAAGGGGCAGCATGACCAGCATGCCGCCCCTCTACCTTCCCGCTGCCGCCTACCCGGCGGTGGTTCAGTTCGTTGCCATCAGAAGTGGTATTTGACCAGCGCCTGTACGGCGGTCTGGTCGAAACCGTCGGTGGAGCCGTCGATGGGCTTGATCCCGTATTTGTTGTGCCACATGTTCAGTTCGGTGCCGACATAGAGTTTGCGCTCCTTGCCGAACAGCGCCTTGCCCGCATCCCATTTGACCTGAATTGAAGAACCGACCGAGGTCTGGGTGCCGGCATCCTTGGATGGAGAGCGCCAGTCGATGTAGCCGTCGACCACGAAGTCCTGCTCGCCGATGGCGAAGGGGTAGGCACCGGCCACGGTCAATTGGGTGGCGTAGCCATTGCCCGCGTCGCTGGCCTTGAAGTCATGGTCGAAGAAGATGTGGTTGTTGATCTTGACCCGGTACAGGTTGGTCTGCAGGAAGGCGAAGCCGGGCACGTCCCAGTCGAAGCCGAGGCCATACAGGTAGTTCTCGGTACCGGGACCGCCGTTGCCTTTCTCGTAGGTGAAGGCGGCCTTGACGTCCTTCAGCGGGCCGGCAGACAGGTCCTGGCCGCTCAGCCAACTGAGGCTGACCCGAGGCGAGAACTCCATGTAGTAGAAGTCGCTCTTGTCCTTGACTTCGAGGTTGCCGAAGTTGCTCCCGCGGTACTGCAAGTTGTCTGCATCGATGTAGTCGAGGAAGAAGAACGCATCGCCCCAGACCCAGCCACTGGCATGCTCGAAGGTATAGGTGGTCTGCGAACGCTGTTCCTCGCCGTTGAAGTTGAGGCGCTGGAAATTGCTGCCGTTGAGGTAGCTCAGGCTGTTGTCTTGCCAGAACAGCATGTCGCCGGCGAGGGCCTGTTGGCCGGCCAATAGGCCGGCAGAAAGCGCAATGCAGTGAGGCAGATGCTTCAGTTTCATCGGGTTTTCCTTATTGTTTGGACTTACAGGGATCTCGACCCTGCGGCGAGCCGCGGGTGGTATTGGCGCAACACGGATGGTTCAACTGGCCTGGTTGGCCGGGCTGAAGCCATCTTTGAGAGCATTTGACGGTTGGTCATGCTCGGCGTCCTGCGGGTTTTGCAGCACGCTGTGCAGATGGGCTTCGGGGTCGTAGTCGTTCTCTGCCAGAGGTTGATGTTCTTCCGGCAGGAAGAAGTTCAGCAGGATGGCGCTGAAGGCGCCGATGGTAATTGGCGAACCGAAGATGTTTTTCAGCGCGTCGGGCATCTGCGACAGGGCTTCCGGCACGCCGGCCACGCCGAGGCCCAGGCCCAGCGAAATGGCTACGATCAGCACGTTGCGGCGATGCAGGCCGGCCTCGGTGAGGATCTTGATTCCGGCCACGGCGACGGTGCCGAACATGATCAGGGTGGCGCCGCCAAGGACCGGCTTGGGCATCAGTTGCAGTACCGCACCGACCGCCGGGAACAGGCCGAGCAGGACCAGGATGCCGGCGATGTAGAAGCCCACGTAGCGGCTGGCTACGCCGGTCAGTTGAATGACCCCGTTGTTCTGGCTGAAGGTGGTCATCGGCAGGCTGTTGAACATGGCCGCGAGCGCCGAGTTGCAGCCGTCGGCGAGTACCCCGGACTTGATCCGGCGCAGGTACAGCGGGCCGCTGACCGGTTGCCCGGAAATGATCGAGTTGGCGGTCAGGTCACCGGCAGTTTCCAGCGGGGTGATCAGGAAGATCACGGCAATCGGTACGAAGGCCACCCAGTCGAAGCTGAAACCGTACTTGAACGGTACCGGTACGCTGACCAGGGGGACTTCGGCCATTTGCGCGAAATCCACCTGGCCGGTGTACCAGGCCACGCCGAAGCCCAGGGCCAGGCCGGCGATCACCGCGCTGAGGCGTACCGACTGGGACTGGAAGCGATTGAACACGACGATGGTGGCCAACACCAGGCCGCCGAGGGCCAGGTGGTGCAGCGCGCCGAGGTCCGCTGCGCCGAAGCCGCCGGCGATGTCGGTCATGGCGACCTTGATCAGTGACAGGCCCATCAGGCAGATGATGGTGCCGGTGACCACCGGGGTGATGACCCGGCGCAGCTTGTTGATGAACTGGCTGAAGGCGATCTCGACGAAGGCGGCGCAGAAGCACACGCCGAAGATGGTCGAGAGGATTTCTTCCTCGCTGCCGCCACGGCCCTTGACCATGAAGCCGGCGCTGAGGATCACACTGAGGAAGCCGAAGCTGGTGCCCTGCAGGCACAGCAGGCCGGAACCTATGGGACCGAAGCGCTTGGCCTGGACGAAGGTGCCGAGGCCGGAGACGAACAGCGCCATGCTCACCAGATAGGGCACATGGGCGCCTAGGCCAAGCACGTTGCCGATGATCAGCGTCGGAGTGATGATGCCGACGAAGGCGGCTAGCACGTGTTGCAGGGCGGCGAAGATCGCCGGGACAAAGGCCGGGCGGTCATCGAGTTGGTAGATCAAGTCGTTGTTGCCCGCAGACGGAGCAGGGGCTTGCGTAGTGCTGGTCGTGGTCATGTCAGAGCCTGCCAATTGTTTTTATATGGTCATGGGCTTGCACGAGGCTTCACGGTGCCTCTGTCTGATCGCCACTAAAGCTGTCTGGTCGGTCAGAATGGGCCGACTATAGCAACTTGCTCACAAGGTTAAAAACAATTTATTTTAATATTGTGTACAAGTTTATAGCGGCGCGAGCGAGTGCCGTGGCTGGCAGTCTGTTGCCGTTGTGAATGCTGGACTGTTGCGCGAGTACGCCCCCGCGAATGGAGTCGTTTTCGCGATGTTGCACAGGTCATAGGTGGCCCGGGCGCGCTCCGCTCGGCGCGCAGCGACAGCCAGCCATGCCGTGTGCCGCGGCCATCACCCACGGTGCACTGCCTGCGGCGAGTGTCAGCCTAGGGTTCGCGAATTGTTGCAGAACCTGGGTGAGCGCTTTTATACCAGCGCTCAGTCGCCCGTTTGCAGGCTGCGGGCGACGTGTTCTGCCAGGCCGGTGCCGGCCTCGCTCATGGTCAGATAGGTGCGGTCGGCACCGGCTTCCTGGATGCGCTGGGCCATGTCTTCATACATCGCGTGGGCGACGATCAGCCCCTCGAAGCCGCGTTCGCGCAGCTTATGGGTGGAGATGATCTTGGCTTCCTGGTCGTTCATGGCCAGGATCACCGCTTCGACCGCCGGCATCTCCAGGCTCTGCCAGAACATCTGATCTTCGGCGTCGGCGAATTGCACCCGGCGCCCGGCCCTGGCGCTCAATTCGATCATCCCTGGGTCGGAGTCCAGGCTGGACAGCTGGAAGCCCTTGTCCTTGAGGTGATCGTAGGCGGCGCGGCCTGTGCGGCCCATGCCGATGATCAGGATCTGCGCATCGCCCAGCGAGATCGGCTGTTCGTCGGGATGGCGGATGTCGCGCTCAAGCGGGATCAGGCGTCTGGCCAGGCGCTCGTAGAGCGGGTGGACGAAGCGGTTCAGTTGCGCGGAAATGACGAAGGATAGGGCCACGCTGATGGCCAGGGGGGTGAGCCATTGTGGCAACACCACACTGGCCACGATCAGGCCGAACTCGCTGTAGTTGGTCAGGCTGACGCTGCTGAGAAAGGCGCTGCGCGCGCGTAGCCGGAACATCAGGAACAGGCCGAAGAACAGCATGCCCTTGAGCGGTAGCAGTAGTGACATGACCACGGCGAAGATCATGGCACTGGTATCCGGCAGGCCACCGATGCCGATCTGCAGGAAGAAGCCAACCAGGAATACTTCCTTGATGCCCCACAGCGAGTTGGACAGCTCGACGGCTCGCTTGTGTTTGGCCAGCAGGGCGCCAAACGCCAAGGCGCCGAGTTCGGAACTGAGGCCCAGCGACTCGAAGCCATAGCCGCCGACCACCAGCGCCAGCAGCAGGCCGAGCAGCACCATCAGTTCATCGTGACCGCTGGCATCGAGCAGACGGTACAGCAGCGGGCGCAGCAGGGGCAGGGCGAATACCAGCAGCGCCCAGGGCGAAGGGGCGTCGCCATTGGCCAGGCTCATCACCAGCAGGGCGAGCAGGTCCTGGATGATCAGTACACCGATTGCTACCCGGCCGTGAAAGGCGCGCAGCTCGCGCCTGCTCTCCAGCACCTTCGCCGCCAGCACGGTACTGGAAAAGGACAGGGCGATGGCCAGCAGTAGGCCCTCCTGCCAGGGCAGGTCGAGGATCAGCAGGATGGCCGGCAGGAAGATCAGGCTCGAGATGACGAAGTGCAGCAGCCCCCCGCCAATCACCTCGCGCCTGATCAGGTTGCTCGGCTTGAGCTTGAGGCCGACGGTGAATAGCAGCAGGAGCACACCGAGGTGGGCAATATGTTCCAGCGAAGCACTGTCGCCCGGGCCTACGCCGAGGGGTTCGCCAATAGCCGCCAGGGCGAAGCCGGCCGCCAGGTAGCCGATCAGCGGCGGCAGACCCAGGGCGCGAGCTGCCAGGCCCAAGACGAAGGCGAAGGCGATCCAGGTGGCTTCGATCATGGGCTGTCCTTATTGGCGTGAAGCATCGGGCTAGAGACGGTGCATTGTAACGGGCCAGCAGAAGGCCATGTCTAGCGCGGGGCCGCTTCGGTGCAAATACAGTCGAGCAGGCGTGTTTTCTCAGCTAACAAAAAGCCCGCACATAGGCGGGCTCAATGAGTGAAGGACAGGCCGTGCCTGTCCAGAGGCGTTGTTTAGTCGATCTGCGCGCCCTGGGCGATCCATGCGCCGATCAGGTCGCGCTCGTCCTGGGTCATCTGGGTGATGTTGCCCAGCGGCATGACCTGCGAGGCGATGGCCTGGGCCTGGATCTTCGCGGTCTGGGCCTTGATCTGCTGCGGGGTGTCGAGCATGAAACCCAGTGGCGCGGCGCTGAACATCGGGCTGCTCGGCGTGGCCGAGTGGCATACGCTGCAACGTTCCTGGATCACCTGGTTGACCTCGGCAAAGGCAGTGCCTGCTCCGCCTGGGGCCGCGTCAGGCGAGGGCTCGAGCACTTCTTCTACCTTGGCGACGCTGACGGCTGGCTGGCTGGCTGAAGTGGCCACCGGGATGGCGTTTGCGGCCGGGCGCAGCGGGGCGGTGACATACGCCAGGCAGATCATGCCCAGTGCTGCCACTGGCAGGGTCCAGGCGTATTTGTTGCTGTTGTGGCGGGTGTTGAAGTAGTGGCGAACCAGTACTGCAAAGATGGCGATGCCCGCCAGAATTAGCCAGTTGTAGCTGCTGCCATAGGTGCTCGGGAAGTGGTTGCTGATCATGATGAACAGCACCGGCAGGGTGAAGTAGTTGTTGTGACGCGAGCGCAGCAGGCCTTTGGCCGGCAGGGCCGGATCAGGCGTGGTGTTGTCTTCGATGGCCTTAACCAGTGCGCGTTGTGCCGGCATGATGGTGAAGAACACGTTGCCGACCATGATGGTGCCGATGATGGCGCCGACATGTAGGTAGGCTGCGCGACCACTGAAGATAGTGCTGAAGCCGTAGGCAGCCGCGATCAGGAGGATAAACAGCACCGCGCCGAGCAGGGCCGGTTGCTTGCCCAGCGCCGAGTCACAGAGGAAGTGGTAGGCCACGTAGCCTGCAACCAGTGAACCGAGGCCGATGGCGATGGCGACGGTGGGTGCCATGTCGCTACCGGGCGCAATCAGGTAAAGCGACGGGTTGAGGTAGTACACCACCATCAGCAGGGCAACGCCGGACATCCAGGTCCAGTAGGCTTCCCACTTGAACCAATGGAGGTTCTCCGGCATTTTCGGCGGCGCCAGCTTGTACTTCTCCAGGTGATAGATGCCGCCACCGTGGATCGCCCAAAGGTCACCGGCCAAACCGTCTTTCGGGTTGACCCGATTGAGGTTGTTTTCCAGCCAGACGAAATAGAAGGATGCGCCAATCCAGGCGATACCGGTAATCATGTGAATCCAGCGCACGCCCAGATTCAGCCACTCAGTCAAATGTGCTTCCACAGTCAGTACCTCTTTCCCGATGCCGGCAGGCCGGCGCCAGGCTTCTCTTATTGGTGGGGAGCGAGCAGCAGTTGCTCATGCTCATCAAAGAAATGCTCATCGCAGTTGTTGCCGGAACCACTGCGATCAACCACCAGGAAGTCATCCCGCTTTTCGATCGTCAGCACCGGATGGTGCCAGACGCCGCGATGGTAATTGACGCCCTGCCTGCCGTTGCTGCGGAAGGCGCGGACTAACGCTGATTCAGGTGCATCGCCAAGTGGCGCGACCACGATCAGAAAGGGCTGGCCGAGCAGCGGTATGAACGCCTGGCTGCCCAGCGGGTGACGCTCCAGCATACGCACGGTCAACGGCATCTCCAGGGCTTGGGCACTGAAAATACTGATGATCGCCTGATCCTCAGGCTGGGCGGTCTCCACGGTGGCCACTTTGTGATAGCGGCGAGTGGAACCGTTGTTGATCATGAAGAACTCGCTGCCTTCAGTCTCGATGACATCGCCAAAGGGGGCGAAGGCTTCTTTGCTCAGTGGCTCGATGATCAGTGTGCGCATGGTTGGCCTACTTGTTCGTTGTAGTGCCCCTCGCTGATAAGGAAGGGGGGGCTGATGTCAGTCTGTTTGTGGGAGGGGCTTAGCCGCGACATGCTAAAAAGGCTCGCGGCTAAAGCGGAATGCCGCCCAGCCCCTCCCACAGAGACCTCTGCGCGTTCTACTTGGCGACTTTACCGAACAGGCGCAGGCGGCTGATACCACCGTCCGGGAATACGTTTACCCGTACGTGAGTGATCGGGCCGAGCGCCTTGATCTGTTCGGCGAACTCGTGCTCGGCGTGCATCTCGAGCTTCTGGCTTGGCAGCAGGTCACGCCAGAACAGGCTCTGGGTTTCGATCTGGCTGTCGGTGCCGCCTTTGACGAACGCGCCCTGGATCGAGCAGCTATCCGGGTAGTTGCCTTTGAAGTGCAGGGTATCGACGACAATGCGTTCGATTTCTCCCGGTGCGCCAAGGGCGACGATCACCCAGTCGTTGCCCGGGGTGCGCCGGCGTGCGGTTTCCCAGCCGTCACCCATGTTGATGCCACGGCCCGGGTTGAGGATGTTGCTCATGCGGCCGAAGTGCTCGTCGGAACAGGCCAGGGCGCGACCGCCATTCAGCGCGGCGGCCAGGTCGACCTGCTCGTTGTCGCCGACGTTGCTCCAGTCGCGGAACGGCACGCCGTAAACGCGCAGGCGGGCGACGCCGCCGTCCGGGTAGATGTTGAAGCGCAGGTGGGTAAAGGCCTGGGCATTGTTGATTGCGTGGTAGTGGTGATTGTTGCCTTGCAGCTCAACCGCGCCCAGCACTTCAGTCCACTCGGTGCTATCAGTCGGGTCGCCTGCGGCGACGAAGCAGCCCTCCAGCGAGGCGGACGGCGGGAAGTTGCCGGTGAAGAAGCTGGTGTCGATATCAACACCTTTGATCGAACCGGCCACGCCGAGGCGAATCACGGCGCTGTCGTAGCCTTCGAAACGCTTGCGCCGCGATTCCCAGCCATCCATCCACTTGCCGTTGTCATCGAACACGCCTTCCTTCCACACCGCCGGGGTCGGTTGGAACAAGCGGTTGACGTCGGCGAACCAGTCATCGGTTACCGAGATGGCCTGGGTGCCGAGGCGCGCGTCGGCCAGGTTGACGTATTTCTCGAAGGGTACGGCGTAAGCTTTCATGTCGTGTCTGCCTTAACAGTGAGGGCGGGGAGTGGCGGGCTAGAGCTGCTGCAAGCGAAACAGGGCGATCTTGTTGATCTCGGCCAGGGCGCAGGCGAATTCCTGCTCCGGGGGGTTGTGGATACGCTCCTCGAATGCCGCCAGAATCTGGTGCCGGTTGCTGCCTTTCACCGCCATGATGAAGGGGAAGCCGAACTTGGCCTTATAGGCGTCATTCAGTTCGGTAAAGCGGGAGAACTCGTCGGCCGTGCATGCGCTGATGCCGGCGCCGGCCTGTTCGGTGGTGCTGGAGGCGGTCAGCTCGCCACGCACTGCCGCCTTGCCGGCTAAGTCCGGGTGAGCGTTGATCAGGGCCAGTTGCTCGGCATGGCTGGCGCTGAGCAGGATGTCGGCCATGCGCTGGTGCAGGCCATTGACTTGATTAACGCTGTCGTCCAGGCCCAGCTCGAACGCCTTCTCGGCCACCCAGGGCGAGTGCTCGTAGATATCGGCGAAGACGTTGACGAAGTCTTCGCAGCTCAGGCGCGACGGGGTCAGGGTCTGAAAGCGGCTCATGTGCGGGTCTCGACAAAAGGGTGGGTGGCGTGCCAGTGGCGGGCGATATCGACGCGGCGGGCGCACCAGACTTTTTCGTGGCTTTTGACGTACTCGATAAAGCGCGCCAGGGCGGCGATCCGCGCGGGGCGGCCGAGCAGGCGGCAGTGCATGCCGATCGACAGCATTTTCGGCGCGCCAGCCACGCCTTCGGCGTAGAGCACATCGAAGGCGTCTTTCAAATACTGGTAGAAGTCGTCGCCGGTGTTGAAACCCTGCGCCTGGGTGAAGCGCATGTCGTTGGTGTCCAGGGTGTAAGGGATCACCAGGTGCGGCTTGGCCGCGCTGCTGGCTGGATCCCAGTAGGGCAGGTCGTCGTCATAGGTGTCGGAATCGTAGAGGAAGCCACCTTCCTGCATGACCAGGCGCCGGGTGTTCGGCCCGGTGCGGCCGGTGTACCAGCCCAGCGGGCGCTCGCCCGTGATGTCGGTGAGGATACGGATGGCTTCGAGCATATGCTCACGCTCTTGCGCCTCGTCCATGTACTGGTAGTCGATCCAGCGATATCCGTGGCTGCAGATTTCATGGCCGGCCGCGACCATGGCCTTGATCATGTCGGGGTTACGCTGGGCGGCCATGGCGACGGCGAACACGGTCAGCGGGATAGCGTGCTGGTCGAACAGTTTGAGCAGGCGCCACGCGCCGGCGCGGCTGCCGTATTCATAGAGCGATTCCATGCTCATGTTGCGTTCGCCCTGCAGCGGCTGGGCGGAAACCATCTCGGAGAGGAAGGACTCGGACTCCTGGTCACCGTGCAGTACGTTGCGCTCGCCACCTTCCTCATAGTTGAGGACGAACGACAGGGCAATGCGGGCATCGCCAGGCCAGTGTGGATGCGGCGGGTTGTTGGCGTAACCGATCAGGTCGCGTGGGTAGTCAGCGCTCACTGCAGTCTTCCTTCTTGGCGTGTTGCGGTCACTGCGTAGCCCAGGTGACGAGGGACGCGACCGTGATGGGCTAATTGTATACAAAATGAATAACGCTTTGTAAATAAAAAATCAGCTTTATTGCTAAATCAATTCTCGCCATTGAATCTGTGTGGGTGCCCAGGCCGTGCGCCTGGCGCCTGTCCTTATCCACGAGGTTTACCATCATGGCTGTACCTGAAACGGCGGTTTTGACGGAATTATTGTAAATATAATTGTGTACAATAAATCAAAAAAATGTCTTGAATGATTCGGCGGCATGCTATGCTCCGCCCAACTCAAGGCTGCTGGAGCCTGAGTCATCTGCCGAATTCAATATTCAATAACAGTAGAGGAGGTGCGGTGTCTGCGTGGCAATTGGCCGGCGTGGATGCCTGATAGCTATGGGACGATTGACCACACATGTTCTAGATGCCGCGCACGGCTGCCCCGGCAGCGCCATCACTGTTGAGTTGTATCGGGTCGAAGGCGCGCAGATGGAGCTGGTTACCCGCGTGGTGACCAACCATGACGGCCGTTGCGATGCGCCTATTCTGCAGGGCGACGATTACCGCAGTGGTGTCTACCAGCTGCACTTCCATGCGGGCGATTATTACCGGGCCCGTGGCGTGCAGTTGCCCGATCCGGCGTTTCTCGATGTGGTGGTGCTGCGCTTCGGTATCGATGCCGGCCAGGATCACTACCATGTGCCGCTGCTGATCTCCCCGTACAGCTACTCCACTTATCGCGGTAGTTGATTGCTCAGGCGGGGCTGCGCTGGGTGAGCCGGCAGGCCCGTTGTGTGGAACCTGATGGCAGGCACTCGAGTGCCTGCCATCACTGTTTCTGCGCAGTGAATGGCGCCATCAAGTTTTGAAGCGATTAACCAGTTCATTGAGCTGAGTGGAGAGGCTGGAGAGGTTGTGCGAGTCACTGCGCGCCGACTCTGCCAGGCCTGCGACCAGCTGCGCATCGCCATGGATCATGCTGATGTGACGGTTGATGTCTTCGGCGACCTGGTGCTGTTCTTCGGCGGCAGTGGCGATTTGCGCATTCATATCGCGTATTACATCGACCGACTCGCGGATCAAGCCGAAGCTTGAGCGGGCGTCGGTAATGCTGCTAACCGTACTCTGCGATACCTCCAGGCTGGCATGCATTTGCTTGCCCATCTCCCGGGTGCGCTGGGCCAGACTGCTCAGCAGTCCGTCAATTTCAGCGGTGGAGTCCGCGGTGCGCTTGGCCAGCGCGCGGACCTCGTCAGCCACAACGGCAAAGCCCCGACCCTGTTCGCCGGCACGTGCCGCTTCAATCGCAGCATTGAGGGCAAGCAAGTTGGTTTGTTCGGCTATCGAGCGAATGGTGCCGAGAATCGACTGGATATTATTGTTGTCCTGCTCGAGCTGCTGCATCGCCGCTGCGGACTGGGATATTTCTCGGCTCAGCTTCTCGACGTTGCTGACTGCGGCATCGATTTGCAGTTGCCCGTCACGTGCCTGTTTTTGTCCATTGTCCGCCGACTCCGCGGCCTGAGAGCAGGAGCGAGCCACTTCGTTGGCGGTGGCGACCATCTCGTGAAAGGCGGTGGAGACCATGTCGATCGATTCACGCTGCCGTCCTGCAGCTTCGGTCATGTCGCCAGAAACCTTGGAGGAGGTGGTTGAGGTCTGCTGGATATGCTGGGCAGCTTGGCCAATGTTGAGGATCAATTGACGAATGGCCGTGAGGAACTGATTGAACCAATTGGCCAGTTGCGCGGTTTCATCCTGGCCACGCACGGTAAGGGCCTGAGTCAGATCGCCTTCACCTTGGGCAATGCCTTCCAGGCCACTGGCTACCGCGCGAATCGGTCTGACGATAAGCCCGGCAAAGCTGGCTCCCACCAGGGCAAACACGGCGGCGAGCACGATTGCCAACCCCACGATGATCCAAGTCAGGCGGGTGACCCCGGCCATCGCTTCTTGTTCACTGATCAGGCCGACAAAGCGCCAGCCCAGTTGTTCGGAAGGCCAGACGTTGGCCATATAACGTGCCCCGTTCAGCTTTACTTCGACCAGGCCTTTTTGTGCATTGCTCAGCGTGTTGTATCCGTTCTTCAAGTCACTTATTTTCTTGAAGTTGTTATTAGGGTTTTGGGGGTCGACCAGAATGGTGCCGTTATCCTCCATCAGCATCAGGTAACCACTTTCGCCCAGTTTGATCTGCTTGACGATGTCGGTCAGCTGCTTGAGTGAGACGTCGATGCTGATCACCCCACCCGGGTTGCCGAGGGTGTTGGCAATGCTGCGAGCGCTGGCTAACAGTACGGCATCGTCGGGGGCCCAGTAGTAGGCGTCGGTGCGCACGGTCTTGCCCTGATTGTCCATGGCTTTTTGATACCAGGGGCGTTTGCGCGGGTCGTAATTGCTCACTTTGGAGTCTTCTGGCCAGCTCACATAGCCGCCTTGGATATTTCCCATCGATACATAGGAATAGGCAGGGTGGCTGGTCCCCAGGCCAGCAAACAGGCCGAGGATTTGCTTGTCTTGCTCGCCGGTTGGGATGCTTGCAGCGTTGGCATCAATATATTGCTTGAGGCTGTCGTCGGATTGAGCAACGAGCGGGTGCTTGGCCAGGTATTCGACGTTTTGGTTGATGCCATCGAAAAATAACCGCATGGCGTTCTCTACCTGGCGGATCTCGCGGGCGCTGGTGTCGACGAACTCAGTTCTGGCATCGCTACGCAGATTGACGATGACCAGAACGGCGACCAGCATGATGGGGACGCAGGCGATGATTGCGAAGGCCCAGGTCAGTTTTTGTTTTATGTTCATCAGGGGTCCTTGCGCACGACGCTGTGCGGGAATTTTGGGGCTCTTATAGTGTCGGCTGCCTAGCAGCCTGTCGGACTTGAATTCATGAACGGGGATATCAATAGTGAGGCGAAGCGATTCGCCCCACTATTGAGGTATTTCCAGGCTTTTTTGCCCCGAATTTCCTGAGAACGAGCGGGTTTAGTTCATTTCTACCCACACTGGACGGATTTGTGGCGCAAAACGGCCATGCGTTTCAAATTCCAGGCCAGACATACCAGGCGCCATTCGCCGCTCACCTTGTCCTTGCCTCGCAGCAGAAACTGGCGAAAACCCATGACCGACTTGATGATGCCGAACACCGGTTCCACCGTCTGTTTGCGCAGCGCATAGAGGCGGCGCCCCGGCTGGCTCTTGAGTTTGTGCGCCATGCGTTGTTGCACTGTGGCATCAGCGTCGAGCGCTGCCAGCTCCTCGAAGCGCGCCTTCCAGTGCGGGTGATGATCTTCGCGTGCCACCGCCAGGTAGGGCTCGATTCCCGCCGCCTCGCAGGCGGCGATGTTGCTTTCGCTGTTGTAGCCACAGTCCCCGAGCACCACGTTCACCTGACCCAATGACTCCGGTAGCGCCTTAAGCTCGGCCAGCATGGGGACGACTTGTTGCTTGTCGTTGCCCGCCTGAGTGAGGCCTGGCGCCACCACCAACAGGGTGTCGGTATCCACTGCGGCCTGGGCGTTGTAGCACTGTTCGAAGCCGCCGCCAGCCACCCGCATGATGCGCGAGTCTTCGTCGGTGAGGTTGATTTGGTCGTGTTCGGTAGGCCCTTCCACTGGGGCTTTGGGCGGCTTGCCGCCGGGCTTCTTGCCCGTTTCTGCCGTGCGCGCCGCACGCTTGGCAAGCTTCTCTTGGTAGGCGGCCTGATCCTGCTCGAAACGCGCACGGGCGCGCACCTCGATCTTGGCCTTCGCCGCGTCCATGGCGAGCAAGCGATCTTGCCGGCGTTTGATCTCGTCCGGCAGATCGATGCCGACGGGGAGCTCTGCCTGGTCGGCCCGTTCAGCCAGCGCCAGGAGCTCCTGCACTTCGGCCTTGAGCTGGCGTTCGAGTGTCTGGATATGGCCATAGGACAGTGCACTGTGGCGTGAGGCGCTGGCATGCAGCTTGGTGCCGTCGAGGCTGATGGTGCCGAGCTTGAGCAGCTTCATCTCGCCCGCCAGCTCCAGCACCTGAAGGAAGATGCCGGCCAACTCGTCGAGGAAGCGGCGGCGGAAGCTGGCCAGGGTGTCGTGATCGGGGTGACTGCCTGAGGCCAGGTAGCGAAAGGCGAGCGAGTCGTAAGTGGCGCGTTCGATCATACGGCTGGAAAAGGTGCCGGTGGCATAGCCATAGACCAGCAGACTAAGCAGCACCTCGGGGTGATAGGCGGCGCTGCCGCGTCCGCCATAACGCCGGGTGAGCGCACTCAAGTCGAGCCGTTCGATGGCTTCGAGAATGAAACGGGCCAGGTGGGCTTCTGGCAGCCAGTCATCCATCGATGGCGGGAGCAGGTAGTCAGTCTTGCGGTCGATCGGACGAAAGCGGCTCATGCGGAGGCATCGGCTGGGCGGTGTCGGGATTATCCTGGAATCCAGTGATTAAGTCCGACAGGCTGCTAGCTGAGAGCTTTACCCAGTGCGCTCGCCAGTTGTCTATTCGCGCCAACTGTCGCCTTGTGGACCGCTAGAGAGGCAGTTTTGCGCTGCGATATGCTCGCATGCTGGGTCGAAGGCGGCCGTGTAGGTCTGGTGCCCTTGCTGATCTTCCCTGCAGCGGCTCGATCTATCGCGGTAGCTGATAGCGAATGCTTGTGACCCTCTGACTCATGAGTAGAGCCCCTGGCCCGCGCCCACTGCGGGCTTTTTTGTTTGCTGGCGGGCATCAGAGCGCAGGACGGCCGGGCGGCGATCCGTTCGGACTATCCACGGCGTATCGCCTACGGCGAGTAGCGCCCTAGCAGCCTGTCGGACTTAATCACTGGATTCCAGGATAATCCCGACACCGCCCAGCCGATGCCTCCGCATGAGCCGCTTTCGTCCGATCGACCGCAAGACTGACTACCTGCTCCCGCCATCGATGGATGACTGGCTGCCAGAAGCCCACCTGGCCCGTTTCATTCTCGAAGCCATCGAACGGCTCGACTTGAGTGCGCTCACCCGGCGTTATGGCGGACGCGGCAGCGCCGCCTATCACCCCGAGGTGCTGCTTAGTCTGCTGGTCTATGGCTATGCCACCGGCACCTTTTCCAGCCGTATGATCGAACGCGCCACTTACGACTCGCTCGCCTTTCGCTACCTGGCCTCAGGCAGTCACCCCGATCACGACACCCTGGCCAGCTTCCGCCGCCGCTTCCTCGACGAGTTGGTCGGCATCTTCCTTCAGGTGCTGGAGCTGGCGGGCGAGATGAAGCTGCTCAAGCTCGGCACCATCAGCCTCGACGGCACCAAGCTGCATGCCAACGCCTCACGCCACAGTGCACTGTCCTATGGCCATATCCAGACACTCGAACGCCAGCTCAAGGCCGAAGTGCAGGAGCTCCTGGCGCTGGCTGAACGGGCCGACCAGGCAGAGCTCCCCGTCGGCATCGATCTGCCGGACGAGATCAAACGCCGGCAAGATCGCTTGCTCGCCATGGACGCGGCGAAGGCCACGATCGAGGCGCGTGCCCGCGTGCGGTTTGAGCAGGAACAGAGCGCCTATAAGGAGAAGCTCGCCAAGCGCGCGGCACGCGCAGCAGAAACCGGCAAAAAGCCGGGCGGCAAGCCGCCCAAAGCCCCGGTGGAAGGGCCGGCTGAGCACGACCAAATCAACCTCACCGACGAAGACTCGCGCATCATGCGGGTGGCTGGCGGCGGCTTCGAACAGTGCTACAACGCCCAGGCCGCAGTGGATACCGACACCCTGTTGGTGGTGGCGCCAGGCCTCACTCAGGCGGGCAACGACAAGCAACAAGTCGTCCCCATGCTGGCCGAGCTCAAGGCGCTACCGGAGTCATTGGGTCAGGTGAACGTGGTGCTCGGGGACTGTGGCTACAACAGCGAAAGCAACATCGCCGCCTGCGAGGCGGCGGGAATCGAGCCCTACCTGGCGGTGGCACGCGAAGATCATCACCCGCACTGGAAGGCGCGCTTCGAGGAGCTGGCAGCGCTCGACGCTGATGCCACAGTGCAACAACGCATGGCGCACAAACTCAAGAGCCAGCCGGGGCGCCGCCTCTATGCGCTGCGCAAACAGACGGTGGAACCGGTGTTCGGCATCATCAAGTCGGTCATGGGTTTTCGCCAGTTTCTGCTGCGAGGCAAGGACAAGGTGAGCGGCGAATGGCGCCTGGTATGTCTGGCCTGGAATTTGAAACGCATGGCCGTTTTGCGCCACAAATCCGTCCAGTGTGGGTAGAAATGAACTAAACCCGCTCGTTCTCAGGAAATTCGGGGCAAAAAAGCCTGAAAATACCTCAATAGTGGGGCGAATCGCTTCGCCTCACTATTGATATCCCCGTTCATGAACTCAAGTCCGACAGGCTGCTAGGGTGTTGGCTGCTGCTTTAACGCGTGGCCATCCAGATCAGCAAGCCCGCCTGGAACATGCAAAACGCCACCAGGCAGGCGATGGTGAAGCGCAGGCTGCTGTCTTCGCGGCGGAACAATTCGATGCGCGATTCCAACTTGCGCAGCTTGGCGTCCTGTTCGCGCAGGCTCAGATCGGCTTGTTGCAACATGGCAGCAGCATCGAGCAGGTCGACCATCTGCACCTTTTCGCTAGACCAATCGCTGTGCAGGCTGCTGACCCGCTCTGTGCTGTAACGCGCTTTGAGTTGCAGGGGGTCGAGGTATTCGATGACAAAGCCCTGGGCTTGCAGGCAGTGGTCGCGGCGTAGGCGGGAGTCTTCGCTGAGGGCATCCTTGGCCGCTAGGGTTGCGCCTTCTACCCGGTAATGTGCGCAGTGTTGCTGGGCCCAGGCGATGCCCTGGGCCAGCATAAAACGTCCCAGACCGCGATTGACCGGCTCTACCAGCAAGCCCTTTTCCGGGCCGAGGCGCATTTCCTGGCTGCGGTGGTCGATCCATACTTCCAGCAGGTTCAGTTCCTTGCGCTCCCGCACGCCGGGCAGGTGCAGGGTCAGGCGCAGCAGGCTCTGGCCCTTGGCGTGCCGTTCCACCCGGCCCAGTTGCACGAAGCGCAAAGGCCGTGCGCCGGTGTGACGGTCGACCGGCAGAGGGGCCAGACGCAATAGGCGAAAGTGCTCGGGTGCGAGATCCGCCCAGGGATGGGCTTTCTCGGCCATGGCATGGGCTTGGGCGGCGCTGTCAGGCGCAGATTGTGGCGAATTAGCGTCGGTCATAAAGGCAGTCCTGTGCGCGATACCAGCATAGGGCATCGGGCTGGCCCAACCTTTATCGGCCGGTTTGCGCGGTGCTGGAGGCTGGCGCTGTGCCGGTGTCGTCGATGAAGCTGGCGATCTGCTCGGTCAGCAGGCGCGCCAGGGGCAGGCGCGGGTTGTCGTAGGACGCCAGTTGCGCCTTGACGTCCAGCGGGACGATGCGCAGGACGTGGTTCATGCCCTCGACTATCACCAGTTGCGCATCCGTCTTGACGGCTTGCAAGGCCTCGGCATCGGCGACGCCGACCTGGATGTCGTGACTGCCCTGGACGATCAGTGCAGGGATCTGCAGGCGGGCAAAAACCTCGCTGGGGTTGTAGCGGAACAGTGAGATCAGATAGGGCTGCACGCTGGGACGAAACAGCACTTGCAGCTCATCGGGCACTGCATCGGTCGGCTGGCCGGCCAGTAGCGAGTCAAGCAGCCGATGGCTGTGCGTGAGCAGTTTTGGCGGCAGGCGATAGTGCAGTTGTTCGCGCAGTACCTGGTCGATGGGGCGTGAGCTGCCGGCAAGCGAGATCAGCGCATCGGCGCCGGCCGCGGGGGCCGCCAGGCTGGCGATCAAGGCGCCTTCGCTGTGGCCGATCAGGATCAGGCGACTGAAATTCCTATCGGCCTTGAGCAGCTGACCCCAGGCGGCCACGTCGGCGACATACTGCTCGACAGTCAAATCGCGCTCGTCCGGGGTGGCCGTGCGGCTGGCGGCGATCCCGCGCTTGTCGTAGCGCACACTGGCGATGCCATGCTTGGCCAGCGCCTGGGCCAGGCGCTTGAGGCTGTCGCTGTGCCCGCCAGCGGGGTTGTTGCCATCGCGGTCGGTCGGCCCGGAACCGGCGACCAGCAGCGCGACTGGGACCGGCTTGCCGCTTAACGGTCGTAATAAAGTGCCATGCAGGGTGCCCTGATCGGTTGCCAGGCGAATCGGTCGTTGCTCGATGGGATGGGGCGCGGCCTGGGTCAGGCCGGCAAGCAAGGTAAGGCTCAAGAGGAGAACTCGCAGCATGGGTAGGTACTATGGCAACGGAAGTGGTTTGGACGTCAGCACCGACATAAGGTTCTAGCGGCCTCTCAGTCCTGCTGCGCAGGTGTCACTGTCTTTAGCGTGAAGGCCGCATTTTTTCTGCATTTTCTCGTTAAATGGCCTGCTATTCGCTTCAAACGGGCAATCAGACTGCCCCAGGCCGGACTTTGCCTCACCACGAAGGGGCAAGTCCGACAGGCTACTAGGGTGAACTGGGCTGGCGCCGCGGGTATACTCGCGGCCTTTATCGAGTAGGGGTTTGGCGCGCGCGGGCAAGCGTTGCGCCGGGCCCGGTGCTGATTCCCGCGGAGTATCCTGCAAATGTCCGGCAATACCTACGGCAAGTTGTTCACCGTCACCAGCGCAGGCGAGAGCCATGGCCCGGCGCTGGTCGCCATCGTCGATGGTTGTCCACCGGGCCTGGAATTATCGCTGGACGACATGCAGCGCGACCTCGACCGGCGCAAGCCGGGCACCAGCCGCCACACCACCCAGCGTCAGGAAGACGATGTGGTGGAAATCCTCGCCGGGGTATTCGAGGGCAAGACCACCGGTTGCGCCATCGGCCTGCTGATTCGTAATACCGATCAGAAGTCCAAGGATTACTCGGCGATCAAAGATGTCTTCCGCCCAGCCCACGCCGATTACACCTATCAGCACAAGTACGGCATCCGCGACTACCGTGGCGGTGGCCGTAGCTCGGCCCGCGAGACCGCCATGCGCGTGGCTGCCGGCGCCATTGCCAAGAAATACCTGGCAACCCAGGGCATCGTGATTCGCGGCTATATGAGCCAGCTCGGTCCAATTGAGATTCCGTTCAAGAGCTGGGACAGCGTCGAGCAGAACGCCTTCTTCTGCCCTGACCCGGATAAGGTGGCGGAACTGGAAGCCTATATGGACCAACTGCGTCGCGACCAGGATTCGGTCGGAGCGAAGATCACCGTGGTTGCCGAAGGGGTGATGCCGGGGCTGGGCGAGCCGATCTTCGACCGTCTGGACGCCGAGCTGGCCCATGCGCTGATGAGCATCAATGCGGTCAAGGGCGTGGAGATCGGTGCCGGTTTCGCCAGTGTCGCCCAGCGCGGCACCGAGCATCGCGACGAGCTGACGCCTGCGGGCTTTTTGTCGAATAACGCCGGCGGCATTCTCGGCGGCATTTCCAGCGGTCAGCCAATCGTCGCCCACCTGGCGCTCAAGCCGACCTCCAGCATCACCACGCCGGGCCGCTCGATCGACGTCGATGGCAATGCGGTGGAGGTGATCACCAAGGGCCGCCACGACCCCTGCGTCGGCATCCGCGCCACGCCGATCGCCGAGGCGATGATGGCCCTCGTGCTGATGGATCACCTGCTGCGCCACCGTGCGCAGAACGCCGATGTACGGGTGACCACACCGGTGTTGCCGCAGCTTTGAGCAAGGGTAGGTTGGGCCGGGCCGCGCAGGCTGAGCGCGGCTCGCAGTGTTGGGTTGCGCCGTTGGGCTCCTCAACCCAACCCAACCTGTGTTGGTTAAACCATGACTAGTGCATTGCCCTATTGGCGGCTGTCCGGTTTCTATTTCTTCTATTTCGCGTTGCTCGGCGCCACGGCGCCGTTTCTGGCGTTGTACTTCGATCACCTGGGCTTTTCCTCCGCCCGCATCGGCGAGCTGATCGCCATTCCGATGCTGATGCGTTGCATCGCGCCCAATATCTGGGGCTGGCTGGGCGATTACAGCGGCCAGCGCCTGGCTATCGTGCGCTTTGGCGCGATCTGCACGCTGCTGTGCTTTGCCGGCATCTTCATCAGCCAGACTTATGCCTGGCTGGCCCTGATCATGGCGCTGCACGCGTTCTTCTGGCATGCCGTTCTGCCGCAATTCGAAGTCATCACCTTCGCCCATCTAAAGGAGCAGGCGGCGCGCTACAGCAAGATTCGCTTGTGGGGCAGCATCGGCTTTATCGTCGCGGTGGTCGGCCTGGGCAAGTTGTTCGAGCTGCTCAGCCTGGATGCCTATCCCTGGGCGCTGATCCTGATCATGGCCGGCATCGTACTGAGCAGTTGGTGGGTGCCCAACGCAGAGCCGCGCATGCGCCCCAATGTGGTGGGCGAGGGCGGCTTTATCCAGCAGTTGCGCCGCCCCGGTATTCTCGCGTTTTACCTCAGTGCGGGGCTGATGCAGCTGAGCAACGGCCCGTACTACACCTTTCTGAGCTTGCACCTGGAGTCGCTTGGCTATTCGCGCGGCCTGATCGGCCAGCTCTGGGCCCTCGGGGTGTTGGCAGAGATCGTGCTGTTCATGGTCATGGCCAAGCTGCTGGCGCGTTATTCGCTGCGCAGCGTGCTGTTGGCCAGCTTTCTGATCACCGCCGTGCGCTGGTTGCTGCTGGGCAACCTGGCCGATAACCTGCTGGTATTGTTGTTCGCTCAGTTGATGCATGCCGCGACTTTTGGCAGTTTTCATGCGGCGGCCATCCACTTCGTGCAGCGCAGTTTCGCCGACCGTCAGCAGGGCCAGGGGCAGGCATTGTATGCCGCACTGACCGGGGTCGGTGGTGCCCTGGGCGCGCTCTATTCCGGTTATAGCTGGAACAGCCTCGGCCCGGCTTGGACGTTCGCCATCGCCAGCCTGGTAGCCCTGGTCGCGGCCATCACTGCCACGCGCATGCACGAGCCGCGGCCATGAGCCGGGCGTGCATGACCTCATTGGGTCTTGGCTCGCAGCGTGCCTTTACTCAGCCTACGGATAACCAACGAGAGTTCTGACCATGAGCAGCCTGAGCGTCTATCACGAATCTTCTGCCGATCTGCCGAACAAGGTACTGACCCATCTGGAAGATATCGCCAGCACCCTGGCCGCCGTCGGTGTGCATTTCGAGCGCTGGCAAGCTTCCGCGCCGCTGGTTCCCGGCTGCAGCCAGGATCAGGTGATCGCCGCCTACCGCCCGCAGATCGAGCAACTGATGAGCGAGCGCGGCTATGTCGCGGTTGATGTGCTCAGCTTGAGTGATGATCACCCGGACAAAGCCGAGCTGCGCGCCAAATTTATCGACGAGCATCGGCATGCCGAGGACGAAGTGCGTTTCTTCGTGGTGGGCAGCGGCCTGTTCAACCTGCATATCGACGATTACGTCTACGCCGTGTTGTGCGAGAAGGGTGACCTGATCTCGGTGCCGGCCGGCACGCGGCACTGGTTCGACATGGGCGAGCATCCGCACTTCGTGATGATCCGCCTGTTCAGTAACACTGACGGCTGGGTCGGCGAGTTCACCGGCGATGATATTGCCAGCCGTTTTCCGCGGCTGGATGACTGATATGCCGCGTGCTCGATGGCTGCGGTTCCTCGTCGCAGAGCCTGGGCAACATAGCGCTAGTGGAACTCCGGGTATCGATGGCTATCCTAGATGGGCAACCCTTCGCACAGGAGTGTCCTCATGGGTTCTACAATGAATGGCCTTGTCGGCCTGATTATTCTGGCTCTGAGTATCTGGGCCATTATCAATATCGTCAAAAGCAACACCGAGGTCGGTAAGAAAGTCCTCTGGGTGTTGTTGATCCTATTTCTGCCGGTGATCGGTCTGATCATCTGGGCGCTGCTGGGGCCGCGTGGCAACGTGCGTTTCTAAACGCATGGCTCGCTTGGTCGTCTGGGGTGGTTGGCCTGGCTGAGTCTGCCCGGCTCCAGCTACGCCAGCGATTCCCAAGCGTGAGGTGCCCAGCGTGCTGGTGTCTCATCAAGTCAATATCAGCGCCTTGACCGGCATTAATCCCGCCTCCGGCGAAGGCCTGATCCTGGTCGTGCCGCTTGGCGTTCCTGCCCAGGTGTTGGCACGCATTCCAGCGCCCTAACTGCCTGCCTCAAAGCGCCAGTGTTGCCTGCTCCGGTACCTGCATGCCTTCCAGCTGCAACAACAGCGCCTTGCGCGCCAGGCCACCGGCATAGCCGGTCAGGCTGCCGTCGCGGCCGATCACCCGGTGGCAGGGGATGATCACCGCGATAGGGTTGGCGCCATTGGCCGCGCCGACCGCCCGCACCGCCTTGGGCCTGGCGATCCCTTCGGCCAGGGCGCTGTAACTGCTGGTCTGGCCGAAGGGAATACGCTGTAGCGCCTGCCACACCGCTTGCTGAAAGGCCGTGCCGTGCGGCGCTAGGCGCAGCTCGAAGCGTTGCCGGCGGCCGGCAAAATAATCGTCGAGTTGCCGGCACACCTCATCCAGTTCGTCAGCCGCGGTCTGCCAGTGCTCGGCGATCCGCCAGGGTTTGTCGTCTATTTCCATCAACAATTGCTGCAGGCCCGTTTCATCGCCGGCTAGTAGCAGGCGGCCGATGGGGCTGTGGTGATAGCGGTAGAACATGGCTATTCCCTCTGCGAATAGTTGTGCCACAGGTGGGCGGCGGCGTAGGCGCGCCACGGCCGCCAGGCTTCGGCGCGGGCCTTGAGTTGCCTGGCGTCGATGCCGTCTGCGCCCCACAGTGGCGCCTTGAGCAGGCCCAGGTCGCTGGCGGGAAAGGCATCGGCTACGCCGAAGGCGCGCAGGGCAATGTACTCGGCGGTCCAGGGGCCGATGCCGGGCAGGGCGCAGAGCCGTTCGATCAGGGCTTCGCTGCCATGCCGCAGATCCAGGTGCAACGCGCCGCTGGCGACTAGCCCGGCGAAGTGCTGCAACGTCTGCACGCGTTTACCCGGCATGCCGATGCCATCCAGGTTAGCGCCGGCGATTGCCTCGGCGCTGGGGAACAGGCGGTCGATGCCGTCGCCGTCGGTCACCGGTAACGACTCGCCCAGGCGGGTGACCAGGCGCCCGCTGATGGTCACCGCGGCTTTTACGGTGACCTGCTGACCGACGATGGCCCGCACCGCCTGCTCGAACGGGTCGAAGGCCGTCGGCAGGCGCAGCCCCGGATTGCGCGCGACCAGCGTGGCCAGGTAGGGGTCATTGGCGAAATGTCTGCCGATGCGCTGCGGTTCGGCATCCAGGTCGAACATGCGCCGCACCCGCTGCTGCAATTCGGCCAGGCAAGGGATGGCCGAGGCGCTGTAGCTCAAGGCCAGGGCGTTATGCCCGGGCTGCGGGCTTACGCTGAACCAACCGCTGACGTTTGCCAGCCGGAAGCTGCGGCAATAGCGTTCGCGGCTCAGCTGTTCGACGCCCGCCAGGGCGCGCAGGGCGAAGTGGTCGTGGAACTGCTGCCAATCCCAGGGTGCGTTGTAGGGCAACAACAGCGTTGCTTGCGGGGCGTTATTCATGCCCGGACGATAACCCCGGGCCGCGCACTTGTCTGCGCCAAACTGACTTTCAAACCGCGCTGTACTCGTGAGCTGTGGTGAATCGAGTTTGTTGGGGGCATGACCTGCCGATGGGCTTTTGTGCGTGGCAGTTTTGCCGGCACCCCAGAATTTCTCTCGATAACACTGCGATTGGTGGCGCCATGGCGCTAGACTTGCTGCGCGTTGCCCTTGTAGTGAGCGGCGCCGCCCCCATCTTTAGATTTCTTCTTTTTTACAGGTGCGTGCATTTTTTATGAGTACTGCTCTGTCCATCCGGCAGTTGACCAAAACCTACGGCAATGGCTTCCAGGCTCTGCATGGCATCGATCTGGATGTAGCCGAAGGCGATTTCTTCGCGTTGCTCGGCCCCAATGGCGCCGGCAAATCCACCACCATCGGCATTCTCTCGACCCTGGTGACCAAGTCCAGCGGCACGGTCAATGTGTTTGGCCATGATCTGGACAAGCAACCGTCGGCGCTCAAGCGCTGTCTCGGCGTGGTACCGCAGGAGTTCAATTTCAACCAGTTCGAGAAGGTCTTCGACATTGTCGTGACCCAGGCGGGTTACTACGGCATTCCCGCGCGCATCGCCAAGGAGCGTGCCGAGCAGTACCTCAACCAGTTGGGACTGTGGGACAAGCGCGATGTGCCCTCGCGCGAACTGTCCGGTGGCATGAAGCGGCGTTTGATGATCGCTCGCGCCCTGGTTCATCAGCCACGCTTGCTGATCCTCGATGAGCCGACCGCAGGCGTCGACATCGAATTGCGTCGCTCGATGTGGAGTTTTCTCACCGAGCTGAACCAGCAAGGCATCACCATCATCCTCACCACCCATTATCTGGAGGAGGCCGAGCAGTTGTGCCGCAACATCGGCATCATCGATCACGGGCGCATCGTCGAGAACACCAGCATGCGCGAATTGCTGAAAAAGCTGCATGTGGAGACCTTCTTGCTCGACCTGAAAGAGTCGTTACTGGTGCCGCCGCATTTGATCGGTTACCCGGCGCAAATGCTCGACCATCACACCCTGGAAGTGCAAATCGACAAGAGTCAGGGCATTACCGAACTGTTTCGCCAGTTGGCCTTGCAGAACATCGAGGTGCTCAGCTTGCGCAATAAAACCAATCGCCTGGAGGAATTGTTCGTCTCCCTGGTCGAGAAGAACCTGGTGAAGGTGGCAGTATGAGCACGGCCTATGTGAATACCGAGTTCGCCGCCAACATGGTGGCATTGCGGACCATCGTCTACCGCGAGATCCGCCGCTTCACCCGCATCTGGCCGCAGACCCTGCTGCCGCCGGCGATCACCATGGTTCTGTACTTCGTGATCTTCGGCAACCTGATCGGTCGGCAGATCGGCGACATGGGTGGCTTCACCTATATGGAGTACATCGTGCCGGGGCTGATCATGATGTCGGTGATCACCAATTCCTACGGCAACGTGGTGTCGAGCTTTTTCGGCAGCAAATTCCAGCGCTCGATCGAGGAGCTGATGGTGTCGCCGGTGTCGCCGCACATCATCCTCATCGGCTATGTGGCCGGCGGGGTGTTGCGCGGGCTGGCGGTAGGCTTGATCGTCACCCTGCTGTCGCTGTTCTTCACCGATTTGCAGGTGCATCACCTCGGCGTGACCGTGTTGGTGGTGTTGCTGACCGCGACCATTTTCGCCATGGGCGGCTTCATCAATGCGGTATTTGCGCGCAACTTCGACGATATTTCGATCATCCCGACCTTTGTCCTCACTCCGCTGACCTACCTGGGCGGGGTGTTCTATTCGATCAGCCTGCTGCCGCCGTTCTGGCAGACGGTGTCGCTGGTCAACCCGGTGCTGCATATGGTCAATGCGTTTCGCTACGGCATCCTCGGTGTGTCGGACATTCGCATCGGTGTCGCCATCGGCTTCATGCTGATCGCCACTGCCGTGCTGTATGGCGTGTGCATTCGCTTGCTGATCAGCGGACGTGGCATGCGTCAGTGACGAGGTTTTTTTGCAAATAATATCGGGAAACATCTCGAACGGCTGAAGCGCACGGCGAGGCCGTTAGACTCAGCCTCTATGGAATAACTGGGGTTGTATATGGCTGCCCGTCCGCGCGTTCTATTTGTGCTGTCGCTGTTGCTGCTTGCGGCCGTTTGGCCATTGGCGCATGCGGCTGAAGGCCCCTTGGTCGAAGTCGTGCAAGTGGAAAAAGCCCTGGTGCGCGACGAGCTGATTACCTTCGGCTCGCTGCGTTCCGATGAGTCGGTGATGATCCGCCCGGAAATCGAAGGGCGTCTGGCCTCCCTGCATTTTCGCGAAGGCCAGGCTGTCACGGCCGGAACCTTGCTGGTCAGCCTGGACGATGCGATTACTCGTGCCGAGCTGGCCCAGGCGCAGGCCAATCTCTATCTGGCGGAAAAAAACCATCAGCGTGCGCAACTGTTGTTCACGCGCGGCGCCAGCAATGCCCAGGCGCTGGATGAAGCCAATGCTCAGCAGCAAGTTGCCCGCGCCAGCTTGGCGTTGGCCCAGGCGCGCCTGGACAAAACCCGGATTCATGCACCCTACGACGGGGTCTTGGGCTTGCGCCATGTCAGCCCGGGCGACTACCTGAGTGCCGGCCAGGATGTCGTCAACCTGGAGGTGCTTGATCCGCTCAAGGTCGATTTTCGCATTCCGCAAAAAGCCGTCAGCCAGATTCGTCTGGGCCAACTGATCGAGATCAGCCTGGACGCCTATCCGGGGGAGCGTTTCAGTGGCGAGATCTACGCGATCAATCCACGCCTGGATGAAGCCGGGCGCAGTCAGGCGGTTCGTGCCCATATCGCTAACACCGATCGGCGTCTGAGCCCCGGGCAGTTCGTCAGGGTGGCGGTGATTGTTGCCGAGCGTGCCGCGGCCTTGGTAATCCCCGAGGAGGCGGTGATGCCGGTCGGCGAGCAGCTGCTGGTCAATCTGGTGGTGGACGGCAAGGTCGAGCAGCGTGAGGTCACGCTGGGTAAGCGCCTGGGCGGCAAGGTTGAGGTGCGCGAGGGCCTGGGCGGCGGAGAGGTGCTGATCAGCGCCGGTTGGCAGAAAGTGCACGAGGGCATGACGGTGCGCACCAAGGTGGTGGAGCGCACGCCATGACGCTGTCGGACATCTGCATCCGCCGGCCGGTGTTCGCCAGCGTACTGTCGCTGATCCTGGTCCTGCTCGGCCTGATGGCCTATGACCGCCTGAGCGTGCGCGAATATCCTAACGTCGACGTGCCCATCGTTACGGTCAACGTCACTTATCCCGGCGCCAGCCCGGAAATCATGGAGTCCCAGGTCGCTCAGCCGATCGAGGATGTGCTCTCGGGGATCGAGGGGTTGGATTTCGTCAGTTCTATCAGCCGCTCGGAAAATACCCAGATCACCGCGCAGTTCCGCCTCGGCAGCAATTCCGATGAAGCCGCCAACGATGTGCGCGACCGCCTCGGGCGGGTGCGCGGCCTGCTGCCGGATGAAATCGCCGAACCCATCGTGCAGAAGGTCGAGGCCGATGCCCAGCCGGTGGTGTGGCTTGCCTTCTACAGCGAACGCTACAGCGCCCTGGAGATCACCGACGTGCTGGAACGGGTGATCAAGGATCGTCTGCAGACCATTGCCGGTGTCTCCGAGGTGCAGGTCCGCGGCGGCCGCACCCTGGCCATGCGCATCTGGCTCGATCCGGAGAAGCTCGCGGCGCACAACCTCACCGTGCAGGACGTGGAAGACGCCCTGCGCCGGCAAAACGTGGAGATCCCCGCCGGACGTATCGAGTCACGCGAGCGCGAGTTCACCGTGCTTTCGGAAACTGATCTGAATACGCCCGAGCAATTCAACCAACTGATTCTCGATGATTCACAGGGCTATCTGCTGCGCCTGGCCGATGTCGGGCATGCCGAGATAGGCGCGCAGAACGAGCGCAGCATCGTGCGCTACAAAGGCCGCCCGGCAGTGTCTATGGGCGTGATCAAACAGGCCACGGCCAATCCCCTGGACATCTCCGATGGCTTGAACGCCGCCCTGCCGGAAGTGCGGGCGTTGCTGCCTGAAGGCATGGAAATGGCCATCGCCCACGACAATTCGCTGTTTATCCGCGAGTCGATCGACAACGTCTTTATCACCATCTGGGAAGCGGTGGCGCTGGTCATCCTGATCATCTTCATTTTCCTGCGCTCGCTACGCGCCACCATCATTCCGCTGGTGACCATTCCGGTGTCGCTGATCGGCGCCTTCGCCCTGATGAGCCTGATGGGTTTCACCATCAATACCCTGACACTGCTGGCCATGGTCTTGGCCATCGGCCTGGTGGTGGACGACGCCATCGTCATGCTGGAGAACATCCACCGGCATATCGAACAAGGCATGCAACCGATGCAGGCGGCGCTCAAGGGCAGCCGCGAGATCGCCTTCGCGGTGATCGCCATGACCCTGACCCTGGCTGCGGTGTTCGCCCCCATCGGCTTTATGCAGGGCACCACCGGCAAACTGTTCACCGAGTTCGCCTGGACCCTGGCTGGCGCGGTGCTGGTCTCGGGTTTCGTCGCCCTGACCCTGACCCCGATGATGTGCGCGCTGCTGCTCAAACCACATCAGGCGGGCGAACGGCACAACCGCCTGTACAACCTGATCGAGGACTTTCTCAATAGCTTGACTCATGGCTATAAGCGCCTGCTGGCCCGCGCCCTGGCGGCCTGGTGGCTGGTGGTTGGGGTGCTGGTGCTGGCCCTACTGGCCTGCCTGCTGCTGTTCTCCGGGTTGAAGGCCGAGCTGGCGCCGACCGAAGACACCAGCACCATCATCGGCGTGTTCAACGGCCCGGACGGCGCCACCATCGACTACACCGGGCGTTATGCGCGGGAGATTGAGGCGGCTTACGCGAGCGTCCCAGAAACCAATCGCTACATGGTGATCGCCGGTTTCCCCACCGTGGCCCAGGGTATTTCCTTTATGAAACTGGAGGACTGGGGTGAACGCTCGCGCAGCCAGTTCGAGATCCGCAATGAATTACTGACCAAGTTCCAGGACATCGCCGGGTTTCGGGCCTTTCCGGTCAATCGGCCGCCGCTCGGACAGAGCGCGCGCAATCAGCCGGTCAACTTCGTGATCCGCTCCTCGCTGGAGTACGCCGAGCTGCAAGCCTATGTCGATGAGCTGTTGCATAGCCTGCGTGATTACCCCGGCCTGGAAAGCCTGGACAGCGATTTGAAGTTGAACGCGCCGCAGCTCAAGGTGGCGGTCAATCGCGAGCAGGCGGTGGCGGTTGGCACCGATGTGGCGACCATCGGCCGTAGCCTGGAAAGCCTGTTCGGCAGCCGCCAGGTGACGCGCTTCAAGCAGAACGGCGAGCAGTACGACGTGATGGTGCAATTGCAGGACGTTGATCGCAGCAACCCGCAGGATCTCGACCGTGTTTACGTGCGTGGGCGCGACGAGAGCATGGTGCAACTGTCCAACCTGATCGAGGTGCGCGAGACGGTGGCGCCGCGCGAGCTCAATCACTTCAACCAACTGCGTGCGGTCACGGTGAGTGCCAACGTCGGTTCCGGCTATACCCTGGGCGAGGCTTTGGCTTATCTGGAAAACACTGCCCGCGGTGTATTCCCACCTGACACCCAATACGACTACACCGGTACGTCGCGTGACTTCAAGGAATCCGGCTCGGGTATCGCGCTGATCTTCGCCCTGGCCCTGGCCTTTATCTTCCTGGTGCTGGCGGCGCAATTCGAGAGTTTCACTGATCCGCTGATCATCCTGTTCAGCGTACCGCTGTCGATGGCCGGCGCCTTGCTGGCGCTGACCCTGTTCGGCGGCACCTTGAATATCTACTCGCAGATTGGTCTGGTGACGCTGATTGGCTTGATTACCAAACACGGGATTCTCATCGTCGAATTCGCCAACGTGCTGCTGCGTCAGGGGCAGGAACTGCGCAGTGCGGTTATCGATGCCTCGGTCCAGCGCCTGCGGCCGATTCTGATGACCACCGGGGCCATGGTCCTGGGTTCGTTGCCACTGGCAATCGCCACGGGTGCTGGCGCCGAAAGCCGTCAGCAGATCGGCCTGGTGATAGTCGGCGGTCTGCTGGTGGGCACCTTCTTCACCCTATTTGTGATTCCAACCCTGTACATGCTGCTGCGCCGTTGGCAGCCGCTGGTACAGGAAGAGGAAATGGTCGCGACGTAGGATGGACCGGAGCGCCGGCCGCTCAGGAGCGCAGCGAACAGTCCACCATTGCCGGCAGCAGTGGCGTACTGCTTCGCGAGTACGCCCTACGGCGTGAGTCCATGCTGCGCTGCTGGCGGCTAAAGCTGATACCCGTAGGAGCGGGCCATGCCCGCGATAAGGTATGGCCTGCAAAACATCGCGGGCCTCGCCCGCTCCTACAAGTGACTTGTTACTCGACCTTGAGCACCAGCTTGCCGAAGTTCTCGCCGCTGAACAGCTTGAGCAAGGTTTCCGGGAAGGTTTTCAGGCCGACCACGATGTCTTCTTTGGACTTCAGCTGACCACTGGCCAGCCAGCCGCCCATTTCCTGGGCTGCCTCGGCGAAGCGCGGGGCGTAGGTCATCACCACCATGCCTTCCATGCGTGCGCTGTTGACCAGCAACTGCAGGTAGTTGGCCGGGCCCTTGATCGCCTCCTTGTTGTTGTACTGGCTGATGGCGCCGCAGATCACCACCCGCGCCTTGAACCTGAGGCGCGTCAGCACGGTATCGAGGATGTCGCCGCCGACGTTGTCGAAATACACGTCCACGCCTTTCGGGCACTCGCGCTTGAGGCCGGCATGCAGGTCTTCGTTCTTGTAATCGATGGCGCCGTCGAAGCCCAGCTCATCGACCAGGAATTTGCACTTGTCGGCGCCGCCGGCGATGCCGACCACGCGGCAGCCCTTGAGCTTGGCGATCTGCCCGGCGACGCTGCCGACCGCACCGGCGGCCCCGGAGATCACCACGGTTTCACCGGACTTGGGCGCACCTACGTCGAGCAGGGCGAAGTAGGCGGTCATCCCGGTCATGCCCAGTGCCGATAGGTACAGCGGCAAGGGGGCGCGTTTGGGGTCGACCTTGTAGAAGCCTTTTGGCTCACCGAGGAAATAGTCCTGCACGCCGAGGGCGCCGTTGACGTGCTCGCCGACAGCGAAGTCCGGGTGCTGCGAGGCGATTACTTCACCGACGCCGAGGGCGCGCATCACCTCGCCGAGACCGACCGGCGGGATGTAGGACTTGGCGTCGTTCATCCAGCCGCGCATGGCCGGGTCGAGGGACAGGTAAGCGTTCTTCACCAGGATCTGTCCGGGGCCGGGTTCGCCGACCGGCTTTTCCTCATAACTGAAGGTGTCGCGGCTGGGCAAGCCGACCGGACGTTGGGCGAGGAGGAATTGGCGGTTGAGCAGGGCAGTCATGGTCGGTTCTCACTGAGCGGAAACCACGGTGATAGCCCTTCGCCGGGTGCTGGGCAAGGTAAGCCAGCCAGCCGAATACGGGTTAATCCATTAGAGTGATGAGAGTCTGGGGTGCTTAATCATTATTTTGCATGAAGGCAAAACTGTTGTTCAAATAGTGCTGCCGCGCCGGGCGCTGCTCTGACTAGACTCTGCGCAGACTTTCAATTCTCGTGAGGACACACAGATGAGTTTGAGCTTTTCCGGCCAGGTTGCCCTGGTCACCGGCGGCGCTGCCGGTATTGGTCGGGCGACGGCCCTGGCTTTCGCCAACGAAGGCCTCAAGGTGGTGGTTTCCGATGTCGACGTGGCCGGCGGCGAAGGTACTGTCGAGCTGATCCGTGCAGCCGGTGGCCAAGCCACCTTCGTGCGCTGCGACGTGACCCGCGATGCCGAGGTCAAGGCGTTGATGGACGCCACGGTAGCCGCCTACGGCCGCCTGGACTACGCCTTCAACAACGCCGGTATCGAGATCGAGCAGGGCAAGCTGGCAGACGGCAACGAAGCCGAGTTCGACGCCATTATGGGTGTCAACGTCAAGGGTGTGTGGCTGTGCATGAAGCACCAGATCCCGCTGCTGCTGGCCCAGGGTGGCGGCGCCATCGTCAACACCGCCTCGGTCGCCGGCCTCGGCGCCGCGCCGAAGATGAGCATCTACAGCGCCTCCAAGCACGCGGTCATCGGCCTGACCAAGTCGGCAGCGGTGGAATACGCGAAGAAGAAAATCCGCGTCAACGCGGTGTGCCCGGCGGTGATCGACACCGACATGTTCCGCCGCGCCTACGAGTCCGACCCGAGGAAGGCCGAGTACGCCGCCGCCATGCACCCGGTCGGGCGCATCGGCAAGGTCGAGGAAATCGCCACCGCGGTGCTCTACCTGTGCTGCGACGGCGCCGCCTTCACCACCGGCCATGCCCTGGCGGTGGATGGTGGGGTGACCGCGATCTGAGCGCGCTTCGCTAGCAGTAAGAACAGGAGGGTTGGCGCGGAGCGCAGCGAAGCCCAGCTAGTAGGTAGTAGGGCGGGTGAACCCGCCAGGACGAGGCAAATCCAAGGCTTGGCGAGATGCACCCGTCCTACGTCCTGAGTGGGTGGCATTTTTCCCGGACCTCATCCGATCCCGTTACGCAGTCTTCAATGCCCGTAAGTTGGCGCTAAGCCTGCTAAGCCCAACAGCGCTTGTCCGTGGATCCCATCAATCCTTACCCCAGTTCAAAATTGCCAGGGTCAGCAAGCCGGCGACTATGCCCCAGAAGGCCGAGCCAACCGCGAACAGGGTCATGCCCGAGGCGGTGACCAGGAAGGTGATCAGCGCCGCCTCGCGCTCCTTGGGTTCGCTCATGGCCTGGGTCAGGCCGCCGATGATCGAGGCGAACAGCGCCAGCGCCGCGATCGACAGGATCAACGCCTTGGGCAGGGCGGTGAACAGGGCGGCCAGGGTGGCGCCGAAGATCCCGGCAATGCCGTAGAACACCCCGCACCAGACTGCGGCCGTATAGCGTTTGCTCGGGTCTTCATGGGCTTCCGGGCCGGCGCAGATCGCGGCGCTGATCGCCGCCATATGAATGCCATGGCTGCCAAAGGGGGCCAGCACGATTGAGGTCAGGCCGGTGACGGTGAGCAGTGGCGAGGCCGGCACGTTGTAACCGTTGGCACGCAATACGGCCATGCCGGGCAGGTTCTGCGAGGTCATGGCGACGATGAACAGCGGAATGCCGATGCTGATGGCCGCCGCCAGGGAGAAGCTCGGCGTGGTCCATTCGGGCGTGGCCAGTTGTAGCTCGAAGTGCTCGAAATTAAGCAGGCCGAAGATGCCGGCCAGCAGGGTGCCGACCAGCAGCGCGGCGAGCACCGCATAGCGCGGCAGCAGACGTTTGCCCAGCAGGTAGGCGAGCAGCATCGCCACCACCAGCACTGGCTGCTGCTCGGCGGCCACGCAGATCTCCAGGCCGATCTTGAACAGCACGCCAGCGAGCAGGGCGGCGGCGATGGAACCTGGGATTCGGCGCATAAGGCGGTCGAAGCTGCCGGTCAGGCCGATCAACACGATCAATCCCGAGGCGAGGATATAGGCGCCAATCGCCTCGCTGTAGGGCACCCCCGGCAGGCTGCTGATCAACAGCGCAGCGCCCGGGGTCGACCAGGCGATCATCACCGGCGCGCGGTAACGCAGCGATAGGCCGATACAGCCAATGGCCATGCCGATCGACAACGCCCAGATCCATGAAGAAACTTGTCCGCTGCTCAGTCCCGCCGCCTGGCCAGCCTGGAATATCAGCACCAGTGAACTGGTGTAGCCGGTGAGCATGGCGATAAAGCCGGCGACCACCGCCGAGGTTGAGGTGTCGGCCAGTGGGCGCAGGCGTGTCTGAACCGCTTCGGGCATCTACAGGACTCCTTTGACGTCCGTAAGAATCGGGTACAGCGAGACGACCAAGAGTAGCGCCATAGTGATATTGAAACCGCGCAATATCCGCGGATTACCCAGCCAGTTGCGCAGCAGGCTGCCGGCCATGGTCCAGACGCTCATGGTCGGGCAGTTGACCAAGGCGAACAGGGCGGCGATGCACAGCACATTGACCACGAAGTCGTCCTGAGGGGTATAGGTGGTAATGGCGCCGATGGCCATGATCCAGGCCTTGGGGTTGACCCACTGGAAGGCTGCGGCCTGAAGGAAGCTGAACGGTTTGCCGTGCGCACCGACGGTGCTGTCTGGCGCGCCGGCGTTGGCGATTTTCCAGGCCAGGTAGAGCAGGTAGGCGGCGCCGACGTAGCGCAGCAGGCTGTAGAGCAATGGCACCTGCTCGAACAGTTGGCCGAGGCCCAAACCAACCGCCAGGACCAATAGCATCAGGCCCAGGCTGATGCCGAGCATATGCGGCAGGCTGCGGCGCAGGCCGAAGTTGGCGCCGGAGGCGAGCAACATGGTGTTGTTCGGCCCTGGCGTCACCGAGGTAACGAAGGCAAAGGCGATAAAGGCGATCAGCAGTTCAGTGGTCATGGCCGGGCACTCGGGGTCAGTGCTGCTCAGCCTAAGGGCAGTTGTGCGGCGCGTCGCGGTACAGCGGGGCAGGCATTGGGTGGAACAGTTTGCAAGTGTGCGCTGAAGTGGGCGGTACAGTTGCACCGCACAAGGCGTTTTAACCTTTCGTCAATCCGCCCTGATGGCTGTTACCCAGGGCCTGATTGACCTCTAGCCAGCCCTTTATGGCGTCCTCACCAACTTCGCCGAAGGCCCGTTGCAACAGCTTGGCCTGTTCGCGGCGCAGAGCCAGTTCCAGCTTGGCCCCTTCAGGGGTAAACCCGAGTAGGCGCTTACGCTTGTCATCTGCGGCCGTCAGGCTTTCCACCAGGCCCATTTCCAGTAACTGGCGCAGCGGCGTATTGAGTGCCTGTTTGCTCACGCCCAGGTAGGCCAGCAGTTCCTTCATGCTCAGCCCCGGGTACTTGGCGATAAAAAACAGAATGCGGTGGTGCACGCGCGACAGGCCGCGACGCGCCAGCATTTCGTCGGCCTTGGCGGTGAACGCCTGGTAACCGAAGAAGAAGGCTTCCATGGCGGCTTGTTGGGTGGTGACGTTTTTGAGGTCAGGCATTAAGGTCAAGCCTGTTGACGTATTGGGTCGGGGTGTCGTAATTTCGGTCAAACAGTTTGACCTATTTTTATTCGCCTTTGCTACCGGTGTCTCCATGGCCTTCTCCGAACGCGTTGCCCGCCTGAAAAGCTCCTTGATCCGTGAAATTCTCGCCGCGGCGCAGCGCCCGGAAGTAATGTCCTTTGCCGGTGGCCTGCCGGCCGAGCCGATGCTGCCCAAGGTCGAATGGGCGGATATGCCGGCGAGCATGGGCCAGTACGGCATGAGCGAAGGCGAACCGGCATTGCGCGAGGCCATCGCCGATGAAGCCCGCGCCCTTGGCGTACCCTGCGATGCCAGCCAGGTGCTGATCGTCAGTGGTTCGCAGCAGACCCTGGACCTGGCCAGCAAACTGTTTATCGATCCGGGCACCGAAGTTTTGCTCGAAGCGCCGACCTATCTGGCCGCCTTGCAGGCCTTCCAGTTGTTTGGCGCCGACTGCATCGGCGTGCCGCAGGAGGCCGATGGCCCGCAGATCGACGCGCTGCGTCAGCGCCTGGAACAGCACAAGCCGGCTTTTGCCTACCTGATCCCGACCTTCCAGAACCCCTCGGCGGTGCGCTACAGCGAAGCCAAGCGCGACGCGGTGGCGGCCTTGCTCGACGAGTTCGGCGTGACCCTGATCGAAGACGAACCCTACCGCGAGCTGGTGTTCGACGAGGGCAGCGCCACGCCGATCGTCAGCCGCCTGCAAAAAGCCAGCTGGATCTATACCGGCACCGTGTCCAAGACCCTGCTGCCAGGCCTGCGCGTCGGTTACCTGATTGCGACCCCGGACCTGTTCCCCTACCTGCTGCGTCTCAAGCAGTCGGCGGATTTGCACACCAACCGCGTCGGCCAGTGGCAGGCCCTGCAATGGTTGGGCACCCGTCACTACCGCGAGCATCTGGCCGAGTTGCGCGACTTCTACCGCATCCGCCGGGATGCCATGCAAGCGGTGTTGCAGGAGCACTTCAGCGATCTGGCCGATTGGCAGATTCCTCAGGGCGGCTTGTTCTTCTGGCTGACCCTCAAACAGCCGCTGGATACGCGTACCTTGCTCACGCCGGCGCTGGCGCAGAACGTTGCCTTCATGCCGGGCGAGCCGTTTTTCATCGATCCGGATCAGCATCCGGGGCATATGCGGCTTAACTTCAGCCATATTGCCCCGGCGCGCCTGGACGAAGGCCTCAAGCGCCTGGCCGGGGTGATCCGCGAAGCGCAGGCCAATCTGGCGGCTTGATCGAGTAGGGCGGCCTCGCCGCGCAGCGGCAGCCCGCCGCCTATGACAGACGAGTAGAGGGAGAGCAAGGCGATGTACAAGGTCTACGGCGACACCCGTTCGGGCAACTGTTACAAGGTCAAGTTGATGCTCAACCTGCTGGGTATTGCCCATCAGTGGGTGCCCGTGGACATCCTCAGGGGCGAAACCCAGAGCGAGACGTTCCTGGCGAAGAATCCCAACGGCAAGATCCCGGTGCTGGAACTGGAAGACGGCACCTGCCTGTGGGAGTCCAATGCGATTCTCAACTTCCTCGCCGACGGCACGGAGTTTCTGCCGAGCGAGTCGCGCCTGCGCACCCAGGTGCTGCAGTGGCAGTTCTTCGAACAATACAGCCACGAGCCCTACATCGCCGTGGCGCGCTTTATCCAGCTCTACCAGGGCCTGCCTGAGGCGCGCCGTAAGGAATATGAAGACTGCCATGCGCGCGGCCACAAGGCGCTCAAGGTGATGGAGCGGCAGCTGCAGCGCACCTCCTACCTGGTTGGCGAACAGTATTCGATTGCCGATATCGCGCTCTACGCCTACACCCATGTGGCCGATGAGGGCGGTTTCGATCTTGGCCCCTATCCGTCCATTCGCGCCTGGCTCGATCGCGTCGCCAGTCACCCGAAGCATGTGAGCATGCTGGGTTAATAAGGCATCTCGCTCTGCTCGATGCACGCAGCATGTTGCGCCGGGCTGCTACAGTTCGAAGCAGGTCGATCAGTCGGCTGTTTTGACCCTATGCCAGCCGCCCTGGCGGCAACCGTCTGGAGTGAACCTGCGCATGATCGAAGTCCCCAGCCGCAAAATCCAGTTGGCGCTGATCGTGGTCATGCTCCTGCTGATCTGGCTGTGGGCCGCGATCAACCCCTTGAGCCGCGAGGACTGGTTGTTGGAAAACCTGCTGGTGTTCTTTTTCGCCGGCCTGTTGCTGGCGACCTATCGACGCTTTGCATTTTCCCTGACGGCGTATTGGCTGTTCGCCTTGTTCCTCGGCATGCATCTGTACGGCTCCCATTACACCTATGCCGAAACGCCGCTGGGCTTCTGGTATCAGGAAACTTTTGCGCTTGACCGCAACCACTACGACCGGCTGGTGCATTTCTCCTTTGGCTTACTGTTGGTCTATCCCCTGCGCGAGTTACTGCATCGTTCGGCGAGGCTCACTGGCCTGTGGCTGGCTATCCTCAGCCTCGCCGTGGTGATGGCCTTGAGCGCATTCTACGAACAGGTGGAAATGCTCGCGGCCGTGCTGGTCAGCCCAGAGTTGGGTTCAGCGTTCCTGGGCACCCAGGGCGACGAATGGGACGCTCAAAAAGATTCTGGACTAGCGATGCTGGGGGCCTTGAGCGTATTGCTGATAGTGGCGGCGGGGTCGCGATTTGGCGCCGGCAATCGGCGCCGAAGCCTGGTCGGGCAGTGAAACCGAAGTGGTCACATAGAGCCTCCAGCGCAGACCCTCGACCTGTGTGGCGGCTGGCCAACCATTACCGGCATGCACGGCTGCCTACGTAACCTGTGGCAATCCAGCGTATTGGCTGATGTCGCCGAGCCAGCGGGGCTCAGGTGTCAGCGCGTCGGTGTTCCTTCGACCTGCTCGAGTAGCAGGCGTTTCGGAGTTTGCAGCAGGCAGTCGGACAGTTCGGGATCGCTTACGCTGCGCGACAGCAATCGGCGTCAGCAGCGTTTGCACTCCCGGTCAATTGGCAGAAACACGGCGGTTGCAGGAGCTGAGTGCAACACGGTTATTGAATTGAGGCTGGAGCATCATGCTGCATTGTCATGGCCTTTTGCATTACTTCCCCAATAACTTCGATCGGGCATTTAAAGTCGAAGCGTTTACGGGGACGCATATTCATTTGCAAGGCAATGGCATCCAACGTTTCCTGGCTATGCACCGACAAGTCCGTTCCTTTGGGCAGGTACTGCCGGATCAGGCCGTTGATGTTCTCGTTGCTGCCGCGCTGCCAGGGACTGTGTGGGTCGCAGAAGTAAATTGCCACCCCGGTCTGCTGGGTGATTTCAGCATGCCGCGCCATTTCTCGACCCTGGTCGTAGGTCATGCTCTTGCGCATCGCCAACGGCATGCCATTGAGCGCTGCACTGAAGCCCTCCATCGCCGAGGTTGCCGTCGCGTCATTCATCTTCACCAGCATCAGGTAGCCACTGGTGCGCTCCACCAACGTGCCTACAGACGAGGCGTTGGCCTTACCCTTGATCAGGTCGCCTTCCCAATGCCCCGGCATCAGCCGGTCTTCGATCTCCGGCGGGCGCACATGAATGCTGACCATCTCGGGGATCTGTCCGCGCCGATCCACGCCGCCAGAACGCGGTCTGCGCGTCGTCTTGCTTTGGCGCAGGCAGATGATCAGCTCCTTACGCAGCTCGCCGACCGGCAAGGCATAGAACGCGTTATAGATCGTCTCGCGACAGACGTAGGCATCTCTGAGGCTGGGAATGTTCATGCTGCGCAGCTTGCCGGCAATCTGCTCTGGAGACAAACGCCCACGCAGCATATGGGCCACCAACTCGAAGCGCTCGCTACCCGGCAACAGTTTTCGCATCGGTCGACAAACCTGACGGCGGTCCTGCATCTGCTGCTGGGCCAAGCGGGCCGAGTAGCCGCCACAGGCATCTCGATTGCGGCGCAGCTCACGGCTGATGGTCGAAGGGGATCGGGTGATCAAGCAGGCAATCTTGCGCAGGCTGAAGCCTTGGGCACGACCGATTTGAATGGTGGCGCGCTCTTCAACGCTGAGTTCGGAATAAGACATAGGGGCAACACCGTACCGGAAAGGTCAGGTGTTGCACTCAGTTTTTGCCGCCGCCCACGGTAATAAAACCCCGGCTGCAATTGTCTAGCCAAGCCCTGGCTTGCTTGGGGGATTACCGGGACACCAACTCCAAGCGCTAACAGGCGTGTGCTGAAAAGACGCGCACTGCGCGACGCTAGCGACGCTGTGGGGATAAGGCACTGGTGGAAGTTGTAGTGGTGTTGCGAAAGCCGATAGGTGAGTTTCTTCTGGAGGGATTACCGCGCTTGGTGCACGCATAAAAAAGCCGACCCTTAGAGGGGTCGGCTTTAATTAGCCTTGAAGGACTATTACTTGCGGCTGGCTTTTTCCAGCATACGCAGAGCGCGCTCATTGGCTTCGTCAGCAGTTTGCTGAGCCTTCTGAGCAGCTGCCATAGCGTCATCAGCCTTGCGATAGGCTTCATCGGCACGGGCTTGAGCGCGAGCAGCAGCGTCTTCGGTAGCGGTCAGACGTGCTTCAGTTTCTTTGGACATGCTGCTGCAACCGGTAGCCAGAACTGCGGCCAAAGCCAGAGCAGAGAATTTCAGAACGTTGTTCATCGTGTTCCCCTTGAGGTGGAATTTTCCATAAAAGCAATTTCCAAATAATAGGAAATTAGCCGGCGTACATACTACCCATAACTTTTAGTAAGTAAATGTAGGCCGTGCAAGTGCGGCATGTTTTTTTCATGCAGGCTAAGGACGCAGCGGCAAGTTGTGCTGCTTTGTATGAAAAACATACAGTTCTCGTTGTTTATGCTGCGTCGCGCCTCCGGTTAAGGGACTCTGTTGCTTCGTTTGTCGCATGCAGGGTTCTGGATACAATCTGCGCGAGGTCTGTCGACGCTGGATTCCCTGGGTTTTATTGGGCTACACAATGCCGCTCGCTGGGCTTAAGTGAGCGGTATCTCGGCAGACCCAGGCATGCGTTGCGGTTTTTGAAGGTGGTCTGACAAGTACGAAAATCACGGAGAATTACATATGCTCGGGAATGCAGGGTTGTTGGTTGGCTTGGCCTTATTGATTTTTATGGCACTGCGCGGGGTGAATATATTCATTGCGGCCTTGCTCTGCGCCCTGGTAGTGGCGCTGAGCAATGGCTTGCCGGCTCCAAAGGCACTACTCGAGTATTTCCCTTTCGGCCCCTTGGGCGCCTTCAGCTTTGCCGGCAAGTTCTTTCTGCTGTTCCTTTGCGGCGCCATATTTGGCAAGGTCATGGCCGCAAGCCAGGCGGCCAGCAGTATCGCTCAGGCCATTACGCGCAGTCTCGGCATTAGCCGGACCCTGTGGGTCACCATGCTGGTCTGTGCATTGCTGACCTATGGCGGGGTGGTGGTGTTCGTGGTTATTTTTACCATGTACCCACTGGGCATCACCTTGATGCGTGAGGCCAACCTGCCCAAGCGCCTATTCTGTGCTGCCACCGCCTTGGGCGCCGGTACCTTCACCATGACTGCGATGCCGGGCACGCCCTCGATTCATAATGTCATCGCCGCCAGCGCCTTGGGCACCGATCTGTTTGCCGGGGCCTGGATTGGTGTGGCCGTGAGCGTGATGATGGTTGCGATGGGCATGGCTTATGTTCAGCGTGAATGGCGCTTGGCGCGCGAGCGCGGCGAGGGTTTTGAGGCCAATGCGCAGGATTTGCGCATGGAGCAATTGGCCGGCGCGCCGGGTTCGGGTCCGCATTGGAGCTTGGCTGTGGTGCCTATCCTGGTGGTGTTGGGCATCATCATGCTGCCGCGCGTGCTGCTGATGAGTGACGCGATCGTCCCGGGGCAAGGCTTGTTGGGCCCGTTGGTGGGCTTCAGTCAACAGCAGCCTATTCTTTGGCCGAGCCTGGCTCTGGTGATCGCCACTGGGGTTGCGGTCATGCTGTTCGCTGGCTTGCGGCGCAATACGCTAGCGTTGCTCGGGCAGGGCGCTGACGATGCGATCATGCCGTTGCTGAACACCGCTGCGGTGATTGGCTTTGGTGGCGTGGTCACCCAGACGCCTGGCTTTGCCCAGTTTTCCCAGTGGATTCTGACGGTTGATTTGCCGCCGCTGTTGTCGATTTTTGTCTCGGTCAGCGTGGTTTCCGGGATCGTCGGCTCCTCCTCGGGCGGCTTGCAGATATTCATGCAGACCCTGGCGCCAAAATATCTGGAAATGGGTGTCGAGCCCGAAGTCCTTCACCGTATAGCCAACATTGCCTCCGGCGGGTTTGACTCGTTGCCACACTGCGGAGCAGTGATTGCCATGCTGATGATCATGGGCTTGACCCACAAGCAGGCTTACAAGGACATTTTCGTCGTGACGGTATTGATTCCGGTGATTGCGGTGCTGTGCAGCATCGCTTACTTGAGTGTGTTCTAGGCAAGCCGAGGCGAAGATTGCCTAGGTTGTTGGTATGCCTGTGTACGTCTGCGCCTTTGCCTGAATATACAATTCGGGGCGGCAGCGCTGATGAATGCGGGCGATTGCGAATGTAAGTTCGATGCTGGTGGAATGCCAAGGTCGCTTCGCCCGGAAAATATCGCTAAGGTGCGGGTATGGTTTGCAGGTTATTTTCAGAGGAGTTGGGATGAGCGAGGCGTTGTCCATTCACCATGACCTTAAGGGTCACCAGTTCGAGACCACAGTGGATGGTAATCGTGCGTACCTGGCCTATATGGATCTGGGCAAGCAGACCTTGGATATTTACCGCACCTTCGTTCCGAATTCGCTGCGTGGTCGTGGCATTGCCGCCGCATTGACCGAGCATGCCTTGCAGTACGCCGAGCGCATGGATTACACGGTGATTCCTTCGTGTTCCTACGTCGAACGTTATATGGAGCGCCGCCAGCGGCATAGTGTCAAAGGCTGACGAAGACGCTTAACAAAAACGCCGGGCTTAGCCCGGCGTTTTTGTAACTGCGGCGTTTAGCCGCGATGACGCTGGGGCAGTACATCCTTGAGTTTGGCGTGCATGCTGCGCAGCGTTTTTTCGGTGCTATCCCAGTCGATGCAGGCATCGGTGACGGACACGCCGTATTTCAGCTGGTTGAGGTCTTTCGGTATCGATTGACTACCCCAGCCCAGATGACTCTCGACCATCAGACCAATGATCGATTGATTGCCTTCGAGGATCTGGTTGGCAACGTTGTCCATCACCAACGGTTGCAGCGCCGGATCCTTGTTCGAGTTGGCATGGCTGCAATCGACCATGACATTCGGGCGAATACCGGCCTTGGTCAGTTCCTGCTCGCAAACGGCCACGCTGACCGAGTCGTAGTTCGGCTTGCCGTTACCGCCGCGCAACACCACATGACCGTAGGCATTACCCTTGGTGGTGACGATGGACACTCCACCTTCCTGGTTGATGCCGAGGAAGCGATGCGGGCTGGAAACCGATTGCAGCGCGTTGATCGCTACGGTCAGGCCGCCGTCGGTGCCGTTCTTGAAGCCAACCGCTGAGGACAAGCCAGAGGCCATTTCGCGGTGGGTTTGCGACTCGGTGGTGCGTGCGCCGATGGCCGACCAGCTGATCAAATCCTGCAAATACTGCGGGGAGATCGGGTCGAGCGCCTCGGTAGCAGTAGGCAGGCCCATTTCAGCCAAGTCGAGCAGCAACTGGCGACCGATGTGCAAACCGTCCTGAATCTTGAACGAGTCGTCCATATAGGGGTCGTTGATCAAGCCTTTCCAACCCACCGTGGTGCGCGGCTTTTCAAAGTACACGCGCATCACCAGGTACAGGCTGTCCGACACTTCCGCCGCAAGCGCCTTGAGGCGTTCGGCGTATTCGTGGGCCGCTTTGATGTCGTGAATCGAGCAGGGACCAACTACGACAAACAAGCGATGGTCTTTACCATCGAGGATGTCGCGAATCACCTGGCGACCAGTGGCGACAGTGTGCAGCGCGGTATCGGTCAGCGGAATTTCGCGCTTTAGCTGATCGGGTGTGATCAGGGTTTCGTTGGAGGCAACGTTAAGGTCATTGATTGGTAAATCAGCCATCGTGCTTTTCATCAGGTCAGGGTCGTCAGGTCACGGGTGCCGGCCGCCAGCGCTCCCCGTGTGGCGGAGCGCAGCATTTATGAGCACAGCGGGGATGCAGAACCTTAGCGCGTTACAGGTTGGCTAGACAATGGGTCTAAGGTCGTTAAGCGGAACGAAACCAGGATTACAGGTTGGCGCTGGCGAATTCAGCCGCGTGCTGTGCAACCCACTCCTCGGCGATACTCTCAATGGCTAGGTGTTCGCCCAGCTCTTGTTCGCGTTGCTGGCGGTAATGTTCGATCTGACAGATCTGTTCGATCATGCGTGCACGAAATAACGTGTCCTCGTCGATAAAGGCTATGCCAACCAGGTAATCGTCGGGCTGTTTGCGGCACCAGGCCACCACCCCGGGGTAGCGTGCTTGCTCGCCAAGCAGTGGGATGCGTAGCTCTATCGCAGTACCAGGGCGAAAACCGCATCTGGAATTGCACGCCACTCCGCCGAGGCTGATATTGTTCAGCCGTTGTTTGGGTATAAAGGTTGATTTGCGGAGCACCAACTCCACGGGCATATCGCTGGGGTGACGCAGAAACCGTCGCATGGCAACCGACTCCCTATGCCATCAATTTGACATCGTTCTAAATAGTATAGTGTCTGAATTGCAACTGACCGACTTTGATGCGGATCGCCGCTTGCTGGATCTACCCGGCACTTCTCTGCTGATTTTCACCGGCACAGGCTGTAGCAATTGTCATTGTGCGCACCGAGAGCTGCCGACATTGCTGCTGCCGATCACGCGCCTGGCCTGGATCGACGCGGCCGATAATGCTGGCCTGGTCGCACGCTATGAGGTGTTCCATCCGCCGGTTGCCGCTGCCTCCAGCCCCACGGATAGTGGCCTCGCGACGGTGGCCGAGTTTTTCACAGACACCGAGGTAAGTATGAGCAAGGGGATGAGTGACAAGCTGGTGCTGGCGATTTCCTCACGGGCGCTGTTCGACCTGCGCGAGAGTCATCGCGTGTATGAGGGCGAAGGGGTCGAAGCCTATCGTCGCTACCAGATCGAGCATGAGGACGAAATTCTCATGCCTGGCGACGCGTTTCCCTTGGTCGAGAAGCTGCTGGGATTAAACACGACGTTGGGTCAGGCGCGGGTGGAAGTGATTCTGGTGTCGCGCAACAGTGCCGATACTGGGTTGCGCGCGTTTAACTCGATCCAGCACTACGGCCTTGGCATCTCGCGTGCGGCTTTTGTCGGTGGTCGTAGCCCTGACCCCTATTTGGCGGCGTTCGGCTGCCATCTGTTTCTCTCGACTCACGCCGAGGATGTGCGTAGCGCGCTGCGCTCGGGTTTTGGCGCGGCCACCATTCTTTCTGGGGGGGCGCGGCGGGCCGCGAGCAATGAGCTGCGCATCGCTTTCGACGGCGATGCCGTGCTGTTTTCCGACGAGTCCGAGCGGGTCTATCAGCAGGGCGGCCTGGAAGCCTTCCAGAGCCACGAGCGCGAGTCGGCCCGCGAGTTGCTCGGTGGGGGACCCTTCAAGCCCTTCCTGGCGGCGCTGCACCTCCTGCAGCAGGAGTTTCCCGAGGAGGCCTGTCCGATCCGCACGGCCTTGGTCACGGCTCGCTCGGCACCGGCACACGAACGAGTCATTCGCACGTTGCGCGAGTGGAATATTCGCCTGGATGAGTCGTTCTTTCTGGGCGGGCTGGAGAAGGCTGCGATCCTCGAGACCTTCGGTGCCGACGTATTCTTCGACGACCAGGCGGGGCACTGCGAGAAAGCCCGTGAAGTCGTTGCTACCGGGCATGTACCGCATGGCGTGAGTAACGAGCCGCAGCGCTAGCAGCCTGTCGGTTCTCGCGTAGTTCTACTGTACCAGCCTGAATACGGATGCCGCACCCAGCGGCACTCAGGCCTTGTGCATATAACCATTCGTCCTGAATAACTGTAGTTTTGTTGACATGCGGATGGCACTGCTAAGCTCAAGTGAGGCCTGCCAGACGTAGGCAGTCTAGGAGGCCGCATGATTCGCTCGATTCTCTATGCTACCGATCTTGGTCTTTATGCCCCCTATGTCTTGCAGCATGCCTTGGCGCTGACTCGCGCGTTCAATGCCAACCTATATGTCGTGCATGCAGTGGAGCCAATGGGGTTGTTTGCCGAATCGGTGCTGCAAACCTTCCTGGATGAAGAGCAGATCAAGGAGCTGCGCTCTAATGGCCTGAGTACGGTCATGGCGAGTATCGAACAGAGGGTATTGGAAGGCTTTCGTGACGAGCTCGGCGAGTCCCAGCATGAGCTCGAAGTGATCCGTGCGGTGCAGGTGGTGCAGGGCGATCCGCCTCAGGTGATTCTCGAGGAGGCGCAGAAACGTGGGGTGGATTTGCTGGTCGTAGGCAGTCACAGTCATGGTGCCGGTCTGGATATCCCCTTGGGGCGAACCGCTGCGCGGCTGGTGCAATTGTCTGAAGTTCCTGTGTATCTGGTGCCGATGCTGCAGCACCGAGCCCGGGGGGAGGCTTGAGGTCGTTTTATATTTCAAAGAATAATCGGCAAAACCAAATAAAATCATCTAGATTTAATAGTTAAACCATATATATGGTTATATGACGCCGCCGGTCACTGAACGGCTGCTTATTCTGCTTTGAGGGATTTTTATGAAGCTTCAGCAACTGCGCTACATCTGGGAAGTCGCGCATCACGACCTCAATGTGTCGGCCACAGCGCAAAGCCTCTATACCTCGCAGCCGGGCATCAGTAAGCAGATCCGTTTACTCGAAGACGAATTGGGCGTGGAGGTCTTCGCGCGCAGCGGCAAGCACCTGACCCGGGTTACCCCGGCGGGCGAGCGGATCATCACCACTGCCGGAGAAATCCTGCGCAAGGTCGAAAGCATCAAGCAGATCGCCCAGGAATTCTCCAACGAGAAGAAAGGCACCTTGTCCATCGCCACGACCCATACCCAGGCGCGCTATGCCTTGCCTGCAGTGATCAGCGCATTCATCAAGCAATACCCGGATGTCGCTCTGCACATGCACCAGGGCACGCCGATGCAGATCGCCGAAATGGCCGCCGATGGCACCGTGGATTTCGCCATCGCCACCGAGGGGCTGGAACTGTTCAATGATCTGGTGATGATGCCGTGCTACCGCTGGAATCGCTGCGTGGTAGTGCCTCAGGGGCATCCGTTGAGCAAGCTGCCGAAGCTGACCCTGGAAGCCCTCGCCGAGCACTCTATCGTCACATATGTATTCG